>JBEAYU010000001.1:0-5870 GCA_041170435.1 Bacteroidota bacterium
CCGTCCTGTCCGTGTTTCCCATGCCGTCATGTCCTGCTACAGCAGACGTGTTTGGGAAATGATAGGGGGCTATGACGAGTCGCTCCTGACCAATGAAGATTTCGACTTTGACTATCGGGCCGCTCGCACTGGCATATCCGTTCTGGCGTTACCCTCGCCGGAGTTTCGTCTGCTTGCACGACCCACTCTGCGTGGACTCGTCTCTCAGCGCTGGCGCTACGGATGGTGGAAGGCTGCCGTCATCAAGAAACACCCCGCGTCTGTGCATCTGCGACAGATCATTCCCGTGATGGCGCTCCTATCGGTGGTGGTGCTCGTCTTTTTGTCACTCCTCACGCCCGCCTACGCCATCGCTCTCATCGCCGTGGCGTACGGTTACGTTGGTATCAGCAGCTGTGCAGCATTGCTAGCGTTGATGCCAGTCGTGCTGTCGGAGGAATCACCTGATGGACGCAGCATTCTGACGACGATGCTGCTCGCCCCCTTCATCTTTGCCATCATCCATGGCGTGTGGGCCGCGGGGGTTGTTGGTGGACTGCTCTTGGCGTCGAGACAGCGCTCGTAAGCTCTTACCGCTCGGCGGTGCGGCGCTGCTTGGATAGCCGCTCGACCTCTTTTTGCTGATCTGAAAGCTCCAGCACTGGAGCAGCAGATCGCGTCACAACGTCGGCCGTAATGATGCACTTTCGAACGCCAACGGCATCGGGCAACGTGTACATGATTGGATTCATCACGTCTTCCATGACGCCGCGTAGGGCACGAGCTCCTGTGCGACGTTTCTGTGCCTTGGCAACGATCGCCTCGAGGGCACCTTGTTCGAACGCCAACTCGACGCCCTCCAAAAGAAGGAGCTTTTGATACTGCTTCACTAGTGCGTTCTTCGGACCCGTCAGAATGTCGAGCATCGCCTCATCCGTCAGCGGATGCAGGGCTGTCACCACGGGCAGACGTCCGATGAATTCCGGTATGAATCCGAATCGCATGAGGTCTTCCGGCTCGACATGCATCAGAAGCTCCATCGATTCTTCTACGGTCGCCGGGGTTGATGCGGTGAATCCCATTGTGGTGGGCTTCATGCGCTTGGCAATGATCTTCTCGAGTCCCTCGAACGCACCACCACAGATGAAGAGTACATTCTTGGTGTTGACGTACACAAGAGCCTGTTCCGGGTGTTTACGACCTCCCTTTGGAGGAATGCCTGCTACCGTGCCCTCGAGGATCTTCAGAAGACCTTGCTGAACACCCTCACCGGAGACGTCACGGGTGATCGACGCGCTGTCGCTCTTGCGAGTGAGCTTGTCGATCTCGTCGACGTAGATGATTCCTCGTTCGGCACGCTCAACGTTATAGTCGGCATTCTGCAGAAGATTGACAATGATCGATTCGACGTCATCACCAACATAGCCGGCTTCGGTCAGCGTGGTTGCATCGGCGATCGCAAACGGCACATCCAAGATTCTTGCAAGCGTCTGAGCAAGAAGGGTCTTGCCAGTGCCTGTTGGACCCAGCATGAGGATGTTCGACTTCTCGATCTCGACCTCGTCGAAGCTGCTCACCAGGTTCTTCGACTGAATGCGTTTGTAGTGGTTGTACACCGACACGGCAAGCACTTCTTTGGCTTCGTCCTGGCCGATCACGTGATCATCGAGCTGTCGTTTGATCTGCGACGGCTTGAGGAGTGCCGTCACATCTGTCCGAAGTTTCTGCGCCGGAGCGTTCTTCTTCAGAATCTCTACAGAGTTCTGTACGCAGACGTCACAGATATAGACGCCCTTACCCGCAATAAGGTTCGCAACTTCATGCGCGTTGCGATTGCAGAACGAACAATGCAGGATTTCCGAGGTAGGGGTGGTGCTCATGCTGAAACCGAGTGACTCGGTTCAATTTATGTCGTACGCGTGAGGATCTTATCGATCAGTCCGTAGTTCAATGCCTCTTCGGGAGACATGTAGTAATCCCGATCGGCATCCTTCTTGATCGTTTCGTAGTCCTTACCCGAGTGATTCCCAATGATGCCATAGAGCGTGTCACGGATTCGGAGCATTTCCCTGGTGTAGATCTCGATGTCCGTTGCTTGACCCTGTGTTCCGCCAAGGGGCTGGTGCATCATGATGCGGGAATGAGGCAGGGCAAAGCGCTTGCCTTTGGCACCTGCACACAACAGGACCTGAGCCATCGATGCGGCCATACCCACGCAGATCGTGGAAATGTCCGGCTTGACGAACTGCATCGTGTCGTAGATGGCCAATCCGGCAGATACGCTTCCACCCGGCGAGTTGATGTACAGTGAAATATCCTTTGTTGGATCCTCGCTCTGAAGGAACAGGAGTTGAGCGATGGTCAAACTCGCCGTGAGATCATCGATCGGCGTGCCGATGAAGATGATCCGCTCTTTCAGAAGGCGCGAGTAGATGTCGTAGGAGCGTTCGCCACGACTTGTCTGCTCTACGACCATTGGCACGAGTTGATTTTGCATCGCAGGATTCCTTCCGGTGGTTCGTGATCTATCGGGCAAAAAGACCGCTGAGGTGATGTCAGTCCTCGATCTGGTCGACGTTGACGTCGGTGATGATCGCATAGTCTATGAGCGTCTTGACGGCCTTTTCTGCAAGGATCTGGTCTTCGATGGACTGATTCTGACGCAGAACCATGCGAAGCTGGTCTTCACCGATGCCGTATCGCTCTGCGGCTGCAGTCACATCCTCGTCGGTCATGGTCAGACTCTCAGCTTCGACGATCACGTCGCGGATGAGTTCCCACCGTACGATGCGTTCGGCAGGTGCTCGCAGATCGTTCTCCAGGTCATGCGCGGTGAGCTTCTCGATCCCCGGCGCCCCCTCATTGCGCTGCTTGAAATCATCAAACAGACGGTGCATGACGGCGTGAACCAGCGGCTCCGGAAGATCCATTGGATGGGCAGCCACGAGCTGGTCGATGATCTGATTCTCGAGACTTTGCTGGGTGGCCCGCTCAAAATAGTCGCGCAGCTGTGATTCGATGTCGGATCGCAGTTCCTCCGTAGTGTGCATGCGATTGCCTGTGATCATCTCGACGAACTCATTTGTGAATTCGGCGGGCACGACGCGCTGAACATCTCCAACGGTGACGCGGTAGCTAGGGGGCTGGGCGTTCTCGTCCTGAGTCTCTGCGACGTATGTGAACGAGTCACCAACCTTACAGTTCGTCAGAGAGCTCCGAAGGTGCATGTCAACTGACTCATCTTCGAGGAACACCCGCGATTCCTTTGCTTCGGCTCCGATGATCGGCATTGAGGTTTCCCGATCGAGTTCATGCATCGTCATGCTGACGACGTACAGTGTTCCATCGATCTGTTCGGCCTGCTCGAATGTGGCTGCCCGCATACAGATGCGGTCGATCTCCCGTTGCACATCCTCCTCGGTCACTTCCTTGACGGGTCTGCTAAGGGTCAGTCCACGATAGGTGCCGAGTTGGATCTCCGGCAGAACGTCATAGCGGATCGTGAATGTGACGCCATCGGTTGACTTCTGTATGTCCGTCAGAGCGGGGTTCCCAACCACCCGTTGCTTCTCACCCTGAGCAAACGATCGGAACTCAGCATCGGCGATCGTTTCCAGAGCTTCGCTCTCAATCTCCCGTCCAAAGCGCTGCTTGATCATGGCGATCGGTACCTTGCCTTTGCGGAAGCCCGGCAGGGTGATCCCCGCCTGCGCCTTGACGTAAGCCTCTTCATAGTGAGGCTTTAGCTCAGATTTGACAAGTGAAATGCGAACTTCTCGCGAACACCCTTGCAGGGTAGTTATGGTGCGTTCCAAACGGTTCTCCGTCGGGCCGTATCGGGCCGAATTACTGGTGATTTGCTGCGTGCGGAAGGAGAGACTCGAACTCTCACAGGTTGCCCCGCCAGATCCTAAGTCTGGTGCGTCTGCCAATTTCGCCACTTCCGCAGGGCTACAAAGGTACGAAAGTGCGGATGTCTGATTACAGGTTACAGGTTACAGGTTACAGACTTCCTCTGCAAGAGTCCCTCGCGCAGCGAGTCCCTCCGCGTCAGCGGAGTCCCTCTGCAAGAGTCCCTCCGCGAAGCGGAGTCCCTCTGCAAGAGTCCCTCCGCGTCAGCGGAGTCCCTCTGCAAGAGTCCCTCCGCGAAGCGGAGTCCCTCTGCAAGAGTCCCTCCGCGTCAGCGGAGCTTCGTGCCATTCTCTACCGTTCTCTCAGGCACGCACAGGGTGACTGAGCCATCCGGAAGATGGAAGCCGGTAACGAGGACCTCGGACATCCAGGGACCGATTTGTTTGGGAGGGAAGCCGCACACGCAGACGACCTGGCGTCCGACAAGTGTCTCGGGCGTGTAGAGGTCCGTGATCTGGGCACTTGAGCGGCGCACATCGCCCCCTCCGAGATCGACCCACAGTTTGTATGCCGGCTTGCGGGCTTCCGGGAAAGGTTCGGCGCGCAGAATGGTCCCGACGCGAATGTCGAGCCGGTCGAAATCTTCGAACGTGGCGTGTGGCATTTCCGCAATTTGCAACCAATGAAGGTGTTGGTCATCGGAGGGGGCTGGGCAGGAATTGCGGCAGCCATGGAGGCAGCCCGCCTCGGGTGGACTGTTGAGCTGATCGAGGAGCGCCCATATCTGGGTGGGCGTGCCCGGTCATTTGCCGATCGCACCACGGGCGACGTCATCGACAATGGCCAGCACGTGATGATGGGGTGCTATTCCGAGCTCCTGCGCATTTGTCGGGATCTGGCAACGGAACACCATCTTGAGCGGCAGAAGGCTCTTCGGATTGCGTTCGTCGATCCGGTACGGGGCCGCAACGTGCTTGACGCAGGGCTGTTGCCGGGACGTCTCGGAATGGCGCTTGGTCTGATGAGGCTCAGCTCCATGCCCATCATGGCGCGACTAGCCATCGTGCGTCAGGCCACGAGCATCCTGGCACGACCGAGTATGGCCAAGGGGCTGACCTGCTCCGAGTTGTTTGCACGTACCCGTCAGCCGCGTCAGGCCATTGAGCGGTTCTGGGAGCCCCTTATCCTGGCCACGCTGAACGCGCCTGTCGAGAGTGCCTCGGCCGAGATGCTCAGCGCGGTCCTGCGGCTTGCATTCTTTGGATCCACTGAGGATGCCACACTATTGATCCCCCGGGCCGGCTTGAGCGAGCTGGTCGATCCGCTACCGGAGTGGCTCGTTCAACGCGGTGGTCAGGTTCAACGTAGCACTGGTGTGGATCGGCTTCTGATCCAGCACGGACGTGTTGTGGGTGCTGACCTGTCCGATGGGACAGCCGTTGCGGCCGACGCCGTCGTGTGTGCCATACCGCAGAGAGCACTCGAGCGTCTGGCGAAAGAGTCGGGCATTGTGATGCCTCTGATGACCGATGTGCACATGAGTCCGATCGTCAGCCTCTATTTGTGGTACGACCGACAATGGATGGATGTTGACTTTGCGGCAGCACTCTCGACAACGGTACAATGGGTGTTTAACAAGCAGCGGATATCCAAGGGGCTTGTTGCGCTCACCGTCAGCTCGGCATCGGAGATCGTTGGCATGCCCACCCAGGATGTTGTGTCGTTGTGCGACGCAGAGCTACGACGACTCTTTCCTGAGAGCATGGCCGGAGCTTCGGTGCGTCATGGTGTGGTGATCAAGGAAAAGCATGCCACGCCCCTGATCAGTCCTTCCGTGCATGCAGAGCGGCCACCGACCGACATGTTTCGTTCTCAAGTGAAGGGGCTCTTCATTGCCGGAGACTGGACGCAGACGGGGCTTCCGGCGACGCTTGAGGGGGCGGCCCGATCGGGAGTTGCGGCCATATCCGCCGCACAAGTTCAAGCATGACCATCGCCACCCCCGCTCCGATGAGCAGACCTCCGAGCACGTCGCTTGG
>JBEAYU010000002.1:0-7388 GCA_041170435.1 Bacteroidota bacterium
ATGATTGTCGATGGTCGAAGCTTGGTCATGGTCATTTTACTCAGAGTATTGAGTTAATTTACTCAATGCCCTGAGTAATCCCAACTCTACGCTCTCTAAACGTCAACAGCCGGTCGCGGTAATGCTCGTACTGCTCGGCGCCGCCGCGATACAGCACGCCCCGGAACTCAACGATGGCGGCGGTGCCGTGCACGGCCAGCCACGACAGGATGTGCATGGTAAAGGCAAGGTCGGCCTTGCTCTTCGGAGCCAGCACGCCGGCCGGCGCAAATAGCGGATCGTTGATCAGCAGCGGATTGGCATCGCTATCCCACTTGATCGAATACGGTGGATTGGACAGGATGGCGGGGACCAGGGCTGATTATTGATGCCCGGTGCAGCCTCTTCGCATAATTGCCCATGGCTTCAGCCATGGGAAATGAGGGAATCAAAGATCCTGTGCATGCTGATTTGATATGGGTCTGTTTTCTTTCTGTCCCATGGCTGAAGCCATGGGCAATTATGCGAAGACATGTATAAGGCTCTAATGCATGGATCCCCGCTTTTGCGGGGATGACGGGCGATGACCGACATCAATCGTCATGAATCACCGTGACACGCGCATCGCGCATTTCGTACCCCGGGCCAAGGCCCGGGGCTAGTTAATCCATGGCGTGTGTTTGCCACATTGTCCCACACCCCCTGTTAAAAACTCACCATCCAAACGCGGCGCAAAACAACGATTGACATCATGGATTTACTAGCCCCGGGCCTTGGCCCGGGGTACGGAATGGGCGATGCGCGAAAGAATTCGGGGCGCCCGTGCATCGTCATCCCCGCGAAAGCGGGGATCCATGGGCCACAGAGAATTGCCTCTTGGCATAATTGCCCAGGGCTTCAGCCCTGGGACAGAAAGAAAGCAGCCCCATGACAAATCAGCATGCACAGGATTTTTGATTCCCTGATTTCCCAGGGCTGAAGCCCTGGGCAATTATGCGAAGAGCACGCGGGGATGACGGCCGTCACCTGTCACCTGTCACCTGTCACCTGTCACCTGTCACCTGTCACCTGTAACCTGTAACCTGACTCCAACGTCATCAGAAACGCAATAATGTCTTTGCGCTCGGTGTCGGTTAGGGGGCCGATGGAGCTTACGCGTGGGTCTGTGTGGTCGGACAGGGAGGCAGGGTTTGCGTAGTGGGCTAGTACATCGCGCAGACGTTTGAAGCGCCCATCGTGCATGTAGGGGTGGGTGCGCGTGATGTTGCGGAGGGTTGGCACCTTGAAGCGGAAGAGATCATCACGAACACGGCTGACCTCGTAGCGTCCGCTATCGGGAGTGATGGTGCTCGGAGCAAGACCGTTGGAGGCGAAGTCGCCATTGGTGAAGAGCGGCTCGGTATGGCACGAGGCGCAGCGACGTCGGAAGAGCGCCAAGCCCCTTTGCTCGTTGTCGGCCAGAGTGTCCGTGCCTGCCATATATCGGTCGTATCGCGAATCAGCCGAAACGAGTCCGGCAACGAACCTGCCGAGTGCACGCAAGACGCGCGGGATGCTCACGGAGTCGGAACCATAGGCCGCGCGCATCATGGAAAGGTACTCGGCGCTTGATGCCACACGCGCTAGGATCGTATCGAGGTCGTTGCTCATCTCTTCGTGACCCGTCAGGGGGCTGAGCGATTGCATGTCGAGGTTGGTGATGGCCCCATCCCACATGAAGGACTTCTGCCAAGCAAGGTTCTGCAGTGATGGTACGTTGCGACGTCCGATGCGGCCTTGCACGCCGTGACTCACCGCATGGTCGATGTGGGCAAACGCCGCAAACGATTGATGACATGTTTCGCAGCTCGTCGAACTGTCCAGCGATAGCGTGGGATCGTTGAATAGGGCGCGACCCAGCATGTTCAACGCGGAGTCATTCGCTCCCCGTGTTCCTTGGTACACCCGTGGCGGAAATCCCGCTGGCTGCGGGATGCGCGGCGCATCATCTGCGCGACGCTCTGCGGCAAGGCCGATGCCGAGGATGCAAAGCAGGAGTGCAAGCCCCTTGATCTTAGCGGACACGGAACATCTCTCCAATACGGGGCGCAACATCACCAGCTTGCTGGGCCGTGGTCACACTCGGACGCTTCACAATATCAAACGCTGCGTCTCCATCAAGAAGCTCCGCCAGCTCTACGTCGATCGTGCATGATGAAGACGTCGCACTGAACGTAGCAGGAACCGTGCATCGCACATCGATCAGGTTTCGGTAGGGGGCTTTGTAGCCACCGACATGGATCTCATAAACACGCTTTGGTTGCGATGCGCTCTCGACCGTGCCTTCGAGTTTGAAGAACACGTAGCCCGTTGACCACGTCCAATACATGCCGTTACGCGGGTCGAGAGCCCCTTCCTGCGGTCCTTGCTCATTCAGGACGCTGTCCACGCCGACGGTGAAGTCGAACGACGCAATGGGAGTGTTGGGCATGTTGATCGAGATGCTCGACGTCTCGTCATCGGTAAGGTCCAGCAAATGATGTCCGCCGATCTTGACGCTGGCGCCATCGGTTGTGCGCACGCGTAGATCGCAGACGTAAAACTTTAGCATGCTGAAGGTAACACGTGATCCATTCGCCCCTTGATAGTGCTCAGCGTCGAAACGGATGGGGCTACCATGATACGTCGGACGAAACGTGATCATGGTGAGCGCTTGTCCAAATGCAGAAGCGCCTGCCATCGTTATGAGCATGAAGCTCAGAATGAAGACAGGCGCAAATGATCGTGTGGTCATGAAGGACGGCGGTTACTCGCTGATCACCACGGGCAGGTTGATATTCGATCCGCCACGGGTGATGCGCGCAACATACGCACCGGCGTAGAGTGACTGCACATCGACGTAGCACATGGTGCTGCCCTGGTTGATCACCGAGCGACGCACAATGCGACCGTTCATATCCACCAGATCTACGGTTGCCGACTCCGTCATTGGCGCTGTGACCTGCACGATCAGCACGTCGCTGGCTGGATTCGGGAATACCGTTACCGTTGAAAGAACGGCATCTTCATCGATAGATGTCGTGGTGTCGGGACTAATTACGAGCGTAAAGGACTGTTGCGCTGTTGCGGTATCACCTTGCACAAGGGCAGTGATGGTGAGTGGGTAGGTGCCCTTCACAGGACTTGGCCACGACAAGGTGCCCATGCTGAGCGTCATGCCAGACGGTGCCGTCCCCAGCCGGTACGTCACGCGAAGGGCCGTATCCGATGCGCGAGCACGTACCCGATACGAGTACGCCTTGCCTTCTGTGCCTGTCAGCACGGGCGTGGATGTGAATGCGACGGTGATTGGCGCGTTGCCCTGTATGACCAATGAGTATGTCTGCTTTGCGGTGTACGCCTTGCCATCGGAGACGATCGATGCTTGCACGGTGACCACGTGTGTGCCCTGCACTGGGACTGCCCACGAGATCATACCCGATGATGAGTCGATCTTCATGTCCTTTGGTGCGGCAAGCAGTGAGTAGGTGTTTGGTGCCTTGACGTTGTTCTCGGCCCTCACCGTGTAGGTGTAAGGTGTGCCGACCTTGCCTGTGAGAACAGCCGTCGATGTGATGGTCACCACCGGATTAGTTGTCGCCGGCAGATACGTCTGCACCTGTTCGCGGATCACCACATTCGTGGCACCGGCTCCGGGTGTACGCGACGGGAAGTTGTCGGTGGCGACGACGCCGTAGTAGCTCGGTCCGATCACATACGGGTACACCGAGTTACCGTCGGCATCGATCGTGGCAAAGTAGGCGTAGGTGCCTTCAGGGTATTCAGGGGTCTTGCAGAAACGGCCATTATGTACGTCCAGATCACCTGATCCTGCGACGAACTCGTAGTCTTCTGCATATGCGCCAAGGGGCTGCTGGGCAAGGGTTGGTCCGACCTGGTTGCCCGTCAGCTTCGTTCCATCGGCCAACGTTGTGCGATCTGTGATGGCACGCAGTCGATAGCTCGGCGTGATGCGCTTGACGATCTGCTTGCCCCCTTCCTCAACCCAGCCATAGGCACCATAGATCGGATAACCATCGAAGGAGTAGCCGATGAGCGGACCATGCTTCGATGCATCAGGCACGTAAAGCCCGTCGGCCAGATACATGTCACACACATCGGACATCTTCACCTTGGCAATGTTGAATGCCGACGGATCTTGATGGTGGTGGTACTGACCCTGTGTGCCGCCACTGCCCGGTCCCGGAGGACCCGTCTGCAATGGCGCGGGATGGCCCTTGGCGCAGTCGAATCCCAAGCGCTCAAAGACGATGGCGTTCTGGTGCCACACGTTGGCGTTGTTGTACGAGCGGGCATCCGCGTAGTTGTACACCGGCACACCATTGATGAGCACGGCGATATGGCCGAGTCCTACAACGGTCTTCGTACCGGAGTTTACTTGTGGCTTGAGAGGAATCCTGAAGAGATAGTTGCGTCCAACGGCCTGAGCAGGATTGCCATCCTGATACGGACCGATCACGTATGCCGGGATGCCATTTGCACGGATATACGAGTAGTCTGCTGAGTACTGCACCAGTTGACAGTTCGCTTGGAACGTGTCAACCACAGGTACGGGATTACCCTTGATGTAGTGACGTCCGGTGATGCCGGTCGTGTTCTGGATCCAGGACGTGATGGCCGGATGTGTTGGCTGGGCTTGGGTGATGATCGCGGCAAGCAACAGCGATGTCGCGAAGCAGTGCAGATACTTCATGGTGGGTCCGGATGGAAGATCAGTGTTTGATGATCATGACGGTTGCTGACCGTCCACGATCATCAATAAGTTGGCAATAGTACGAACCCTTTGGAAGCGAGGAAACGTCCATATCGGTTCCGAGGCCAACCAACACGCGAGTTCCGAGGGCATCGAAGAGCTCAGCACGAACGACCGGTTGTGAGAAGGTGATACGTCCGGATGTTGGGTTCGGATACACCGTCATCATTTCGGCATCACCCCGTTGATCATCGACCGATGTGACGTCCGGTGAGCCCCCTCGCACGCAGAGCAGCTTGAGCTTGAGGTTCTTCTTGTCGTAGGTGATCACGCCAAGGTCCGACTTCAGCGTCCATGCCTGATCGTTGTTCTGCGAGATGAGTGTGGTGGATGACCACAGCGTTGTGGTCGAGGCCACACAGGGAAAGTAGAGCAGGTCAACACATGGCCCCTTCTCCTGCTGTTCGCGGATCGCATGTAGCTCCTTGATGTTGGGCATGCGCCAATCCGTAAAGCCCCCAAGCGTGAGCGTGTCGGCAACTCGCAGCGCATCTTCCCAGGTAAGGGGCTGTGGGTGACAGTACTGTTGCCACATGAGCTCGGAAGAGTTGTCCCGAACCACATCGCCGCCCATGTCCGTGAAGTGTACCGGAATGTTGACAGGGGGCTGAAGGGCCCGCACGGCGCGGACGTGGAACTTCTTTGTGCCTCCGGAAGAGATGGTCTCGGACTTTTGGTGGGGTCCGATACCCCCACCGGAATTCGTCGCAAACACCCGTGCATTATCGCCTACAAGTGGATCAGCTGACCACCAGTACTCGGCGCCGGTGCTTGTGAACGCCTGCGGCAGAGCAGGGTTCTTACGTCCGAGATCGTGGATGGAGAATAATTCGAACGATGTTGGCATGCGCCAATCTGAAAAGCCATCGAGCACGAGATTCTCGCAGTAGCTCGCCCCCTTATCCCAGGCCATTTCGCCTCCATCGGCGCGCTGCCACATAAGGCCTGTAATCGTGTCGATGACGACGTCGGCCTCGATGATGTACGATGGTGTGTTGATGCGTACGTCCGAGTCCTCCCCGGGTGCAGAGGTAAAGTCGCCCGTCTGACCTGTATCTGGAATGCGCTTCATCGTCTTTGTGTGCGGACGCTGTGCCAGCATGGCTAAGGGTGTGACGATGGTTATCACGACCACTGCGAGAAGTGTCATTCTGATGTTCATGATTGTCACTTCCGCGAATAGTTGGCAGTGATCCGACCGGAGTCAGTCTTGACGAAGTTGAACACGAAGTTTTTGCCCGTGCTATCCCAACGGTAGTTCACAAAGTTGGTCTTACCACCGACCTCGTATCGGAGCACATAATGGTTGCTGTCACACTTCCGCAGATCCGTGATCGTAGCTCCGCGTAGTGCCTGTAGAAATGGCCGCACACCGGAGGCGCGCGGCTGCGGCATCACCTGATCGTTCTGCACCGTCACTTTACCTCGCATTGAGGCGATCATGTACGGCTTCTTGTCGATGGCGTGATAATGATACTGTCCGTTCCAAAGGTGTCCAAGGTGCTGATCAAGCCCTGTAGCCTTCGATCCATCGGGCTCATTGAACCCATAGAGTGGGTATCCGTCGAGTGCCCATGCGATGGGTAACTGAGGATTGCGGTTGGCGGCGAGGTGAACCGGTGCGATGTGGTAGTGATAATCGTCGGCCCTTCCGCAGTGTCCGCCAAAGGCATCAAGTTCACCGATATCCTGGGAGAACTCACCGCGATTGTTCTCGGGGTTAAACACTGGAACGCCATTGACCGCGATCGCGACCGCTCCGGTGTGAAGGGCGGTGTCGAGTGACACCGGAACCTCGGCAATGACGGGATTCAGCGGGATCGACCACGCATTGTTCCCGCTGTATGGCTGCGGTATCGGCACCTGCTGCTGCCAAGCGGTGATGCCCTTCATTGCTGGCATTTCCGAGGGCATGCCGTTACTCTCCACGTAGAAGTACGTGGCATCCCAGCGGGTCTTGACAAGGGGCTTATAGGCCGCAAAGGTACTATCGATGCTCTCCGGTGCCGTGGGCCCAAAGATCTCCATCAGGTTTGCCGTGCTGAGCTGACTCATTCCAAGTGCCGCGGCGAGGCACAGAGACGAGATCGCAAGAGTTCGGTAGATACGTGTCCGCCGACGGGCAAACCATACGGCAAGAAACACAAAGGCGGCGACAGCGCCCCATTCCATGCTGTGTGCCCCCCGTGGTACAAACCGTCCGCTTTCAGCGGGTGCGGCTGACGGCATCGATGGTGGGGGCGCATTCAGCGACGCAATCGACGCTCTTCGTTTGTTAAAGATATCCTGATCTGCAGGAGAGAACTCATCGATAGGCACCGCCGTCCGTTTGCCGTGTCGTCCCTCCACAACAACCCAATCACCACGGAAGCTGTGAAACGTGCCCGACACCTGACGTCCGCCCTGCAGATGCCAACTGGTGAGACGCCCCTTCCCGTGATCACCATGGCTCAGCGCCGAGATCGAGGACGCGATAACGAGCAACGCTGCGGCAAAGAAGTGCTTCATCATGGTGGGACCGTGTTCGTGCAGATTGAAAAACGTTGAGCCAAGAGGAGTGGCTCAAGGTGCAGGAATCCATGGACGGGTTACAGGTTACAGGTTACAGGTTACAGGT
>JBEAYU010000003.1:0-8965 GCA_041170435.1 Bacteroidota bacterium
ATCAGAGATGGTGGCAACATCGTCCGCAATCAATGCAGGGTGACCATCGACCTCGGAAGCGCGAGCATTCAGCCCCCTACTTTTTATCGAGCATAATGTAGACGGCTGACTCATCAAGCGACTTCCAATTACCCGTAGCCGCATCAATCACAAGCGGCCACAAGCCGAACAGTGCATCTGCTATGACCCACCCCGGCCCTATCGAGGTGGTCACAAAGCGCGTCTTGGTCTCATAGCCGTCCTTCGTCAATAGGATGGTCTGAATCTTCGTACCGTTCACCGGAGCCGTGACAGGTGATGTTCCAACTTCGATTCCGTTGATCACAACTCGCGCACCTGGGGGGTCCGTCTGTATTGTTAGGTACTCGCCTTTAGGCTTAAGAACTGTGGCACAGCCGGGAAGCAGCACGGTAACGAGAAGAGCTAAGAGGGTTGTTTTCATCATTCCATGTCCCATGAAAGTATGTCGTGATCTATACATCATTCAGCCCCTTGCCAGCGAAAATATCGGGTGTGGCTCGTTCGATTCGAGCCCGACGCGTCGATGATTGCTTCGCCGAACTAAAGTGCAAGAGGTATGCCCGACGTCGGCCAGGCGTTAGCGACTCGAACGCACCGCGCAGGCCCTCGACTGCTTCGAACTGTTCTTCGAGTTCCGACGGTATCTCTCTCTGATCTATCGACAACTTTGGAATCACTCGCCCGGATCGCTCAGCCTCAATGGCCTCTCGCAGGAAGCGTCGTATCTGCGGCGACAACCGCGTCACATCTTCGGTACTTCGAATGCGAAGAACCCTTCCGGCCTGCGTGTTAGGTCCAGGTAGCTCAAGTACGCCATCGGGATCTGTGAGTAGAGCCCCCTTGAAGAATGACAAAACGCAGCAATCGTTCAGCGTACCAATAATGCAGACGTTCTTTCCATCCAGGGTGTAGCACGGCTGGTACCACTTCACCTCTTCGTCGATCCCTGCTTCCAGTGTGAGCTCACGCAAGGCCACCATCTCATCGCGCCATTTCTTTGAACGCTCAAACAAGGGGGTTGCATTGGGATTCATACTCACAAGATACAATTCAGCATCTGGGGGTTGGATTTGAAGATGATGTTTCTCAAATTCGTTATCTCAACGTCTAGTATTTGTCTAACTCCAGAGGGGCCTCAGTATGAAGTTTTTTCGGGAAAGTTCGATCATGCGATTCATGACGGCGTTGGCAGTGGCCTCGCTCATGTTCGTAACCACCGCCTCCAAGGCGTATTCTGCCGAAACCTGCGAAGATGCTCGCCAAGCAGCAAGCTCGAAGACCAGCAGCACAGTGTGGTTTGGTGCTGGTTGTCTTCTCAATGGTCTGGGCGTGATTGGTGCGTATGTCATCAAGCCAGATCCGCCGATGACCTCAATCGTTGGTAAGGACGCCATGTATGTTGCTAAGTACACGGACTGTTACCAAGATGAAGCCACATCAATTCAGACCAAGTGGGCGTGGATCGGATGCGGCGTATCAGCCGTTGGCTACATCCTGTATTTCGTTGCGTTCGCTGCGGCAGTTTCCTCGGTAGGATAGGCCTTATCGTGTTCGTTGAATCACCTTCACGGACACATTCACATTCACATGTCGACATCCTCACAAGCAGGGCTCACGCCCTGCTTGTGTCGTTTCAGACCAAGACACGTCAGTACATTCAGCAGAATTGCAGGCCGGCAGGCCGCGTATGTTTGCACGACGTTCACCGTTACAAGATGCGCCGTGCCGAAGCACGTATAGATAGCCACAACAGCTGATTGATCTTGATGATGCGACTCCTTTTGACACTTCTGATTACCAGTTCACTCTGCGCCGCGCCGGGCACAGGGTATCTGCGCGTGAACTTCACCCGCAGCCTCTATCCACCATCGTCGCCGCCTGAGATCGTTGAGGGTAACATCTATTATTCGCAGCAAGGATCTGTGCACATCGAGATCACCTCGCCAGTCAACCAGCTCATAACGATGACGGGTAAGGAGATGCAGGTGTATTACCCCAAGGAACGGAAGGCCTTCATCTTTCAGTCGGACAATCCACTAACGCTTCCCTTTGCCAGTGCATTTCTTGGTTCAACAAAGGAGAGTTTTGGTCTTGCCGAGATCGGCTTCACTGTTGAATCCGTCAAACGCAACGGTGACTCCGTGGTCTCGTCATGGCGCCCGCCCCCTGCCGGACGAGGACAGGTCGAAAGAATCGTCCTTACAGAGGTCAAAGGCGACGTCGTCAGGACCGAGTCATACGCGCCAAAGTCGAAGCTTACCACGCGAACCCTGTACAAGTCCTATGTAGGCATCTCGCAAGGACGCGTGCCGTTGGAGATCTACGGGGGATGGCAGACGCCGAAGGGCTGGACAAAGGAGAACTTGATGTTCTCCGATCCGTCCATGATCACATCACTGCCGGCGCACCTCGACGAGTTCAGGATTCCATCCGATGTTGTGCCAAGGAGGACCAAATGGTGAAGTGGCTTCTCGTGATGCTTGTGTCGGTCTCGAGCCTGTCACAGCTCCGTGCACAGGACGGCGCAGTTTTCCAGCGAATCGCGGAACAACAAGATCACATTGTCTCGTCGTCGCGCCCGCGCGCGGCAAACTTCTTCCGCGCCGACGATACATCGGAACTACGGCTTTTGCTTTCCGGGATCGTCCGAGCATATCAGCTCCTGATCTCATCGCAGGACACTGATGTGTGTGCTTACGAACCATCATGTTCACGTTTTGGCATGCTCTCGATGCAGCGCTTCGGCGTCATTAAAGGCTTTTTGCTCACAGCCGATCGGTTGACACGATGCAATGGATTGACCGATAGTCCACATGAGCGAAACCCTATCTCAGGAAAGCTCCTCGATCCCGTGACGGCTTACGACGTCTATCTGCACTCGCACAAATGAACGTGTTCCCTCGCCCCCTGCGGGCACTCATCCTCGCAGTGCTACTGGCCTGTGCTCCAACTGCTGCTACCTGTCAGCAAGCCGACGGTATGTCAGATGATCGAGTCATCGGATTTGCCACCTACCTCGAAGGTCTCGGAGAATACCGTCGAGCAGCCAACGAATTGGAACGACTGTTGGTAAGGGGGCTTGCTGGCACAGACTCTCTGACGCTGCGGATCGGTTCACTCTACATCCGTGCCGAAGCCCATGCCCAAGCAGAGCGCGCTGTGCGGCGGCAGTTGGGCCAACCCGATCCTACACTGAAGCCACAGCTACGGTACCTGCTATCACATGCCCTGTATCGGCAACAGCGGTTTGACGAGGCGGCCGAGCAGGTGTCACAGCTGATGTCGGACGTTCGCCCTTCGGATACGGCCACAGTAGGCTTCAATGCTCCGCTCCTGGCCGCTCTCTGTAGAGCAGAGCAACGTCGGTGGGACGATGCTCGCAGCAACCTCGCACGGGCCGAAGGTTTCGCCCGCAGTTCCGAACAACGAACCTCGGTCGCTGCCCTAAAGTTGGTCATCGATGAGTCGGCAGCCATCCCTCAGAAGAGTCCATTCATCGCAGGATTGCTCAGCGGTATCATTCCCGGAGCAGGTAAGGTGTACACGGGACACACAGTGGACGGCATCTTGTCGTTCCTCACGATCGCCGGATTCGGATACGCTGCCTATGACGGATTCGCAAGCGACGGATCGTCATCCGTGCGTGGCTGGATCTTTGGCAGTCTTGCCGGTGGACTCTACTTGGGAAACATCTACGGATCGGCCCTGTCTGCTTCCATCGTGCGTGACGAGGCCACACGTCAACTCCAGCTCCGACTTCGGACTGGTTTTGCCATTGCAGGTGTTCCATGATCCGCGGCTTCGGGGTCTTCTCCTATCTGCTGATATGGTGCACTCTTGCCGCCCTTTCTCAGTCGGTATTCGTCGATGTGGCAGATCAGTACGTCCGTGATGGTAACCTTGACGCCGCGATCACCGAGTACTACCGTCATGCGTATCTCTACCCCGATGACGAGAACCTCTCTAGCGTGTACGCCAAGCTTGGTAGTGCGTGCCGTGAGGCCGGTCTTCTGAATCCTTCCTTGCGGGCGTACTCCACGGCGATCGAGAAATCGCGAACGCCCGCCGAACGAGCGCGCGTACGCCTGGAGCTTGCCCTCACTCATCTCGTCTTCGACGAACCACTGCAGGCGCAGCTGGTTGTTTTGCGGGTGCTTGCATCGCCCCCTGCCGACAGTGTGCTGTGGTTACGTGCCCACGCCATTGCCGGCGTGGCGTGCCTGCTGTCACACCAGTGGAATGAAGCATCCGAGTATCTGCGGGAGTGGGCAAGGGGCCGACCTGACGTCGATGTGCAGATGCAGCAACTTCTGAACAAGCTGTCCGACACAACGTCGATCCCCTACCGCGATCCGACCGTGGCCATGATCATGTCCGCTATCATCCCCGGCCTGGGTCAGATGTATTGCGGAGAGTATCTCGACGGACTCAACTCGATGGCACTCAACGGGGCCATGATCTACAACATGTATTCGCAGATCGAACAGAGTCGATGGGTCGCTCTCGGTCTTGTGGGGCTACCGTTGGTGTCGCGGTACTACATGGGCAACCTCGATCATGCCGAGCGGTATGCCAATGAGTTCAACGATCGTGCGCGCCGTGCCTTCGCCGCACAGATCGTTCGCCGCTTCGCCGAAATGAATCGATGATCACTGCCGTTTGATGAAGCGGCGCCACATCGCACCACGCTGTATGCTGTAGATCCCAGAGGGGAGATCGGCAACATTGATGCTGACAAGGGGCTGTCCAGACACACCACCCACACTGCGAACCGGGCTTCCCGTAACACTATAGATGACCACATCATCGGCACGCGCGTCGGCGGACAGGATCATGATCTGATCGCTGGCGGGATTGGGATAGACCGTCAGTTGATCGTCTTGGGTGGCATCGTTGACGGTTGTCGTTGTATCGCGTCTTATCATGAAGCTCCGCCATTGGCTCCACTCGCCCCATCCGGAGGCGTTCTTGGCCGAAACACGCCATCGATGCCACGTGTTGACGGGCCATTGAGCCAACCCCGTCACATCGAGAGACGACGTCGTCAAAGATGAATCCGTGAACACGCTCACTGAGTCGCGCGCAACGTCAACCTTGTAGGCCTCAACATCAGGATCTGACGTCGCCCATGTCAATGTGATACGTCCACTGTCGAGACGTGCACTGTCAGCCGGAGAAACCAAGCGCGGTACCGAGGGCAGAGGTATATGCGTCAGCTGTCGATATGAGCTCCACATTCCCCAGCCAGAGACGTTCTTTGCACGAACTCGCCACGTCATCTTTGATCGCGCTGCAAGGTTGCGAAGCATCAGCGACGTATCCCGAACAAGCGAATCGTTGAGTGTTACGATGCCTTTGGTGAGAACCTCAATGTGATATCGATCCACCCCGGGGCCAGACCGCTTCCAGAGCATCAGTGAACTGTCGGCGGCGGTGCGAACAGAGTCAGCGGGTGCCACAAGCTCCACCTGTTCGGGATACGGCACAGTCATGAACGTCCACATCGGACTCCACTCGCCCCATCCGGAGATGTTTTTCGCCGAAACACGCCACATATAGATCCGTGCCGGCATGAAGGGTCGCGTCAGTACCGTGTCTGCCAGCACCGTATCCAGGACTGGCGCACCTGTCGGAGACGTGATCGCAACGCGGTACTGTATCACGTCGGGCTGCGAGCGTCTCCACCGAAGGGTTGGCAGATTACTCGTCAACTGCTCATTGTTCGCAGGTGCCTGTAGTTGGACTCGTGTCGGAAACGGCACTGTGCGAAAACTCCAGAGATCACTCCAGGGCCCCCAACCACTGACGTTCTTTGCGCGGACACGCCAGATGGCCGAGCTGGCGGGCTGTAGGTTGCGAGCAATCACGGAGGTGTCCGTAAGAGCAGTATCGCGAAGGATCACGTTGCCGTTGATGGTCAGTTCAACATGATACGCGGAGACATCGGGCTTTGATCGCGCCCATCGGAGAGTCGCCTCGTTGATGCGCAGCTGGTCGGTACTTGTCGGAGAAATCAGCGTGACCTTGTCCGGAACCGGCATAGGCGGTGATCCGAACAGAGCCAGATAGACATCAGCATAGTCATACACCCCTCGGTTGAGAACCGTTGCGTCCCAGTTGATCGACCAGGTCATCATGCCGCGCAGGTCCGGGTAGCCCCCTGCCTGAGCAAGCGTGTATGTGCCGGGTTTGGGTCCTTTGCCGAGCAGGTATTTCACGGCACTGCTGATTGTTGCTGAATCAACGTATCCGCCGCCGGCAGCATTCACGCTCGCAGGCAGGCCTACGGCAACCTTCGAGGCGGGGATGCCATTGAACGTACCACCCTGAGTTGTAAATCCCTTGATCACGGCCTCGGTCATGGCCACGATGAAATCGGCCGTTCCTTGAGCATAGATGTTCTTGTCGATGCCATACATCGTGCCGCTGTTATACAGCTGCACGTGGATCAGATCCAGTGAATCCCGCAATGCATCCACGATCGGCAGGTAGCCACCCCAGATGCTGCCATATCCGGACTGACCGCCCTGGATGTAAGCGGTCTCCGGCGCAAAGGTTAACAGCATCTTCCGTCCGAAGTCTGTTCGATACTGCGCCATGATCGATTTGATGGCCTCGATCAGATGCTTCTGTGCGGCTGCTTGGGGGCTTGCGATGGTGCCGCCGTTTACGAGGATGGACGCGCCGTGTTCGATGTCGATGTCCATGCCATCGAAACCAAACGTCTTCAAAAGGTTCGACATCGAGGTCACGAACGCGTCACGGTTCTGCGTCGTGGTCAGGTCGACTGATGCTGTGGCGCCTCCAACACTGAGGAGCACCTTTTTGCCCTTTGCCTGCACCCGCTGGATCCGCGTAATGAAATCGTTGTTCGTGCCGCGATCAGGCACAAACGTCATTGTCATGTCCGTATTCGACACCGGAATGGCAAAGGCCACATCGATCACATTGTATCGGTCGTCAACCGAATCGATCCACCGATAGGGGGCGTTCACATCATTCCAGTTATGCCAATACCCCACCAGAGCCGGTGTAGGCAATTGGGCATAACCGCATATGCAGATGGCCAGAAGGCAACCAACAACGGAAACAACTCCTCTCACGCACAACCTCATGTGAATTCTCCAGCTCAAAGGTAGCGAGGATATCAGGTATCGACGTCGTCAACGATGGGGCTGTCGCTGCGTCGGAGCTCCTCTTAACGCCCTTTTAACTCACATGTTATCGACACCAGTATTAGCTTTCGCCCATGAACATCCTCTTTCTCTGCACCGGAAACTCCTGTCGCTCTCAGATGGCCGAAGCGTTGGCACGAGACCTCCTGCCTCAGCACGTCAGCGTCTATTCCGCAGGAGTTGAAGTTCATGGTCTAAACCCATTTGCCATGCAGGTGTTGCAGGAGCTTGACGTGAACACGTCGCATCTGCGATCGAAGCACGTTGATGAGCTCCCAGAACTATCTTGGGACATGGTCATCTCCGTCTGTGATTCCGCACGTGAGCGCTGTCCGTATCTGCCCGGAGAGTTCAAGCGCATCCACCATTCGTTCGACGATCCGCCGCGATTGGCCAAGGGGCTTTCCGATGCCGATGCGCTGGAGGTGTATCGTCGTGTGCGCGACGAGATTCGGTCGTTCATACTCGCGCTCGATCTTTCACCTCAGTCCAAGGAACGACCATGAGTATCATCGATCGATATCTCACCGTCTGGATCTTGCTTGCGATGGTCGTGGGTGTTGCTCTTGGCGCGCTCATACCATCGCTCCCGTCAACTCTTGAGTCCATGCAGACCGGTACGACCAATATTCCACTGGCCCTTGGTCTCATCCTCATGATGTATCCGCCCCTTGCCAAGGTGCGCTATGAACTGGTGGGCGAAGCATTCCGCGATCGAAAGGTGCTGCTTCTCTCTCTCGTGCAGAACTGGCTGATCGGACCTGTTCTGATGTTCGCTCTTGCCGTGTTGCTCCTTCCGGATAAGCCCGAATACGTGCAGGGCCTTATCATGATCGGTCTCGCCCGGTGCATCGCCATGGTGATCGTGTGGAATGATCTTGCCTGCGGAAATCGTGAGTATGCTGCCGGACTCGTGGCCTTTAACAGTCTGTTCCAGGTGCTCTTCTATGGGTTGTATGCTTGGTTCTTTATGACGTGGCTCCCACCCATGCTTGGCCTCTCAGGCGTCGATGTGGCCATCCCCATGTCTGACGTAGCAGTGAGCGTGCTGATCTACCTTGGCATTCCACTGGCAGGGGGCTATCTGACGCGTGTGTTCCTTCGAAGAGCGAATGGCGACGCGTGGTACGATGACGTTTTCTCGCCAAAGATCGGCCGCATCACACTCATTGCTCTGCTGGCCACCATCGTTCTGATGTTCAGCATGAAGGCCAGTAGCATCGTTGCCCTCCCACTCGATGTGGTGCGCATTGCCATTCCTCTCACGCTCTACTTTGTGGTGATGTTCTTCGTCAGCTGGTGGTTGAGCAAGCGTATGGGGACCGACTACGAGCGCACC
This sequence comes from Bacteroidota bacterium, assembly GCA_041170435.1. Taxonomy (GTDB): domain Bacteria; phylum Bacteroidota; class Ignavibacteria; order Kapaibacteriales; family Kapaibacteriaceae; genus UBA10438. The sequence goes on from JBEAYU010000003.1 coordinate 8,536, forward strand.
ACTACCCTGTCGTTCACAGCCGCATCGAACAACTTCGAACTCGCCATCGCAGTTGCCATATCAGTCTTCGGCATTGCGTCCGACCAAGCCTTTGCAGCCGTGATTGGCCCCCTGATCGAAGTGCCGGTGATGCTGGCCTTGGTCAAAGTGGCATTGAAGCAACGCGGAAACGCTCACACCTCATTGTAGCAGTTATCCCTCGCAGAGGTTGCTCCGCTCAAGGGGCTTGTGTTGCTGACCACGTTGACGGCGCTGACACTGGAGGACGGCCCCTAAAACCTAAAACCCAACACCCAAAACCTAGAACCCCTTCGGCCTTGTGCCTCTGCAATCAGGATAGGCAGTGCAACCCCAAAACTCTCCACGAGCCGATGTGCGTGTGCGCATAACTGCATTGCACGTGGGGCATTGAGGAGCACCATGTTCAGGT
>JBEAYU010000004.1:0-61957 GCA_041170435.1 Bacteroidota bacterium
AGCGGCGTCGTTCCAACCATGGCAGCCATCGAGGCCGGACACGTCATCGGTCTTGCCAACAAGGAATCTCTCGTCAGCGCGGGTAGCGTTCTCATGCCTGCTGTGGCACGACATGGTGCCACGCTTCTGGCGGTGGACTCCGAGCATAGTGCCATCGCGCAGTGCCTTATCGGAGAGCATCCTGCCGATGTGGAGAAACTCGTCATCACCGCCTCCGGTGGACCGTTCCGCACGCTGCCGGCCGATGCGCTTCGGAGCGTCACCCCGCAACAGGCCCTGAAGCACCCCAACTGGTCGATGGGCGCTAAGATCACGATCGATTCGGCAACGCTCATGAACAAGGGCTTTGAGGTGATCGAAGCACGATGGTTGTTCGATCTGCCGGGAGATCGCATCGACGTGTTGGTTCATCCCCAGTCGATCATCCATTCGATGGTCCAATTCATCGATGGCTCGGTCAAAGCCCAAATGGGCGTGCCCACGATGCTCGTGCCCATCCAGTACGCTCTGTCGTATCCGCGGCGCTGGCCCCTTGAGATTCCTCGGATGGATCTTGCCGAACTGGGATCACTCACTTTCGAACGCCCTGATCTGGACCGGTTCCCATGCCTTGCCATCGCCTACGAGGTGCTTTCGGCAGGGGGCTCGTCCGGCACGATCGTCAACGCCGCCAATGAAGTGGCCGTGGCCGCATTCCTCAACGAGCGTCTGGCGTTCACGGACATTCCGGTGGTGATCAGGCGCACGCTCGACCACATGGAACACGTCGATCATCCGTCATTGCCCGACGTCATCGCCATTGACGGCGAGGCGCGTCGCATCGCAACCGAGTTCCTCACACAGGTAGTCTAAAGAACCATCATGGACTTTCTTCAACCGCTTATCTCGTTTCTTATCGTCATTGGCGTACTGGTCTTCGTTCACGAGCTTGGCCACTTCTTGGCCGCGATCTGGACGGGCATGCGTGCGGATGTTTTTGCACTCGGCATGGGACCGCGTGTGCTGGGCTGGAACAAGTTGCAGGGATTCAGTTTCGGCAAGCTCCCGGAGGATCTGGAACTGGGTGAGCATACCGATTACCGACTCTGTGCCTTCCCGATAGGGGGCTATGTGAAGATCATCGGAATGATCGATGAGTCGTTCGACACCGAGTTCACAGACCGCAAGCCCGAGCCGTATGAGTTCCGCTCGAAAGGCGCCCTTGCCAAGACGTTGGTTTTGAGTGCCGGGGTGCTGATGAACTTTCTGCTGGCCATCGCCGTGTTTGCCGGACTGACGCTCTCGTTTGGTCACGAGGAAATGGCCACCACCCGCATTGGCTGGATCGATCCTGCCTCGCCCCTTGCCAAAAGCGGCATCACGACCGGTGATCGCATCCTTTCCATCGATGGAAAGTCCGTCGAAACTTGGGGCGATATGGCCGAGGCCTTGGCCGTGGCATCGAATACGTCCGACCGGACCGTGCTCCTGCAGCGCGATGTCGGACGCATGATGGTGCGCGTCAAGGGTCAAGACCTCGTTCGTGCTCTCACCGCCGAGGCGGGCCTGGGCGTGTACCCCGACAACATGATCGTACGCATCGGCGAAGTGGTCAAAGGACGTCCGGCCGAGAAGGCCGGCCTGAGATCGGGAGACGTACCGCTGGCGGTCGATACGATGCCGATCCGATCGATCGTACAGTTCCAGCAGTACATCAGAAGTCACGCGTCAAAGACCATGACCATCCACGTCGATCGCGATGGAACGCCTCGCCCTATCACGGTCAATGTATCCAGGGACTCTACCATCGGCGTGCAGCTGGAGACCGAGTACACCGGACCGAAGCGTGTGGAGACATTCACACTGACAGAGGCACTGTCGTCTGCCGTCAGCCAGACCGGACAGACCATCTCGATGATCGGTGCTTCCGTGGCTCACGTATTGCAGGGAACGGTGAGCGTGAAGGAGAGCTTCGGCGGTCCGATCCGCATCGCACAACTTGCCTCGCGTAGCTCGGACATGGGCATCGAGTCGTTCCTGCGCTTTATGGCCCTTATCTCCATCTCACTGGGTGTGATGAATCTTCTGCCTCTTCCGGGATTGGATGGCGGACATCTTGTGTTCGTAGGCATCGAGGCCATCATCCGCCGCGAGCTGCCTACGGCCTTCAAGATCCGTGTGCAGCAGGTAGGCATGGCGCTTCTGCTGATGCTGATGGCATTTGTTCTGTATCTCGATCTGACGCGGTAAGGGGGCTGGGTGTACATTCTCGTGACGAATGACGACGGGATTGACTCTGCAGGTATCAGCGCGTTGGTGTCGGCCATGCGCCGCATTGGCGACGTCGTCGTCGTCGCACCGGACAGGCAGCAGAGTGCCGTCGGGCACGCCCTTACGGTGGCAAGCCCCCTGAGGGCCACACCCTTTCATCGTGATGGCGAAGTGTTCGGCTGGGCGGTCAACGGAACGCCCGCTGACTGCGTGAAGCTTGGCGTGAGTACGCTACTGGAGCGCCGACCAGACATGGTCGTCAGCGGCATCAACCACGGCTCGAATACGAGTGTGAATGCCATCTACTCGGGCACCGTGAGCGCTGCCACCGAGGGGACGCTCATGGGCATACCATCAATGGCGGTCTCTTTGGCAACGTTCGACCATTCGGCCGATATGTCGCTTGCTGCAGATGTCGCGTATGATGTGGCCACACGTCTTCTTGATCTCAAGCTTCCTGCTGGCACCCTCTTGAACGTCAACGTGCCGCCGATCGATCGTTCCCTGTACCGAGGAGTGAAGGTGACGCGGCAGGGGCACAACGCATGGAAGGATGGGTATGATGTGCGGAATGACCCGCAGGGTCGACCATATTACTGGCTCAAAGGTGAGTTCCTCACGTTGACGGAACTTGAAGATGGCGACGATTTCGCCGTGCAGCAGGGCTGGACCGCGATCACACCGATTCATTACGAGCTGACAAATTATACGGAGCTCGATCGCCTCAAGGGTCTCTTTCAGCCCTGAGAGCCACATCTTTGCACGAGTATCATCGCGAGACACACGTGACGTCAACGATCAACAGACAGCTTCTCGAAGACATCGATGCCCACGCAAAGCACTTGCGGTTCATGTATCGGATCAAGGGCTTTGGATATGAGCGTGCCATCGAACTGCCACTCATCGCTGAGAAACTTCAGCCGCTGTTCGGTAAGAAGCTTCGCTATCTCGACATCGGCACGGGGCCGTCGATCTTTCCGTCGTGGATAGCCACGCATACCCAATGGGACGTGACATGTCTCGACAAGTTCACGTGGGTCGAAGTGCAGAACACCTATGCGCGGAAACTCGGACTTGACACATCGCGGTTTCATGTGCTCGTGCACGACTTTCTTGATGTCGAGCTAGAACCGGAATCCTTCGACGTTATCACGAACATCAGCGTGATCGAACATTTCGAGGGTCGCCTGGACGAAGTCGCCATGGCCAAGAGCGCACGTCTGCTCAAGCCGGGTGGTGTGTACGTTCTTACGACACCCCTCAACGAGGGCTATGCGCGCGACTGGTTCGTCAAGCAAGATGTGTACGGCGAATCGTACACCTCAGAGCCTGTCTTCTTCCAGCGACACTACGATGTTGCGTCATTCAACGAACGCATCGTCAAGGCATCCGGCCTTGTCGAGCGTGAGCGCATCTATTTCGGCGACTATGATGAGCCGTTCTTCAACGATCGTATCGTTGAGCAGCACGGACTCAAGAAGATCGGCCGCACGTTGTTGCAGATGCAAACAGTGAAGCATGCTCTCAAGCATGGAAGCTATCGCGATGTTCCGGTGTCGATGCCCGGTATGAAGATCTATACCTCCGCAGGCGTCTGCGTCCAGATGACGAAGTAGGCTCGGTCAATCCCACGCAACTACGAGCGCCGCGTAGGGGACAAGGGGAAACCAAGGGGCTTCGATGTATCAATGAGCTTTGGGATGAAGAACATTGGATACAGCAGGAGAAACAGATTTGGTATCCACCATGTCGGGTCGAATTCGCCTGCGAGTACCCAGTATGAGATTGCCTGCAGGCCTGACGTGCTTGTAAGCACCAGAGAAATCAGCGCGAAGGACCTCCACCGAGCATCATTCCGCCCGCTCAACCAGACACTGTAAAGCCCCGTAGCAGAGACCAGGATATCCAGCGGAAAGAACGACCAATTCCAATCAACCAGGATAGGGTTGGTATAGTCGTTGTAGGCGTACTCTGCGGGAATCAGAAGTAAGGCTGTGACGAGCCAATAGACGATGAATCCGATGTCAACGAAGAGGAACAGATATCTGAGAGCTCTCATACGAGGTTGGTAGGTTATAGCTGGCACCGCTGATACAGATTCACGATCTTCTGGACGGCATCGATGTTTGACGAGATGGCCGGAGGCATGGTGCCGCGGCGGCTGTCGGATATGCACTGCCGAAGTGCACGTGCGAGGTCCGACGGGTCCTCATTGAGGAACGTCACGGTTCCCGCAGGGCGCTCCACGGCATCAGAGCCGATTGCCCAGCGTCCCAACTCGATCGCTTCCGTGAGTGTGAGAGAGGGACCACCTTCGGTCCGTGTGGGACGAATGATCACGTGGGCATGTGCTACGACCGGAACGAGCGGTGTTGACGAGTCCTGAAGGACCCGGATGCGTCCATCGGCCGCGATCCTCTCCTGCAGCTGGGTCCAGAGATCCGCATCAACGATCTCACCGACAGCGATGCACAACTGCACATCCGCATCGCTGACCATTGCCATGGCATCAAGTAGCACATCGATGCCATAGAGATCCTTGTCATGATACCGTACAATGCGTCCGGCATTTGCAAGAAGGCGGACTGTTCCGTCCTTCCAATGAGCATCCAACGTTGGAGGGAAAGGGGCGCTGCGCTCCCATGTGCTGATCGGTAGGTTCGATGCGATGGTTCGCGTGAGCTTGTGTCTGACCCCGATCCTGAGCTCAAGGTCGCGGATGACCTCGTCGCTGATACCAATGACGGCCTTGGCATGAATGTAGGCATCGGCCAGAGCTCTGCGCACGCGTGGATCATCAAACTCGGGACGGTGTCGAAACGAGTGCACGGTGACGATGTAGGGTGTGCGTGTGATGCGCCAGAGACGCGACAAAAGGCGCATCCAGCGGTGGTTGCCCTCGTCGGTGTGATAATGCACGGGTGTGCGGCCAAAGAACATCCCGGCACCAAATGCCGTCACCGCATCGATCCCGGCCGGCAAGCCCCCTAGCGAAATGCCCTGTGCATCAACGCCAAGTTGTCTGAGCGATTCAAGAAGGCGAACGCAATGCAGCGCAACGCCGCCGAACGGTGGGGGGAAGGGACCAAGAACACGGATCTTCATGGGGGCAGTCAGGTTCTCGTCTGCTCGAACACAACATTGTCGTTCATGTGAGGCGCATCCATGGAGGAGCGCACGAGCGAGCCATCGTCGTTGATCGTGAATGCATCATAGCCGCAGTCGGCCATGAACTGCTTGATCTGACGACATGTGGTCCCATGTGCCGTCTGCAAGGCGTCACTGAGCTCAAGAATGACGCATGGATGCATCGTGCGCAGGAGATTCTCGGCTCCACGGAGCACATCGAACTCAGCCCCCTCGACGTCGATCTTGATCAGATGTACGTGTTTCAGATTCTGAGCAGCGGCAAAGGCGTCCAATGTTGTTGATGGGATCTCAACGAAATCTGCGGAGACGTTGTCGGGATTGTACACCGTGCTGTGCGTGCCCGCATTCTGATCCTTCGACAGGTACAAGCGGAGCATACCTTCGATGTTCGAGACCGCACTGCGGTGCAGGTGAACGTTGGTTAGCGCGTTCATCGACACGTTCTCGAGGAACCGAGTGGCATTGACGTCTTCGGGCTCGAATGAATGGACAATGGTCGTCCCATTGGCGGCCGTGGCCATGGCCAGTGACAGGTATCCCATCTGCGCACCAACGTCAATGCAGACGTCGTGCACGCCGAGGCGCTGTCTGATGAATCGTATCGTGGGCAACTCGTAATCGCCAAAGACGTACAGGTGTGACTGCAGGTACTCCGTGAGGTCGAGGTGCATTCGCATCCCGAACTTCAAGCGTGTGGACACCCTCGTGGATGTTTTCGGAGCAAGGTAGGGGAAGTAGACCTTCATCAGAAACGAATACTTGCCTCGTTCCAGAGGATACCGGTGCATGATCAAACGGAAGAGGGATCGCAGGATTGAACGCATGGACAAAGTTAGGGCTCCGCGATATCTGTCTACTCACCCGTATCACGACCAATGATGTGCCCTTTCACCGCATCCCATCGCCAGACTGGGGAGCGCAGGTCCAATCGACACCCTCCCAGCTCCATTGTCACTGCTGAACCGGAGCGTATCTGGCGCAGGAGCTTTGCTTCGCGCATGATCTGACGGTCTCCCCATCCGTATCGATTCTCGTCAATGGCGATGAAGGCTGACACAAGAGCATCATCATCGTGGATGCCACGCTCATTCAGCTCGGTGATGATCATCATCGGCCGACCAATTCCGGTGTGCACATCAGGGAATCGCTCAAGATGGGCTCGCACGGCAGGAATGAATCGCTGCAAGGTGCGAGGCGCCTGCTCGATAAGACCCTCCAGAATGCGTGGATCGTCCCCGGCATAGGCGTGCCAGCATGAATGCAGGAACACACGATCAAGCAGACTCAGGGGATACTGCTGATCGCGTATCCACCACACAAGTTCCGGTACGTGTCGCAAGTGCGTGACCAGGAACATCAGATTCACGCAGCAGAACAGGTCTGTGTCGAAATGCAGATGCACCGCGTCCCATCGCTTCGTTGTGATCTCTCGGAATGGCTCCTCGATCATCGCCGAGTACTGGTCGATGTCTGCATCATAGGCTTCGACAACAAAGTGCCGACGTCGTGCGAACAGGTCCTCTGCCCATGCCACAACCGGCCCATCCGCCAGCGCCTCACGCCACGGGATGATGGTGCTCAACCCACGACGTCTCAACGCTTCCATGGCGATGTCGCCACTAGCGACGTGAAGTATCAACGAATCCATTGTGGTACCAGAGGCAGTGTGATCATCGAAAGGAGAGTCGAAACAAGGATCGCCTGCGCCAGCACCTCCTCATCCAAGCCGAAGCGTTCGGCAAAGACCATGGTGAGCATCATCGTTGGCATGGCAGATTCGAGCATGGTTGCCAGGTGCACATCCGGATCCGTGATCAGCAAGCCTGCAAGGGGCAAGACGAGTGCCGGCACGATCGCTAAGCGAAGGACGGCCGCTGGCATCAGGATGGGGATTGAGTGCCACGACGGCATGCGGAGACTTAGCCCGATGCTGAAGAGCATCAACGGGGCAACCACTTTCCCGGCTCCCATGCCGGCGGCCGTGAGCCAGTCGGGAACCGGTACGTCGAGAGCGTTGATGATCAGGGCAACGGCAATCGTGATGGTAGGGGGCATTCTGGCGACGTCTGCAAGCCCCTTTGCGAGAGAAGTTCCGTTCTGTCCGGCCCCATACCGTGTTCCGATCAGCGCACCGGCGGTGAACAGCAGCGGCGTCATGCCCAGATAGTCATACAAGATCGGAACCCGTCCAATGTGGTCGCCCACGACCGATGTGGTGATCGGAAGGCCCATGTACATCGCGTTGCACCATGTTGTGGCAAGGATCAGAGATCCGATGGCAGGTTCCGACAAACGCCCCTTGAGCAACTGCGCATACACCAGCCAGCCGAGAAGCAGACCGATCAGTGCCGTCGAAATGGACACAACGGGTACCGTTACGAGGTCTGCTCCGAGTGGTGCCGCGGAGATCACACCGAAGGTGAGAAAGGGAATGAACACATTCAGGACGATCGATGAGATCACGCGCCGGATCTCCTGCGGCGGCAGTGTGCCGGGCAATCGTCGATACACGACGCCGGCAAGCATGATGACAGCGAGTTGTAGGAAGACTGAGCTCATGAGGCTGAAACTACGGTGTAAACCCCATCGGAACGGGGTATTTCAAACTATGACAAATACGGTCATACGTTTGATTGTTCATACCGTCGTTCAAAAGTTGTTGATCGGGAGTCAGGAATGTACTTGCGTGTCGCGTTAGTCGTGGCTGAAGAGGATCGCTATGTCATCGAGTCGACGATCCGTGTGTGTGCAGGCGATGCTATTCGGATCGTGAGTGTCTGCCGAACTATTCATGAGGCGCGCATACGCAGTGCGCTGGTCGAGCCCGACGTGATCGTGATCGGCCCCGGATTTCCTACCGACGAGATCATGACGCTCATGCAGTCGGATTCCGGAGTTCCACCCCAATTGGTCGCATGGATCGGTAGAGAAGACGAATCGCTCATTGGCATGGACGGACTGAGCGGTCACATCTCCGCCCACACACCGAAGGACGTGATCGTTGGACTCTTCGCGTCGTGCGCACAGATCGTCGCGCAGCGCCGTGGTATGCGGTCCACAACCATCCGTCATCCCGAGACGATCTACCGACCGGAGATCATCGCGCTTCCGCATCAGAATGGCATCGATGTACGGCCAACGGAATCCATCATTCACGTCAAGGGTGAGAGAAACTACACGCAGGTAAGCTTCGACAGAGGGGGCGACATGATCATGTCACGAACCATCGGAGACTACGAAGAGGTCCTACCCGCCAACACATTTCTGAGAGTCCACCGATCGCACATCGTTAACATTCATCATGTCCGACGGATCATGCGCGGCAAGGTGATGCGCATTGTCCTGAGCAACGGCGATGAGGTGGAGGTATCGGACAGCAAGCGCGATGCACTCATGAGTATGATCAACCTCGTCAAACGCCGATAGTCATCTCAGAGCGAGCGCAAGAAGAGGCGCAACATGGCAAGGCGCCAGATCAGCAGTGCGCGCCGGTCGTCACCGCGACGATACTCCTCCAGGATGACGTTCAAGCGCTGTAGGTCCACATATGGCTCGAGCTCTTTCCAATGTCCATCAAGTGTGAACGATAGCGCACCGCGGAGCCACTTGATATGGCCCGGTGTAATGAAGCCAGTCTTATCCCGTCGGTCCAAGATCGCATCCGGCACGATGCCTCGCATGGCAGCACGAAGCACTCGCTTGGTCTCGCCGCGATGGATCTTATGCTCGCTGGGCATGCCAAAGGCGAGGTTCACAAGTCGATGATCCAGGAACGGTACGCGTGACTCGATGCTGAAGGCCATTGAGTTGATGTCTTCCGTATGCAGAAGGGTCGGAAGCAGTGTCACCCGAAGAAGGTTGTGGAGAAAGGCATTGAGCCTGTTGGTACCGTAGTTGGTGAGCCGCACGGGGTAGGCCTGAGCCCCCTGACGCATCAGCCACGGATACGTGTGACGGAACTCTGTCTCATAGAGATGCTGCTCGCTGCGGGAGGCGGCAAGCAGACTCTTGGCCAAGACGCTCATTCGTTTCGATGAGGAGTACCCCTGACGTCGGGCGTGTGCCGTGAGTTCACGGTATGCTTCGAGGTATGATCCGGTAGCGATGTGCTCGGCAATGACACGGTACAGAGAGTGCATGTAGCCACCAAGGATCTCATCTGATCCTTGACCGTCGAGGACGACCTTCACGCCGTGCTCGGCGGCGAGCCCCATGACGAAGTACTGTGAGATGTACGACGATGACGGCATCGGTGCATCCATCAGATGCACGATCCGGTCGAGCGCTTCGGCCACATCATTGTCGGTCGGGGAGATCTCTCGCGAAATGATCTGAGGATACCGATCCAGCAGGTGTTTGATGTACGGACGCTCGTCCACCGTTCCGGGGCCGGTGTAGTATGCCGTGAAGGCTCGAACCTCGTGTTCGGTGGTTGACGAAGCCAGGACGGCCGCGATGGAGGTCGAATCCAGTCCACCACTCAGGCAGACGCCCATCGGTACATCGCGACGTGATGTGATGCGGATCGAGTCAATGAACACATCCCGGAACGCCTCAGCGTTCTCCTCGAACGTCATCGACGGATTCTCAAGCGATTCTACCTCAGCATACTGCCAGAGGTGAATCTGTCCGTCCCTCCATTCAAGGTTGTTCGACGCCGGCAGCGCCAAGATGTCAGTGAAGTATGTCTCGTCCCAGTGATGCATCCACCCCAGATAGAGGCCGCGAGCCACCTGTGCCTCATTCAGCCCCCCTCTGTCAAGGGGCGAACCACGCAGTGCCTTGATCTCCGATGCAAAGTAGAATCGACCGTCGCGGAAACAGTAGTGAAACGGTTTGATGCCAAAACGATCACGTGAGCAGAAGAGCACCCGTTCGGAGGCATCCCAAATGGCGAATGCCCACATGCCGATGAACTTTGTGACGGCCGCTGAGCCCCAGTGATGAAAGGCCTTGAGCACCACCTCGGTGTCACCCGTGGTGTCGAAGTGGTATCCTGCGGCCGATAGCTCGCTGCGCAGCTCGACGTAGTTATAGACTTCGCCGTTGAAGGTGATCGTCAGATTACCGTGTGACATCGGCTGATGCGATGCCGACGAAAGGTCGATGATGCTCAACCGGTTATGGCCGAGCCAGACAGGGGGCGAGCTGAACGTGCCACTATGGTCCGGACCCCGGTGCGAGGTTACTCGCAGCATTTGTGATCCGACCTCGACGAGCGCATCAGCCGAAAGGGCTGGATCGATGATTCCTGCGATACCGCACATGGCTCAAATCTACGGTGGTAAATTGCCACAATGAACCTCGGCTGGACCCTTCGAATCTTGCGCGGACCGATGCGCCCCTTTCTCGTGCGAAAGCTGGTTGACCGAGTGCGCGAGGTGTATGAGGTGCGCAGGGCACGCTCCAGAGTGCCGACCATGCCGTCGGAAGGTCGATCACTGCGCGACAATATTGTCCCGCTGCCGTCGCCGGCATGGTTCGCCGTCAACGGTGCTCGTGTGCTGGCATTTGCTCGCAAGATGCGTTCGGGCCTGGTCGGCGCCTACGGCATCGATCGGTGGAGTGTTGGCGATCCCGACCCCCAGGAGGTTGATGTTCGCTCTGTCCACGAGCTCAGCAGAATGCACCATTGGTGTGCTTATGCCTTAGCGGCGCACATCGATGGTATCAACCGGGACGAGTGGTGCGACCTGCTTGAGCGGGAGATCACAGAATTCATGACGTCCTATCCCGTCGGCACGGGCACGCACTGGAAGTTCCCCATGGGTACGGGTATCCGACTTCATTCGATGCTTGTGGCTTGGGACTGGGCTCGTCGGTCGGGCTGGAGCAGTGTGGATGGAGACAGGATCGTGGCTGCCACGACGATCGATCATGCTGAGCTGACCTTTGCCGAGCGCGAATCGCGTGGAGGTCTTTCAACATCGCACTATGCGGCGAACCTTCTCGGCGTGCTGGCAGCAGGTGCCTACCTGGAGGGTCATCCAAGCGCAACAACCTGGTTACGCGTATCGGCCTCGGAGCTGCGCTCAGAGATGCTCCGGCAGATCCTTGCCGATGGGATGACCAACGAAGCAAGCACCGGATATCACCGTCAAATCGTCGACACCTTCATGCAGGCGGCATTGCTTCTGCACGAGGTCGGTGGTGATCGTCAAATTGCAGCACCGGAGCGGACGGTACTGATCGCCGCACTTGCGCGGTGCCGGCAGCTGGAGAGCATGGGCATGCCCCTTATCGGCGATAATGATGACGGACTGGCCATGAAGCTGTCGGGCCTCATGGCCGACATGTCCTACACCGTCGATGTTGCCCAACGTCTCTTCGGTGCGGCGGCATTGATCCGGTCCACAACCGACATGGAATCGTTCGGGCTCTATATCCTGAGCGGGCAGGGAATCGAGTGCTCCCTGCGAAATGGCCCCGTTGGCCAGTTTGGAAAGGGCGGACATGCCCATAACGATCAGAATAGCCTGACCGTGCGCGTTGATGGCCGCTGGTTCGTGGTCGACCCAGGAACGTCGGTCTATACCCGCGATGTGGATGCCCGCAATCGAGAGCGCTCGGTATCCATGCACTCGACGATGTGGCCGGCCACATCCGAGCAGGGTGCATATCCGCCGGGAGCTGCAGGCCTGTTCTGGATGCTCGACGATCGTATGCAGAGGAGCGTTCAGCGCAGCGATGATGCCGCCGTGCGAGGCGAAGTATTCCGTCCGGACGTCGGACGACATGTCCGAGACCTTGCCATTGATGCTGAGGGACTTGTCGGACGCGACCGATTTGAAGCGGTTGATGGCGTGACGGCAGAGTGCGTCTTCATCCTACACCCGGATGTAGCGGTAGAGAGCATGCAGGGGGCTGGTCTTCGTTTGACCCATGACGGTGTGCGAGTGCGGCTTGACTGGTCGGGCGGTGTGGGCACGTTGGACGAGTGCCACGTTTGCGACCGTTTTGCATCTCAGCGTACAGCTCGGCGACTGCGGATCGTAGGAAACGATGTTTCATGGTCGATCCGTCCGGATCGGCCCTGACGGCCCTGCCACAAGGTATCTTTGCACGATGAAGGTCACGGCGCACCTCGGAGCCATATCCTGGTCAATGGCTGATAAGCTTTTGTACGTCGGATACGGCTTCGTTCAATTCATCCAGATCGCAGCGCTCCCGAAGGAAGTGTATGGTGTCTTCACACTTCTGGTGGCTCTCAATTCCTGGATCATGATGGTCTCGGACGGATCTGCACTTGCGGGTGTGATCCAGTTCGGTGTCGAGCCGAGCGAGCGACCTCGCGTGAACATGCTTGCCATGACCATCCACGTGGCGGTGGTGTTGGGCTCATCCGGACTCATGTACCTTCTGCGCGAGCCCCTTACCACTGCCTTCCATGTCGAGGAGTTCGTCCTCGTTGCGCAGTGGCTGCCGCTATACTGTCTGCTGACGTTGCCGCGCATGTTCTGCCTCAAGATCCTGTACCGCGACATGCGCATGCGCGACCTCTTCGTGGTCGATGCCATCTGGTTCGGAGTGCGCACTGCTCTGACACTATGGGCCGTTAGCGAGGGACGCTTGACGACGTTTGAGGAGATCCTTGTTGTGGACTTTGCCGGCATGGGGGCGAGCTCGCTGATCGCGATCCTCATGACCCGGAAGGATATGATCTTCTCTCGGAAGGGGGCGATGTCGGCCCGCACCTACCTCGGATATGGCGTACCGCTGGCAGCGGCCACGGCACTGAATACTGCGCCAAAGCTCTTGGATGTGTACGTCATCGCGGCATTCTTTGACGTTGGAGTGGTGGGCGTGTATAATCCGGCCAAGAATCTCTACCGGATCTTCGAGCAGGCCTTTGACGCGGTCACAACGCTGATGTATCCGGCGGCCGTTCGCATGCACGCCCAAGGTCGGGTGCAGGATCTTCAGACCCTCGTCACCAAGGCCGTGAGTTTCACGCTCATACCCATCATCATCGTTGTGGCGATCCTTGAACTTGGTGCGAGCAACCTCATCATCACCTTCCTCAAGCCGGAATACGCGCCGGCGGTCGATCATTTTAACGTGCTCATTACGTCGGCCATCATCATGCCCCTTGGACTTCTGGGAACGATCATCCTGGCGGTCGGGCAGAGCGCATCGATCCTCCGTTACAGCGCCGTTGGAGTGGCCGTCTCCTTCCTCGTGCTCCTGGCCGTGGGCTACTCAGGGCAAGCCCACCTTGTTGGTCTTGGCCTGGTTGCCAACATCGTGGTGGTGAGCCTACTCTATACTGTGCATGTGCGACGGATCTTAGACCTGCCGCTGTCGTCCTTCACCCGTGTTGTTCCAGATCTGCGCAACGCATTGGCACGTCGGTTCGGGAGGTCATCATGATGTGGATCCACCTTGTGACGGCACGCGCATTCCTGCGACGTCATCCATGGGCAGCCCTCACACGCACAGTGGTCATCACTGTACTCGCCTTGGTTTGTGGCGGCATGGCCACTGTGCTGAGTGAGATCGATAGAGACATTTCGCGGACGGCCGAATCGATCGTTGTTGACATTGTGCTACCGGATAGCGTTGCCCAATCTGACGTCGAAGACCTGATGCTCTGGATCGGACGACATCCGCATGTGCGCCGTTCGGAAGTGATCGAGCCCGACCGCGTTTGGGCTGAGTTTCAGTCGGAGATCGGCGTGAGTTCTTCCGGTTTGTCCGAGATCGCCGCGATGCCACATCTGGTCAGAGTTAGTTTCAAGGCTCAGCATGCAGCATCCAGGCTGGTGCGAGACTTCGCGGCATCGGTTCAGGGTCGGCATCCCGTGGCCGTCCATGACGTGGTGCTGCCATTGAGTGCCTTCATCGACGTGGAACGCCGACGTGCCGATCTGATCTCGGCTGGCTGGATCGCGTCCGCCATCGTCGCCGTGTTGGTTCTGCTTGCCGTGATACTTACCGTGCGGCGAATCGATGCGACGCATCTGGCGCGACTTTCCAACGTGCTGGGTCCGGCGCCACGGTGGTTCGGTACCGGTGCTATGCTTGCCGCAATCCTCACGGACGTGCTCGGAGGAGTGATCGCCGTAGCCGTCCTGTTCATTGTCGCCCCCTTCGCACACACAAGCCTTCCGTGGATCAGTGCTGATCGAGCCCTGAGCGTATCAGTCATGACCATCGCGGCCGTGGTTGTGAGCTCGTTGGTCGTTCGTCTGCTGTCGAATGCCTGGCCGCGGGGCCGTCAAGGGGCGATTCGATGAAGACGCTCGATCGATATGTCGTGTCTCAGTTTGTCACGACGTTTCTCTTTGCGCTCCTGGCCCTGACGTCCATCTTCGTGATCGTTGATCTGATCGATGGCCTCGATCAGTTCCTCGATAACAAGGCATCGGTGGAGATCATCCTGCGGTATTACGCTGCCTTCATTCCCGAGATCCTCGAGCTGATCACGCCCATCGCCTTGATGCTCAGCGGTCTGTTCTCGATCGGACGCCTGAGCAATCTCAACGAGATCACTGCCATGAAGTCAGGGGGCATCAGCACATCGCGGATCCTCGTTCCGATCATGCTGGTGAGCCTCCTGGTGAGTTTCGGCCAGCTTTACTTCAACGGGTGGATCGTTCCGAAGGCAGCCGTGGAGCGACGTGATCTCGAGCGGCGATATCTCGGCACAAACATGGGCCTGAGCATCATGAGTGACCTGGCGTTTCGCCAGACCCCAACGCAAAACGTGGGCATTGAGCGGTATGACGTTGATGCACGCGTTGGAAGCAGCGTCACCGTCGAAGAGTTTGGATCCGTCGAAAATCCGCGCCTGCGCTGGAGGCTCGACATTGAAACGATGAAGTGGGACGAGCGCCGTCAGCGGTGGACTGCATCGCATGCTATCCGGCGCACCTTTGAGGCCGACACGATTCGCATTGTTGAGCTTGACTCGATCGATGTTCCGTTCCAGATGCGGCATGACCAGATCATGCGTCTTCAGCAGAGCACCGACGAGATGACGTTTCCCGAACTGGCCGAATACCTTCAGATGCTCAAGGCCGGTGGTAAGAAGACTCGTGTCGCGGAGATCGATCTTGCCGGTCAGTGGGCATTCCCATTTGTCAATCTGATCGTGGTGATGATCAGCGTCCCGTTTGCATCAGTCCGCCGGCGTAGCGGCATGGCGGCAAACATCAGTGCGGCGCTGGTGATCGCCGTCAGCTACATTGCTTTTACCAAGATCAGCCAGGCCATTGGAGCCAACACTGACTTTTCTCCGGTGCTTGTGGCGTGGAGCGCAAACGTATCCTTTTCTATTATTGCCGTCATCGTCTTTGCCCGTTATCACTCCTAAGTGAGTTGTCCAGTGTTTTCGTTCGTCACACTGTGCTTGTTGCTCTTCATTGCGTACCGCCTACCGGCGCAGTACTTCCGCGCTGTATCATCTTCGATGAGCAGTCTCACGTTTCGCAACGACATCATCGAATCGGACGAGTTGAATATCATTCGCGACTTCTACACCTTCAATGGTGGCGGCGTGGGAGTCGGGGATCTTGATGCTGATGGGTTTCTCGATGTGGTCTTCTCCAGCACACATCGGGGCATTCAGTTCTTTCGCAATCGTGGAGGATTGCGCTTTGAGGATCGCTCCTCATCAAGCGGTCTTGAGATCAAGGATTCACTTGTCAACACAGGCGTGCTCATCGCAGAGCTCACGGGTGACGAACAACTCGACGTGTACATCAGTCGACGCTATTCACCGAACATCCTCTTCGTCAATGCCGGCGATGGGACATTCCGACGGGACACGACATCTCCGCTCGTTGTGCATGCCTACACAACTCAGGCTGCGCAGATCGACTACGACCGTGATGGGGACCTCGATCTGTTCCTTGTCAACAGTGGTGAGCCCCGTCGTCAAGGATACCTTAACCCCGGCATCAATGATCGTTTGTTTCGCAATGAAGGGGGCGGCCGATACGTAGATGTGACGGAAGCGGCCGGAATCGTTGACAAGGGCTACGGCCTGTCGGCCAGCATCGGCGATGTGAACGACGACGGTTGGCCAGACATCTTCGTTGCAAATGACTTCGAAGAGCGCGACAAGCTTTGGATCAATCAGCGCAATGGTACCTTTTCAAACCGAGCAACCACGCAGTTGCCGCACATGTCCTGGGCCTCCATGGGCAGTGACATGGCC
This sequence comes from Bacteroidota bacterium, assembly GCA_041170435.1. Lineage (GTDB taxonomy): Bacteria > Bacteroidota > Ignavibacteria > Kapaibacteriales > Kapaibacteriaceae > UBA10438. The sequence goes on from JBEAYU010000004.1 coordinate 16,562, forward strand.
GACCTCAACGATGACGGAATGCTCGATGTGTTGTCGCTCGACATGCTGCCGCGCTCGAACTATCGTCGGCAGACCCAGCTCGGGGGCATGTCGATCTTCGGACCATTCTTTGACAGTCTGCAACGTGTGCAGAACTGTTACTTCCTCAATCGCGGTGACGGCCAGTTCGTAGAGATCGGACACATGGCCGGTGTGGCCGCAACCGACTGGAGTTGGTCGGTGCTGGCTGGCGATTATGACCTTGACGGTGATCATGACCTGTTCGTCACCAACGGTACGAAGCGGGACATGGGAGACCAGGATTACAGCTACAACCTGAGGTCACGCGGCGTAAGCAGTCCTAAGGAGGCCTCCATGGCCATGCCAACCTCGCCACAGAAGAACTTTCTTCTCATCAACGAGGGGCGGCTACGCTTTCGATCCGACACGTCTGACGCGTTGACGGCGATCCCGCGCGTTTCGAATGGGGCCGCACACGCGGATCTCGACAACGATGGTGATCTCGACATCATCGTCAACAATACCGATGCCGAGGCAGGACTGTTCGCCAATGGGGTTGTCAGCCAATTGAGCGACCCTGAGGGGCCGGCTTGGTTTGGTCTGCGACTCCGCGGACAACGGGATAATCCTGATGGCATCGGCGCACGCGTGACCATTGTGACCACAACGAGGAGCGTCGTTCGTGAAGTCTATGCATCACGAGGCTTTCAGTCGACGTCTGACGCACGAATCCTCGTCGGCCTTGCCGATCGCGAGCGCGTCGATAGCGTCATCGTTCTTTGGAGTGATGGTCAGCGTTCGGTTCACCGCGGATTCGGTGCCGAGACCTACCACACCATCGATCGACGCTCGACGATCACCGCGGCAGCTCCCTTGCCGGTGCGCCCAAGCCCCCTTCTACAAAAGATGGCAGACAGTCTTCTGCCATTCGTTCATCGAGAAAATGCGTTTGATGATTTCAAACGTGAGCGGCTGATTCCGTTCCGGTACTCCAAGGATGGACCTCGCATGGCCGTTGGCGACGTCAACAGAGACGGTCTCGACGATGTGGTTGTCTGCGGTGCGAAGTACCAGCCCACGCAGTGCTTCCTGCAAAGGAAGAGCGGCACGTTCGTATCCGTTGATTGTGGCCTGAACGAGGCGATTGAGTCGGAGGACGTGGACCTTGCTCTGGTGGACATCGACGGCGACCGCGACCTTGACCTCTACGTTGTCACCGGTGGGGCGGAGTACACCACCGGCGACGATGAACTCGCCGACGTGCTCTATTTGAATGATGGCAAGGGGCAGTTTACCCGGTCAGCCAGCTTCGACGGTGGTCGTGATGCGGGCTCCTGCATCGCGCCGGCCGATTTTGACGGCGACGGCGATGTTGACCTGTTTGTCGGTGGTCGGATCGTCCCGGGCCGTTATGGTCAGCCGGCACAAAGCGTGCTCTACCAAAACGACAAGGGGCTCCTGCGCAATGTGACCAATGAACGTGCCAAGGGGCTCTCCGAGGTTGGTATGACTACGTCCGCCGTATGGGTGGACATCGACGGTGATCGTGACCTTGACCTTGTGGTTGTGGGTGACTGGATGTCACCGACGGTCTGGCGAAACACGGCGGGCCGATTCGAGAATGTGACGGCCAGCCTCATTCCTTCCCAGATGCACGGACTGTGGTCATGCGTTCGGTCTGCCGATGTTGACGGGGACGGAGATCAAGATCTGCTTCTGGGAAACATCGGACTCAACGGTCGATTCGTGCCCGATGCGACCAATCCGATCCGTTGTCGCATGGCGGACATTGACGACAATGGCTCGGTTGATCACCTCATCTCGCAGATCATCGACGATCGTGACATGCCGATACGAGGTCGATTCACGCTTCTTCAGCACATTCCATCCCTCACACGGCAATACACAACCTATGACTCATACGCTCGAGCATCCATGAGCGATGTTGTGGGTTCGTACGACACCACCTCGATGCGGATGCTGGTCGTCCATCAGTATGCATCCGGCATCCTAATGAATAACGCGGGGCGATTTGTGTTTCGTGCATTCCCGGATCTTGCCCAGGTATCGCCCGTCACGGAGATACTCACGCAGGACCTCGATGCTGATGGCGATCGTGACATCGTGCTGATCGGGAACACGCGCACGGCCGATGCTGACGTGATCGGTTATGATGGGGGAATGGGGCTTGTGATGCGTAACGACGGTGCCGGGCAGTTGACGCCGCTTCCCGTGACGGAGAGTGGCCTTGTGGCCTTTGGCGAGGCACGTGACGCCGTCACCCTGCGTCGGGCAGACGGCACCCGTCTGCTGCTGGTGAGTCGGAACTCCAGTACCACGCAGGTGTATCTGCTCCCATCCGGCAAGTGAAATGGCGTAATTTCGCGTCATGACGCACATGAAACGCCTAGTTCTCAGCATGACAATGCTGACCCTGATCCTCGGTCGTGTGAGCGCTTCGAACGACGTCGATGGCACTGCCCTGGTTCACGAGTGGAATCGCCTCATCATTGAGGTGATCATGGAGGACGGATTTGGTCCGCCGATCGCCGCGCGCATCCATTCGTATTCGAACCTGGCCGGTTACGAAGCAGCGCGTCACGCCGACCCGGCATTTCGTTCCATGGCGGGGATGCTCAATGGCTTCAGCGGTGTGGTGCAGCCGAGTCCCGACTCTGCCTATGATTGGCGGGTTGCGATGGTTGCGGCCTATCAGACGGCATCGAGCAAGCTGCTCTATCGCATTTCGATCTCTGACAGTCTTGCGGGCGTGCATTTCGGCAGACTTGCCACGATCGTGCCGGAAGACGTCTTCCAACGGTCTAAGGCCTACGGCGTGAGCGTTGGCAAGGCCATCAATGCGTATGCGAAGGCTGACGGATACAATCGCACGCAGGGCATGCCTGACTATGAATGGCCCCGCTGCGACTCCTGCTGGGTACCCACGCCGCCGAATTTTGCCAAGCCCCTTTCCCCCTACTGTGGAATGGTTCGCACCATCGTGCTCAAGAGTGCCTCGGAGTTTCCCGTACCGCCGAGTATTCCCTTCAGCAAGGAGCGTGGTTCGGCGTTCCACAAGGCGGCCCAGGAGGTGTACGACATTTCCAAGTCGCTTACGAAGGAGCAGCGCCACATAGCCGAGTTCTGGAACGACAACCCAGTGGTGACGGCCTATCACGGGCACTTCATCTTCAACTCGCGGCAGATCTCTCCGGGAGGGCATTGGATGAACATTGCCCAGCAGATCATGTCCGACAAGTCAACGCCAATGGTGGCCAGTTTGGAGATCTACTCCAAGCTCGCCTTTGCACTGTTTGACGGGTTCACGGCCTGTTGGCAGGAGAAGTTCCGGGGGAATCTCATCCGTCCGGTCACATACATCAACCAGCACATTGACAAGGCATGGGAACCTTTTCTGCAGACTCCGCCGTTTCCCGAGCACGCCAGTGGACACTCGACGATCACGGCTGCGGCTGCGGAGGTTCTGACATCGTACTTCGGTGATGTGCCCTTCGTTGATAGCACCGAGGCTCGATTCGGTTTCGGCGTCCGCAGCTTCGAGAACTTTCGTGCCGCGGCCGTCGAGGCTTCGATCAGCCGGCTCTACGGGGGTATCCATTACCGCCGAGGGTGTGATGCCGGAGCCGAGCACGGGGCTCGCATTGGCAAGGCAGTACTTGATCGCGTCCGGGTTCGACCGTAATTCAACCACATGTTCATGAAGACCATCACCACGTTCTCATTTGTCATCGCAGTGGCCCTTGGTGCCATAGCGCTGACCTCGTGCAGCAGTGAATCGACGACTCCGGAGCCACCGGTTGTATCGACGACCAGGCTGTTCAGCAATGTGCAGTCGGACAGTGTTGTGAAGTGGACCTATTTCTCGCTCGACAGCATGAAGGTCGTCGACCCCGGTGCAACCACCTGGGACATTCGTCTGCCGTACATCTACTGCTGCGGGCGCACAAAGTCGATTCCGATCCAACTCAATTCCGGCACCAACGGTACCGGATCGGTGCTCGGGTCCGTGGTAAGCGGACGATTCGAAACCGTGACCGGGATCCCTGCGGGGGTCACACTCCGGTCAGACGACACCACCCGCCCGGTGGTCCCGTTGGCTGTTCTCGGGCCGGACGCCTTTTTTATCTACGACATCGCCACGCACACGCTGCGTCCGAGTCCTGACAAGACGCTGCTCGTGAAGAGTTTGAGCGGAAAGCTCTACAAGTTCTCGGTCACAAGCATCTACAAGGATGCGATCACAAGCCCGACATTAGACACTCCGATAGGATTTTACCATTTTCGCGTCGCTAATCTGACGCAATAGGGAAACTCATGTACGGAAACATCACCATCGTTGACGGCCCTGCCGCCGGCGAACAGGTTCAGGACGATCCGCAAAAATTGGCGGAGTTCGAAGCGCGCATTGCTCGCGGGGAAAAGATCGAACCGCATGATTGGATGCCATTCGAGTATCGCCGCCAGCTCATCCGAATGATCGAGCAGCACGCTCACTCTGAGATCATTGGAGCGTTGCCCGAGGGAACGTGGATCACACGGGCTCCCGGTTTCAAGCGTAAGATCGCCCTCATGGCCAAGGTACAGGACGAGGTTGGTCATGCTCAGCTTCTCTACAGTGCCGCTGAGACGCTCGGCAAGCCCCGTGAGAAGATGATCGACGATCTTCTGACCGGCAAGTCGAAGTACTCGAACGTGTTCAACTATCCGGCCATGACGTGGGCTGACACGGCCGTGATCGCGTGGCTCATCGACGCCTCGGCCATCATCAACCAGGTGGCTAACTCGAAGGGCTCCTATGCTCCCTACTGCAGGGCACTGGACCGGATCTGCAAGGAAGAATCATTCCACCTGAAGTATGGCTACGATAACGTGGTAGCCCTTGCCACCGGCACGGCGGTGCAGCGAGAGATGTTGCAGGAGGCGCTCAACCGCTGGTGGCGTCCGATCATGCACTTCTTTGGTCCACCGGACGTGGAGAGTCAGCACACGGAAAAGCTCATGCGTTGGAAGGTCAAGATGGCCACCAATGACGACATGCGTCAGCAGTTCTTCAATCAGTACGTTCCGAAGATCCTTGAACTTGGACTGACGATTCCGGATCCGGAGCTCAAGAAGGATCCGGTGACCAATAAGTGGTCCTACGGCGATCCGGATTGGGCCGAGTTTAAGCGCGTGATCAATGGCGACGGGCCATGCAATGCCGAGCGCTTGGCCGTGCGCCGGAAGGCTGAGGAGAATGGCCGGTGGGTGCGCCAGGCACTTGCCAAGGCCTCTGACACCTACGTTGCGCCGCTTTCCTAAGGTCACATAGACTGACCACAACCTTTCGATCCATGCTTGTCGAGCCGTCGGACATCCCTCCGGCGGCTCTTTGCTTTTGATCGTGAGGCCGTAACAATCACGTAGCTTTGCAGTTTCTTTTTGCTCACAACGGCAGGACGTCAGGTGCCGCCACTACGGTCAGTACCCCATCCAACGGATCCGTCAAGCACTCTGTCTCAACTTGAGGCATTCATCCGTCTTGTGCAGATCCTACGTCAGGATTGTCCGTGGGACCGTGAGCAAACCCACGAGAGCATCTCCCATTTGCTCATCGAAGAGGCGTACGAGACGCTGGACGCCATCCAGAAGGGTGACGACGCCGAGTTTCGCAAGGAGCTTGGCGATCTGTTGCTCCACGTGGTGATGCACGCTGTGATGGCCGAGGGTCGCGGGGCCTTTACTCTCCGCGACGTGGTTGCCGGTGAATTCGACAAGCTGGTGAACCGGCATCCGCACATCTTTGGTGACGAGCAGACGGATGATCCGGCGAAGGTGCTTCAAAACTGGGAGAGCCTGAAAATGAAGGAGGGTCGGACCTCCATCCTCGACGGAGTGCCGCGCACGTTGCCGGCAGCTCTGCGTGCGCAGCGCGTTCAGGAGAAGGCCGCCAACGTCGGCTTTGACTGGCACGACCGCCGTGACGTGTGGGCAAAGGTCCACGAAGAGATCGGCGAGCTGCAGCACGAACTTGAATCCGACAACAAGCCCGCCGCTTCGCGTGAGTTTGGCGACGTGATCTTCGCCCTAATCAATGCGGCCAGGCACGAGGGGATCATTGCCGAAGAGGCTCTGCAGGGCACAACGAATACCTTCATGCGTCGCTTCCAGCATATCGAGAAGCGTGCGGCCGAGGAGGGACGCGACCTGCGGAGTATGACGTTGGAGCAGATGGATGCCTATTGGAATGAGGCCAAGGGGCTTGAACGATGACCCGAGGTTTGTATGCGATCTTGATCGCCGCCGTGATCTCCGTGATCGTTTCCTCTTGTGCGAACAAGCAGGACAGCTCTCCGGTAGAAGGTCCGTCGGACACTGCGTCGGTTGTCAAGCCCCCTGCCAAGATCGGGGCCGAAGGTGTTGATACAAGTCGCCTGACCATTGCCGACAGCAGCGTGACGGTGCGCTCGGATACTTATCCCAAACCCAGGGGGCGCGTTGTCAATGTGTTGATCACAGGCGTTGACACACGCTTGGGAGAGCGCGGTGGCCGCGCCGATGCGAACCATCTTGTGCGATTCTTTCTCGACTCGGGATGCGTTGAGATCATTGCCATTCCGCGCGGAACGCCGGCCGATGCCGGCTTCCCGGATACGTCCACGTTCAACATGCTCTCAAATGTCCGCACAGCCAGGGGGCAGTCCGGCTACTTCAAAGCCGTGGCAGAGATCGCCGGCATTCCGAAGGTGGATTACTGGGTGGAGTTTGGATTCTCCCAGGCATTGGGTCTGCTTGAGCTGATGGGCTACCGGGACAATGCGCAGGCCACGCTTCGCGTGCTTCGATCGCGCAAGGCCTACGCCACGGGTGACTATCAGCGTTCGTACAATCAGGGACAGTTCATTCGCCAAGTGATGCTGCGGACGTTTGACAATACTGACGACGTGCTTGGACAGCTTGCCATGAGGGCGGCGCTGGCGCTGGTGGAGACCAACCTGACGTACGATGTGACGCAGTCGATACTGGAGCAGCTCCGGCAGAAGGGTTTTTCGTCGCAAAGCAAGGACCGCGTTTGGGTCCGCGTCAAGCCCGAAGAGGTGCAGCACTTTCAGGTGTTCGACTTCGACAGTACGAAGGTCGGTGAGATGGATCGCCAGATCTCCAACCGGGTTGACCGAACCATCCCCGATTCGGCACGCGTGTCATCGCAGAACGTCGAAGCTCGACTTGGTCGCATGGTTGCCCGTGCGGTGGCCGACAGTGCACGCCGGCCCGTCGGGGTGTTGCAGGCATTGCAACGTCCGTATCAGCAGCGTGCATGGATGCAGGTGAGCAACCGGCAGTCGCGCCGAGCGTATCGTGACCGCATTTGTGGCCTGATGATCTACGCCTATCGTCGGGTTGGGCGTGAGGCCGACGCCAAGGCAGTGGAGCAGTTTCTCGAGCTCGATCGATCGGTCAACGCAGGTATGAAAGCGGATTGAGGCGGCGGCTGCCGTTCCAGATCTCGAAGTGAACAATGTCACCATCAGCATTTGTGCTGCTGGAACCGAGGCGCGAACCGGCGTTGACGGAGGATCCGTTCGAAACGCTGACGCCCTCAAGATTTGCATAGACGGTTCGAAATCCGTTCAGGTGATCGACGATCACCAGGGAGCCATAGCCCGGAAGCCATGTGACGGTGCTGACCTTGCCGGAGGCCACGGCCTCGACGCCGGAGCCGACCTTTGATCGAATGTCGATGCCCGGATTCTCAAGCGTCGTGCCCGTCTGTGGGTTACGGTACATTCCGTACCCCTGTGCAATGCTTCGTGATGTGGTTGGCCACGGTAAGGTGCGACGTCCAAACACACCACGCTCGGGCAAGGGGCCTGCATCTGCCAGAGAGGGGGCTGACTCTGCAGCACCCCGTTTCGAGCGCGAACCTGCAGAGCCTTTCTCAGCCTGCTGGGTGCGCCGTCGCTGCTCGTCCCGACGCACCTGACCTTGGATGAGAGCTGCGATGCGCCGCGCGCTGGCCTGCTTCTTGCGAAGCTCCTGCTCGAGCTGCGCGCGCGAGCGCGCCATCTGCTGGAGATTCTTCTCGTCAGAGCGGATCGTCTTATCCACCTTCGCATTCTGCGCCTGATTGGCCACCAAGCGCTGCTCACGTTCGGCTGCCAGTGCGCCGACCTCTTGGGCCTGTGTCTGCAATGAATCGGCCACCATCGACATGCGGTCGCGGAAGTCCGACACGGCCGACGTGGTGCGCAGGTAGGCAATGGCCGACAGGCGAGATGTTTCGGGTCGACCCTGCCGGCGGCGTCGTGAAGTATGTACGGCATGCGTTAACTCGCGCCACCGCTCTTCGGAGTTGCGGATCCTTGACTTGGTCTGATCGACGACTGCTTGGATCGAGGCAGCTGAGTCCTGCAGACCATGCAGCTCCGATTCCAGCCGAATGATCTCGCGTCGCAGCTGCATGCGCTGCCGTTGAGACGTTCGCAGTGACCTACGCGCCAGGCCCTCCTTCTTCGTCAACTCACGAATGCGGGCGCGCGTCTGCTCGATACTCGTGCGCAATTGCCGAAGTTCATCGGCCTTGCCGCCGCTCTGCGGTGCACCGGGCATCAGTGCCGGCACCATGAGCAATGCGATGCAGACGACGATGCGCAGCATCATCAATAGGTCTCCGTTGGAACCCGCTCGATATGTGCGCCCAGCTCTCCGAGCTTATGCTCGAGTCGTTCATATCCCCGGTCGAGATGATACACACGCAGGATCTCGGTCTGCCCTTCTGCCACGAGGCCGGCCATGACGAGGCTAACGCTTGCTCGGAGGTCGCTCGACATCACCGTGGCACCGGTCAGGCGAGCTCCGCCTCGCACCACGCAATATCCTTCGCCAGTCTCGATGTCGGCACCCAGGCGATGCAACTCCGGCACGTAGCCGAACCGTGTTGGATAGATCGTGTCCTTGATGCGCGAGGCGCCCTTGGCCGTGAGCATGAATGCGGCCCACTGCGCCTGTGTGTCGGTTGGGAATCCGGGATAGATCGCGGCTGTCACATCCACAGCTTCGGGCGTGCCGTCCATTCGCACGCGCATGGTCGATCCATCGATGTCGATCATGCAACCCGATTCCTCCATCGACTGCGTCACAGCCGACAGGTGAGCGGCGTCCACATTCGTCAGCGTTACGTCGCCACGCGTCATAGCCGCAGCCAACATGAACGTTGCTGCCTCGATGCGATCAGGGATCGTCGCCTCGGTAACCGGCTGAAGCTCATCAACGCCGTCGATCTCGAGGGTCGTTGTGCCGATGCCGTCGATCTTGGCACCCATCTTCACAAGAAGATTCGCCACCGCCGTCACCTCCGGCTCAATGGCCACATTCGTCAGCGTGGTGCGCCCCTTGGCAAGCACGGCAGCCGACAGAATGTTGACCGATGCACCAACGCTGGAGATGTCGAAATGGAAGTGCGTTCCGCGCAGCCTGTCACACGAGGCATTGATGTATCCGCCGCTGAGGTCAATCGTCGCTCCGAGTTTCTCCAGCCCCTTCAGATGCAGATCCACCGGGCGTGGACCGAAGTTGCAGCCTCCGGGCAAGGACACGCGAGCATTGCCGAATCGGGCAACGAGTGGTCCGAGGACGTAGATGGACGCACGCATCTGCTTGACGTGCTCGTAGGGGGCTTCGTGGCTCGTGATGTTCGACGCGTCCAACTTCAAGACATGTCCGTCGAGCGTGACGCCCACGCCCATGCTCGAGAGCAGTCGGCTCATCGTTCCAAGGTCGCGGTTATTCGGCGTGTTGGTAAGAGTAAGCGTGCCTGACGTGAGCAGACATGCCGGCATCAGGGCCAGTGAGGCGTTTTTCGCGCCGGAGATGGCGACCGATCCTTGAAGGCGCGTGCCCCCGCGCACAATGAACTTGTCCATGTGCAAAGATAGAATCATTCATCAGCGTAAATTCGCACTCCCGTTAGAGGTGCTGTGCCACGGGCACGGCTGAGATCACACTCTTTGGTACCTGATCCGGATAATGCCGGCGAAGGGAAACGGCGATCACCCCTCATAACGGACGTTGCATTTGTGTTTCATCCACAGTGAGGAGCGTCCATGTTCACATTCTGTTTACTGCTCACAGCGGCCATTGCGGTCGCCCCTGCGCTGCTGATGGCGCAGTCCGATTCATCAGGCACCACCGATTCTCTGCGGACGGTTTTCGGCCGAGAGCTTGACGTTTTGAGCTATCGCATTGGCCGCACCGACCCGGTGACGCATACCACGATCTCATCGGATGTGATCCGACGTTGGCACCGTGGGCAGGACCCGCAGTTTCTCATTGAGAGGGCTACACCCTCGGTACTGGCATTCTCCGAGTCGGGAACCGGAGTGACCAATTACGGTTCCTTTCGCCTGCGCGGCATCGATCAGACACGCGTCAATGTCACCATCGACGGAGTGCCGCTGAACGACATGATCGACCAGGGTGTGTTCTTCTCGAACATCGGCGACCTTATAGGCGGCATCTCGTCGATCCAAGTTCAGCGCGGCGTCGGCATGAGCAGCAACGGCACGGCCGCCTTTGCCGGGGCCGTCAACTTTGAGACACCGGCCGCACAGCCGAAGCGACAGACTGTTGAGGCCCAACTCGACTATGGTGCGTTCGACCTCATGAGAGGCAGTGCTACCATCAGTACGGGGCAGCACGACAACGGCGTCAGTGCCATGGCGCGCGTGACGCGGCTCAGCTCCAACGGGTACCGACGAAACACCGGCACAGATGCGACCTCGGTGCTCGTTTCCGGATCGTGGATCCATCAAGACGACATGATCCGGGTGCTTGCTCTGTGGGGTCGCACCGACAACCAGCTCGGCTACCTTCCCGTGCCCAAGCCCCTTGCCGAGGCCGATCCGCGAACCAACCTCAACGATTCTACCGATCGTGATGACTTCGGTCAGTCGCTCCTGAAGCTGACCTATGGTCGAACACTCGCCGACGGCGTTACTTGGGAGACGTCGCTCTACTCGGGTCATGCAGGGGGCGACTACTTCGCCGGCTTTCGCGACAGTGTCGGAACCCTCACGCAGATCAACTATCCGCTTGCCAACCGTCACGTGGGCGTGATCACGACGTTGCAATGGAATAACATCGTGCCGGACCTCAACACTACCATCGGACTGCACGGTTACCGGTTCGATCGTCGAAACTGGGAATCTGTCATGCCGGCCTCTGACGCTCCCTACTACGACGATCGCACGCAAAAGAACGAGGCCAGTGGCTTTGTGCGCGCCGACTATCAGGCCGGAGAGCTTGCCGCTCGCGTGGACGTGCAGGTGCGGCATGTGGACCTGATCTTCTTTCAGGATCCGCGCACGGGCATTGCGGGCGCCTTGCCGGTACACTCGTGGCTGTTTGTCAATCCTCGTCTTGGTCTGACGTACCAGGCAGCAGAGGCAACGGAGTTCTATGCGTCGTACGGCCGCACCAGCCGCGAGCCCACCAGGTTCGACCTTCTTGGGTCGACACAGATCACAACGTCCAACGCCGACGTGCTCTTGCGGCCAAACACCGTGCGACCAGAGACCGTTGACAACATCGAGTTGGGAACGCGGTGGTCATCGGGCAGCACGAGACTTCAGGCGAATCTTTTTGGAATGTTCATGACCGATGAGATCGCCCCTATAGGACCGTTCATTGAGCAGCAGTTCGTGCAGCTGCGCAAGAATGTTCCATCGAGCAGGCGACTCGGACTTGAGCTTGAGGCATCAGCCAGCCCCTTTGCCGAACTCGACCTCTCGGCCAACGCCACCATCATGTCGGCCCGCATCTCGCGCTACGAGCCCGAGAACATTGGACGCGATACCGTCTACACCAACGTCGTGCCCATCCTGACGCCGCAGCTCATGGCGGGGCTGACGGCCACCTACCGCGCCGGTGGAAGCAGCATCATCGCTAATGCGCGGTATGTGAGTGAATCGTTTGTGGACCTCAACAACGACCCTGGCATGGTGTTGCCATCGTTCCTCAGGTTGGACGTGCAGGTTGTGTATCCGGTGTCGGAGCAGGCCGAGCTTGCAGTGTCGATCAACAACGTTACTGATGCGTTCATCGTGACCAATGGCGGTTCCGGCGTTCATGAAGGGGCGTCCTTACCAACGTACTTTGTGCAGGCCGGGCGCAACATCATGACGCACCTGCGGTGGAAGTTTTGACGTAGCACCAATTCACACATCCGACAACATATATTCGCGGCCATGCAACAACACGTGGTGAAGGTCACAAAACGATGTGCGCACATCGGTGACCAGGGTCGATGCAAGAGAATGACGACATCGACGCATCCGTACTGTGGGCCGCACACGCGGCTGCACTTCGGAGTGTCGGTTCGTAAGAGTTCCATCCCCAAGGCCGGGCTGGGTCTCTTTGCTGAGAGAACGTTTGACGTCGACGATCGCATCGTCGAATACACCGGAGAGAAGCTCACGACCGAACAGTACGAGCGTCGCTACAAGAACGATGACCTTGGCTCCTACGGCCTTGCGCTGTCGGAGAAGTACGTCATCGATGCACGTCGCACCGATGCCGGTGTCGCTCGCTACGCATGTGACTATCACGGCTCGGGCAAGAAGCCGAACGCCGAATACGTCAACTTCGGGGGTCGTGTCTGGATCGTCGCAACGCGGCGCATCAATCCGGGGGAGGAGATCTTCACCGACTACGGTGAGGACATGCACCGAGCGCTCGGCCTGTGACAACAGGGTGGTGAGTGCTTCGGCAATCATCCACCACTGTCATCACGAGGAGAGCACATGACCAGCGAGGTTGTTTCCAAACGCGACGAGAGTTTGCGTCTATTCCGGAACCCTGTCCTGGAATACTTCACCCATGTCCACCCTGCAACGCCCCTAGTGGTCTTTGTTCCCATCGTCGGTCTGAGTTTGGTTTCGGCGGGCAGGTCGCTTCCATGGACGACGGCGACCATCGCCTTTTGGATCGGAGTGGTGCTGTGGAGTTTTACCGAGTACACACTACATCGATGGGTGTTCCACTACCATCCTCGGTCGGCCATTGGACAGCGTGTGCACTTTCTTGTGCACGGCATTCACCATGCATATCCGCGAGATTCGACGCGTCTGGTGATGCCGCCATTGGTGAGCCTTCCGTTGGCTGCGGCCTTCTGGATGATCTTTTCAGCAGCCTTTGGTGGCTGGTCGAGCGGCATCTTTGCCGGATTCATTGTTGGCTATTTGGGCTATGACATGATTCATTACGCCACGCATCACCGTCCCATGCGCGGTAGGGTAGGCAGGTACCTGCGTCGGTACCACATGAACCATCATTTCGTGGATGATACGACGGCCTATGGCGTCAGTAATCCGCTGTGGGACATTATCTTTGCGACCACGCCGGAAGGGCGGACTGTCGTGAGCGACCCCATGTCAGGGGGCTTGCACGGCGCCGACGGCAGATCGGATGAAAACGCGAAGGAATACCACCATGGCACTATCGAGCGCTGACATATTGGCCGTTGCAAAGGGTATCGCACCGGGTTGCACGTCGACGGAACATCATGGCGACCTGACCTTGCACGTTGGCAAGGGAGAGCTCGTTGATGTGTTGGCGGAGCTTCGGGACAATCCAGCCACGCGCTTCGATCAGCTTCTCGACGTGACGGCCATCGACTGGGCCCGCCCCGGAGAGCGCTATGAGGTGGTGTACTTCTTGTACTCGATCTCTAAGGCATCACATGTGCGCGTAAAGGTTGGCGTCCGCGAAGACGCCCCGCACGTCCCAACCGTGGTGGGCGTGTATGAGAGCGCCAACTGGTACGAGCGCGAGACCTACGACATGTACGGCATCATCTTTGACGGCCACCCGGACCTTCGCCGTTTCTTCATGCCGGAAGACTTCATGGACGAAGACGGCACCCCGCTCTATCCGCTCCGCAAGGACTTCCCCCTCATGGGAATCCCGGGGTCGCTCCCGCTACCGCCGAAGGACTGACGGCTTCGCCGTGCGTGACGGCTTCGCCGTGGGGGACCTTCGGTGCGAGACCTTCGGTGCGAGACCTTCGGTGTGAGACCTTCGGTGCGAGACCTTCGGTGCGAGACCTTCGGTGCGAGACCTTCGGTGCGGGATCTTCGGTGCGGGACGGCTTCGCCGTGCGGGACGGCTTCGCCGTGGTCGTCATTCCCGCGAAAGCGGGAATCCATCTTCGTTGATCATCATCGGAAACTCGCATGGATCCCCGCATTCGCGAGGATGACGAATGCCATTGCTGTTACTCGGACTGCAACCAGGCAATTGCTTCGTTTACCGAGTTCTTGAACTCGAACATCCCATCGATCTGGGAGATGCGGAAGAGGTTGCGAACATTTTCATTTGTTCCGACGATCACAACGAAGCCTTCGTTCTCGTTCATTTGACGCCGCGCAAGTAGCAGGGCTGACAGGCCCTGGGTGTCGCACAATTGAACCATCGAGAGGTCGATGACAAGGGCCTTGACGGCGGGTTGGCAGATGATGAGGATCTCGCTCTTTACCTCGGGTGCCAGCACGGCATCGAGCGTCGGCTCCTTGAGCGTGAACACAACCAGTTCGTCGTCCTGTTCTACAGAAAAGCGCATGAGAATGTGGTGTAAGTTGCGGGAATTCTGCCGCGCAAAGATCGCAACTTTCCCGTAATGCATTCCATCCTCGTCATCCGCCTGTCCTCTCTCGGAGATGTCATCCTTGCCACGGGGCTTGTCCGGCAGCTGCATCAATCGATGCCGGATGTGGCGATAGATGTTGCGGTCGATACGCGCTTTGCCGAGGTATGGGCGCATAATCCGCGCGTGCGAAATGTCTTTTCGGTGGATCGCGCCACAAGGCGCAGTGCCAACCTTGCCGAGGTGGCTGCGCAAGCCCCCTACGATGTTGTCGTGGACCTCCAGAAGAACCGACGCTCAAAGAGACTGATCGCTTCGATGCATCTGCCGAGTTCAACACAGGTACGTGCTGTGTCGAAACACCGCTTGGAGAAGCTCGCATTGGTCTGGCTGAAACGTCGACCGGCCTCGGTGACCCCCGTGACGAGGCGATACTGGAACACGGTGTCGCATCTCGGCGTGGAGTATGATCACGGTGGGCCGGAAGTGTGGACGCCGGATGGGTTGGAGGTCACTGCCACCCAGCGGACGTTGATCGCTCTGGCTCCGGGCGCCCGACATGCAACGAAGAGGTGGCCTGCTGAGAGGTTCGCTGAACTGGCGCGGAGGCTCGTTTTGGAGCGATCTGCGCACGTTGTGTTGCTCGGTGGATCCGACGACGCGGCCTTGTGCAGCCAGATCGAGAGTTTGGCGGGCGTGCCCCTTTTGCGAGCCGATGGTGCGACCGATCTGGCTTCGACCGTGGCGACTCTGGATCGTTGCCTCGTGGTTGTCAGCAACGATTCTGCCGTCATGCACCTTGCCCGCGGCCGGCGCATCCCCGTTGTGGCCATCTTCGGCTCCACGGTTCAGGAGCTCGGCTTTGCCCCGTCCGGTCTTGATGTCCGCATCATCGAACGGCTTGATGTGCCATGCCGTCCCTGCAGCCATATCGGACGTGATGCCTGCCCCAAAGGCCACTTCCGCTGCATGGTCGGCATTGCGGCCGATGTTGTTTTCACAGCCATCGACGAGGTGAAGCCGGTTGTCCCCTGAGGGCATCGGCACGATTTTTGCCTCCGCACGTCCATGGTTCGGATCGTCCTTGTCGGCGCGGGAAACATCGCGCAAAGCATTCATCTGCCCCTCCTGAGCGCCATGAGCGGCGTCAAGATCGTGGCCATCTGTGACAGAAGCGTATCGAAGGCGCGCATTCTTGCCGAGAAGTATGGCATCGAGCATGCCTTCCGGTCGCTCGACGATGCTCTGCGCCTTCCCAATGTGGATGCCGTGTTCGTCACCACAAGTACAGACGCCCATGCCGAGGTGGCCGCCCAAGCCATTGAGGCGGGTAAGCACGTCTTTGTTGAACGACCAGCTGCGCGGACGCTTGCCGAGACCATCATGATTCGGGACCTCAGCCATGCGCATGGAGTGCATGCCATGGTGGGCATGAACCACCGATTCAGGTCGGACGTGGTAAGCATGATGAACGCCGTCAACCGTGGCGATATCGGGCATGTGTATTACGTCAAGGCCGGATGGGTCAAACAACGATCCACCGATGCGCGCTGGATCGCCAATGCCGATAAGTCAGGGGGCGGGGTGTTGGTCGACCTCGGCGTGACGGTCATCGATATGATCCTCCAGGTGCTCGGTGGGGGACGCATCGCGGAGGTGAGCGCCTCGACATTTCATCACGAGACTAAGGCCGTCGAAGACGTTGCCGTGGCCATGATCAAGTTCGAGTCCGGTGCCGTTGCCACGATCGAAACCAGTTGGTCCCTTGTCAGAGCGGAAGACCTTTACTACTGCAATGTCTTCGGCAAGCGCGGTAGCACCTACATCAATCCTTTCCGTCTCGTCCAGCGCACCGGCAACGTCATCGAAAGTAGCGCGTCGGCCCAACGGCGCACGCACATGGAGATCTACCGCAAGAGCTACGAAGCCGAGCTCAAGCACTTCGTACACGCCGTCAGAGGCGTCGTGCCGATGATCTCCACCATTGACGAGGCGGCCGAGCTCATGAGCGTGGTCGAGTCGATCTACGACAGCGCCGCTCGCTGACGTCGAAATCGCAATCAACTCCGGTCGCGACGTGGAAGTCGTGGGGATAACGTGTGCCTATCGACGAATCATCAATGCATAGATTCACCGAATGAGTCAGAATGTACCACAACGGGGCTCGATCATTCCGATCGAGGACCCCATCGGAAATGTCCCGCCCCATTCGACCGAAGCCGAAGTGGCCGTGCTTGGCGCCATGTTGCTCGATCGGGAAGCTGTGGCCAAGGTCGTCGAAGTCCTCGATGTCGACTGCTTCTATCACGAGAGACATATCCGCATCTTCAGGGCGATGATGGCACTCTTCGAGCGTGGGGTGACCATTGACGTTGTCTCGCTTGCCGATCAGCTTCAGCGCGAAGGGGCTCTCGAGACGGTTGGCGGCATGTTCGCCATCACGGAGCTCACCATCCGTACGGTCTCAGCCGCCAACGTCGAACATCACGCACGAATCGTCCTGGAACGCTTCCTTAAGCGACAGCTCATCCGCGTTGCCGGAGAGATCATCCGCGATTCGTTTGATGAGACCACCGATGCGCTCGACGAGGTGGACCGTGCCGAGCAGAGGATCTTTGATATCGCTGAGCGCCGCCTGCGCCGCTCGTACATGGGGATGAAGAAGCTCACGAAGGACGCGATCGAACGCATCCTGTCGATGTCATCCCGTGATAGTGATGGCATCACCGGAGTTCCATCGGGCTTTACACAGCTGGACCAGTTGCTGAGCGGCTTTCAGCCCTCGGACCTTGTGATCGTGGCGGCCCGTCCGTCGATGGGGAAGACCGCCTTTGCCCTCACCATCGCCCGAGAAGCAGCCCGGCGAGGCAAGGCCGTTGGCGTGTTCTCATTGGAAATGTCTGCCCAGCAGCTCGTCTTGCGTCTGATCTCGGCCGATGCTCAGGTTGGTCTCCAAGCACTCAGGAGCGGTCGTCTGTCGGGGAATGAAATGCATGAGATCGTGACACGCATCGATGACCTGATGAATGCCAAGATCTTCATCGACGATTCGGCTGCCCTGTCGCCGGTCGAGTTCCGGGCCAAGTGCCGCCGAATGAAGGTCGAGCACGGCATCGATATGGTGATGGTCGACTATCTTCAGCTCATGCATGCGCCGAAGGCAGAGAGCCGCGAGCGTGAGATCTCCACGATCTCTCATGCCCTTAAGGCTGTTGCCAAGGAACTCAACATCCCGGTCATCGCGCTGTCACAGCTGAACCGAACACTCGAGGCACGCTCCGACAAGCGGCCGATGCTCTCAGACCTGCGTGAGTCCGGATCCATTGAGCAGGATGCCGACGTTGTGATGTTCATCCATCGTCCGGAGTACTACAAGATCATGACGTTCGACGATGGTCGGTCAACCGAGAACATCGCCGAGATCATCGTCGGCAAGCAACGAAATGGTCCCACCGGAGACGTGCGCCTGTTCTATCAGAAGGAACTGGCAGCGTTTCATGATCTGACCTATCACCGAGACGCATTTGATGCGCCACCGGATGCTGGTCTGCTTGATGATTCAGGGCCGGCCTTCTGAGTCCGAAATCGACCACGGCGGACAGCCGTCAGAGTGGTAGATTCGTCGCAATCATTATCAACGGGGAGATGAGATGAGGTTCATCCCAGGGATCGTTCTCTGCATCGTTTTGGCGTTAACGTCGGCACAAGCGCAGGATACTGTCCTGACCTTGGTAGCACCAAAGGCAGGCATCACGTTTTACACGACGCGTGATACCATCATCGACATACGCTGGACGGGTATTGATGACACAGTTGCAGTGCAGCTCGACTTCACCACCGATGGTGGGAGGAAGTGGACGATGATCGAAGACAGCGCCAAGGGGCTGACCTACGCGTGGAACGTTAAGAACATCTCGCCCGCCTCGACCTATCAGGTACGCGTTTCACAACTGCGTCCGCCGGGCGTCCAAGACCAGGTCAAATACACCGGACATACCAGTGAGGTCGTCGATGCCTGGTGGAATCCGGCCAATACGCGCGTTGTGAGTGTTGCCGACAGAGCCCATATCTGGGATGCGTCGCAGAGCTCATCGCTGCCGCTGGTGAGCCTACCAACAGGCAGGGCTCAATACACATCGGTGCGCTGGAGCGGAGACTCCTCGCTGATCGCAGCCGGGTCCGACGACGGCAGAGTCCAGATCGTCGATGTGGCCACAACGACCAATCTCTCAACACTCGATCTCGTGGATCCCGTCGGTAAGATCGAGATGGATCCGACCGGGTCGTGGCTGTTCACAAAGATCGATGGTTCGCGGCTGCCCATTCACCGGCTGAAGCCGGCGATTCAACCCGGCTCCACGCTGTTCATCGGCTCTATCGTTCTGGACATCGCCATCAACGCAGACGGATCGCGCGTGGTGGTCTGTGCCGACAATGATGCGCGGGTGTACTCACGTCAGGGCGGCCTGCCGGCCACCTTCCGGGGTCACTCAGGTGGGGTTCTCGGGGCTGCCTTCAGCCCGGACGGTTCGCGCGTGTGCAGTATCGGGGGTGACCTATCGGTTCGGATGTGGAACTCTGCCTCGGGGGTCGAGATCTGGAATGCATCGGACGGTCGTGAGGGCGTTCGATCGGTTGCCTTCTCGCCGGACGGAAGTCTGGTGGCGGTGGGCTATGCCGACTCGTCGATCAAGGTGTTTCGCGCCGACAGCGGAATCGTGGTTCGGAAGTTTGGCGACTTCAGCGATGACGTGCGCATGGTGCAGTTTTCGCCTGACGGAACGCTGCTGGCCGGTGCTTCGGATGACAACTTCGCTCGTGTGTACGACGTTACGTCGGGCGAGCTGAAGGGCGCATTTCAGCATGACGACAACGTGCGTGTGGCTCGTTGGTCAAATGACGGCGATCGGCTGCTGACCTCATCCAATGATGGCACCGCCCGTATTTGGCAGGTTCGATCCATCGTGTTGCAGTCCGATACGACAGGGCAGTTCACCATTGCTCCGCCCCCTCCGGCATCTGTCCGATTCGTGGCCTCGGGCGATACGTTGGAGATCGAACAGACCACCACGCTCACGGTGCGATCGACCAATCCGCAGTTTCTTGCGCTGGCAGAGATCGACAGTGTACGCATCCGATTGCTCTATGATCCGTCGATGCTCTTTCGTACGTCGTCATCGGTGCCAATGGAAGTGATCGATGATGTCAAAGGCGGTCGCAGTATCCAGTACCTTATCTGTACGGTGCCCCTTGACACGGTTGAAAAGGAGCTCTTCACAGTCAGCTTCCAAGCCACGCTTGGTCAGGACAGCGTCACCTCCCTGAGTTTCGACCTCATCGACCAGATCGGAAACGGTCCCGGAGCTCGCATCGATACCTTCAGTGAACCTATCCTCGTTCGTGGCATCTGTCGCATCGGTGACGGGCCGCGCCTGTATAATCCGATCGGTTCACCACTGTCGATCATCTCCCGTCCACATCCTGACGGTGTCTTGCTTGACTGCGTTCTTGGCGAATCCGCCACGGCCACGGTAATCGTGTATGATGTGCGTGGAGAACTCTTGTGGAAGGATCGAACAACGGCCGACGAGGAACGTTCGCGACGCTTGCTGCGAATCGTCCCACGTCACGTCCTCACGGGCATGGGACTCGTCACGCTCAGCACGCCAACACAGCAAACATCCGCAGTCATCATGGAAGGAAATCAACCATGATGAATCGTCTTGTACTTCTTGTCGTGTGTCTTGTTGTCGTGCCGACGTTCTCTTCCGCCCAATGGTGGAAGGTCACGCTCCCGGAGGAGGTCTGGCTGACGCAGGTTGGCGTTGCCGCGCATGGTGGATACTTGATGCACGAAGCTCGTCTGTCTCTGCCTCAGGCGCCGATGTGCTGCGAGCCCTACGGAAACACGAATTCGGGAACTCTGTCGGTGTCGGCCTTCGTCCGGCAGGAGATAACAAAGCACCTGCGCTTGACTCTGCGCGGAACCTTCATGCCGCAAACGGGACTCTTCACGCAGGATCAATCGATCTTCGTCAGCGGCGCTGTCAGGGGGCTCACCAGGTCCACCCTCGAGACGTCCGTGACCTACATCGGCGGTGAGATACTGGCCGACATCCGTGTGGCCGATCCGATTCGCTTGTTGGCGGGTGTTTCCATCGGCTCGCTCTCAGGTGCAACGTTTTCCCAGCGCGAAGAACTCGTCCAACCCGGCACGGGCACGTTCGAGAATGGCCGTCGTACCCGCAACGAGTCACGGGCCGTCGAACTCCGGAACGTCAACACCAGTCAGCTCGGGGCGACCTTCGGCTTTGGATACGATATCCCGATGGCAGAGAACCATTCGGTGGTCATCACTCCGGAGCTTCTCTACACAGCGGCTCTGGCCGATATCCTCTCAGATGCCACGTGGCGCACCAGTGTGCTGCGCCTTGGTGCAACGGTTGCCTTCTCACTTAACGCGCCGGAACCGCCAACGCCCGTCGAACGGCGCCGCGAGGAGTTCGTGGACTCTCTTATCGTGCGCATCGCACCGGACGCAGAGGAGTTCCGCAAGCGAGGTGCCGATCGCATCGAACTTGACACGGCCGTGGGTTCCGACCTTGTCGTGATCACCGAACGCGTCTTCCGTATCGATACGGTCTATATCCCCGAGCCCCCTGTCATCAATGCTGCCATCAAGGCCAGAGCCATCTATGCAGACGGATCGGCCAAGGATGTCTTTACCATCAACGTCACAACACAATATGTGACCGAGGCTCTGCCGATCTTGCCGGCCGTGTTCTTCGACGGACAGTCGATCACGATCTCGTCGCGCTACCGGCAGATCAGCAAGGCCACGGATTTCGACCTTGCCGACGTGCCGCCGCGCACCACGTCGGTGCACCGGGAGATCTTGAACATTCTCGGCGAGCGTTTGAAGAAGTCCCCGAGCATGACGATCCAGCTTCGAGGTACGGCCGATCCGACGACCGAGAATGCCGATTGCAATCTTGCGCGCTCGCGAGCCGTTGCGGTGAAGGACTATCTTACCAAGGTGTGGGGCATCGAAGATGCGCGCATCAGCATCGTTACCGGCACGGGTACATGTGCACCAGATCGCGTCACACGGAGGCTCTCCGAAGAAGGGTATGCCGAAAATCGGCGTGTTGAGATCTCCTCCAACGACCTGTCGCTTCTGGCCTCCGTGGCCAAGAGGCGATTCAATGAGGCCCGGACGGTGGACCCTCCGCGTCTGCAGTTCGACCCTGCCGGTACCAGCACCAAGTTCATCACGGACTGGACGCTTGAGGCACGCAGCGGTTCAACGCCGCTCTTCTCCAAATCAGGCAAGGGGCTGCCTGAACTGGTCAACCAAGACCTTCCGCTTACCACGGCCGAACTCATGTCGAGTGGCGTTCCGGTCGATGTTCAATTGAAGGTCAACGGCATCCGTCGTTCAACAGCCGATGCCTCCGCAAAGATCACAGTGAGGAAGGACACGGCGAACATCGAGCTCGAGCGCCTGACGCTCACGCTCTTCGAAGTGGCCAGTGACGAGATCTCAGCCATCGCTGAGCAACAGATCAAATCGTTCGTCGAAAACGTCCCGGCCGGCTCGACGGTGGTGGTGCGCGGGTTTGCCGACATGCTCGGCAATGCTGAGTTCAACAAGAAGCTGTCGCAAAAACGAGCCGAGTCAGTCTGCACAGCGATTCAGAAGTATCTGCGCAAGCGGGTGGACATCCAGTGTAATGACATTGCCACCGATCGGTTCCCTCCGGGCATTGAGTCGTATGGTACGCCCGAAGAACGCTTCTTGAGTCGCACAGTTCAGATCGAAGTGAAGAAGTCGCGGAAGTAGAAGTCGAACTCTACCGTATCACGACATCTGTCGTGCAGATTGCGCCATCGTTTGTGCGATGTACGACAAGTACGAGACCGGAGAGGTCCCCGAGTCGATTGTGCAGCTCATCGTGTACGGTTGCCCCGAGGAAGCGCCCGCGGACATCATAGAGCTCGATGCGTCCGGTGCAGAGCGGGGTCGTATCACCCTCGGAAACATTGGTTGTGCCAGCGGTGGTGAAGGTCGAGGTAGGACTCCATGCTCCGGCACCAACGAGATTGAAGCCTCGAGATCGCCAGTGATAGACCTTGCCGGCCCGAAGTGGCGGTGTCCAGGCAAGGCTGGTGTCGCTTGCCTTTCGGATGGTTGAGGTGGCGAAGCTCGCCACAGTGTCAACCTCGATCTCATAGCCCTTGTCCACCGACGTTGGACGTGTCCATTGGAACCGAGGACGCGTGGTGACGTTGGTTGACCCGTCGGACGGGAAGATGGCCTGTGGTGAAGGGGGCGCATCATACGTGCTGAAGCTGATGCGTGCCGTATCAGCAGTGCGCGCCGAACGGTAGATGGCCCGGATGCCACCACTGAAAGTTGTTGCAGGCGGTAGCGACGTCAGCACCAGCGACGAATCGGTGACCATCGTGTCGAGCACGAGCGCCGGTGTTGTTGTGGACATGTTCCACAGCCGCACATGGTACGTTGTGGCGAAGGTGCCGGCGACGTCATAGGTGGACCGTGTCCACCTGAGCGTCGTGGTGATAGGAACCGCACGTGCATCAGTACCAGGCTCAATCACTTTAGGGAGTGCCGGTATCGGATCTCCGATGTACACCGACCATGGCTCAGATTCACCTGATGACGTGATGATCTTCCACTGATACAGGCCCGGCGGGAGATCAATCTTCACTTTCGTGCCGACGATGTTCTGACGAACGATCTTCGGCTGCGCGGGTGTGGTTTGCGGTGTGATCTCAAGACGTGCCGCTCCGGAGGCGTCCGCGGACCAGGCGAACTCATCTGTAGCTGCTACGCCGACGGAGCCGTTGGCAGGGCGGAGGTTCACAGGACGCAATCCGAGGATCACGCGGCTCGTTCCATTGGCAGAGAGTTCCACATACGTGTGTGGACGAAGCCCCGTGTGGCGCGTCACTAAACCTCCCGGCCAATACACCGTGATGCTATCGATTGTGACGGCTGTGCCCAAGCCAACATGCAGGTCCTGCGTCATCTGTGACATGCGTCCGCCGCTAACGCTACCGGGAAGCCACCGATGAAGGCGCTGAGATCCTGCAGCAAGGATGATGCGAGCCCCGTATCCGGCGTTGTGCTTGCCCTGACGTGTATCGCGCAGGCGCAGGGTGATGCTCGCCCCCTTTTTAGCAAGATCGTTTCTAAACACCTTGACATTCTCAGTCCCACTGGCACAGATCAGGTCTAGATCTCCGTCACGGTCAAAATCGGTTCTCACTGCGGTCCATGCCCCGTGAACGAACATCCCGGATGCCCATGTGATATCTTGGAATGGCACATTGCGTTCAGTCGATCCGAGATAGAGGTGTGCCGGCCGGTTCGCGCCTGCACCAAAGGCCTGATAGGAGATCTGACCATGCCACAGGTCCTGCGAGCCGTCCTGGTCGAGATCGGCAAGACACATGCCGGCATTCATCTCCTTGAACTTCACGCCATGCCAGTTCAGCACTCCATCAGCACCAAGGTCATACCAGTTCCGGAATGACGGTGCTGATGCTGTGCCACGGTTCAGAAGCACCAGTGAAGGATTCGAGTACTGCGCGCGAGAATCGGGATGTCCGAGGTTGCCGACAAGGAGATCGACCAGCCCGTCGGCGTTGACGTCGCCCCATTCCGATCCCATGCCGTGACCGAAGTATTGCGGCTGGGTGGTGGCGATCCCCTGAGCTCCGGTCTGTCGTGAGATTTCGCTGAATGTTCCGTCGCCATTGTTGCGGTACAATCGATCGGGAGCCAGGCGGTAGGTGGCCACGAAGATATCCGTGCGTCCATCATTGTCGACGTCGCACAGTGACGCACCCCACGTGTCGAAGTGGGGGGATGGTTCACCGAGAGCGATCTTCGACGAGGCGGTCACATCGGTGAATGTCATGTTACCGTCGTTACGCCAAAGTTTGTCTTGGAAGTACACTTCGTTACCGTTCGACTCGCTGCGCCCGTTGGCCAAGAACAGATCAAGATCTCCGTCCTGCTCAATGTCGAACCAGAGCGCAGTCACGCACGGGGCATTATTGACAATGCCCGACTCTTTGGTGACGTTCACGAGCTTGCCATTACCGTCGCTGCGCCAGAGTTGGTCGTTGCCGAAGCCAAGCAGAACGAAGACATCCATGTCGCCGTCATTGTCCACGTCTCCCCAAACTGTTGAGCCCCCTCCAATGGGAAGCTGCTCTCGCTGAAATGCGCGCCCACTGTCATTCCGAAAGAACGTTCCGGGAAGCGCCACATCATCAAATCCATCGCCATTCCAGTCGACAAGGCTGACCTGGTCCGAGCGAAGGGGCTTGCCATCCGTCCCGACCAGTCCCATGGACTGGGTTACGTCGATCATTGTTGGCGACGGGCGAGCATCGAACGGACGTTCGACGACGACCCGCACCATGTAGTCGCCCCGTGCCTGATAGTAGATTCCTGGGATGCCAAAGAAGTTCGGATTGGGCGTAACTGGGTCGTACTGAAACGACGTGACCGGGGACTGTCCGTTGTTGTCTTGGCCCCAGAGTGGGCCACCGCCACGCACGATGTGCTGGATAACGATCCGGTCGACCCCGTCGAACGTGACGTTATGGCGGGCAAGGTCGATCTCTACCCAGCCTTTGCCGTTGATCTTCACTTCGGCCTCGGCCAGAGTGTTGTACGGCAGGCAGTACTGCGATGGAGGAATTGTTCCTTCAGACGCGTCACCAGTGATATGCACCAGATCGGTCCCCGAACCGGATGCATAGTAAATCAGCACTTTACGGACGATGCACGGTTCGGACAAAGGAATGATCACCGATTCTTCCCAACCGTCGGCAAGGGCCGGTGTTGAGAGCAGCGTTCCATTGTCCTTTTTCAGCGTGTCGATCCGCGCTGCCACTGCCGGCAGCGCACACAGAAGCAGGAGCGCAAGGAACATCACCGCGCTGGAGTGGAAACGGCGTACCATCATGAACCTCCTTTGATGAGGTCCAAATCTAGCACGTCTAGTGTTGATGCGTTGCGTGCCTCAGATGGCAAAGGCTGCCAGATATCTTCCGGCGATGAGCACGGCTGCTGCGATAAGCCCAGTGATGTTCATGATCGGGAAGATCCACGCGGAGACCGGGGAGGGGGCGATCGGATACAACACAGCAAACGATGCTGCCATTGGTCTGATGTACTCGAGTGTGACCTCTGACACTGCGACGCCGAGCTCATGACTACGTCGGATGAGCCCCTTGAGCCGACGCACCTCGCGCATGTACTCCATGCCCCAGAGTGTGAGCAGCACGAAGTATATCATCGTCTGTCCCGAACGAAGCTCGCGGAGCTGCTCATCGTCGATGCTGCCGGTCCATTGCATGGCGTAGATCACGATCCAGTACGTGCCTGCAAGGGAGAAGCAGAGGCGGATGAGCCTACCGAAGAGTTTCTGCTGGGGCTCGTAGCGAGCCGAGAGCGTTGGTTCAAGCATTGAAGATCCGTGAAAAAAGAGCGGGCGCGATCACCGGCAAACGATGACCGCGCCCTGAAGGTTCGCGCGACTCAGTGGACCGATTACTCGGCAGCTGCCTCTTCGGCTGGAGCAGCGTCGGCGGCCGGTGCCTCTGCGGCGGCCGGTGCTTCTTCGACAACTGGTGCCTTGGCAGCTTCTTCCTTCGCCTTTGCGCGATCTGCACGACGTTGCTTCAGGCGGGTATAGCGCGCTGCTGCAACTTCCTTGTGCTTGACCACGGCGGCCTCGATCTCTTCGGGCGTTGCGCCCTTGAAGCCGAGGTGCTGGCGCAGAAGGACGCCTTCACGACTGAGGATCTGACGGACGATGTCCGTTGGTTGAGCACCCACTGACAGCCAGTGGATGGCACGCTCGGTTTCGATGACGACATTCTTTGGGGATGTCATCGGATCGACGTACCCGATGCGTTCGATAGCAGCGCCGTCACGACGAGCGCGTCCGTCGATCGCGACGATGTCATAGAAGGGGTGCTTCTTACGACCGCGGCGACGCAAGCGGAGTTTTACCATGTGTTCTCCTGATGAGAAATGGTGAGAGAAAAAAGTGAATCAGCGGCGTGATCCGAAGGGGAGATTGGGCATGCGGTTGCCCATCATGTTGGCCATCTTCCCTTTGGTCATGTTCCGCATCATCTTTTGCATGTCTTCAAATTGCTTGATCAGTCGGTTGACGTCCTGAATCGTCGTCCCGCTCCCGGCAGCGATACGCTTGCGACGGCTTCCATTGAGAAGGCGCGGGTTTTGCCGCTCCTGCTTGGTCATGGAAAGGATCATCGCTTCGACTCTGCCAAATGCCTTGTCGTCGATCTCAACACCGCGCAGTGCCTTGTCCACGCCGGGCAGCATCCCAAGCAGATCGCGAAGTGATCCCATCTTCTTGATGAGCTTCATCTGATCGAGGAAGTCCTCGAACGAGAACTCATTCTTGCGCATCTTCTCTTCGAGGCGTTCAGCTTCCTTTTCGTCGATCTGCGACTGAGCCTTTTCGACCAGAGTGACGATGTCGCCCATGCCAAGAATGCGGGAGGCTATTCGTTCCGGATGGAACGGCTCGAGCTGGTCGATCTTCTCACCGACGCCAACGAACTTGATCGGCTTCCCGATAACCGAGCGGATCGACAACGCAGCGCCGCCACGGGTGTCACCGTCGAGCTTCGTCAGCACGACGCCGGTCAGCTCAAGGCGGTCATGAAAGGCACGAGCAGTGGTGACGGCATCTTGGCCCGTCATCGCATCGCACACAAACAAGATCTCATGAGGTTTGAGCTGATCACGCAGATCGGCCACCTCCTGCATCATCTCCTCGTCGATGGTCAAACGTCCGGCCGTGTCCACGATCACGTAGTCACGACCATACTTGCGAGCATAGGTTAGGGCCTCTGCGGCGATCTGAGCTGGCTTGGCCCCCTCAACCGAAAAGACCGGAAGCGACATGCTCTGTCCGAGCGTTCGGAGCTGATCAATGGCGGCCGGACGATAGATGTCACAGGCCACGAGAAGGGGCTGGCGCCCCTTCTTCTTGAGCGAGTATGCGAGCTTTCCGCAGAAGGTGGTCTTACCCGAACCCTGCAGGCCCGCCACCATGATGATGGTTGGTGCCTGCGGGGAGACGGCAAGGTCGACCTTCGACGATCCCATGAGCGAGACAAGCTCGTCATGGATCAGCTTGATCATCAGCTGACCGGGCAGAACGTTGCCTTTGACCTCGAGACCGAGGGACTTTTCCTTGACGTCGTCAATGAAGGACTTGACAACACCAAAGTTCACGTCGGCATCGAGCAGTGCACGCCGAACCTCGGCCAACGCTTCATCGACGTTGGCTTCGGTCAGCTTGTTCTGACCACGGATAGCCTTTAGGGCGTATTCGAGTTTATCGCTGAGTGATTCAAACATTGCGGTCGTAGAAAAAGGACCGCAAAGATACGAATCATCGCGTCACAACCAGCCCCATGGCACCAACGAGGGAGCCCGAAGACGTCCGAGCCATCACACGGTACGAACCGTTGGCTAGTGTCGACAGGGTCATCACGGCCGATTGGCCACCGGAAAGGGGGCTCATCGGACCGGTGAGCACGACGTTTCCGAGCCCGTCATACACTTCAAATGCGCATGGCTCGGAAGCAAGATTCGACGGCACGAAGAACTCAGCAGCGGCCGAGGCCGGATTTGGGCCCACGCGCATGCCGGCGGCGATCAGAGCATCCTCTTGAACGGAGGTCGTGTTGGGATCAATGGCTTGGATGTTGGAGTTGACGTTGCCGCTGGCATCGACGAGGATGACTGCAGGTCCAGGACCGTTGCCGTTCTTCGACGGATCCATAAAACCGGTCGCCACCAGGATTGTTGCTCGTGAGGCGCCACGAAAGTCACAGATGTGACCCTTCAAACGCTGACCTTCCGTGTTGCTCATCCAGACGGTATCTGTTCCGGGATCGGTCTCGATGTATGACGGCGTCATATCCGTGTACCCGATCTTGGACGCATAGTTGGTCTTGGCCCCGGCGAACGAAACCCTCGGTGCGTCGGTGATCGCATGTAACGTGCGCACGCCGGTCTTGGTTGTGGCGTTCCTCTCGAGAGCGCCATCGTACACCTTCAACTGAAAACCGGCAAAGACGCCATCGGGGTTCTTGGAAAACTTGGATGTGTCGCTCACCCCGACGGCAACGATCGAATAGGTCCGTTGCGGACGAAGCGGTTCGAGTGTTATCGTCGCAATCGTGTCCTTGTAGGCATTCGATGTTGCCGGTGCAAGGCCGATGACCAGCGGAGTGTTGGCTGGAACGTCCACAAAGCCGGAGGCGCGGCGGAATGAGACATTGTCGAACGTCTTCACCCCATTGAGCCAGAGGTCGACGATCGAGAAGGCCGGGTCGGCAGAAGCGTGCACGATCTGCACGCGGCATTTCTGAGAGCCGGCAATGAGCGGAGAGCGAACGACGCGGCCGTCTTCGAGAACGTTGAGCATCGCAAGGGTGTCCGTGCTCTTGGCATTATCGCCGGGTGCCTTGAAGCCGCTGATGACACAGACGAGAACGTTACTTGCAAGACTCGACAGGTCAACACTGAACGATGCCAGTACCTTGGTCTTGTCGCCCGCCTTGGTAAAGTCGATGGTCGTTGCCTTCCGATCAAGAACAGCAGCGGCTGTGCTACGGTCCTGAAAGCCTAGGTTTGTTGTTGCCGCTTTCGTTCCACCACGTGGCCAGACGTCACCGGCTTCGAGATCGGTCGATGCGTGGAAGAAATACACTGCCGTCTTTCCGGGGTCGTTGTTCTCGTTCGGAACCTCATAGGTGGAGATGGCCAGCTCGATGGGCTTCTTTTCGGGGTTCGCCAGGTAATCGGAGGGCTTGACCACGCCGCAGAAGATGGCCATGTATCCCTTGTCCGGCATCGGGGTGAAACTCGTCTCATAGACCGACTCGGAGATGCCAACGCTCGAACTTGGTGCGACGCTGAAGGTGACCTCGATGTCGCCATAAATGGCCACTTCATTGAGATTACTGGCCCTTTGGAATGCGATGTCCTCGACCTTCGTCGTGACGCCCGCTTGCGAGACATAGAGGTCAACGACTCGCAACGACGGCTCCGGAGAGCTGTGTACGAAGGTCACAACTGCAAGTTGTGCTTGAGCCGAAACAGCGAAGCAGAGGATCGCGGCTGCAAGAGCGAAAAGACGCACGTTCATGAGGATTTCCTTGGCAGGATGAACAGATAGAGTATCGTAAGTGGTCGAAGGTAACTGTGAAAACGCCTCAGCGCATCAAAAGTTTCACACAGGATGCGCGTAGGCTGCCCGACGTGCTTCGGCTGGGGTCGCGTAGGCATCGTTCTGTGGAACGATGCGTACGGTGCAACCCTGAACTCCACTCGTCAGGCACGGCGAAGTCCCCTCAAAGATAGGGTCGCCGTCTTCATGGCCGACGAGGTTCATGCGTACGGTCGATTGTGGGCGGATCTCGTTGCGAGAATCGATCGGGCCGTGGATGAGTTCAACGCGCACGTCCTCAGGACGAATCTCGCCGAGGTGGACTCTCACGGCAGCGGTGAGATGTTCTCCCACATGGACCGGGTGATGCCCCTTGACGTTGTAGGAGACAATGCGGACCGATGGCCAAAGTCGGGATATCTGCTGCTCGAATGTCAGAAGTTCACGAGCCCCTTGAGCATTGTCCCGCAACATTGCCTGATGTCCGGTATGCAGCACGGCATAGGCCTGCCTTGCGTAGTCGCCCACCATGCGGTGTGATGAGAATCGCCATGAATTGGAGGCGATGTTGTGCTTCATCCGCTCGATCCAGCGGCGCGGAATGCCCCCTGCATCGCGGTCGTAGAACATCGGACCGATCTCGTACTCGAGCAGATCATACAGTGCTGCCGCATCGGCAAGATCTTGCTCGTGTTCATTGGATACCTCGCCATGACCGATCGCCCAGCCATTGCGTCCGTCGTATCCCTCTGCCCACCATCCATCGAGCACCGAGCAGTGAAGTGCACCGTTGACGGCGGCCTTCATACCTGACGTTCCCGAGGCCTCGTGAGGTCGGCGCGGAGTATTGAGCCACACGTCACAACCGCGCACGAGAAGCCGCGCAATATCCATGTCGTAATCCTCCAGGAACACGATCGAGCGCTCAAGACCATGAGCCCGAACGCGCCGGTGGACCTCCTGAATGAGGTCCTTGCCCATAAGGTCCTTCGGGTGTGCCTTTCCGGCGAGGATGAACTGCACGGGGCGTCCGCTTCGTGTGGCAATCGATGCCAAACGATCCATGTTGGACATCAAGAGGTCGGCCCGTTTGTAGGTAGCGAAGCGACGTGCGAATCCCACCGTCAGCACATCGGGCTTCAGCATCTCCTCGATGATGTCGGCCTGACGCTCCGACAACGCCGCGTGATGCTTCTGCATCACATGACGTCGGGCGCCGTGCACCAGCCGATGACGTCGCATTTCATGCGCTCTCCAAAGAGACTCGTCCGGAATGGCATACGCCCCTTGCCATGACTCTGGGTCCCAAGGCTTCGACCGCCAGTTGGTACCCATGGATGCGTCATAGACGTGACCAAGTTCTGGGGCAACCCAGGTAGGGGTGTGCACGCCGTTGACGATACCGGCGATGGGCACCTCGTCGACCGGGAAGTCCTTCCAGACAGACTTCCACATGGTTCGGGCCACCTGGCCGTGCAATGCACTGACGCCGTTGCGGAAGGTCGACCCTTTCAGGCCAAAGACGGTCATGGAGAACTCATGCGTCGGCGCTTCGTCGAGGCTTGTTCCAAGCGTAATGAAGTCCGACCAAGCAAGCCCCATGCCCTCGACGTGACGTCGCAGATAGGGCTCGAGCTCGGCCGTCGAGAACACTTCGTTGCCTGCCGGCACCGGCGTATGGGTGGTGAAGGCCGTGGAGCACCGTGTAAGATTCCACGCTTCCTGAAACGACAGCGAAAAGCGCTCCATGAACTGATGCGTGCGCTCAAGAAGAAAGAACGCAGCATGCCCTTCATTGATGTGGCATACGTCAGGCTGAATCCCGAGAGCCTTCAGTGCTCTCATGCCACCGATGCCGAGCATCAATTCCTGCATGATCCGTGTGTCAATGCTCCCTCCATAGAGTCGATCGGTCACGTCACGCAGGATCGGATCGGTATTGGCCGGCACATTCGTGTCGAGCAGATACAACGGCACTCGTCCGACCATCGCACGCCAGATGTAGGCGTGACACGTGCCGGCAGGGAAGTCCACGCTGATGGTCACCGGTGAACCGTCGTGATGATTCATGCGCTGAATCGGCAACGAACGGAAGTCCATCTCCGCGTAATGTTCGTTCTGCCACCCACTCTCGGTGAGGTACTGCCGAAAGTACCCTTCTTGGTATAGCAGCCCGATCCCTAGAAGGGGCAATCCAAGGTCACTGGCCGACTTCAAGTGATCGCCCGCCAGCACTCCGAGGCCGCCGGAATACATTTGAAAGCTCTCGTGCAGGCCGAACTCGGCGCAGAAGTAGGCGATGCATGGTGGCAGTTCAAGAGAGTGATCCGAGAACCACGTCTGTGAGGTCATGTACGATCGAAAACGTGTCACGACGTCGCCACACCAATGGAGGAAGGTCTCATCGCTAGCCAACTCGCTTAGGCGCTCCGAGGACACCGTCTGTAGAAGTGCCACGGGATTGTGGTGCGTCTGCTCCCACAGCGTCGGTGAGATGTGCGACCAAAGTCGCGTTGCGTCATTGTCCCAGCACCACCAGAAGTTCCGTGATAGTTCTACAAGTGGAGTAAGGGGCTCGGGGATGCTGGGAGCCACGACGAAGGTTGAGATCGGACGCATAGGGGCGCAAAACTACGCCATGCACGTCGGAACCTCGCCGCGCAGTATACTTGTCGTATGATCGTGCCAGCCACACCGGACTCGATCCGGATCGCTGCTGAGCAGCTCAGGGCGTGCGGCGTTGTTGCCATCCCCACCGAGACCGTCTATGGTCTGGCCTGCTCCATCACCTGTCCGGATGCCATCTCACGGGTCTTCTCCCTGAAGGGACGTCCTGCCGATAACCCACTGATCGTGCATGTCGCGGATATCGAGCAAGCTCTTGCGCTGGCCGACGAGGCCGACCACGATGTGCTCCGCATGCTTGGTGGGGCCTTCTGGCCCGGCCCCCTGACGGTGGTCGTGCGACGTAGCTCCAGCGTGTCGGATGCCGTCACGGCCGGACTTGACACGGTGGCGCTGCGGATGCCGGCGCATCCGGTGACGTTGGAGATCGTTCGCCGCGCCGGTGTGGCGTTGGCTGCACCAAGCGCCAACCTGAGTGGACGTCCGAGCCCAACACGTGCGCAACACGTCGAGGATGACCTCGGTGATGCCGTCATGGTGGTCGATGCCGGACCATGCCTCTATGGACTGGAGAGCACCGTCGTGCGCGTGATCGGAAACGACCTGGTGATCCTTCGGCAGGGGGCTGTGAGCGCTGATGAGCTGCGGACACAGCTGACGGAGATGAACGTTCGGTCGGCCGGAGAGGCCGATGACCGACACCGATCCCCAGGCACTCGCTACCGGCACTATGCGCCCAGCATCCCAGTCATCCTATGCCATAGCGTGAACCAGGCACGTCTGCTGACGCAAACCGGTGCGCCGAAGTCAGCCCTTTTGTGCTCTCAGGATATGATTGGTGAGCTGCGGGATCTTGGCGCGAGAGCCATTTCTGCTTCTACCGTTTTTGATGAGTTCCGCGGTGCTGAGGCCTTGCAGGTTGAGCGTATCGTGGTACTTTGTGATGCTCTTCTGATGTCCGATGCAGCCCTCATGAACAGGCTGCAGGCGGCCGCAGGAAACGTCGATTCCAAGTAGGTGAAAGACACATGATTCAGCGTACCATTCGCGTAATGAACCGTGCCGGACTCCATACTCGTCCGGCAGCCATGCTTGTCAAGCTGGCCTCGGGATTCACGTCGGACGTCTACCTTGTCAAAGACGGCTTCCACATCAATGCCAAGAGCATTATCGGCGTGATGACGCTTGCCGCCGAGCACGGCAGCGAGCTTGTACTTGAGGCCGATGGCCCGGACGAGGCCGCCGCTGCTGATTCGATCGAGCAATTGTTTTCGTCGGGATTTGGTGAGCAATGATCAAAGGACCTGATCATCGTGAGTGAGCAGACGCCATCGCATCGGACGCTGCGAGGAACCGCCGCCTCCGCAGGCGTGGCCATGGGCCGCGCCGTCGTCGTCCATCCCGCCTGGTCGGAGAATGCCGAACTGCCACCTCCGCGTGGT
Organism: Bacteroidota bacterium; assembly: GCA_041170435.1. Lineage (GTDB taxonomy): Bacteria > Bacteroidota > Ignavibacteria > Kapaibacteriales > Kapaibacteriaceae > UBA10438. The sequence goes on from JBEAYU010000004.1 coordinate 50,533, forward strand.
GGCGTCGAAGCCGAGACCGATCGCTTTCGTGCTGCGCAACAGGTCGTGGCGGACGAGCTCGAGGGCGTTGCCGAACGTGCGCGGCAGGAGTCGCCAACGCTGAGTTCGATCCTCGACACGCATCAGATGATCGTAACCGATCCGGTCCTGAGTTCCGACATCATCGATCGTATTGCCTCCGGTGCTTCGACCGAGGCGGCCATTGTTCACGAGTTCGAACGTCAACGTCGCACGCTCCTGGCGTCCACCAATTCGATGTTCCGCGATCGGGTCCACGACCTGGACCACATGAAGCATCAGCTGCTCGTGGCCCTTCGAACGGGTGCATCCGCGCCCCGACGCGACGGCGGCAGTATCGTGATCGCCGAGACTGTGTCGCCCCATGACATGCTTTCAGACCATCAACTGGGTGTCAGCGGCTACGTCATGAAGTTCGGAGGGATCGATGCTCACGCGTCCATAATCGCTCGTGACTTCGGAATCCCGGCCGTCGTGGGTGTTCCCGATGCCATGACCAGCATCCGTGATGGCGACCTGGTGATCGTTGACGGAACGCGGGGCCTTGTGATCTGCAATCCGGACCCTGCCACACATTCACAGTATGAGCTGATCGTTCGTGAACAGCAGCGTCTGCGCCTTGACAAAGAAACGGCCGATACCGGTGCCGTGTGCACATCAGATGGTCACAGGGTAGGACTCGAGGCCAACATCGATGTGCCCGATCAGGTCCCTGTGGCACTTCGGCTTGGTGCAGAGGGCATCGGACTTGTTCGAACCGAGATGATGTTCTCCTCACTGACTGCCATTCCAACACCCGAGGAGCAGATCTCTTGGTACGGCCGTATCTGTCAGGGGGCTGATGCATTCAACGTCACGTTCCGAGTCTTCGATCTCGGTGGTGATAAGGTTGAGACGGGCGCAAGCTATGTGGAGGACAATCCGGCTCTCGGACTGAGGGGCATTCGTTTTCTGCTGGCACAGCCCGATATCCTGCGCAGTCAGGTCAGGGCCCTGCTCCACCTTGCTCGTGAACATTCGTTGCGTTGCATGCTTCCCATGGTCTCAACGCTTGATGAGCTACTCAAGGCGCGCGAGATCATTGATGAGTGCCGGGAAGACGTTACCCACCGCCATGGGGCATGCCCTCCATTATCGGTCGGCATCATGATCGAAACTCCGGCCGCTGCACTGTCGGCAGATTTTCTTGCCGAGCATGCAGACTTCTTCTCGATTGGCACCAACGATCTGACGCAGTACACGCTGGCCGTCGATCGCACCAACGGTCTGGTGTCGGACGTCACCGATTCGATGCATCCGGCCGTCCTGCGGCTGATCTCGATGACCGTTTCAGCGGCACGTGGTGCTGGCATCCCCGTTACCGTGTGCGGCGAGATGGCTGCGCAGGCCGGTGCGCTGGATCTGCTGGTGGGACTCGGGGTCAGTGGTGTGAGTGTGTCGTCGTTCCAGCTGCATGACGTGCGACGTCGGATTGGTCAGATCGATAGCGCGAAGGCCCGTGCATTGGTCGACTCGGCTTTGGCCTGCCGTACAGCGAGCGAAGTGGTCGATTGCCTGCGACGGTATGATCCCTCCGCCCACGGAGGAACGGCGTGAATCGCGTAAAGCCCCTTGTCATGTCGGCGTTCCTGATCGCTCTTATGTTGATGTCCAGCCAGCACGCCAGCTCGCAGGATTATCCGCCGGTGATCCGCTCGATCCGCATCGAGCGTCGAGACGTCTTCGATCAGCGCGATCGAGACTGGTTTTTTGGCTCATCGATCATGAACGGACTTCATGTCCTGACGAAGGAGTACGTGATCGACGACGAGATCTTCTTCGAGATCGGTGATGATCTCGACACGGTAGGGCTGCTTGAGACCGAGCGTGTTCTGCGCCAAACAGGTGTCTTTAGTTCTGTCCGTGTTCGCCATGAACGCAACGGCGACAGCGCTGACGTGGTGATCGAGACCCAAGACCGATGGTCGCTGGATCCGGCGGTGTTGATCGCCACCGGTGGAGGCATCTCGACGCTTGGCGGTCAGATCGAGGAGTTCAATCTCCTCGGCACAGCATCTCGTGCCCAACTGCTCGGCATCTATCGAACGGAGAACGACATCGGCGCGCAGGGCACGGCTCAGCTGAGTCTGCGGCGGTTTCTTCGCACTCCGCTCTGGGCAGAGCTGGCCATTACGGCCAATCGGTTTCGCACCGATCAGGACGTGACCTTGACGTTGCCTTACTGGAGGTTCTTTACACCGTGGGCGTTCAGCGCACGATTCACCAACGCATTCGGAAGTGACTTCGCGTATGACAACGGCCAGGCAAGCCCGCGCCTCTTGCCGTTTCGAGAGCGCACCTTCGATGGTTGGATCTCGCAGGCTGACGGGGAGAAGGATCGGATCTTCGTGACCGCCGCCGTGCGCGCCTCGGATATCCGCCGTGTTGATCCAACATCGCGACAGGCCTTTGATAACACGGCGCACTTTCTGGTGGGCTTTTCGTCGATCTCTCAGGACTTTTCCACCACGCGCTTCCTCAACGGATACGAGACCGAAGATCTTCAGCAGGGGGCATGGGGCTCGGCCATCCTTGGCCGCGTCTTCTCGATGGGGCAAGGGTCTGAACCGATGTGGTACATCGCCGGTCAAGCTGAGCAATCGCATCTCGTCACACCGTCACTCTACGCCTTTGCGCACATCTCAGCGGGCACTGGCTTCATTGGCGCGAGTGCACGAAACACCTCGGTTGATGTGCACGCGATCGCGCACTGGAGACTTGATCCAAATGTTGTGCTCGCCGCACGACTTCGTTCGCAGACGGTCTGGAACTGGAATGGGTTTCATCAACTGGTGCTCGACCCGGAGTCGGGCATGCGCAGTCTGGATGCCAACGCACTCACCGGAGACAGTCGCCTCGTGATGAATACCGAACTGCGCTGGTTCCCTCGCTGGCAGTGGTGGATCTTCGGGTTCAGTGCCGTTGCGTTCCATGATCTCGGAACGGTGTTCGATCAGTCGGTACCGTTTCTTTCATCCCGCTACCGCAATGCCATCGGAGCTGGCATTCGGATTCATAATCTGAAGTCGGCAGCAGAAGACGCGACGTTCCGGTTCGATGTTGCGTATGATCCTCTGACCGGTCGGGTTTCGGGACTCATCTTCGCGGTCAATCAACTGTTCTCTGCTTTTGGTCGACATCAGTTCCGTCCACCAACGATCATCGGTCGTGAGATCGATGGTCAGTAAAGGCCCCCTCCATGGAAGTGTCAGCTCTCGCCGCAACGATCGATCACACCGTTCTGAAACCAGATAGCTCCGTTGAGCATGTCCGTGCTCTCTGCCGCGAAGCTGTGACGTATCGCTTTGCAAGTGTCTGCATTCTGCCGTGGCACGTGGCCGATGCACGCCACCTCCTCGGCAATGACGCCGTGGCCATCTGTACGGTCATCGGTTTTCCTCTCGGAGCCAGCACAACGTCGGCCAAGGTGCACGAGGCCATCGACGCCATCGGCAATGGAGCGAAGGAAATCGACATGGTAGCCTCGATCACGGCTCTTAAGAGCGGGCAGTACGACCGGCTACTGAGTGATGTTCAACAGGTCACCGCCGCGGTACACGATCACGGAGCGATCGTCAAGGTCATCATCGAGACCTGTCTGCTGACGCATGACGAAAAGCTTCGCATGTGCGAGGTCGTCACAACTGCCGGAGCTGACTTCATCAAGACCTCCACGGGCTTCTCCACCGGCGGCGCAACACTGGACGACGTCGCGCTCCTGCGTCAGCACGTCGGTCCCAACGTCCAGGTCAAAGCCTCAGGGGGCATCCGCGATGTACAGACCGCCCTGGCAATGCTCAATGCCGGAGCTACTCGCCTCGGCACGTCAAGCGGCGTCACGATCGTTACCGCGGTCACCCCCGATCACCAGCCCGATGGAGTTTACTGACAGTAGATTCACGTTGGGGCGAGACGCAGTCTCGCCCGATGCGAGGAAACCCACTTTTCAGAAAACTTTCGAAACGTACCATTGTGCCGGTTTCGGAATCTTCGCTAGCCCTTATCAGAAGGGGCGCAGAGCGCTTCACGCGATGAAAAAGTAGCTGTCCCAAAAGTCTGATTGTTATGCCATGACATGAGCGAGCGCCTCCGTAGGTTGCTTGTGTCAGAAGCACGTGCTGAAGACCATGGTTCATACGCAAAACAGGTAGGGCAGTCATGTGGCTGCCGGGTTTTCATTCATTCATTTTTTGAAAGGATCGTTCTATGAAACGATTCATCACTACAGTCGCGCTGCTCGTGTGCACCATGCTCATGACTGGCAGTTTCGTTCAGCTCGTTGCCCAACCGAACACCGGGGGGGGGGGGGCCTTCTTCCGGTAAAATCAGAGGGAGGTGTGCTATGAGGCTATCATTTGCACATCTGCGCTGCTTCGGTACCTGCGCCTTTCTGGTCAGCTCGATTGTTCTATTGTTCTCGTGCTCGAATGAGCCTAACACATCGTCAGATCATTCGTTTGGCAAGCATCTCGTGCTGCAGTTTCGTGATAGTCTGTCATTGATGCCGATTGGTGCGGTCCAAATCGGATTCTCGAATCCTCAGTTGTTTGACTCCGATATTCCAGATAGAGAGTTCAGCGTCATAAAGTCAATGCTCGCGAGGCAGGGGATAGTGACATTAGATGTCGAATCAGTGGTGCTGTTTACCACGGGCGACGTGGGTGCAAGGCATGAGTTGTCACTTAACGATGTTGTGGGTGTCGGCACCTATCGTCAGACGAACAGCGCGCGTCACTTTTCGCTGTACTGTCGCCGTGGTACCTCCACCGAATATTTTCTGAGCCGTGATCTGAATTGTCGCTCTGGAAGTGTTAGCGCGAACACTATTGGGCTTGTAGCATCTCGTACTCTTCGGGACTTAGGGCACAGCGTCATAGCCGCAGTTGTGTTTACCCCGAGTTCCCGCCGCGTTTCACATCATGCAGTCATCATAGGGGATAACATTGAGCTTAACGCACGAGTATGGTTATCGAGCTCCGTGTTTCGCAGGCAGCAACATCGCTCATCGCAGCAGCTAATGGCTGTCGCTCCGGGTAATGTAGGACAGGATTGCAAAGTATACTATTGTCAAAGTAGCGGAGGCAACGAGTGTAGAGATCAAGGTAGGGAAGGATGGATATGTGCACATACATGGAGGATATGCACCATTGCTGCTTATCGAACGGATAATGACCTTCAACCGATCGTTGGCTCCGACACCTTTGAGACTGCTCTTGACACCATGCATTTAAGAGCATTTCGAGATCAGACGCTGAAGCAAACTGCCTGGGGTGCGAAGATCATCTCGTACTATTACTTCCTTTCGCAGGTGATTGATACATCCAATGTACCGTTGTCACTAAAGGCCCGAGCAGTTGCATCCCTTTACAAGTTCAACCTAGCATCAATCAGCAAACTGATGGATGAAAGCAGTCCGGCAGAAGCGCAATTGATGTCGGCGGGTCTTCAAGCCGAGTTGATTGAGTTGCTCGCATCATTCCGCGCCGTTTCAACGGAACCACTATACCGAGATGTAATTGATGATTTGATCCAAGATGTTGAAGCTTACGGCAATCTCAGCGTCGGCTCGTTCCGCAGTGTGGTCCGTAACTACTAACATTCCGGATGTCGCTATGTGCAAGGTGAATGCAATATCTCATGGCCAGAGCCCAATGGGCCTTCTGTGTCTCATCCTGATGCTCATGTCAGTGTTGCTGTTCTTCGCGGGTGGCTGTACGGTCACCCGCAAGTGCAGCTCGGTGAATCCCAGATATCGGACTCTCAACAAGGTGATTATCAATGGCAATCATCTCTTTGAAGGGTCGAGGGTGGGACTGGTCAGCGATAGTATTCGAACATACATTAGCTGTGTGTCGGATACGAAGAACAAAGACGGGCTTGCTTGGACACCCGAGGGTGTAACGATTCGGCCGGGCTTCAGTCCAAGAATGATCGTTCTCTACTCCGACGAAGTCTCGACAGATTCTGTCGTGGCCATCGTAAGCCGGCATAGGGCGGTTGTGCTGTATACGCAGAACCAAATTGGAGATACAATACTCGTTGATTGTTATCTCAACGATATTGTATCCAACAGATACACGCCTATTCCTGATCTGCACTATTCACTCAGCAGTATCAATGCAACCCCTTTGGTCGTAATGGTTGAGCATCTCTTGCCTTTGTACGGTATTGTGGCAAAAGCTGCTTCATCTATCTCTGTTCTGGGAGATGTCACTACCGACGAAAGACCTTGGAACGCATCGGGTACGGAGGATGAAGCCTTCTTGAACGCACTGTTGGCACATAGACCACCACTGCTGAATAGATGACCTCGCCATAGAAACGGAAGGTCCGATTACAAAAGAGCTATGGGTCTCTTGTCCGGATTCTTGGATTTAATGACTGTTCGTGTGTCTGCGTTTGTTTCACCAACTGCTAAGCACAGCTATGTATAAGGGGCGATTACTGACTTCTTGTAAAGAGCTCAAATCACGATTCAAGGGCAAGGGCCTGTGGGTGCGTAGCTGGGTTGCTGAGTTAGCACTCCCTGCTATTGCTTGCATGATTCTATTTGCTTCCTGTAGTGAAAGCGGGAACCTTGTCAGAGAGACAACGATCGATACAATACGGCTTGATTATCAGATTCCGAATCTGACATTGCAGATGCGAGTAGATGATCCTCAGCTCGTGGGAAGACGGATTGTGAAGGTTGAGTCAAGTTGTAGCTGTCTCGGAGTGAAGATTCTTGATGGTCATTATAACGCAAACCGTGGAGTGTTGTGCGAAGTACGAATTGATGTGCCGATGACGTCAGTGCTTAAGACAGTAAGCTTTGACTTGCTACTAGACGATTCATCGGTTGCGAGGGTAAACCGTGCGCTTTACCTTATGTACGACATTGATTTCTCACCCGCGACGGGCGTTCTTGTTACTACGACAGACGGTGATCTGAACAGCGGATACGTCGGACTAGAGGTTAAGAGCAACACAGTCGAAACTGCTGAGATAGAGTACGATTTGGTCATAGAGGATAGCTTGCACTTTCGCGGTCGAGTGTTCACTCCCAAGGATCGTAAAGTACAAATCCGCATTCCCGTCATTACATCACGGAGTCGCAAAGGATCTCGCATTGGTCGTGTTCACGTTAGATGGCGTAATCAAAGACAGAGGGCATTTTACCTTTACGAGTCACCGTAGCGTGGCTCGGCTTCCAGTGTTTGCACTTATTGCCATTGAGCGCGCAAGCATCTCACACCGTTTCAGCCTCTCGACACAGCCGATGCTGCAACCTCTATGATCCATTGAATCGGAGCCCCTATATGAAATCCTCGTGCAAGCCTCTCGTCATTTCGCCGCTGCTCATGGTTGTTCTCTGCATGATCTGTTGTACTCCGAGTTTCTCGGGTCAACCGCCGTGGAAGCTGTTGCTTACCTACCCTCGCGAGTGCGGACAGATGGCAGCAGCAACGTCGCCCGACGGCAGGCATGCCGTGACGATTGGGTGGTGGGGGTCGATGTACTTCTCGCGTGATTCCGGGCAGACCTGGAAACTGAAACAGACGGGCATATTTGAGCCATTTGAGTCAGTTGCCTACTACTCCGAAACAGGAATTGCCATTCCTGTCTCCAGTGGCGCGGTTCTGCTGAGTGACGATGAGTATCAGACGTGGACGATAGTGACCGTCGATGCGTCGGATAGCCTTACGCGGCTACGACGCGTAAAGCACAACACGCTGTTGTGCGTAAGTCGTGATGGAGTGGTGTACCGCAGTAGCGATGGTGGACGCAGCTGGTCTGCCGTGTATCGGGGCACCACTCCACTCTACGACGTCGCCGTTTCGCGCGACGGACGTGCCATTGCCGTCGGGAGCAGGGGAACTGTTCTGATGAGTCGCGACACCGGCGTGACGTGGACGCCGACGCCAGGCAGAGGCCCGGATACCATACGGCTGCTGCTGGCGGCGTTTGTGCGAGATTCGATCTGGATGATCGCCGGTGATACAACATATCTGGCGCGCAGCACAGATAACGGGGCCACATGGAGCAAGCGTGAGCCTATTCCGAGTCTGACGGGGCGCAGATTCACTGTCCGAAGTCTTGCATTCAACGATTATGGAGATGGGGTGCTTCTTCATCGTAACATGTTCAACCCTGACGGCTACCTGTCGGTATCCAGGGATGACGGCGACACCTGGGACAGAGCGAGGGCGAGCAACATCATAGGGACGGACGCTATGTTCATGACCGATATCGCCTTCTTCCCGAACACCGTCACGGGTATCATCTTAGGCGTAATTATAGAGCGGGTCTCATGGATACGATTATCAGAACAAGAGGATCGATGGCTAGACAGATACATCTTGGTGGCACGGTACTTCGACGATCATCCCAACGACAACGCTCCGCTGTTCTATACCCCCACAAAATGGGGAACCTATCTTCTTGGCCGCGATCATCAGAAAGTGCAGATGGTTACCGAGTACTCCCCTGATGATGATCAGCCCATTCGGCAATGGAAACAGAATGACAGCTCCAGCTGGCGAATGCTTGATACAGCATCACAGGAAACACACAGCGTTGGCTGGCGCTACTATGGGGCCGATAAACTCAGCGATTACCAGATGGTGATCTATGCCGATTCGACCAGCAATGAAAACTTTAGCACGGACTATTACGGCCGTCTGCTGCGTACGGACGACGCCGGGGCTACATGGAGAGTAACCAAACTCGACCTGTTCAACGGCGAACCACGAGCTCTCTGGAAGTCGGCAATGAACGGAGTGATAGGAGATGAGTATGCACGTGACTATATCTCCACAACTGATGGTGGGGCAACATGGCGCAAGCAGATCATCCCCTCCAGTTATGACTATCATTATCTACTCCACGTAACACAGGATAGTACGGGCTAAATCGGTATTGGTGTTACCGATGATCGAATTCGCACGGACCTCATGTATTCATCGAATGGCCTCGATTGGAACGTTATCCTTTCTGACATCCCCAAAGGTCGCCGCGTATTGAAGAATGGACGCTTCATGCTGATCCTGGCACGTGATGCATTGTACGGAGTGGACATCGCCGCCGATGGCTCGTGGGCCAAGCTTACCCGACGCTGCGATTCTGACGGCATCGATGCGGGTGACGATGGTCTGTCCTGCTTTGCCAATGACATCCTGGTTACCATGCGATCCGGCGGTTCAATGATGATGTCGATGGATTCCGGCTGCAGCATGATAGGCCGCTTGCGAGATCCACTGCTTGATTACCTGTATGTGAACAGAATGTCAGTGCTCAACCGATTGTTCGCACTCAACGATGTTGTTTATCTGGCGTTCGGGAAGGGACAGATCGCCAAGGGGGTTGTCAATGCCACCACCACCGGCATTGAGGACCATGGTGACGTCTTGACTAACCCACCGTTTCCGAATCCGGCAAGAAATCGAGTGTCTATCCGCGTAGGGTGGTTCGTCACCGTTGCCCCATCCGTCCTCACACTGAAAGTCTACAACAGTTTGGGTCAGGAGGTCCGCGACCTTACCACGGAACTGAGATCCCGTGTTGACGGCCTCTCATCGACCGTTACGATCGATATCTCCGATCTGCCGCCCGGAGTCTACTACGCCGTCACCCGTGCCGGAAGAGACCTCTCAACACAGCAGATCATGGTTCAGAGGTGAGTGATAGTTCGTCATCCCATCGAATGCAGGAGGCTAGCGTCGATATCGTATATTCGTGTTGGAACACGCAATTAACATCCACCACACACAAGGAATTTCGCAATGGCAACATGGAATGTAGATGCCGCCCACTCAGACGTGCAATTCAAGGTCAAGCACCTGATGATCAACACCGTAACGGGTGAATTCTCATCCTACCGCGTGACGGTGGAATCCGAGAAGGAAGATTTCTCTGATGCATCGGTCGTGTTTGAGGCTGACATCAACAGCATCTCCACAAAGAACGATATGCGTGACGGACACCTGAAGAGTGATGACTTCTTCGCCGCCGAGACGTATCCGACGATGCGGTTCGTTTCCACGTCCCTCACGCCAAAGGGCGACGGAACGGTTGAGCTGAAGGGCGATCTGACCATTCGTGACGTTACCAAGAGCGTTGTGCTCTCAGGCGAGTACGGCGGTCAGATGGTCGACTTCTACGGCAACACCAAGGCGGGATTTGAGCTCACTGGTACGATCAACCGCAAGGAGTTCGGTCTGGCATGGGACGCCGTCACCGAAGCCGGTGGTATCGTTGTCTCCGACGCCGTCAAGCTCATCCTCAACATCCAACTTCAGAAGAGCTGAATCATGCTTCGCCCCGTTTACCTCATCACCGATTCATTACTGACGAACGTCGGTCCCCTGAACGTCAAGCAGCCTCTACCGGTTGCGGCGTTGCGGGATGCCGATCCGTTCATATTGCTACACCACGCGGGTCCGCAGCCTGTGGTGCCGGGTGAGTTTCACGGGCGCGTAGATCCGCATCCTCATCGCGGATTCGAGCCGGTCTCATTCGTGTACCAAGGGAGTCTGCTGCACCGCGACTCCCTCGGGAACGAAGGTTCCATTGCCGATGGGGAAGTGCAGTGGATCACCAGTGGTCGCGGCATCATCCACAGCGAAGGACCCTCAGAGAAGTTGCTTCGCGAAGGGGGCGAGCTGGAGATCATCCAGTTGTGGATCAACCTGCCGGCATCGCGAAAGATGATGGAGCCGGCCTATCAGGAACTTCACCGTGATGCCATCCCCAAGATCTCGATTCTCGATGGAAAGGGCTCACTGAATCTCGTTGCCGGGACACTCGGTGAGATCACGGGACCAGCCGTTACACAGTCACCCATCATGGCAGCCATGGGGAGACTCTCAGCAGGAGCTTCCGGAACCACCGATGTGCCGACGATGAAGACGGCACTGTTGTATGTACTCGGTGGCACGATCCGCGTCAACCACGACCACGTAGTGGAGCGTCACGAGCTGGTGGTGTTCGCAGAGCACGGCGATTCCATCCATATAGACGCCGCCGAGGACGCCTCCATTCTTCTGCTCACCGGCGAGCCCCTTGCCGAACCGATAGTCGCCTACGGCCCCTTTGTGATGAACACAGAGGACGAGATCCGTCAAGCCTTCACGGACTTCCGCCAAGGGGCAATGGGCGTTCTGGAGGATTGACGGCTTCGCCGTGAGAGACGGCTGCGCCGTGAGAGACGGCTGCGCCGTGAGGGACGGCTACGCCGTGAGAGACGGCTGCGCCGTGAGGGACGGCTGCGCCGTGAGAGACGGCTGTGCCGTGCGAGACCTGCGGTGCGAGACCTGCGGTGCGAGACCTGCGGTGCGAGACCTGCGGTGCGAGACCTGCGGTGCGAGACGGCTTCGCCGTCATCTCACGA
>JBEAYU010000005.1:0-22073 GCA_041170435.1 Bacteroidota bacterium
TACCGTTGTTTCCAATACGGTTCTTCGAGGGAGGAGATCATGACGCCGTTGGAGGTGGAGCTGTGGATGAACTTTGCGTCGGACAAGAAGATGCCGACGTGGTTGATGACGCTGTTGGAGGTGGAGAAGAAGACGAGGTCGCCGGCGGCAAGGTCGGATCGGCTGACGCTTTGTCCAACGTTGAAGAGCTCGCGTGAGGTACGAGGCAGCGGAACGCCGGCGGGAACGAAGCAGTAGCCAACAAATCCCGAGCAATCGAAGCAGTCCGGCGTGATGCCCGCAGAACAGTATGGCGTGCCGATGAGATCTTGCGCGCGATCGAGGATGGAAGTGATGGCAGGGGGCGCGTTGACGCGGATGCGTTTGGCTGAACTGCAGCCAGCCAGAGCAAGTGAGGCGAGGGCCGCCAGAACTGCAAGCCCCTTACGCATCCTTCCGTTGAGGCATGAGGATCGATGCGAAGACGCTGACCGTGAGGACGACGGCGATCACGCCAAGGGCGATCTCGATGGGCATAACGTACAGGTCGTGGATGAGCATCTTTACGCCGATGAACGAGAGAATGACGCTCAAGCCGTACTTGAGGTAATGGAAGATGCCCATCACGCCGACGACAGCGAAGAAGAGCGAGCGCAGGCCCATGATGGCGAAGACGTTCGAGGTGAAGACGATGAACGGATCCTTCGTGACGGCGAAAATCGCCGGAATGGAATCGACGGCGAAGATGAGATCCGTGAACTCAACCACCATGAGTACCAGGAAGAGCGGAGTGAACCAGCGTACGCCATCTTGCATGATCGTGAACCGATCCTGGTGATACTCGTTGGTGATCCGTAGATACTTCCGAGCAAGCTTCACCACCTTGTTTGCTTCGAGCTCTTCGGCCTCCTCGTCACTGAAGGCCATTCGGATGCCGGTGAAGAGCAAGAATGCACCGAAGACATAAAAGATCCAGCTGAAGGTGGCGATCAGAGCAGCACCAATGGCGATCATGACGCCGCGCATGACAAGTGCGCCGATGATGCCCCAGAAGAGAACCTTGTGGTGGTATTGTGGGGCCACCTTGAAGTACTTCAGGATCAGGATGATCACGAAGATGTTGTCGACCGACAGAGACTGTTCCAAGAGGTAGCCCGCAAAGAACTCCTGCGCTGCTACAGGCCCCTTTTCGAAGTAGACGAAGAGGTTGAACAGCAGGGCCAGGCAGACCCAGAACACTGTCCAGCCGACGGCTTCGCTGACCTTCACCACGTGCGGCGTCTTGTTGAACACGCCAAGGTCGAGCGCCAGAAGAAGCAGTACGAGGATGATGAAGCCGGTGTAGAGGATCGGCTCGGGGATGATTGGGAGCATCATGTTTTGCGAAACTACGACCGTAGATTGTACAAATGGGTCCTCTGATACTTATCGATGGCATGTCTCTCGTCTTTCGGGCATATCATGCCCTTCAGCGCACAGGCATGCAGTCTCCGACGGGCGAGCCGACGTTTGCCGTCTTTGCTTTCGCCAATATCCTGACGTCGTTGCTGGATAAACACACCCCTGACGCGATCGCCGTGGTGTTCGACACCCCCGAGCCGACGTTCCGGCATGAGCTGTATGATCAGTACAAGGCCCACCGAGATGCTTTCCCTGAGGACCTCGTTCCGCAACTGGCTCGAATCAAGCAGCTCATTGGGCTGATGGGCCTGGAGATGGTAGAGATGCCCGGATTCGAGGCCGATGACGTCATCGGCACGATCTGCGAACGGGAAAGTCATGACGGGCATGAGATCTTATGCGTGACATCGGACAAGGACTACTTTCAGTTGGTCAGCGACAAGGTCAAGATCCTGCGTCCGGGCCGTGACGTCGGCGAGTATGATCTGATGGATGCCGTCAAGGTCAAAGAAAAGTTTGGCGTAGGCCCTGAACATGTGATCGACGTATTGGCACTCATAGGAGACTCATCCGACAACGTTCCCGGCGTCAAGGGCGTCGGCGAGAAGACGGCGATCCCCCTCATTGAGCAGTTCGGGTCGCTTGAAGCATTGTACGAGCGCGTCGACGAAGTGGAGCGAGAGTCGGTGAAGAAGAAGCTGATCGAGTCTCGGGAAATGGCGTTCCTTTCCAAGACCCTCGTTACGATCCACACCGATGTTCCCATCGATGCCAAACGCATAGCCCTTGTGCGCAAGCCCATGGATGGCATGGCGATCGACTCCTTCTGCGAAGAGCTTGGCTTTCACACGCTGCGCAGAAAGTTTGCCAAGTACGCCCAGGCGGCAGATGGTGCGTCGGATGGTTCGGTCCATGCTCAGAGTCACGTGGCCGAGGAAGCCCCCTTGCACACGCAGGTCCATCATCTGAAGATCCTATCGGACATTCCACACGACTACACATTGGTCGATACACCGGGATCACTCTCGGCAATGATCGAGGACTTGAAGGGGGCGAGCGAGTTGTCCTTCGATCTTGAGACAACGGGGCTTGATGCAATGAGGTGTCGCATTGTTGGCATTGCTCTCTGCGCCACCGAAGGCAAGGCCTTTTATGTGGATGTTGACGATCCCGATCCCGACGCAGGGGGCTCCCTCTTCGGTGGTCATGGCGACGGTCACGGTCTGCCTGTGGATGAGGTGCTGGCATCCGTCAAACCACTTCTTGAAAGCCATGACATTGGCAAGGTGGGTCAGAATGCGAAGTTCGATATGCTGATCCTAAGCCGGTACGGCATCAATGTTCGCCCCTTGGCCTTTGACAGTATGCTTGCCAGCTATGTTCTCGATCCCGATCGTCCGCACAATCTCGACGCGCTCTCGGAGCGGTGGCTGACCTATGCGCCGATCTCTATCACCACGCTCATCGGAGAGAAACGCGGTCAGCAGATCTCCATGCGCGAGGTCGATGCCGCCCGTGTGGCAGAGTATGCCTGTGAGGACGCTGATGTGGCTCTGAAGCTACGTCACGTACTGACGCCAGAGCTGGAAAAGAACAACCTGCTTGACCTTGCCCGGCGCGTGGAGATCGCTGCCGTACCGGTGCTGGTTACGATGGAACGAAATGGCGTGTGCATCAACACGGATTCGCTGGGCGACCTGGGTGATTTCATGCGTACAGAGGCACGGCGTCTTGAGCAAGAGATCTGGAAGGAGGCAGGTGAGGAGTTCACGATAGCATCGCCGAAGCAGCTTGCCGAAGTGCTGTTCGAAAAGCTCATGCTGCCTGCATCGAAAAAGACCAAGACAGGATATTCCACGGATTCGTCGGTGCTGACCGAGCTGGCCGAGTCATATCCCATAGCGCAAATGATCCTCGACTACCGTCAGGTGGAGAAGCTTCGTTCGACATACGTGGAGTCACTCCCGAAGCTCATCAACCCTGACACGCGACGCGTGCATACGACGTTCAACCAGACCGTTGCAGCGACCGGACGTTTATCATCAACCGATCCCAATCTTCAGAATATTCCGATCCGCAGCGAATTGGGGCTGCGTATCCGAAAGGCATTCGTGCCGCAGAAGAAGGACTGGGTGATCGCATCGGCAGACTATTCGCAGATCGAGTTGCGCATCATGGCCGCTATCTCCCAAGATGAGAACCTGCGCTCGGCCTTTGCATCCGGTGCCGATATCCACTCGGCCACCGCTGCCATCCTGCATGACGTAGCCATTGAGGATGTGACTGCTGACCAGAGACGGGTGGCCAAGACCGTGAACTTCGGGATCATGTACGGCCTGGGAGCCTTTGGACTAGCCCAGCGCCTTGGCATTCCGCGTACCGAAGGACAAAAGATCATCGAGAGTTACTTCGAGAAGTATCCCGGTATCAAGCGCTACATGGACCAGACCATTGAGTCGACGCGCGAAAGGGGCTATGCAGCTACGATCCTCGGACGCCGTCGGTACTTTCCCATGATCAATGCCGCCAACAGAGGACTGCGCACGGCCGCTGAGCGTGCGGCCATCAATATGCCCATCCAGGGAACGGCGGCCGACATGATGAAGCTGGCGATGATCGGAGTTCATGATCGCATGTGTCGTGAAGGGCTAACCTCGCTGATGCTCCTTCAGGTGCATGATGAGCTTGTGTTTGAAGCACCTCAGCAGGAGGTCGAACAGCTTCTTTCGATGGTCAAGCATGAGATGGAGGCCGCTTTGCCTCTCGAAGGGGTTCCCGTCGTTGTCGAGACCGGCTTCGGTCCGTCATGGTACGATGCGCATTGAGCAGAGTATTTTTGCGCCCATGCCCCTTTTCACTGCGGTCATTCTCGGTATCATTCAGGGACTCAGCGAGTTTCTGCCGATCTCAAGTACGGCGCATCTGACCATTGCAGGCTCCATGCTTGGTGTCATTGATCCCGCACATCCGGAGCGGTGGACGTCGTTCATGGCCACGATCCAGTTGGGGACCTTGGCGGCGGTGTTGATCTATTTCCGTTCCGACATTCTTCGTTCTGTTCACGCGTGGACATCGGAGAATCTGACCTCCAAGAGGAGGCACTTTGCTCAGCAGGGGGCTGATAGTCGCCTCGGATGGCTGGTGATCATCGGAACTGTGCCGATCGTGGTGGTGGGGCTTGCATTCAAAGACGTCATCGAGGGAGCCGTCACCAAGGAGCTCTCCGTGATCGCAGCTGCCCTCATCGGAATGGGCTTGCTACTCTGGGTGGCCGAGCAGAGAGCCTCCTTCACGAGGTCGACGAGTGACCTTGGGGTGACTGATGCCATTGTCATCGGTCTAGCACAATGTCTGGCATTGATTCCCGGCTCATCACGAAGCGGATCGACCATGATGGCGGCACTGTTTCGGGGGATGACTCGGGAACATGCTGCAAGGTTCTCGTTCCTGATGTCGATCCCTGCCATTCTGGCCGCAGGACTTCTGGAGTTCTACCATGAGATCGAACATCTCTCATCCTCTACCGGCGGGGTCCAGCTCGGTGCTGCCACGCTGGCCGCTTTTGTGAGTGGATATTGGAGTATCGATGCCTTGCTCAAGTATCTCCGAACGCGAACGATGGCAGTCTTTGTGATCTATCGCGTGGCCCTCGGACTGGTGATACTTCTAATTGGCTGCCAGCCAAAGAACGACACACCGGCTGAGGCCGTTCGTCAGATCGCCCCACCCGCGGAGAAGCTTAGCGTGCCGCCGGTGGATTCTCTTGGCAGCGCCGTGGCCACCGACACCGTCGAGATCATGACGTCCAAGGGCGCTATCGTGATCGAACTCTATGGCGAAGATGCCCCGAAGACAGTGGCGAACTTCCTCGGCTTGGCCGAGAAGAAATTCTACGACGGAACTCTGGTACATCGAGTCGCCCGCGATTTTGTGGTTCAGATGGGCGACCCGTCCACGCGTGATCGAAAGGCACGCAACGAATGGGGGCGAGGGGGCGAAACAGCCACAGGAGAGCCCCTTGCCGACGAGTTGAATGACTCTCTGCCATCGGCGCGCAGGGGCTATCGGCCGGGTGTTGTGGCCATGGCTCGGAAGTCGACACCGAACTCCGGAACCAGTCAATTTTTCATTTGTCTGGAAAAGGCCTCGGCACTTCCATACCAATACACGATTTTTGGCAGCGTCATCGATGGAATGGAAACTGTGACGAAGATCGGCAAGGTCGATGTCGAACCAGGGCCGCTCGGCGACACTGACGGTATTCCAAAGACGGCGATCGTTGTGAGAAGCATCCGATCCCGGCGATGAACGCGAAACAGTTTCTGAACAACACACTTCATTTTGGAGAGATTACCATGCGAATCACGTCGTTGATCGCCTCATTCCTTTGCTCAATGCTTGTCATGAGCTGCTCAATGGATGCACAATCAAACGGACCCGCTAAACCAGGAGATGGACCGATGTACACGATCGAAGTCACACAAGGCAACACCAATCTCGGAAAGATCGTCCTGCGACTCTTCCCAACCATCGCACCAAAGCATGTTGCATTCTTTGAAGCACGCGTTGCCGAAGGGTTCTACGATGGAACGGCCTTCCACCGCTGCATTGCAAACTTCATGATTCAGGGGGGTGATCCGAACAGTAAGAGCGGTCCTCGCGGATCGTGGGGCAGTGGTGGTTATAAAGAGAAGGTGCCTGCCGAATTCTCTGACATCTCCCACGATCGCGGGATCTTGTCAGCAGCGCGTACGAAAGATCCGAACAGCTTCAGCGGCCAGTTCTTCATCTGCGTAGCCCCTTCGCCATGGCTCAACGGAGAGTACACCGTATTCGGCGAAGTGGTTAGCGGTATGGAAGTCGCCGATGCGGTTGTGGCAGCACCACAGGATGCAACCAACAACCCGCTAGAGAAGATCACGATGAAGATCACGAAGAACAATTGAGTTTTTTCTGGTCCCATGAATGGTCCACAGTTTTCGCTTATTAACGTGCGTGCTTGCTCTCGTGCTGATATGCCACACGATGGCATTGGCAGCTGCTGATAGCACGTTCAAGTCCGAGTCACTTGGTGCGCTCGTCAACAGCGCGTATGATGATCTTAAACCAGTCATCTCGCCGGACGGGCGCACACTGTACCTGTGCCGCAAAGGCTCCCCGGATAACATCGGGGGAGGGGGCGAAGACATATGGGTAAGTGAACTCAGAGAAGACGGCACATGGGGTCAGGCTGTGAACATCGGTGGAGTGCTCAATAACCGCGGTAACAACAGTGTCTGCTCGATCTCGCCGGACGGTGCGACGATGCTTCTGCTTGATGCATACTCGGATCCGTCGGCGCGGCTTCGTAGCGTCGCCATCTCCCACCGGACAAGTTCCGGATGGTCGGTTCCGAAGCCAGTGGAGATCGCCGGGTATTCCAATGACAGTAAGTACTCGGAGTTCTGTCTGTCAAATGATGGCGAGGCGTTGATCATGGCCATCCAGAGGCCGGATTCGCGCGGAAGTCGGGACCTCTACGTGAGTCTCCGCCAGAAGGACGGATCGTACGCGCCGCCGATGAATCTGGGTTCCGTGATCAACACGTCGGGTCAGGAGGCCACACCATTTCTCGCTTCGGACGACGCGTCGTTGTACTTCGCGACCGATGGCCGCGAAGGATTCGGTGCGTTTGATGTCTTTGTTTCTCGTCGGCTAGATTCAACGTGGACGAACTGGTCTGAGCCCGAGAATCTTGGTCCAACGATCAATACCGATGATTGGGATCTTTCATACACCATCCCGGCCGATGGGAAGTTTGCCTACTTCGTATCATACGTCGATACGCTCAGTGGAGACATCTACCGCGTTCGGCTTCCGGAAAAGGTCCGTCCGCGGCCCGTGGTGCTCCTCTCCGGACGCGTGCTGGACATGAAGTCCAAACAGCCGGTTGCGGCCGATATCGTGTACGTCAACCTTGCCACCGGCACCGAAATTGGCAGGGCACGATCAGCTGATAGTACCGGGGAGTATATGATCACCCTACCGGCGGGAGTGTCCTACGGATTGCGAGCAGAAGCAAAGGACTTCGTGGCGGTGAGTGAGAATATCGATCTGACCGGCGACACAGAGTATGCGGAGCGGCGTCGCGACCTCGAGTTGCTGCCCCTTGAGAAAGGGATCGTCATCGAGCTCAAGAACATCTTTTTTGATCGGAAGCTTGCCACACTCCGCCCAGAGTCGACCACCGAGCTACAGCAGCTCGTGAGTTTGATGCGCGACAATCCGACGATCAAGATCGAGGTGAGTGGTCATACAGATGCCATGGGGAAGGACTCGGACAACCAGCAATTGTCGGATGATCGTGCTCATGCCGTGAAGGACTACGTCGTCACGGTTGGTGGTATCAATCCGACGCGTATCGCCGCTCGCGGCTATGGCGAGTCTCGTCCTGTGGCAACCAATGACACCGATGAGGGGCGCGCCAAGAATCGCCGCGTCGAATTCATGATCATGGAAAAGTAATGTCAACAACAACACACGCAGCCATCGACATCATCGAGCGTGAACACGCCGTCGTATTCCAAACGTATCGTCGCATCAATGTTGCGATCGATAGAGCCGAAGGAATGCGCATCTACGACGTCGATGGGAAGGCATACCTCGACATGCTCGGTGGCATCGCCGTCAATGCTCTTGGTCATGGTCACCCACGGATCATCGAGGCCATCGAACAACAGATCCGCCGTTACATGCACGTGTCGAACGTGTTCTACCAGGAGCCACAGGTGATCCTGGCTGAGCAGCTCGTCAAAGCGTCCGGATACCCCCGCGTGTTCTTCAGCAACTCCGGAGCCGAGTCGACTGACGGTGCGATGAAGATTGCCCGCCGCTTCGGGAGCGCCACCGGACGCTACGATGTCATCGGTTTTTCAGGGGGCTTTCACGGTCGCACCTATGGCGCTTTGTCGGTGATGGACAAGCCCCTTTACAAAGAGGGCATGGGACCATTCCTGCCGAATACGTTGGTACTTCCGTTCAATGACGTGGACGCTCTTGAGGCCCGCGTTGATGAGCACACGGCGGCCGTTATTCTGGAGTTCATTCAAGGTGAAGGGGGCATCGCGGAGGCCACACAGGAGTTTGTGGATGCCATCTGGCGACTCAAGGAATGCTACGGATTTCTGGTGATTGCCGATGAGGTGCAGTCGGGAATCGGCCGCACGGGAGACTTCTTCGCATTTGAGCGGTACGGTGTGAGGCCAGACGTTGTGACGATCGCCAAAGCGATGGGTGGAGGGCTTCCGCTTGGCGGTATCCTTGCCACCGAGGAGGCGGCTGCACTTCTTGAGAAAGGCATGCACGGCACCACCTATGGTGGTAACCCGGTGGCCTGTGTTGCCGGCAGCGTCGTGATCGATGAGGTGACGAGTGGGCTGATGCAACACGTACGCCAGGTAGGCGAGTATCTGCACGGACGCCTGCGCGAGATCCACGACAGATTCCCACTGCTCATCCGGGAAGTGCGTGGTCGCGGCTGCATGCAAGGTATTGTGTTGAATCAGGATGCAGCTCCGTTCATCCCGAAGCTTCTAAATCGAGGCGTGATCGCTAATGCTACGGCCGGAAACGTGATCCGACTAGTACCTCCATTCGTGCTTACGCACGGAGACGTTGATGAGCTGTATTCGGCGCTGTTTATGGTCCTTTCCGCCGAATGATCTGCCGTGCGGAATGTGGGGCATGCTGCATAGCCCCTTCCATCACTACTCCAATTCCGGGTATGCCCAATGGCAAGCCAGCAGGCGTTGCTTGCGTGCAGCTGACGGATGATCTGCGGTGTAGGCTGTTTGGCTTGCCGGAGCGTCCAACATTCTGTGGTACGTTG
Source organism: Bacteroidota bacterium (assembly GCA_041170435.1). Taxonomy (GTDB): domain Bacteria; phylum Bacteroidota; class Ignavibacteria; order Kapaibacteriales; family Kapaibacteriaceae; genus UBA10438. The sequence continues at coordinate 9,248 of JBEAYU010000005.1, forward strand.
CAGCCGACCGAACAGATGTGCGGCAATTCGCGCCGGGAAGCGATGGAGATCCTTACTCACCTGGAAATCGAAACGCGGCCAGCACGGTCGAACACATGAACCATCCGATCCTTATCACCTGTCCGCGCGAGATCCCAACAATTCTCGCTCGCGAAGTCGAGGCACTTGGCCTGAGCGTCAGCGCAATCTTGCCGGCTGCTGTCGAAACCTCAGGTACGCTTGATGACTGCATGCGCCTGAACTTGTGGCTCCGCACTGCTCATCGTGTTCTATTGCGACTCGGCTCGTGGACGGCCCGCACGTCTGATGATCTGTACGAGGCCATCAATGCCGTCTCATGGCACGAGTGGATTCCGGCGGACGGATACGTGAGTGTGGTGAGCTCCATCTCCACGCCCGGCATTGACAATACCATGTATGCCAACATGCGCTGCAAGGATGCGATTGTGGATCAGATCCGACAACGCAAGGGTACGCGGCCGGACAGCGGACCCGACACGTCGAGGAGTGTCGTGTTTCTCTACTGGCACGATGAAACGCTCATGGTGTACGTCGATACATCGGGTCAGCCCCTTTCCGACAGAGGCTACCGGATGCATCCGGCCAAGGCGCCCATGCGCGAAACTCTCGCAGCTGCCGTGATCCTCTCCACGCGCTGGTCCGCCGACTACCCACTGGTGAACCCGATGTGCGGAAGCGGCACCATCGGCATTGAGGCAGCCTTGATCGCCTCGAACATTGCGCCCGGCTCGATTCGTCGGAACATGGGCCTGCTACATCTTTTGCCATTTGACTCAGGGGGCTGGCACCGACAACGATCCATGGCTCGTGATGCGCGTCGCACGGGACGTCTGGAAGTGTTCTGTTCCGACATTGATCCGCGTGTTATTCGTCAGGCCCGCGATAATGCTCGCGCGGCAGACACACCGATCGACATCGCTGTGCGGGACTTCCGCGAGGTCCTTCGGGTTGATTCTGCCGAAGCAACCGAGCAGTCCGGTCCCGTCATCATTCTCAATCCCGAGTTCGGGATGCGGCTGGGCGACGAACGAAGTCTTCGAGGCGTATACCGCGACATCGGTGACTTGTTCAAGCAGCGATTTGGTGGCTACACCGGTTATGTGTTTACCGGCAACATGGTGCTGGCCAAGGAGATCGGCCTTCGCTCGTCGAAACGCATGACATTTTGGAGTGCCGACATTGAATGTCGGCTGTTGGAGTTCGAGCTCTACGCGGGAACGCGGAAGGCCTACGGCCAGGCTACTTCGCCTCGTACCACCGACGAGCATCCACCTTCATCTGCACCAGAGAGCTCTTGAGCAGATACATCATGTGTCCGGCCGGATAGTATGTCATGCTGACGTTTGACCGCAGTGGTGTCGGTAGGCCGAGATGATCGAATGTGTATTCCGCTCCGTAGAACGGCGTCGCCAGGTCGTAGTATCCATTGAGCACCCAGACACGCAGTGCTGGATTCATTTGCATGGCGTTTCGCAGACGAGGTGCAACGTTCAGGTACTCGTTCTGAACGTTGGAGTAGTCCCATGGCCACACCCGACCCGTAAGCACTTCGTAGGGTAGAGAGGTGGTGACGTTCAGTTCTCGAGCAAGGTAGTCGTTGATGCACGTGGAAAAGCAACCGGCGATGGTGGGATGATGGCTCGGATCACGCTCCATCGATTCACCAAGTCGGTCGGCGATCGTGCCGGTATAACGACTGTCAAACCGGCCAATGACAAGCCCCTTATCCCGAAGAAGCTCCTGACAAAACCGGAAGATAACGGGGCGCAGATCTGCCTTATCGACGTATTCACGGGATAGTCCGGTAAAGCGCGAGATCTTCTCGATGACGGCACCGCGTTCTGTCTCGGACATTGCGCTTCCTTTCATCAAGGCTAGCGTGTAATCACCCATGGCAAACTCGCGTGCCTTTACCACCAACTCTTCCAGCTTGAGAGACTGTAGCTCAGGCGATAGCTTCTTGTGGTACCAGGCAGAGGCGGCATAGGTTGGAAGGAACGTTGCGAAGGGCAGGTCATTTCCCTCAGCAAAGTCGATGCTCTGGAAGTTGAGAACTGTGCTGACCAGGATCACACCATTGAGGTACATACCGTAGCGACTTTGCAGATGCTCTGACATGGCGCTTGCGCGTGTGGTACCGTATGATTCTCCGATGAGATACTTCGGGGAGGCCCAGCGCTTGTGGTCAGAGGTCCAGCGACGGATGAACTCGCCCACTGACTCAACGTCCTGGTTGTAACCATGGAACTGCTTGGCATCCTTTTCGTCACTAGCCCTCGAGAAGCCGGTGCTCACGGGGTCAATGAAGACAAGGTCTGTCATATCCAGCCACGACTGATCGTTGTCGACAAGCTTGTAAGGAGGGGGCAAGGTGGATCCGTCGTCATTCATCAGCACGCGGCGTGGTCCGAGCACGCCGAGGTGAAGCCAGACACTTGATGACCCCGGACCGCCATTGAAAGAGAACGTCAGTGGGCGCTGAGCGGGGTCGGCCACACCTGTCCTCGTATAGGCGATGTAAAAGACCTTCGCCCGCGGTGTTCCATCTTCCTTGACCAGTGTGAGGTGTCCAGCCGTAGCCTCGTAATCAAGCTTCTTCCCGTCGATCGTGACGCTGTGCTTTGTCACGACCGGCTTCTGAAAGATCGCGATCTCGGTCTTGGCCGAGTCGGCTGCCGTTGAGTGGAGCGAAGCGAGCAGAAAAGCCGCAATGATGCCGATCAGTGGAATGTGGACGGACTTCATAGGAGGTTTCGAGTTGTTTCCTGGTGGATGTATTTGGCGACTTCCGTCATGCTGCCCGTTTCACGGAAAACTCGCAGCTGCCGGTCGGCACCCGAGCCATTCTCAAGAATCGTATGGATGTACTCGATGTGCTGACGCGATCCGAGATCATCGACGACGTCATCGACAAACTCGAGCAGTTCGCGGATCAGGTCCCGCGCGGGCATCTCTCGCTGACGTCCCCAGTCAATGAGATTCCCATCGAGTCCGTAGCGCACGGCGCGCCACTTGTTCTCCATCAGCAGGGAACGACGGTACGTCCGAAACGACAGGTTCTTTTCATAGAGAGAAAAAAGCTTGGCGGCAACGGCCTGACAGATGGCGGCAATGGCGACAGTTTCCTCGATGCGCATTGGCAGGTCGCAGATGCGCACTTCGAGAGTAGGGAAGAACGGATGTGGTCGTATGTCCCACCAGATCTTCTTCGCATTGTCAATCGAGCCGGTCTTGATGAGCAAGTTCACGTAGTTCTGATACTCACCCCAGCTGGAGAATGCATCGGGAAGTGCTGTACGAGGAAAACGTTCAAAGATCTTCGAACGATACGACTTAAGTCCTGTGTCGATCCCCTCCCAGAACGGTGAGTTCGTGCTGATGGCCAAGATATGTGGCATGAAGTACCGCATCTCGTTCATGAGTTGGATCTGCGTCTCCCGATTTTCGATGCCGATGTGGACGTGCATGCCGAAGATCAGAAGTGATCGAGCAAGGACCTGCATGTCCTCGACCAAGATCCGGTAGCGTTCGTCGGGGTAGATCTCTTGGTCTTCCCATCGAGCGAATGGGTGCGAGGAGGAGGCACCAATGCACAAGCCGTTTTGGGCGGCCAAGCTCGAGACCACACTTCGGATCTTGCGCACCTCGTTGAACGCCTCTGTGGTGTTCTTGCAGATGCCGGTTCCGATCTCCAACATCGAGCCGTGCATCTCCGGTTTGATGTGCTCGTGGAGGACCTTCTCCCCTTGACCGAGGAGGTCAAACTGTATGTGCGACTTGAGGTTAAAGGTCGAAGGATCGAGCACCATGTACTCTTCTTCGATGCCGAGCGTAAAGCTCGGACGTTGATAGGGGTTGGCTGGATCGAACCAGATACCAACGTCTTCGGCTGCCATGAAACACATCCTGATAGTATTTGGTCGAAGATAGGCAGGTCGCATCCCGACTGCAACGAATCGCCAAATGCTTCGTCGTATACTTGCCCTATGCCACAACTCAGTATCGAAGGAAATGGTCGCATTGAGCGTACGGCCATTTACTACAACGGACAACAGCTTGACAAGGTCCGAGAGGTCTTCATTCACATCAGCGAGGATGGAGATTTTGATGCTCTGATCATGTACGTCGGTTCGGATGGTCAGCAGTACACCAAGAATGTCTTCACGGACTATCTCGATAACGTGCAGACCGAGCCGCCGGGGTTTACCCACGAGGAGGCCCATTCGCTGCAGATGCTGACAATTGATTGCGACGGAACGCTCGAGTCCACCTTGCTTGTTCGCAACAACGAAGAGCAAGAAGGTGTCGTCCGCCTCTACATCCACATCAAGGCCCCCACCGTTGAAGAGGGAAGGGGCTTGCGGTCTTGGTTCGGAGGAAAGAAGAACATTCCCGATCGTGCCGAGTTTGCCGCAGAGATCACCTACCGTGAATTTGACGGGTCGCTTACGACAGAAGGAGTCTTTTAATGATGAAACGCACACTGGTGATTGCCACCCTCTTCCTGGCCGTTTTTGCGTGGGTCATCCCTACCGACGCGCTTGCGCAGAGGCGTGGCGGCGGTTCCTTCGGGGGCAGTCGGGGTGGAGGGTATGGCCGGAGTTTCGGCCGCAGCTATCGTTCTCCAAGCAGTTGTCGGTCGTTTGGCGGATCACGCTCGCGGCAGACCCCGCCCCCTTCGCGGAACGCTCCGGGGGCCGCATCGCCTTCGGGCCGTTTCAACTCTTCACCATCAGCGCGGAACTCCTTCGGAGGGGCGCGAATGAATCGTCAGGGCGACTACACCGGACGTTATGGCGTGCCTCGTGCCACCGAAAGAAGGGCCTTCCGCGATCCATCCGGAACGCAGACCAATTACGTTGTGAACCGATACGGTGGAATGGGTGACGGCTTCATGATGGGCTACATGCTTGGCAGTATCCCTTGGTACTGGTCAATGCCGTTCCACCCGGCATTTTACTTCTCTCGTCCCTACACGCACGCCAATCCTGACGGTTCAGTCGCCGTGTATCCACCGACGTTCCAGTGGGGAACGCTCATCATCACGCTGCTCGTGATCGGTGCAATTGCCTTCATCCTCTTCACGTGGCTCCGCAACCGCCGTCGTCGACTGCGAGGCGCCTTTGCAGGCACCACGACCAGGTCCACGTCATGGGATGGCGGAGAATCCGACGATACCGACTCGAAGAGCAGCTTTTATTGATCGCTGACGTTAGTCAACGATCACGCTGATGGCACGCATACCCAGGCCATGTGTCAGCACGAGTCGATACGCACCCTTCGGCAGCCCGGCTACATCAACGCGAGATGTACCCGGTTCGACGGCCCATGTCGTGACAACCATTCCTGCTGAATTGACCAGCATGGCCGAGCAGGGGGCTCCTGTTTGAAGAGAGAAAAACGTCGAGGTTGGATTGGGCCAAACCGAGACGGTTGCCATCGCTTCGAGGTCCTCAGACACTGACGTAGGAACCTGGACAACGGCAACGAGTGGAAGGTCGATCGATGCCGGTGTTCCATCTGTGCTGACTCGAAGGGTCGCACGATAGGTTCCGACTTCGGCCCCAACACAACGCAATGGGATCGAGATTGAGCCTCCAGCCGTAACGGTTGTACGAGGAGGCGTAGGGATTGAGAACGCCGATGCCGGTGTCGAACCTTGTGGAATGATCTCGACCTTGCTGATGCTCAGGTCTGATGTTCCGTTGTTGCGCAGTGTAGCTGTGCGATTCCGTGTCTGACCGCTTTCCAGCGAACCAAAGTTGATCTCGTTGGAAGAGAACGCCGGAATCTTCGAACCATTTGGTCCGGCATAACGATACTGAAGCACACCGATCTCCGCACCCGACATCACGATCGTCGGGCGACCAACGACGTTGGCAGATGCAGCGATCGTGCCGGATACGGGACGAGAGAGAACCGTCTGCCAGTCGACGCCGTTGTTATCGGAAGCATACACTTCCCCATTGCTGCACACCATCGCGTGATGTCCGGCATTGGCAAGAACAGACACCGGTTTGACCCCCATGACCGCGGTAATGTCTACCGTCCCGGCTTTCCAGTTCATACCGCCATTAGACGTCGAGGCGATACGGAAAATGTCACCTGCCGCACGGTACAGCAAAATGCCATTGGAACTGTCCCGGAATGCCAATGAAACAATGCTGACGTTGCCAAGCCCGGTGGCCCCTTGACTCCAGCTGACGCCCTTGTTGAGTGAGTAAAACACACGTCCCGTTGATGTGCCGAACCACATTGCAGCACCATGAGCGGTAACGCCGCCCGGGGCAATGGACTCGCCAGCCAATGCCACAGGAGTGCCGGCAATGGCAGCCCATGAACTGCCTCCGTTGGTTGAGCGGGCCAGCCCAAGTTTTCCGCCCACTGGGTTGCCCACGGCCACGCCTGTCTGAGCATCGAACAGGTTGATCCCGGCTACCGAGGAAAGGAACGTGCTAACGTCCACATTGCTCCAGGACTGTCCACCGTTGAAAGATCGTGCGATTGTTGCCCTACCCGAATTCAATCCACCGATCATGACGTTTGCGGAGGAGACTCCTCGCAGGGCGGTGGCCGCAAATGGGATTGACAGGAAGCCGCCGGTGCCGCCCGATGCACGCAGCATTGCGCGCTGGCCAAAGATCGAGCCGGTTGAGTACAATGTTCCGTCTTCCGTGAAGTCCACGCGGTCCCAGCTGGCCGAGCCTGACTGGTAGACCATCGAAAATGAGTTTTGCGTTGAGATTTCGACCGGAACGAAAAGCACTTCGTGATTGACGTACGTGCCGCTGGAGATGGTCAGACTAATGCGGATGTTCGAGTTGTACCACGGGAAATTGTCCTGCAGCTCCAGTTCAACGGTTCCATTTGCTTGCGAATTCCGTGTGATCGTGCCGAACGTCAGGGTCGTACCGGTGTGAAGCTTTACAAAGCCATCGAGGACGGTCAGCGTAACGCGAACATCAGAGGCATCAGCCAGCACATTCTTCAATGTGAACCTCACGGCTGTCTTATCGAAAGTTGTGATCTTACCCCCCTGACTGCCATTGATGGTCAGGTCCGAAAGCATCAGGCCCGGCGTGCGGTTGCCCGATGTGAACGAGGCATTTGTCGATAGTGCGCGCTCGGCATTGACGCGTCCCCAGTAGATGCGACGATTGTCGGCCGTTACCCCTTGGAGCTGATCGACCGTACCACGCAGCTGTGCAGCGATCATCTCGGGAGTCCACGTTGGACGCGCAGCTTTGATCAGGCCCGCAATTCCAGACACAAGCGGCGAGGAGAATGACGTTCCCGTCAGCGGTCGATAGGTATTGGGGGCATATGTGCTGAGAATGTTCTCGCCGGGCGCATAGAGATCCACGTTCATGCCATAGTTCGAGAATCCGGAGACGCGGTCCGAGCCGTTGCATGAGCCGATGCTAAGAACACCCTCAAGGCTAGCCGGTGACTGAAGGTAGTCATCGTTGTTAAGGCCATCATTGCCGGACGCGGCAACCACCAGAGAGCCTTTGGACATCGCATAGTCGATGATTGCCTGTGCACCCGGATCAATACCCGCGCCGCCCCAGGAGCAGTTGATGATGTGTGCTCCAAGATCTGCCGCGTAGGCAATAGCATCGTATCCACGCAGAAGTCCACGAACAGATGGGTTGTCGGAGCCGACCTTGATAGGGATGATTCGGCAGTTGAATCCTGTGCTGGCTACTCCGATGGCATTGTTCGTTGTAGCCCCGGCACAACCTGCCACCACGGTTCCATGTCCGTTTTGATCATTGATACTGCCCGAGACCTTGGGGTCGTTGTCGGGTTTCAGCCTGCCTGCGTTCGCATCAGTCGTGGTGATGTTTCCAACGAAATCCCACCCACGCACATCGTCGATGTAACCGTTGTTATCATCGTCGCGCCCATTGTTAGGAGTCTCTTTGGTGTTGGTCCAGATATTGGCAGAGAGGTCCTCATGCGACCAGTCCGTGCCGGAATCGATGATGGCTATGACGACCGTGCTGGCCCCTTTGCTGATATCCCAGGCTGCAGGAAGCTTCATTTGTTGCATCCACGGTTGCGATGAGTACCGGGTATCGTTTGGCACAAGAAATGGCCTGTGAATTCGCTCCGGGACGGCATACTCGACGTCTGGATTGTCCATCAGTTTCGCACATGCGTCAAATGGGTCAAGGGGCTCATTGTACCGGATACGATACACCCTGTCGAGGCCAACGGCTTGGGCGATGCGTCCGTCCTGAACGTTCATGTGCGCCGAAGAGATGTCCGCAACTTGGAGGGCCGCCAGGTCCGTGTTCAGGGGGCTTGCCTCAATCACCGAACGACCTTGGATGATTCCGCGCTGCTGGCGCGTCTTGACCAAGATGACTCCCGGGACATAGGTGCCAACGTCTGGCCGCTCCATGATGAGGTTCTTGGCCTGTCGGAATGTGCCATTGGGAAGCGTGTGCGCTTCTTGCCGGATGAGGTATGCGTCTCGTCCAGGGAGCAATCCGGCTTGGACTGTTGAAACGATCATGGCGAGCGCGAAAAGGATCTGGACAAGGCGCATGGCGCGGATTCCGTAGAGGTGAATCTGAGATGGATAAGGGCAGGAAGTCGAAAAACTACGACGTTTTCCCCGTACCTTTGTTATCCGTCACCCAAGCCATGGTGCTGCCCGTAGAGCAGTCAGTGCCGAGTCGAAAAAAAAGTTGGAATTGGCTGTAACCATTTCTCACTGCCCGGCATCTTCCACTGTGCGCCACGATGAGCGCTCTTCAGTTCGCACGATAATCACACTCTCACCAACATCCTTAGGGGTACTATCATGAAAAAGCAGAATGTCTTCAAGACGCTCGCCATGGTTGCCTTTTCCGTCATGGCTCTCGGTCTGGTAGCCTGTTCCGAACTCGGTTCGAACCCGGCAGAGCCAATGGCAATGTTCGCCAATGTCGAGACAACGTTCGACCTCAATGGTCAACCAGTCGACTTCACCGATGCCACGCTTGAGACGCCGATGGCTGTCAAGGAGCGTCCAAATCCAGGTCAGAAGGAACCACGTAATCCATTTGGTCGTCTGATCGCCGCGCTGAATCTCACGCCAGACCAAGCCGCCCAAGTTGAAACACTCTTGGCCGCTCACAGGGACTGCGCAAAGGCTGCTCTTGAAGCGCTGAAGGCTGCTGAGCGCACTGTGCTCGACGCTGCCAAGGCTGCTCGTGAAGAAGTCAAGGCCTCGGTCGAAGCTGGCACGATGACCCGTGAAGAAGCACGTCAGAAGGTACGCGACATCAACAAGGCAACTCGCGAAGCCATCAAGAACCTGCCTGAGCGTGAAGCAGCTCGTACAGCCCTGAAGGCATGTGATGATCGATTCCTTACGGCTCTGCGCGGAATCCTTACCGAAACGCAGATCACCATTCTCGATCAGTTCATTGCCAATCGTGACGCCCGCTCGGGTGGTGGACCACGCGGTGGCGGAAATGACAGCACCGGTGGCAAGGGTCCAGGCGGACGGGGTGACGGTGGACGCGGTCCTGGTGATGGCGGTCGCGGAACAGGCGACACTGTAAAGCCAGGCGGACGCGGCTGATACCCGACAAACATCCACGATCGATAACTGATGCCCATCGTCACTCCGTGGCGATGGGCATCGTCGTAGATTGCAACTCATGACGCAGTTCTTCGCTGGATTTGGGCGAATCATGATGTCGATCTTTGCCGAGGTTGGCCAGATAGCCCTATTGCTTATCGGCATCATCCGATACTTCCCACGTGCGTTCAAGGACCGGCGCTTGGTGCTGGATCAGATGAAGATCGTTGGATCAGATTCGCTGCCGCTGGTGGTGCTTGTCGGCTCCTTCACGGGAGCGATCGCTGCATTGCAGGCAACCAATCTCTTTGCCAAGTTCAATCTTATCGGGATCGCTCGCCCCTTTATCGGTGGATCCATCGCCACCGTTGTGTTCACAGAGCTCACCCCCGTGCTGACGGCTCTCGTGATCGCCGGTCGTGTCGGCGGGGCCATTGCCGCCCAGATCGGCACCATGCAGGTCTCTGAGCAGATCGATGCACTGGATATGATGGCGATCGACAAGAACAGATACCTCGGGATGCCTCGTGCTCTGGCAGCGGTGACAATGATGCCCGTGCTGGCCGTGTTCTCAAATGTGGTTGCCTTGGTTGGTGCATACATCCTAACGAGCATAAAGTTCGATTTCAGCGCCGCGACATTTTTCGCGTCGATCCAGCAGTTCTTCAGCATCGAAGAGATCACTCGCGGGATCGTGAAGTCCTTCTTCTTCGGCGGATTCACGGCATTGATTGGCTGTCACGTCGGTTTTCACACCACAGGTGGAGCCGAAGGCGTGGGCCACTCGACGGTCCGCGCATTTACCATCTCTGCAGCCAGCATCCTGGTCATCGACGCGATTTTTGGCGTCGTCTTCTGAGATCATTGTCGAAAGTGTCGACAAAATGACAGGTTTTGCGTCATTGTGTCACACATGGCGCTCCCTACTGCCATCTTTTCACTTGCCGTCAGCCCCTTGACCCTCTAATTTCGCGTCCCTCGGCACGATTGTTAGCACTCGCACACGATGAGTGCTAATGATTCGTCATCGGCGAGCCTCGTATCAAACGAACGCGATTGTATCACATCACTCTGGAGGATCAGTCATGGGTCTCACCCCCCTTCACGACCGCGTGCTGGTAAAGCCCGCACAAGCAGAAGAAGTCACCAAAGGTGGCATCATCATTCCTGATACGGCCAAAGAGAAGCCAATGCAGGGCACGATCATAGCCGTTGGCGCCGGCAAGCAGTCGGAGGACGGCAAGATCACCCCGATGGCAGTGTCTGTTGGAGACACGGTTCTTTACGGCAAGTATGCCGGTACGGAGATCAGCATTGACGGCGAAGACTATCTGATCATGCGCGAAGCCGACGTCTTCGGCATCATCAAGTAAGCTCTCTTCAACAGCAACAGATTGTAACGAAACCCCGAAAAAGGAAACATCATCATGGCAAGCAAGATCATAACGTTTGATGTCGATGCCCGTGCCGCCCTGAAGCGTGGCGTCGACCAGTTGGCAGATGCGGTCAAGGTGACACTTGGACCAAAGGGTCGCAATGTGGTCATCGACAAGAAGTTTGGTGCTCCGACGATCACCAAGGACGGAGTGACGGTGGCCAAGGAGGTTGAACTCGAGGATCCGATCGAGAACCTTGGTGCATCGATGGTCCGCGAAGTGGCTTCGAAGACGAGCGACATCGCTGGTGACGGAACGACAACGGCAACGGTGCTCGCACAGGCCATTGTCAAGGAAGGTCTCAAGAACGTCACAGCCGGCGCCAATCCGATGGATCTTAAGCGCGGAATCGACATGGCCGTGAATGCCATCCACGAGGGACTGCGTGAGCTTTCACGTCCGGTGCCGGGCAAGAAGGAGATCGCCCAAGTTGGTACGATCTCTGCGAACAACGATCCGACGATCGGCAATCTGATCGCTGATGCGATGGAGAAGGTCGGCAAGGACGGCGTGATCACGGTTGAAGAAGCCAAAGGCACGGACACGTCGGTTGACGTGGTAGAAGGTATGCAGTTCGACCGCGGCTACCTGTCTCCGTATTTCGTCACGGACGCCGACACAATGGAATGCGTTCTCGAGAACCCATTCATTCTGATCCACGACAAGAAGATCGGTGCGATCAAGGACCTTCTGCCGGTTCTCGAGAAGACGGCTCAGGCTGGTCGCGCTCTTCTGATCATTGCCGAAGACATCGAAGGCGAAGCCCTTGCTACACTCGTTGTGAACCGTCTTCGCGGCACGCTCAAGATTGCAGCCGTCAAGGCCCCAGGCTTTGGCGATCGTCGCAAGGCCATGCTCGAAGACATTGCCATCCTCACCAATGGCATGGTCATCTCTGAAGAGAAGGGCTACAAGCTCGATGGTGCAACGCTCCAGCAGCTTGGCACCGCCAAGCGTGTGACGATCGACAAGGACAATACGACGATCGTGGAAGGGGCTGGCAGCTCGGATGAGATCAAGAAGCGGGTCAACGAGATCAAGTCACAGATCGAAAAGACAACCAGTGACTACGATCGCGAAAAGCTCCAAGAGCGACTGGCCAAGCTTTCCGGCGGTGTTGCCGTTCTGAAGATCGGTGCTGCGACGGAAGTGGAAATGAAGGAGAAGAAGGCTCGCGTCGAGGACGCCCTGCACGCCACGCGCGCAGCGGTCGAGGAAGGTATCGTCCCTGGCGGCGGTGTTGCCTATCTGCGCACGCTCGGAAAGCTTGATGGTCTCAAGACGGAGAACAATGATCAGCAAACGGGAATCAACATCATCCGTCAGGCCGTCGAAGCTCCGATCCGTCAGATTCTTGACAACGCCGGTCTGGAAAGCTCGGTGATTGTGGCCAAGATCAAGGAAGGCACAGGTACCTTTGGCTTCAATGCGTATGCCGAGAAGTTCGAAGATCTGCTCGAGGCTGGCGTGATCGACCCAACGAAGGTCTCGCGCGTTGCCTTGGAAAATGCCGCATCGGTAGCATCTCTACTCATCACGACGGAAGCTACGATCGTTGAAAGGCCTGAAAAGAAGGAAGCTGCGCCGCACCCACATGGTGGTGGCATGGATATGTACTGATCGTAACAGATCAGTTGCCTCCCAACTCATGCAACGCCCGATCCCACCAGTGGGGTCGGGCGTTTGCCTTATCAGTGAGCTGCGAAGTTGACCGTATCTTTCGAAGAACTTGTTTTCACTTCTGTTTTTGAGGGACACGCTTGATGAATCCAATTCTGCGACGAGTACT
>JBEAYU010000006.1:0-50139 GCA_041170435.1 Bacteroidota bacterium
CATGAACATCGTGCACTACTGTGCGATTGAACTACTTGCCTCTAACGACTCAGTCCTCACAAGCGAACTTCTCGACGCTGCCATCCGAAGGGAGCTTGTCAAGGAAGGTAAGGTCGTGTAAGTTTCGCCGTGCACACGGTCAGAAGTCCTCACCGCGTCTGAATTCCCGCTTTCGCGGGATTCAAGATGCGGCATTCGTATTCTTAAACCGTTTCTTATCTTCGCATCCCTCAACGATCACGCAACAACGGAGAGGTGCGAGAGTGGTTGAATCGGACGGTCTCGAAAACCGTTATAGGAGCAATCCTATCGAGGGTTCGAATCCCTCCCTCTCCGCACACAATTGGGCGAGTGCTGAAATTGGCAGACAGGCGGGTCTCAGAAGCCCGTGTTCGCAAGGACGTGTGGGTTCAAGTCCCACTTCGCCCACGATGAAGAGCTTCACGAGCGGCCTCGGGCCGCTCGCGTCGTTTTGGGTGCTTCTTGTTGCTCTCGGTATTGGACTTGGTAGGCCCCCTGAGATTCCGGCGCAAACGATGCGTAGGAAGGGCTACAAAGAGGTTCCAACACCAGTTCGGGCTGCGCCCGCTGCGGCTATCAGCATAGATACGCTTGGCACGTGGCGACATATCGAACAACGACGTTTGGGCCGTTTCAAGGTCACGCTGCCACGCGGGTATGATTCGACCGACCGACGCTACCCGGTTGTGCTGCTACTGCACGGCAATGGTAACTCTCCGCAGATGTTGCTGAATTGGTTCGGCCGACTTGGGCTCGACAGCGTCATCGTGGTGTGCCCCGAAGCCCCCTACGTGAGGATTCCCGAAACAGCCGACAAGCGGCAGGGGGCTTACACGGGTGTGGCCGATGCTATTGCAGCACCAGATACGCTTCGAGATGAGTCGATCCAACTCACGGCCCGCTGGTATATCGACGCGCTCGATGCCGCAATGGGGGAGTTCAGGGTGGACACATCGCTGCGTCCGATCGTTGTGGGCTATTCGCAAGGGGGCTTCTTTGCCCACGTGCTTATGACCTTGGTCCCTGAGCGGATCTCTGGAGTGGCAACGATCTGCGCCTCGGTCTATCCGCAGTGGAACGTCCTTACGCGCTTTGTCTCCGTGCCGCCGCCGCGGCCGGCGGTCTTCGTGGCCCACGGCCGTAACGATCCCATCGTTCCGGTTGCTGTTGGACGTTCCTACAGGGCCGCCCTGGAAACATCCGGCTTCGAATTGGTGTTCAGGGAGTTCGATGGCGGCCACTGGCCCACGGCAGAGATCGAACGCGATCTCCGCTCGTGGATCATGTCCATCATCCGCTGACCTTCCGTATTTTCGGCCGAATCACGTCGAACAACCAACCCGTAGCGACACCTATGTCCATACCCGTCTCCAACTCCGCCACCATCGAACGCGTCGAGACACTCCGTCAGGCCAAGATCCTGCGCGAAGTGCAGGATAAAGACACCGTTGCCATGTTCGAGGATCCGCTTGAGAACGACATGGTTCTCAACATGGGTCCACAGCATCCGGCGACACACGGCGTGCTGCGTGTGCTGCTGCGTCTCGATGGCGAGACGGTGGCAAAGTGCGTTCCCGAGCTGGGCTACCTGCACCGTGGCTTCGAAAAGCTCGCTGAGAATTGCACCTATCACGAGTTCATCCCGCATACGGACCGACTGGATTACCTTTCGCCCCTTTCTAACAACGTCGGTATCTGCATGGCCATCGAAAAGGCCGCAGGCGTGGACGTGCCGGAACGTGCGATCTGGATCCGGATGTTGGTGAGCGAGCTGGCACGCATCTCCTCGCACCTGCTGGCCATGGGCGCGACGTCCATGGACGTGGGTGCCATGACGGTGTTCCTCTGGACGTTTACCGAGCGCGAAAAGCAATACGACCTCTTCGAGCGGATCTGCGGAGCCCGCTTTACAACAAGCTTTGCGCGCATCGGCGGGGTTGCCAATGACATTCCCGATGATGTCATGCGCGACATCCGCCTTTGGCTGAATCAGCTTCCGGAGCGCATGAAGGAAGTCGAGGGACTGGTGAATCGTAATCGCATCTTTGTCGATCGCATGGCCGGTGTCGGACACATCACGGCCGAGAAGGCGATCGCACTAGGTCTTACAGGACCAACACTGCGCGGCTCGGGTGTTGCCCGAGACCTGCGTCGCGATCAGCCATACATGTATTACGATCAGGTCGATTTCGATGTGATCACGCGTAACGACGGTGACTGCTATTCGCGCTACATGTGCCGCAATGCCGAGGTGTGGGAGTCGATGAAGATCTGTCACCAGGTGCTCGATAAGCTCGAGAACATGCCACGCACATCGGTGCTCAACGAAGACCAACCCCAGTCCGTTCTGTCGCGCAAGGCCAACATCTACACCAAGATGGAAGAGCTGATCAACGACTTCATGATCATCAATTTCGGTACCATGCCACCGAAGGGTGATACATACACGGTCATCGAGTCACCAAAGGGAGAACTCGGCTTCTACATTGTCAGCGATGGTACGGGGCATCCGTGGAAGCTCAAGATCCGCTCTCCGTCATCCTCGAACCTTCAGGCCCTGAAGCATATGGCCGAGGGAGCTATGGTGTCGGACGTCGTGGCCATCATCGGCTCGATCGACCCGGTGATGGGCGAAGCCGATAAGTGATCAGTCTGCCAGTGCCACGGCACACGATGTAACGAAGAGGAGCGAGACTACGGGCAACCAGAGGTTTCGCTCCTTTTTACTTGGTGTGATGGCGTTCATGACGATTCCAACGGCGCTATACCCGACAACTATCCACGAGAGAGGCTGGCTCAGCTCGAGGTATTGTGGCAAGATGTTGCCCGCGCGGATTTGAATCACCATCGCAAATGCGCAGATCAACACTGCTGAAAACACCGACGCAATGCGCATACCCAAGGGCAATACACCGATGTAGCGTCCACCCCATGCACGCTCGCCCCACGGCGCACCCATGGCGAGAGCGATCTGAAAGATCACGACCATCAACGACAAGAGCGTGTTTGTATGTGCCATGAATGTGAGGTTTGAAGACGCTGCGTAACTTCAAAGATGCCAAATCCAGAGAACATCACCCCTGAGAGAAGGGCGAAGCTCGAGAGAGTGCTGAGTCGACGGCAGCCGACCCTCACGGTTGTCTTCGAGAACGTGCACGACCCGCATAATGTCAGCGCCGTCATCCGCTCTTGCGATGCAGTTGGGGTTGTAGAGGCGCACGGCATCTATTACGGCCGCACGACATTCCCGGAGCTTGGCGGCAAGTCATCGGCAAGTGCGCGCAAGTGGGTTGATGTACACCTGCACCAGACCGTTGAGGAGTGTTTTACCCACCTTCGGGCTGAGGGATACCGCATATACACCACGCACATGTCGAGCGATGCCGTATCACTTTATGACGTTGATCTTACACAGCCCGTAGCTCTTGTCTTTGGTAACGAGCACGATGGTGTGTCGCAGGAGGCGAGAGACGCCGCTGACGGCAACGTGATCATTCCTCAGGTCGGTATGATTCAGTCATTGAACATATCTGTGGCATGCGCCGTATCACTCTTTGAAGCGATGCGCCAGCGCATGGTGGCGGGGATGTATGATGCGCCGCACTACGATCCGATAGAACTGGAGCATCGCATCACTGACTGGTGCTCGCGCTAATGGTCGATCACTCGTAGAAGACGGCATTCCGGAGAGTGATCTGCTCCGGTGTTGCATTGGGATTCACTTCGATAAAGTGCCGTTCGACTTTGTCCACAGTTGTGGCAGCGCCGACGAGTTCAACCTCTGCACCGTTGCGCAGCACGACGATCTTCAGTGTATCGCCCTCGGCCGGAGTGCGGAGCTTGCGCGCCATGAGCCGCCCTTCCGACGAGCTGAAAAGTTCGGACATAGGCACGTCATTGACGGACACAAGAACATCACCTTTCTGAACTTTCATCGGATTTACCTCACCGGACGGAGACAGCCGCAGAGTTGGCTTGCCATCGACCATAGTGAACTCATTCTCCATTCCATAACCGATGACCTGTGTTCTCTTTTCGGCTGTGTACTTCCAACCGATCAAGGGTAGAATATCAGCCGACGGAATCGGATTGCGGCCCTTTACGTATGTGTCGAGATAGGCCCGAACCTTTGGTCCAGTCACACGCTCGATGTGATCAAAGAGTGAGTCATCATGAAAGGGGCGAGAGGGTCCGAACTCCTTCATGAGCTCATAAACAACGTCGAGCAGGCCCTGCTTGCCCCCTGAAGCAGAGCGAATGACGATGTCGAGATAGAAGGCGTTGACCGCACCGTAGCTATAGATCTGACCGTACAGATCCTGATTCTCTGGCGTGAGCACATTCTTTGAGAACTCTGTCAGCGAGAACGTGTCCGGTAGCGAACTACTGCGGAGCTTGCCAACCACTTCGTTACGGAACCGATCCTCCTTGATGGTCTTGTCGTGCAGAGGCGCAAGGTTCGCGAAATACTCGGTCGTACCCTCGTACAGCCACAAATGCTGTGACATGACTGGGCGCCGGAAGTTGAACTCATGGATCTCGTAGCTGTGAAGGTTCAGTGGCACGAGGATGTGCAGAAACTCGTGGATCGAGATCTCCGACAGTCCAATCGGTTTGCGCTGAAACCCAAGGAAGTAAAACGAACTGGTATTGTGCTCAAGCGCTCCCATCATCTCCGGTTGGGCTACCTTGGTGCGGTCTCCACGCCAGAGGTAGAACAAGAACGCATATCGGTCGACGGGCATCTTTGGAAGGAACTTCGCGATGGTGGCGGTGTGCTTGGCAAGCTCGTCAGCATACGCTCGCGCCACCCTGTCTGTGCCGGAGTGTGCGCACTGCACCAGTACCTTCACGCCGGCAACGCTAAATGTAGCCGTATCGGGAAGCGAAAAGATGGTTGGACTATCAACCAGTTCGTCGTACGTCGCAGCCACGTAGGTGTCGACCGTGTCATTGATCTGGCGGATCTGCAGCGAAGAGCCGCCAATGAGGTGGCTTGGCTTACGAACCGTGACGTTGAACTGGCGCTTCTGCATTCCGTCGATGAAGGCCACGATGCCTCCATGGTTCAGCACGAAGATGCTGTCATCCTCGAAGGCCGTTCCTGCTGGGGCAAAGACCTGTATCCGCTTGGTGGTATCGTCAAACGAATCGTCCATTTCGTATGACACATATCGCAGATCACGTGCTCTGTCAACCACGAACATTGAGTCAGATGATCGGTGCACGGGCAGCTCAATTGAGTTTGCGTCATAGGCTCTGAAGTTGGCTACCATACGATGCCACGTGTGCTCCTCGTACGTGCCGGGAACAGACTTTGTAAAAACCCACGTTGCGGTGTCAGCATCGACCTTTGGTGGAAAGATCATCACTCGCAACCGATCATTACGAATGCCGGCAAGGTCGAGGTGAACGCGATAATGATCCTGAGCTGTGACGATCGTGGAGATGACCATCAAACCGAGTACGCGAAGGAAACATGTCATGAGAATGAGCGGTGAAATGATTGCCAGAAATCACGTGCCGGCGCTTTGACCAGCGTTCAAAACCGTAGGTTTCACATTGTCAACAAGTCGGGGAGCAACGCCCCATGCGAGCTGCATCGAGCGCACCGATTCAGCGAAGCGCATGCGGTCATGAGTCGGGATCACCGTTCGAATCGCCCGCAGCAACACATTCTTCGGTGTGTGGTCGATGGAGACGAACTCCTCGAGATGTGCATTGTAGCCGACCGATCGTAAGAGATCCCGTCGCATCGTGTCGGTCAGGAGATCGCCAAGTCGTTCGCGCGTGATCCCATCTTCGAGCAGGGGGCGAGCCCATTCCGGAACACGGTCACGATGAAGCTGCTTCTGAACGAAGTGATGACAGCATGGTGCCACGTAGATGTTCCGTGCCTCACACCGAATTGCACATGCGATGGCATCGTCCGTGGCTGTGTCACACGCATGCAACGCAAGTACAACGTCAGCAGGTGCCGCAGGGACGTCGGCAATGGGCATGCAGCTGAAGTGAGCTCCCGACATTGACAATGATCGTGCTACCTGGCTGCAGTGTTCGATGACATGGAGGTTCGAATCCACGCCAGTCAGTGTGACATCCACACCAGTGCGATGTAGCACGTAATACAGTGATAGGGACAGATACGCCTTGCCACATCCAAGATCGACGATGCGCACCGATCGCAGGTCGCCAAGATCGTGCAGGATGGTGTCGAGCAAACGATTGATCTGTCGAAACTTGTCACCCATTCCATGCAGCATGACACCGTCGACCGAGGTGATGTCGAGTGCATGGAGCAGCCGAACATCACTGTGTGGGTCGAGTACCCGGGCTTTGGGGCGATCCGCCAGCAGGTGAACCCAGTCGCTACGGGTGGCCTTCTGTGCTTTGACGGTGCGCCGCAGCTCGCCATTCTTCAACGTCTGAAGAATCAGCACGTCGCCGATAGGGGTTTGGATCAACGTCTGTCCCCATCCTTGGGACAGCATCGACTCAACGACCTCTTCAATCGATCTCACGGGGGCAGATGCCGCGTCAGTGCGCGCCTGACGTTGCGTAAAGCGCTGAATCCGAACTTCCCAGGCCCCATCACGGAGTTTCGCCTCGACAACGACACGTGTTTCGGCAGCCCCCTTCGGAGGTTTCGAAAAGGTGGCAACGCACGCTTCGGCGGCCTGTGGCATCAGTGGCATACGGCAAAGTTAACCGCAGCGGTTGCTACTGCATCGCTCTGTGCATCAGATTCGGCATGGCGAATTACCGTAGCTTTGCGAGTGTTGCAGCAACTTCAAACGCTTCTTCTCACTGACATGACATCCCGACAGATACGGCAGACCTTCCTGACCTTCTTTCAAGAGCGCGGGCATCGCATCGTGCCATCGGCACCCGTGGTTCCACATGGTGATCCGACCCTTCTGTTCACGAACGCTGGGATGAATCAGTTCAAGGATGTGTTCCTTGGAACCGGGCGCCGCGACTTTTCGCGCGCAGCCGACACGCAGAAGTGCATCCGCGTTTCGGGCAAGCACAACGACCTCGAAGAGGTTGGTTACGACACGTATCATCACACCTTCTTCGAAATGCTGGGCAATTGGAGTTTTGGTGATTACTTCAAGAACGAGGCCATTGCCTGGTCGTGGGAATTGCTCACGTCGGTTTACAAGCTTCAGCCTGAGCGCCTGCATGCCACGGTCTATCGCACCGATGACGAGTCCTACGAGATCTGGAAGCAGTACCTGCCGGAATCGCAGATTCATCGATTCGACGAGAAGGACAACTTCTGGGAGATGGGTGAGACGGGGCCATGCGGTCCGTGTACCGAGATCCATTTCGACCGCACGCCCGATCTGTCGGGCGGTCCGCTGGTGAATGCCGGTGTGCCCGAGGTGATCGAGATCTGGAACAACGTCTTCATTCAGTACAACCGCAAGGCCGATGGATCACTCGAAGAGTTGCCATCGAAGCATGTTGATACCGGAATGGGTTTTGAGCGACTCTGTGCAGTCATGCAGGGTAAGGATTCGAACTACGACACTGACGTGTTCAGCCCCCTGCTCGATTTCACGTCGTCACTCTGTGGTAAGCCGTACCGCAAGGAACTTGATCATCCCGATGGTGTTGCCATGCGGGTGATCGCCGATCATATCCGTACGCTCTCGTTTGCCATAGCCGATGGGGCCATGCCCGGAAACGAGGGAAGGGGCTATGTACTTCGGCGCATCCTACGCCGGGCAGCGCGGTACGCACGCAACCTTGGTCTTACCGAGCCCGTGCTCTGGAAGCACATTGAGATCTTATGCGAGACGATGGGCGACGTGTTTCCGGAGATCGTCGAGCGTCGCGATCTGATCGAGCGCGTTGTGCGTGCGGAAGAGGAATCCTTCCTAGCCACACTCGATCGGGGTCTTCAGCGATTTGATACGCTTGCCAATTCCGGTGACACCGTCAGCGGTGCCGATGCATTTGAACTGTATGATACGTTTGGATTTCCGCTGGACCTTACGCAGCTGATCGCGCGCGAGCGAGGTCTGTCTGTTGATGTTCACGAGTATGACCGACTTCTGAACGAGCAGCGAGCACGGTCACGTGCCGCTCGTAAGTCGCACGCGCAGGAAGCCGTCACCACGTCGATCGACGCGGTGTCACGTTTTGTCGGTTACTCGCACGTAGAGTGTGCATCAAGCATTCTCCACGTTGAAGGAAACACCATTGTGTTAGCAGAGACTCCATTCTATGTCGAAATGGGCGGCCAGGTCAGCGACACCGGCACCATTACGGTAGGGGGCTCATCCTATCGGGTTGACGACACGCGCAAGGCGGGTCACGCGATCGTGCATGTCTGCGAGGGCGACGTCGAAGCAGCGGTTGGCGATGTAGCACTTGCTCGACTGGACGTGCCACGTCGGCGTGACATTGAGCGCGAGCATTCCGTGACGCACCTCCTGCACGAGGCACTGCGCCGCGTGCTCGGATCACACGTGCAGCAGTCCGGATCGCTGGTCGAGCCCGAGCGTCTGCGCTTCGACTTCACGCACTTCGAACGCGTTGGCGATGATGAGCTCCGGTCGATCGAGACACTCGTCAACGAGAAGATCTTCGAGTCGATCCCGGTTCACATCGAAGAGATGCCGATCGAGAAGGCGCGAACGGTCCCGAACGTGAAGATGTTCTTCGGTGATAAGTACGGCGACAGCGTACGCGTTGTGTTCATCGATGAGAAGTTCTCGGTGGAGTTTTGCGGCGGAACGCACGTACGTAATACCAGCGAGATCGGACTGTTCAAGATCCTCAGTGAATCCAGCGTGGCCAGCGGCGTGCGGCGTATTGAAGCCATTGCCGGACGCAGCATACCGATATGGCTCAAGGATCTGGATCAGCAGCGTATGGGCATGCGCGATGAAATGTCGCGTCAACTCGACCGGATCAAGCAGCTTGAACGGGAACTGCTTGCTGTCAAGTCGGACGAGCTCAAGGGCCTGATCCCATCAGTCGTGTCATCAGCTCTCAACCTCGACGGTGTGCGTGTGGCAACGGCGCGCATTGATGTTTCCGACGCAGAGCAGCTCAAGACCCTCGGTGATGAATTGCGGTCGGCGCTTGGCACAGCAGGCGTTGGCCTGCTTGCCTCGGTCATCGACGACAAGGTGCAGCTCGTATGTGTTGTCACCGACGATCTCACAAAAACGCTGTCGGCCGGCAAACTTGTCGGTGCTGCCGCAAAGCAGCTTGGTGGTGGTGGCGGTGGTAAGGCCCACATGGCGACGGCAGGGGGCCGAGACATCACACAACTTGATTCTGTACTTTCGACGTTCCCAACATTGATCACAAATCTCTAATCAAAGGAAACCACGCATGCCAAACTCCTACGAAGCCGTCGGCACACTGCATTACCTGTCTGAAACGCAGCAGGTAAAGGATACCTTCAAGAAGCGCGAGTTCGTCCTCGAGATCGCTGACGGAAACTATCCTCAGCACATCAAGTTCCAGGTTACCCAGGACCGCTGCGCAATTCTCGACAGTTACAAGGTTGGCCAGCAGCTGAAGGTCCTCTTCAACCTCCGCGGACGTCCATATCAGAACCGCGAAGGCCAGACGGTCTATTTCACGAATCTCGAAGCCTGGCGCGTTGAGTCAGCCAGTCCCTCAGCACAGGCAACACCGGACTACTCTCAGATCACCCCCGCTGAGGCAAGTCAATCAGATAGCTTCGACGACGTTCCGTTCTAGGGACGTCTGCGGCGGGACGTCTGCGGCGGGACGTCTGCGACGGGACTTGGCTGTGCCAAGGGACTCGCTGCGCGAGGGACGTCTGCGGAGGCAGACCGCCTCGCACGATTCTTCCTGTAACCTGTCACCTGCAACCTGCAACCCGGTTCACAACCCCACAAGTTCAACGACACCGTCGATGGTGGCGTGGAGCACCGTTGTCTGATCATAGCGCCTGCGGAAGTCATCAGCCTCTGTGCGGGAGAGGCCGGCCACGAGAAGGTGGTTTTCTCTCCAGTCGTCCGTCAGGCCGAGCGCGGGCAGGAACGACATCCCGCGTTGCGTGCATTCGGATACGAGTGCTGCATGACGCGTTGCATTATCCTCGTCGGTCGTGAGCGTCGACTGTGGATTCTCTGCACCAAGCAATGCAACCATATGAGCCCCCTGATCACGTAGCCAGGTAATGACTGACTCGGGAAGGGGCTTGCCGATGCGGAGTGTTCCAAGACCATCCACGTCGAAGCGGGTGTTGTGGTAGTGCTCGACTAGTTCGGGTGAGACGGGCATAACGATCCAACGTCGCAGAAGTGTACGGATGAGTTTTGATGTTCGATCGGCTGGATGAAGTGAGTCGATGACATACGTTGCGCCTGCCTGTCTGAGCACGTCGGCCGATTGCACGCCGGTTGTGACGGCAAGAGACATGATGTTGTGCGCTCGGGCGCAGTCCACATCCCCGATCGCATCACCGATGATCACCGCATGCTGGGTAGTGTAAAACGTACCCCGCGCCGAGTTATATCGCTCGATGGCGATAGGCGGAAGAAGTCTTCGGTCTGCATGATGTCCACCGAAGGCCCCATGCTCAAAGAACTTGTTGAGTCCGGCTATTGCCAGCTTGTGATATCCAATGGTTTCGACATTACCCGTTACCAGCGCATGTCCAACGCCATGGGCACACAGCATCTCCAAAGTTTGCCGGGCCCCGTCCAGAACCAGTGTTGTTTCCGGACGTATCAGCTCTTGGGCCGATACGATCATATCTCGCTCGATGTCCGGCCAGGCATCTTCGATGTCTTCAAACGAGAATCCCATTGCGGCGCCGATCTCATGAACCAGACTTCGGTCCGTGCGTCCTGCAAAGGACATTGGAGCAACCGTGGCCGTTACGTCGCAATCGAGGATCGATCGAAACGCGCGGATATACATCTCTCTTCCAATACCCGGTGCAAGTTTCAGTAGTGTTCCGTCAATGTCCCAGAGTGCGAGCATGAGTGGGTTGCAGGTTGCAGGTTACAGGTTACAGGTGACAGGTGACAGGTGACAGGTGCGATCGGCGTGCTTCCGCGAAGTGAGGGAAGGAAACTCATCATCGCATGGCTACAGAAGCCCGCGAAGGTACGCAGAATGAATTGCCACAGTGTAGAACACACGGATTAGGCAATTCAATTGACACGGGCACTCATACCCCGGGCCAAGGCCCGCGGCTAATTGAAGGATGGCTCGTCACTCGTACCCCGGGCCAAGGCCCGGGGCTATTATCAACGGTGGCTCGTCACTAGACGTATCTTCGCATCCATGGAGAGAATTCTTTTGATCGGTTCGGGCGGGCGGGAGCATGCGCTGGCAAAGGCGTTGGTCGGTTCGGCATCGTGTGAGAAGCTCTGGGTAGCACCCGGGAATCCCGGTATTGAACGTGAGGCTGAGTGTGTTGCATTGAACATTGCCGATCACGTGGCTGTCGAGAAGTTCTGCATGCGCAACGACGTTACGCTAGTGGTCATCGGGCCGGAGCAGCCCCTTGCCGAGGGACTGGCCGATTCCCTCAGATCGGAGAGCATTGATGTGTTTGGACCGTCACGGGCGGCTGCACAGCTTGAGACGTCGAAGGGCTTTTCCAAGGATTTCATGAAGCGGCACCATGTGCCGACGGCGCCGTACCGCCGATACGCTTCGGGAGAGCGTGAGCAGGCGCTCGCCTACGTACGTCAGCATGAATTGCCAATGGTCATCAAGTATGATGGACTTGCTGCCGGAAAGGGCGTGGTGGTTGCTGAAAACAACCGTGATGCCGAGCGGGCAGTTGAGATGATGTTCGATGGCGTGTTTGGCGACGATGGGATCGTCATCGAGGGATTTCTCAGAGGCCAGGAGGCAAGTGTCTTTGCGGTCTGCGACGGGCGTGATTTTGTTGTGCTGGCACCTGCGCAGGACCACAAACGCGTTGGTGATGATGACACCGGTAAGAACACCGGTGGAATGGGAGCCTATGCGCCAGCGCCGATCGTGTCTAAACAGGTTCTCGACATCGTGTGTGAGAGGATCATCCGACCAGTCATTGACGGAATGGCGGCCGAGGGGATGCCGTTCGTAGGATGCCTTTTTTGCGGTCTCATGATCGAAGGCACAGACGTCAATGTCGTCGAGTTCAACGTCCGCTTCGGCGATCCGGAAACGCAGGCAGTCATGAGCGTACTTGATGCTGACGTGGCCTTATTGTTTGCTTCGGCTGCACGAGGCTCGATCGAGGCATCGGCTATTCGTTCAACCCACGTTGGATTTGCCTGCAATGTAGTCTTGGCATCTCAAGGCTATCCCGATGCTTTTGAAAGGGGGCTCCCCATCACCGGCATTGATGCTGCGGAGGTTGACCCCTACGTGACGGTGTATCATGCCGGTACGCGACGTGCAGACGCTGGCCTCGTCACCAACGGCGGGCGTGTATTGGGAGTGACGGCTGTCGGCTCGACATTGGCGGAGGCCGTATCGCGTTCCTATCAGGCGTGCAGCAAGATCAGTTACGAGACCAAGTACCATCGATCCGACATCGCCAAGAGGGCATTGTGAAAATTCTTGTCACCGGCGGTGCCGGATTCATCGGGTCGCATGTTGCCGATGCCTACCTCGCTGCCGGTCACGAGGTTGTGATCGTGGATGATCTGTCCATGGGCTATCGTCGCAACGTGCCTGCCGAGGCACGCTTCGTTGAGATGTCCATCACTGACGAGGTGTTCACAGACTTTGTGATCCGTGAACGGTTTGATGCGATCAACCACCATGCAGCCCACATGGAACTGCGCGTCAGCGTCGAAAAACCTGTTCACGATGCCACCATCAACGTACTCGGCTCGATACGGCTGCTCGAAGCAGCTCGCATGTCCTCAGTTCGCCACGTGATCCTTGCATCCACCACGGCTGTCCTCGGTGAGTTCATCGATCTGCCGGCCACAGAGGCGCATCCGGTTTGCCCCATCGCCCCCTACGGAGTCTCCAAGCGTGCGATGGAACTTTACGCGGATTATGAGCGTATCACACACGGAATGAGTATCACGACACTGCGCTACACGAACGTTTACGGTCCACGTCAGAACCCGAACGGTGAATCGGGTGTCATTGCGATTTTTCTTGAGAAGTTCCTCAACGGAGCGGTCCCGACAATCCATGGTGACGGGAACCAGGAGAGAGACTACATCCACGTGTACGACGTGGCGAAGGCCAATCTGGTGGCGCTCGAGCAGCGGGTGCAGGGTACGTATCATGTGTGCAGGAACGGTGCTGCGAGTGTCAACGATGTTGTTGAATTCCTCCGCTCTGCGCTTGGACGGAATCATGAGGTCCACCATGGCCCTGCAAAGCCGGGGGACCCTGCTCGCACACGGGGCTCACACAAAGCATTCACCGACCTTACAGGTTGGAGCCCGCTCGTTGAGCTTGACGCGGGAATCCGCGGTACCGTTGAATGGTTCCTGCATCGCGTAAACAGCTGAGGTGTGGAGGCTTTACATGGAAATTGATCGGCTGATTGCCGCTATGGGGAACGAAAAAAGAAGTTCACAGGAACCCTGCCACTTTTCCACGTGCTGGATGCAATGTAATTTCGGTCCGTTTTGCTACCGAAGCTTTCGACGCAATCAATGAAAAGAGGTCTGTAAACATGCAGTTCTTTACGAAGCGCCTAGGAGTCGGAATCCTTGCCATCGGCTTGGTGACAATGCTCTCCGGCTGTAATGTCCGTGGTTTGTTCACATCGTATGGCGATGATCCGGTATGGGTCGATCCCAATGCCGCTGCCGCAACTGATGCTGCGGCTGCCGATGCCGGTGGACCGGGCAAGGCCGTTTACGGGCGCATTTGCGCAGCATGTCACCTTGGCAGTGGCAAGGGTGTGCCGGGAAACAACATCCCACCGCTCGCTGGCTCGGCGCTTGCTACAGGGGATGCTCGCAAGCCTATCGCCATTGTGCTGCATGGTCTTCGCGGACCGATCGAGCGAAATGGCGTGCAGATCAACGGTCAAATGGCCGCCTGGAAAGACCAATTGGATGATCAACAGATCGCCGACGTGCTGACGTATGTGCGCAGCGCTTTCGGCAATGCTGCCGGCCCCGTGACTGCAGACGAGGTGAAGGCCGTGCGCGAGGAGACGGCGTCGCGCACCGTGCAATACACGGAAGCAGAGCTTCCGTAATCGTTCACTCACGTAACACAAACTCAACTGGAGTCTGATTCACATGGATCGCATCCTGTCCTACTTCGACATGCTGCCATGGTTCCCAGAGAACACCTCGACGTTCGGTGGGGAACTCGACAGCTTGTTTGCCATTATCTACTGGATCAGCGTCGGGATCTTCTTCCTGACCTTTGGAATTCTCGGCTTCTTCCTCGTCAAGTACCGTTATGACCGGAACCGCAAGGCGTACAACTACCACGGCAACAATGTCGTTGAGTTGACGTGGACGATTCTGCCAACGATCCTCTTTGCATGGATCGGTTTGTACTCTGATGACATTTGGGAAAGGACGAAGTACTCTTCACGTCTGCCGAAAGCCGACGTCCAGGTGTTGGTGATGGGCAAGACGTTCGGCTGGCAGTTCCTCTATCCGGGGGCCGATGGCGAGTTCGGTCGCAATGCATACACAGACCGTGACAACTGCCGCAAGCTGATCACTGGGTTGAACCCGTTCGGGATCGATTCAACCGACCCGCGCAGTATGGACGATTTCACGACGGAAAACCAGTTCAAGGTTCCTGTGAATGCGAACATCGTCATGCACGGTTCGTCGCAAGACGTGTTGCACAGCTTCTTCCTTCCCCACGCTCGCGTCAAGCAGGACGTGGTTCCAGGCACGTGGATGAATATCTGGTACAACATTTTCAAGACAGGCAAGTTCGAGCTCGCCTGCGCTGAGCTGTGTGGAGGTGGACATTACTCCATGCGTGCCGAGTACGAAGTTCTCAGCAAGGCGTCATACGATGCCTGGGTCGACAAGAAAGTAGCAGAGGCAATTGCTGCACGTTCGCCTCAACCAACCGTTGCACCGTCGGCAGATACAGCCACGGTCGCCTCACTCACCAAGTAATCCCGCACAAGGAGATCTCCACGTATGAGTACAGCAACGATTGAGACGGCAACACCGGTTGCCCACGAAGACCACGCTCACGAGCATCACCACGATCTTCCGTGGTACCGCAAGTACGTGTTCTCTACCGATCACAAGGTGATCGCGAAGCAGTTCATGCTCTCGTCTTTGTTCTTCCTATTCATTGGCGGGGCATTCGCTCTCTTCATCCGCTGGCAGCTGGCATACCCGGGCAAGCCAGTACCCGTGATCGGATCGGTCCTGCCTGCTTCTTGGGTGACTGAACCCGGAAGCGGCATCATCACGCCAGAGTTCTACACGCAATTGTTGACCATGCACGGTTCGATCATGATCTTCTTCGTGATCATCCCGTTTGCCGCCGGCATGTTCGGAAACTTTTGTATCCCGCTGATGATCGGGACGGATGATATGGCCTTGCCTCGGCTGAACATGTGGTCATTCTGGCTTGTACCTCCGGCCGGACTGATCATGATGGCAGGGTTCTTTACAGATACCGGTTACGCGGCGGCAGGGTGGACGTCCTATCCGCCCCTTTCTGCAATGACCGGCCTCGAAAAATTTACCATCAGCGGTCAGACATTGTGGCTCATTAGCGTCTTCCTCGTCGGCTTTTCGTCGATCATGGGTGCGGTCAATTACGTCACCACTGTGCTCAACAAGCGCGCCAAGGGAATGAAGCTGTTTGACATGCCACTGACAGTCTGGGCATTGTTCATCACCGCCATTCTGGTAACGCTTGGTACGCCGGTATTGGCAGCAGGACTTGCCATGCTCTTCATGGACAACTTCCTGCATACGAGCTTCTTCCTCCCCGACAACCTGGTTACGAGTTCGAAGTACTTTGGTGGTGGGCAGCCGATCTTGTTCCAGCACGTGTTCTGGTTCTATTCACACCCAGCCGTGTACATCATGATCCTGCCTCTGATGGGTATCGTGTCGGACGTGATGGCAACCTTCTCGCGCAAGCCGATCTATGGTTACAAGGCCATGGTGTTTGCCATTGCGGGCATCGCATTCCTCGGCTTCATCGTCTGGGGTCACCACATGTTCCAGTCGGGTATGAACCCGCTTCTCGGAACCACCTTCATGCTGTCGACCATCGTGATCGCTGTTCCATCGTCCATCAAGGTGTTCAACTGGCTTGGCACGCTTTGGCGTGGCAACATCAAGTTTTCGACGGCCATGCTCAACGCCTTGGCGTTCGTGTCGATGTTCATCATCGGTGGTTTGTCCGGGGTGTTCATGGCGTCGGCTCCTGTTGACATCTACATCCATGACACGTATTTCATTGTCGCACACATCCACTACGTGTTGTTCGGAGGATCACTCTTCGGAATCTTCGCAGGTATCTACTACTGGTATCCGAAGATGTATGGAAAGATGCTCAACGAGCGCTTGGGTAAGTGGCACTTCTTCCTGACGTTCATCACATTCAATGTGACGTTCTTCCCAATGCACGTGCTGGGTCTTGGCGGCCATATGCGTCGTATCTACGACCCGAATGTGTATGACTTCCTCAAGGGGCTTTCGGATGTCAATGAGGTGATCACTATTGGTGCCATCAGCCTCGGGTTTGCCCAGCTCATCCTTGTCTTCAACGTGTTGTGGTCACTGAAGAATGGAAAGCGTGCCCCCCGTAATCCATGGCGTGCAAACTCGCTCGAATGGGCCGCACCGGAGCATCCGGGTCACGGCAACTTTGACAAGGACATCACCGTGTACCGTGGACCCTACGAGTTCAGTGTCGAAGGTCGCAAGAGCGACTATTGGCCTCAGTGGGAGCCGGGCAGTTCGAAGACCGTCAATCATCACACGATCGCCGTCGAAGACGACAATCGTTCATTCGGCAGTCACTAACGATCTTACGGGCGACGAAGCACCAGCATGACGCCTCACGAATCGACACCTGTGACCGGTCATCGCATGATCCATCGCGTAGCCGTGGTTCTTTGTGTTCTGACATTCGGACTCATTGTCTGGGGAGGGCACGTCAACACCACACGCAGCGGAATGGCATTTCCTGACTGGCCAACGTCAAACCTTGCACCGATGGTCACGTATAGTCCATCTGAGTGGCTGTGGGCGAAGGATCGGTTTTGGGAACACGGTCATCGACTTTTCGCGACGGTCGTGGGAATCGTCACGACGTTGCTTCTGGTACTGGCGTACCGATCAACGCCGAAGGGGGAACGCCCCGGTAAGGCGCTTGCAGGATTGATCGTGATCGTCTTCCTGACGATTACGAGTGCCGTGTTGGGCGTCAACAACATGCCCATGAGTTTCATGGAATTGTTCATGGTTGCGCTTGGGCTGCTTACGATTGGCCTTGTGATCAAGGCCGTCAAAACAGATCCATCGCGGCGGATCGTCTGGCTTGCTTTGGCAGCGTTTACTTCGGTCTGCCTGCAGGGCTCATTTGGTGGGTACACGGTGAGGCACAACTTGCCGGCCTGGACATCGACCTCGCACGGAGTTCTTGCACAATTGTTCTTGATGATCGTTCTGTCGATTGTTCTGCAGTCGTCTGCCGCTTGGCGTGAGCGCCGTCGTCAGGGGGCTCTGAGTACTTCGACATCATTCGTGGTGTCTGTGACTTGGGTCTTGACGTTCATGCAGTTTGTTCTCGGTGCTCTGACTCGTCACACCGATTCATGGGGCGCCAGCATGACGTTCCCCCAGTGGAGTGATGCCGGCTTCTTTCCTTCTGCCGACATGCTGCAGCACCCACAGGTGTTGATTCATTTCATCCACCGGTCGCTTGCATACGTTGTGGCCATCGCCATCATCGTTCAGTTCCTGAGACTTCGTTCGGAAGGTGCTCCCTCGGATGTTCGACGATCGTCTTTAGTGGCCCTTGCCTTGGTTGGCCTGCAGATACTTCTCGGAGCAGGAATCCTCTGGTCCGGGCGGGGAGAGCTCGTCACCACGCTGCACGTCATGGTTGGAGTGGTGATTCTTGTGTCGAATGCCGTGACCATGTTGAGCGTACAGGGCCAGCCCCGTGCCATCGAACAACCCAAGAACGTCCGCGGCCTTGCCCATGAGGGGGCACGATGAGCGTGTCCGGCGGAAACTCGGAAGTTGCCATCGAGGCGCCCGTGGCTGAGCGTGCACCATCGCGTGCCGCATTGTATTATGAGCTCACAAAGCCCGGCATCAGTAAGATGGTGATGATGACCACCCTGGCTGGATACCATCTTGCTTTGCCGTCGACAACGTCGTTGTTCTCAACCACGCAAGCAGTGCATTTGGCTGCAACGATGTTTGGCACGCTTTTGATCAGCAGCGGAAGCTGTGTTGTCAATCACATCATGGAACGTGATGTCGATTCTCGCATGAAGCGTACCTCGAGGCGACCAATTCCCTCGGGCGCTATCTCTGTTCGGAGTGCGTCGATCTTTGCCGCAGTGCTTTCCATCTCAGGAGCGGCACTTCTTCTGACAGTCAATACACTGACGTTTTGGTTGGCAATTGCCACGTGGCTCAGCTATGTGATGGTGTATACCCCGATGAAGACGCGGTCGTCACTTGCCGTCATCATTGGCGGCATTCCCGGTGCATTGCCCTTCATGGGCGGCTGGACGGCGGTCACGGGCGTGGCAGATTCCATGGCTTGGGTGTTGTTTGCCATTCTATTCTTCTGGCAGCTCCCGCACTTCTATGCGCTTTCATGGATGTATCGAGCCGACTATCGTGAAGGGGGCATGGTGCTCCGGGCCATCAGCGACGACACTGGTAAGACACTTGCCGTGCAGATGACTCTCACAAGTGCGCTGCTGCTCGTTTCGGCCATCATTCCGACCCTCCTTGGGGTAACCGGAAATGTCTATCTCTCGGGAGTGGTGGTTCTCGGCGGATGGCTCATCGTTCAAAGCGCACTCTTCTACAGGCAACCTGATGCCGCAACGGCACGCAAGGTTCTCCTTACTTCGTACGCGGTCCTGATGGGGATCGTCGTACTCATGTTTCTCGACAAACAATGATCATCAACAACAGGTGGTAGCATGTCAGCAGCACTGAATCTTTCTCACGAGCCGGTCACCAAGATCGCCCATGGCAAGCTTGCCATGTGGGCCTTCTTGGCGTCAGAGCTCATGTTCTTCACGGGTTTCTTCGGAACCTTCATCGTGCTTCGCAACACCAACTACCAGGCCTTCTACGATGCCTCGCATCACCTTAGCTGGCCGTTAGCGTTGTTGAATACGTTCATTCTCATTGGTAGCTCGCTGACCATGGCGCTGGCGATCTATAACCTTGAGCGGAAGAAGAACGGAATGTTTCAGACCTACCTTGGTCTGACCATTCTGGGAGGATTCGGCTTTCTGATCGTCAAGTACTTCGAGTACAGCGCGAAGTGGGCCGATGGGCTGTTTCCTGGTCAGGAGAACCATACGCTGTTCTACTCCTTCTACTTCATCATGACGGGCTTCCACGCGCTTCACGTCGTGGCCGGTATGATACCGATGGCGTTCATGCTGATGAAGTCATACACCAAGAATGGATATCCCTACCCGGTCAAAGTTGAGACGCTCGGCCTCTATTGGCACTTTGTTGACCTGATGTGGATCTTCATCTTCCCGGCGTTGTATCTCATCTTCCCATAATCCCCAACGAATCTTCACGACCGTTCACTAGGAGCTCAAGTATGGGTCACGATCACGGAAACGTTATTCCAGCCTACATGAAGGTTTTCGCCACCCTCTGCATTATGACGTTGCTCACCGTTGCAGCTGCGAAAATCGATCCGTTCCATGGCATGCAAAACGGATACATCTTCAACATCACCCTTGGTCTGGCTATTGCTGTCTTCAAGGTGATATGCGTGATGTACATCTTCATGCACCTCAAGTTTGACAATCCGTACCTGCGGTTCTTCGTGTACGTTCCGGTCTTCCTGTTTTCCGTCTTGACCTTCGGTCTCAATCTCGAGTTCGGCAATGCGCCGTCGAATGATCATGTAACGCGCACGGTGTACCAACAGGTGCATCCGGGTGAGCACAAGGCAGGGCACTGACGCACGACTATCCTCACGATGCGATTCTTAGCTATCACCACATTCCTTTGCGTCTTCGTTGGCTTGACTGCATGTCAGCCAAAGGAGGCTCAGCAGGACCAGCACACGACCCCGTGGGATACCCTTCCTGTGCTTCGTGGCGTGTCCTCGTTCTCGGGACTTGACCAAGACAGTGCTCTGTTTCGTGCGGAGTCTATGAAGGGGAAGCCGTGGATCGCCTCATTCTTCTTCACACGCTGCCAGACGGTTTGTCCGGCTTTGAACAGCGTGCTTGCAGGTATCAATCGCGACTTTTCGTCCAAGGTTTCGTTCGTCTCGCTCACGTCAGATCCCGAAAATGATCTTCCAAGTGTCATGCGTTCCTATGGCCAGCAGTACGGAGCCTCACGGCGCTCGTGGGCATTCGTGACCATGCCACTCGATTCGATGATTCGGGTGTCAAGCAACGATCTAGGACTGATTTCGCCATCAGAGCCTGATCTTCACTCGACTCGGTTTGTGCTTGTCGACTCAGCCATGCAGGTACGTGGGTACTACGATAGTTCTGATCCTGCAGAGGTTGAAAAGTTGCGTTCCATTCTCAAGGCTATACCATGAATCTGGATCAGCTTCCGGCTCTGAACGCAACGCTGAACGCACTCTCGACGATTCTGCTCGTCACGGGTTATCGGCTCATTCGTCAACGTCGTATCGAACAGCATCGTATGGTCATGATCGCGGCGTTCGTCGTTTCGATCGTCTTCCTTGCGTGCTACCTTCTTCACAAGTGGCACCTGTACTCAACCACAGGGTCCTACAATACGGTGTTCCCGGGTGAAGGCGTTTGGCGTACCATCTATCTGATCATCTTGGTCACCCATGTGACGCTTGCTGCAACGGTTCCGGTGCTGGCCATCATCACGATTCGCAGGGGGCTTGCAATGTCGGTTGAAGCCCATCGGCGCATCGCTCGTATCACGCTGCCGATCTGGCTCTATGTTTCCGTTACCGGCGTCATCGTCTACTTCATGTTGTACCAATGGTTCTCACCTGCATCATGAAAACGATTGCATCAATTGTATTGGTCCTGTTCATGGCAGCTGCCGATGTGTTGGCATGCCCGGCTTGTAAGGACAGCTTTACAAAACACGGAAGCAACGCATCAGTTGGAGATGCGTACTCACTGTCGGTGATAGTCATGCTAAGCGTGCCGATCACCATCTTGACAATTGCGATTGTGACCATCGCTCGACGACTACGACAACATCCAAATACAGTCGCGTGATTCATGTGGACAACCATGCGACCTAGGTTCACTGGGAACGGTATATTTGCACGACAATTACTGCTGAGGGAAGCGAATGTTTTCACGCAAGTTTGACATGGGGGTCAAGGTAGGCGGCGCTGTCGCGGGCGGCGTTGTCGGTGTGCTCTTCCTCCTGGGCTACTTCGGATTCCGTAACGACTTTGCCGACGTCGGCTATCGTCCCGAACAGCCTGTGCCATTCTCGCATAAGTTGCATGCGGGTCAGTTGCAGATCCACTGCCAATACTGTCACGCCGGCGTCGAGAAGTCAGCTCATTCTCCGGTGCCAACCACGCAGACCTGTATGAACTGCCACACGGCAGTGAAGGCCGAGTCTCCGAAGCTCAAGCTTGTGCGTGACTCATACGAGTCCGGCAATCCGATTTCGTGGGTTCGCATCCACAAGGTGCCAGATTACGCGCACTTTAATCACAGCCGCCACATTCGCGCGCAGATCGACTGTAAGTCGTGTCACGGCCCGATCGAAGAGATGGGTGTGGTATCGCAGGCAAAGCCACTGAGCATGGGCTGGTGTTTGGACTGTCACCGTAATCCTGAAGCAAACATCGTGGGTGCCAGACCAATCTCGGGCGTGTTCACCGGAAAGGTGCACAAGATGGACGACCTGCTCGACAGTGCATACATCTTCACGCCGATCAAGGCCCAGGTAGCCGACAAGGCCTCCCTCAAGCCCCTTACCGTTCCTCAGTTCGGCGGATATGACGTCGACCTTCCGAAGGTTGAAGTCGCCGGCATTCCGCATCCAAAGGTTGCCGGTGTCGGCCCAGAGAACTGCTCGTCGTGTCACTATTGACCGACGAGATCACCCACAACGATTGAAACACCCCTTCAAGGTTAGCATATGTCCGACCGTTCACTCCATGCAGCAACCAACCCCATGTGGAAGAGCATAGACGAGCTCGCCGAGGGTCGCGAAGAATCAGCAGAGTTTACTCCAGGAACAACAACCTCTGCCATTGCTGATTCCAGCGTGAGCCGCCGCAGCTTCATGGCCCTTGTTTCGGCTTCGATGGCTCTGACGGCTGCCGCCTGTCGTCGCCCCGAGCAAAAGCTGGTGCCGTCCGTGAAGTCGCTTCAGAACGCCACGCCTGGGTTGCCGATCTACTACGCGTCAGTATACTCTCATCGCAATGTTGCCTACGGCGCAGTCGTCAAGACGCGTGAAGGGCGTCCGATCAAGGTCACCGGAAATTCCTCGCACCCTGGGTTGACGCGTGGCGCGGCTAATGCCGAAATGCAGGCATCGTTGCTTTCGCTCTACGATCCGGACCGTATCCGTCGCCCAAAGGTTGGTGGACAACAGACGTCGTTCGACGCTGCAGCATCGAAGATGGCAGCTGCCATTTCTCAGGCTGCTGCTGAGAACAAGAAGGTGGCGTTGTTCATCGACGAACACTGCTCGCCAACCTATGCTCAGCTTCTGAACGAGTTTGTGGCCGCAATTCCACAGGCTGTGATGGTGACGCTCCCAGCGATAGCCAATGATGGTGCAGCCATTGCCAACAAGGCCATTTTCGGACGTGACGCGCAGATCGTCCCAGACCTGTCGAAGGCCTCGGTGATCGTGAGCGTCGACGCTGACTTCCTTGGAGCTGACACGCTTTCGCTCTACCATACTACGCGGTTCTCTTCGCGTCGGACGCCGTCAAAGTCCAACATGGAGATGTCGCATCTGACGGTTGTTGAGTCTCAATACTCTGCTACCGGTATGAATGCCGACATGCGCGTTCGCACGGCCCCCTCGAAGATCGAGGGATTCATCGAAGAACTTCACGCAGCGATCGTTGGTGGTGCGTCGGCGTCAAACCCGGCCGTTGCGGCCGCTGCAAAGAGCCTCAAGGGTGCTGCCGCTGGCACGGGTGTGGTTCTGGCAGGAGCGCACCTTTCGGCCCACGCTCATGGACTTGCTGTAGCGATCAACAGCGCGTTAGGCTCGGTCGGAGCCGGCAAGGTCATCGATGCTAGCCGCACGCTGCCGAATTCCGGCGAAAAGGGTGCCGCCATTGCCGACATCATCGCGCAGATGGAAGCCGGCAGTGTACACGCGGCCATCTTTCTTGATGTGAACCCCGAGTATTCCGCGTCACGCGCACTCAAGAATGCCATCCTTAAGAAGGTCGCATTCCGTGGTACGATCAGTTTGTACGACGATGAAACATCACAGATCGCGGATGCTTCGATTCCTGCCGCTCACTGGCTCGAGTCATGGGGCACGGCGGTCAGCCCAGACGGATACGTCAGTGTGCAGCAGCCGGTTATCGCACCGCTTTGTGACGGCATTCCGTCGTTGCAGGACTCGCTCATGACCATTGGTAAGAAGGTAAATGCGTCCTTCATGGCATCGACGGCCACGTACGCTGATTACGTCAAGGCGGCGATCGCCTCTACATACCCAGCTTCCAACTGGGTTGATACGCTCCAGTCAGGCGTTGTTGCGGGCACGGGTTCAACATCAGTTGACGTACCGGCAAACCTCGGTGCTATAGCCGGTCTTGCCAAGGGTTCCGTTGGTGCGTCGACGGTCCTCATGAATGTCCCGTCGAATGCCCTCTATGATGGACGGCTTGCCAACAATGGCTGGTTGCAAGAGTTGCCAGATCCGGTGACCAAGATCACATGGGACAACGTTGCGCTGATCAGCCCTGCCATGGCCGTCAAGTTGGGTCTTTCATCGAGTGCGGAAGACCCGAAGGCTCTTGCGAAGGCAAATGAGAACGTTATCGCCATCACGACACGTCAAGGCAGCGTTGAGCTTCCCGTGATGGTCCAACCCGGCATGGCGGACGATACGATCGTCACGCAACTTGGTTATGGCCGCAGTGCCTGTGGTAGTATCGGTGCCGGCGTTGGTGCCAATGCATTTGCCATTGGTGGTGTCGGATATCATGCCGTGGAGAACGTCACAGTCACCGGTGAGCGCCATCGCGTGGCCACGACTCAAAATCACCATACCCTTGGCGAGGTTCCTGGTGACACAAAGAATGAGCGGAACGTTGCGCAGTCACTGAAGCTCAGTGATCTTGCCACAACAACTTCGCTCGAGCCAGACTATATCAAGGACGAAGCTGGCAAGCCCCTTTCGATCGTCAGCGAGTATCAGTACAAGGGGCACCGCTGGGGAATGGTGATCGACATGAGCTCCTGTACGGGGTGCTCTTCCTGCGTCGTAGCCTGTCAGAGCGAGAACAACATCCCGGTGGTGGGCAAAGACCAGGTGCTCCTTGGACGTGAGATGCACTGGATCCGCCTTGACCGGTACTATTCGGGATCCTTGCAGGAACCGACCTCGACCGTGCTCGAGCCAATGCTGTGTCAACATTGCGAGAACGCTCCGTGTGAAAATGTGTGTCCAGTGGCCGCCACAACGCACTCACCGGAGGGTCTGAACGAGATGACCTACAACCGTTGCGTCGGAACGCGGTACTGCTTGAACAACTGTCCATACAAGGTGCGTCGTTTCAACTTCCTGAACTACAAAGACGAGCGTCAACCGCTCGACTTGGTGTTCAATCCAGAAGTATCGGGACGTATGCGCGGTATCATGGAAAAGTGCACGTTCTGCGTGCAACGACTGCACGAGGCAAAGTGGCATGCGCGCGACGAAGGTCGTGCACGCGTCAAGGATGGCGAAGCGGTCACTGCATGCCAAGAGGCGTGCCCGGCAGGAGCGATCATTTTTGGCGACGCCAACGACGCAAACAGCAAGATCTCGGTTGCCCGTAAGAGTGAGCGGAGCTTCCACGTGCTGGCAGAGATCAACACACGTCCGTCGGTGACATACCTTGCCAAGGTCATCAACGACAGGGCGTAAGAGCAACACGAGTAATTGAATAACACAACGATTCACTGACGGGAACCAATCATGACGGTGGTCCAGGAACAAGAGAGATTGCAGGCCATGGCGCACGGCGACGAGCCGGTGCGCGAAGACCTCGTCCTCGGTAATCCAACGTTGCGCGACGTTACGGCGCGTATCGCCAGCATCGTAGAATCGAAGATCACGATGAAGTACCTCGCCACGCTCGGCGTAACCGGAGCGATGGCTGGGTGGGGGCTCTTCGCGCTGTACTACACGATCACGACCGGTATCGGTGTGTGGGGTCTGAACAATCCGATCGGTTGGGGATGGGACATCACCAACTTCGTGTTCTGGATTGGTATCGGGCATGCCGGGACACTGATCTCGGCCATTCTGTTCCTGTTCCGTCAGAAGTGGCGTACGGCCATCAATCGATCTGCCGAGGCAATGACGATCTTCGCTGTGATCTGTGCACTGACGATGGTGCTCAGTCACACAGGTCGTCCTTGGCTCTTTTACTGGCTGCTACCATATCCGAATCAGATGGCCATGTGGGTGAACTTCCGTTCTCCTCTGATGTGGGACGTGTTCGCCGTCAATACGTACTTCACGGTGTCAGCGTTGTTCTGGTTTATTGGTCTTATTCCTGACCTGGCCACGCTTCGCAACTACGTGAAGGGTCCGATCGCTCAGAAGGTCTATGGTGTTCTCTCGCTTGGTTGGACCGGCTCGACACGTAACTGGCACCACTATGAGATCGCCTACATGATCTTGGCCGGAATCTCGACGCCTCTGGTTTTGTCGGTACACTCTGTGGTGTCGTTTGACTTCACCGTCGGCATCCTCCCGGGTTGGCACACAACCATTTTCCCTCCATACTTCGTTGCCGGAGCCATTTTCTCCGGTTTTGCCATGGTGCTGACGCTGCTCGTCATCACGCGCGAAGTTCTCGACCTGAAGCAGTTCATCACCCTCAAGCACTTTGAGAACATGAACAAGATCATGCTTGCAACGGGCATGATGGTGGGCTATGCATATATCCTTGAGTTCTTCATCGCCTGGTACTCCGGTAGTGACTGGGAGCGTTGGATCTTTGTCAACCGTGCCTTCGGTGATTATGCCTGGGCATACTGGACGATGTTCACCTGCAACGTCGTTTCGCCACAAGTATTCTGGTTCAAGAGCGCGCGGCGTAACATTCCGTTGATGTTTGTCATTTCGATCTTCGTCAACATCGGAATGTGGTTTGAGCGTTTCACGATCATTGCCACGACGCTCCACCATGACTTCCTGCCTGCATCCTGGGGATATTACTCGCCAACGTGGGTTGAGGTCTCCATCTTTATCGGAACGTTCGGGATCTTCCTGTCGCTGTTCCTGCTGTTTGCCAAGTTCGTTCCTGTGATCGCCATTGCTGAGATCAAGAGCATCATGCCCGGCGCTCAGCCAACGCATCATCATGATCACCATGGCGATGCCCACTGATTTTGAACCACCACCTGCACTGAAGAACGAAGGTCATCTATGAGTACGAAACCCGTTGGCGTCATTGGAGAGATCACCGATGTGAACCTCACCATGACCGTTGCCGAGAAACTTCGTGATGCCGGATTCCGCAATTGGGACATTCATACACCGTATCCGGTGCATGGACTCGACAAGGCCATGGGCATCAAACGGTCGATCCTGACCTACATCTCGTTCGTCGGATTGATAGGGGGCTTAAGCACAGCTCTCGGACTGCAGTTTTGGACAGGAGCTGTGGACTACAAGCTCAACATCGGTGGCAAGGGATTCTTTAACTGGCAGTTCTCGATGCCAATCGACTTTGAATTGTCGATCCTTGGCACGGCCATCTTCACCGTGCTTGGACTGTTTCACCTGTGCCGCATGCCGACGTGGTACAACAAGTATCAGGACGATGAATCATTCAAGAAGGCCACTGACGACGTTTTCGTGGTCACGATTGATGCTGACGACGATCGTTTCTCTGCAACCGAGACAGCCTCGATGCTGACAAACCTCGGCGTTGGAAATGTGCATCTCGTGCACGCGACGGCCAACTGATGTTGAATTTCACGACACAAGACGTATGAAACTCCGCTTCTCACAGATCATCATGATCGCAATCGGTCTTGGTATCGCCGTTTTGGCCGTAATGCTCTTCACGGGTCAAAAGACATGGTTCTCCACCGACCCCCCTGTTGAGATACAGCCGAACTTGGACCACCAGTTCCGCGCGATTCCTCAATCTCCAAACACGTTCTTTGCCGATGGCAAGAGTCTGCGTGAACCTGTCGAAGGTTCAATTGCGCGCGGTGCACAGCCGTATCAACTTGGTCCGGGAGATATCGACGCAGCCGAGACGGCAAATGTCGATCCGAATCTGCCCAAGACGGAGTTCGTTCTTGCTCGTGGTCAGAATCGTTTCAACACATTTTGCTCGCCCTGCCACTATTACAACGGGAAGAGCGAAAACTCAGCTGTTTCGAAGCGCGGATGGGCAGGTATACCGGACCTGACACGCCCGGAGACGGCAGCGCTGTCGAATGCGCGCATCTTTCATATCATCAGCGCCGGACAGAACCTGATGCCAAGTTATGCCGACAAGATCGACCCGATCGACCGGTGGGCTATCATCCGATATCTTCGCACGCTTCAAGGCGTTGAAGGGGTAGCTAGTAACTCTCCCGTCGCTTCGACGGCAACGAACTGAGGAAGGGGAGCATAAGAGACATGAGTAACGTTCAACTAGGTTCAACGCCACTGATCGGAAAGATCAATCAGATCGGGATGATCCTGGCGGCCGTTGGCGCCGCCGGCCTCGCCGGTGTGTACGTCATCTCCGGTTCGGAGCGGTTCTTTGCCGACTACCTGCTGGGATTCTGGTACTTCGGTGGTATCAGCGTAACGATGCTGTTCTTCTCAGCGTTGCAGTACCTCGGCCGCGCCGGCTGGAGTGCCTCGATCCGACGGATCGCTGAGAACTTTGCCGGGTTGGTGCCCGTGATGCTCGTTCTTATGCTGCCAATCATCGCCAACGTCTATATGGATCATCATTCGATCTATGAGTGGGCGCATGGCAATGAGCTGACCGAGGATGAAATCCTCGTCAAGAAGGCCGCCTACTTCACGCAGGGTATGTTCAAGTTCGACTTCTTCGTCATCCGGCTTGTGATGTACTGCCTGCTCTGGTTTGTGATGCACCGGTTCATCATCGGCAACTCACTGAAGCAGGATTCCTTGAAGGGAGACATTTCACCGACGCGTGCGAACTGGAAACGGTCAGCCCCTTTCGTTCTGCTGTATGCGGTGACGATCACCTTCGCGGCATTCGACCTTCTGATGACACTCGAGCCACACTGGTTTTCGACGATCTGGGGTGTCTATGCTTTCGCAGGACACTTCGTCTCAGCATTGTCCATCATCACACTCATGGCCGTGGCTCTTCACAGCGGAGGACACCTGAAGGGATTCATCCGAGACGAGCATTTTCATGATCTCGGCAAGCTGATGTTCGCATTTTCCGTGTTCTGGACCTACATCGCCTTCTCGCAGTACTTCATCATCTGGTATGCAAACCTCCCAGAAGAGACGATCTACTTCACGAACCGTATGACGCACGGTTGGGAGTACTTTGGTTACGCACTGATCCTTACGCACTTTGTGGTGCCGTTCATGGTTCTGCTCCGCCAAGATGTCAAGCGCAAGAAAAAGGTGCTCGTCGCTGCGGCGATCATCATCTTGTTGTCGCATTTCATTGATCTGACATGGATCATCATGCCGGCTGTCGGACATCATATCTTGAAGGCAGAATCGGTGACGTTCGGTTGGCAGGAGCTGACAGGTTGGATCTTCTTTGCCGGTCTGTTCTTGGTCTTTGCAGCCCGTCAATTCAAGGCCAACAATGCCGTTGCGGTCAATGACCCACTTCTGCACGAGTCATTCGAATACCACGCCTGATAGCCCCTTAGCAGTCTCATTCCGGCCTCGACATCACACGATGTCGGGGCCGTTTTCGTTGACGGAAACTCCGTAACTTTGCCGCGCAAATCACCACGTTCTATCACCGAATCTCAGCATTCACACCATGAATACTCACACGTTCGACCTTGTCGTCATTGGATCCGGCCCCGGAGGCTACGTAGCCGCCATTCGTGCTGCTCAGCTCGGCCTGAAGGTTGCCTGCGTTGAGCGCGATCGCCTTGGAGGCGTCTGCTTGAACTGGGGGTGCATTCCTTCGAAGTCACTGCTCAAGAATGCTGAGTATATGAACTTCCTCAAGCATGCAGATGATTATGGGTTCGGCATCAAGAATCTCGACGTGGACTTCCCGAAGGTCATCGCTCGTTCACGAGGCGTGGCCGATCGCATGAGCGGGGGCGTCGCCTTCCTCTTCAAGAAGAACAAGATCACCCAGATCAAGGGATGGGGCTCGATCAAGACCACCACGTCAGTCGAAGTAAAGGACGAAAACGGCACAGTTACTGACCTGATCACCGCAAAGACCATCATGATCGCCACGGGTGCACGCCCGCGCATGATCCCTGGTATTGAGGTTGACCGCGAATACGTGCTCACCTCTACCGAGGCAATGCTCCAGCAGAAGACTCCTAAGTCGCTGATCGTCATGGGTGCCGGAGCTATCGGAATCGAGTTTGCCTACTTCTACCAGTCCTTTGGTGCGGCTGTGACGGTGATCGAAATGCAGGATCGTATTCTGCCGGTGGAAGACGATGACGTGTGCAAGGAACTTCGCAAGACATTTGAGCGCGATGGCATGAAGATCCTCACCGAGACAAAGGTCGTCTCGGCCAAGAAGAAGGGCAAGGGCGTCGAGGTCATCGTGGAGCGCAAAGACGGAAGCAAGGAAACGCTCACGGCCGATCTGGCCTTGAATGCCATTGGTGTTCAAGGGAACATTGAGAACATTGGACTCGAGAACGTTGGCGTAACGGTCGAGCGTGGTTGGATCAAGGTCGACAAGTACCTGCGCACCAACATCCCGAACATCTACGCCATTGGCGACGTTGCCGGAGCACCGTGGTTGGCTCACAAGGCCTCAGCCGAGGGCGTGGTCGCTGCTGAGCATATCGCCGGACACCACACCGACGGCGTCGATTACAACAACATTCCAGGTTGTACCTACTGTCAACCCCAGGTTGCCAGTATCGGCCTCACAGAGCGCAAGGCCAAGGAAGCTGGTCACGAGATCAAGGTTGGCAAGTTCCCATTTACCGCCAATGGTAAAGCTCATGGTATCGGCAAGGCGCAAGGCTTCGTCAAGCTCGTGTTCGACGCGAAGTACGGTGAACTTCTCGGTGCTCACCTGATCGGTCCGGACGTAACTGAGATGATCGGTGAGATGGGAATCGCTCGCACACTTGGTGCCACGGGTCCATCGATCTTCAAGACGATCCACGCTCACCCAACGCTGAGCGAGGCCATCATGGAGTCCGCTGCTCTTGCATATGATGAGTGCGTGAACCTGTAAGGTATGATCGTCCAGCAATGGGGCACAATTGAATTTCGCGATGCATGGCGTCGGCAGCGTGAGCTTGTCGACGCCATTCTACATCAAGACCACCCGGACACGCTTGTGCTCTGTGAACATCCCAGTGTGATCACGCTCGGCCGGACCACACAGCAGGGGAGCGTGCTGACGCACGGCGACCTGCTGAGGATGCGTAACGTCGATGTGATCGAGATCGACCGCGGCGGTGAGGCAACTGTGCACAATCCGGGTCAGCTGGTTGGATATCCGATCTTCAACCTGCAACGTTCAAAACCGGACTTGCATTGGTTCCTGCGTACCGTCGAGCAGAGTATCATCGACGCTCTGCAGACGTTCAACCTTCAGTCAGGACGCGTCGACGGCCTCACCGGCGTGTGGATCGGTGCAGAGCGGAAGATCTGCGCCATCGGCATACACTGCAGCAAGTGGGTGACCTCTCACGGCTTCGCACTGAATGTGTGCAACGAGCTTGCTCTCTTCTCCGATATCGTCCCCTGCGGTATAACAGATCGAGGCGTTACATCCATCGAACGCGAGATCAATCCGTGCCCGCCCCTTGACATCGTGGCATCCGCCGTCATCGATTCATTTAGAAACAACTTTCGGTAAATCGGGTAACGTTGTATCAAATCCTAAGTTATTGCATTATCCACAGTTACTCCGATTTGTCACAAGCCATCCATCAATGGGTCGCGAACAGATCCGTAAAACTACGGATTTGTGGATTAACCTGTGGAAAAAACTAAGTCTTTTGCGGTAAAGGGGCTTGCCGTGACACAAAAAAATCATTTTGACATAATCGTGTTCCCTCGTGTA
Source organism: Bacteroidota bacterium (assembly GCA_041170435.1). Classification (GTDB taxonomy): domain Bacteria; phylum Bacteroidota; class Ignavibacteria; order Kapaibacteriales; family Kapaibacteriaceae; genus UBA10438. The sequence continues at coordinate 31,564 of JBEAYU010000006.1, forward strand.
TGTTTGCAGCGTTGACAATCGATATGCGGGAATAGCTCAGTTGGTAGAGCACAACCTTGCCAAGGTTGGGGTCGCGAGTTCGAGTCTCGTTTCCCGCTCGGCGACGCAAGTCGTCACTTCCTCTTTATGCTGCATGCCTTGCCATCTCATTCCCCCCTGATGGCGAGGCATTTTTTTTGCCTCGCGCTGCCATTCGAATGTCGATCGATTGTGCGTGAACTGCATCCACTTGCTTCCTGTTGTCGTGTGTGTCAATCGGTAGCGCCTTTGCGGTGCTTCTGCAACGATGCCTCGGCTTTTGTAGATTCCGCGTCAGAGACACACTACAAATCGCTTGCTCTGCGTCATTGAAGGCGCGGTTTGCTAGAGCAAGACTTGGGACCAGTGCAGTTAACTTTTTCATCTAACTATCCGGCAGCATGCAGACGCAACTCAGAACTCGATTCTGCACAACGCACGCGACGAGCTCAGCTGTGAGGTTCATTGCCATTGTCTTCGTCGTTGCATTCTGCGCCGTCGCCGCTGGTGCGGCCGATCGCGTCAAGGATCTTCGCGTGGTCACGTCCAATGAGACCGAACTGGTGCTTGATCTTCGAAGCGATGCTAAACTGTCTGAGATCACCACCGATGGCCTCGTGATCACGCGGCCGGCGTCGGACCGCGATCGTCTCATGGTCTGGCAGGGCCGTCGGCGGTATGTCCGAACGTATGACGTGATCGTTCCCGGTCCGAACGCGTACACGCTTGACGCGGCTCAGTTTCGTACGCGAGACGTCTCGGTTGGGAAGGGGACCCTTGAGCCCCTTTCGCCACTTGTCCCATCTGCATCCTGCGCTGATCGAATCTGCTTGACATACGAGGGCATTGCCACCGACAGGCACATTGCCCGTCTTGATGTTGTTGTGGCCGAGGAGATCGAATCGGGATTCTCCATGCTCACGAATGCAAGCATCCGCATCCGGTTCAATGGCAAAGGGGCTCGGCGCGATGCTAATGCAGCGAACTCCCCACTATTGGCACTCAACCCGTCGGCTCCATGGACGGCCGCCGGCCGTTCGACAGGTGGGCGCACCTTCAAGAATTCGCCTGAAGAGGTGCAGTCCGAGACCCAGTCGGCGATGTACCGCATACGCATCAACCGCGAGGGAGTGTATCGCATCACCGCCGATCAGTTGCGCGGTGCCGGCATTCCAACCGATGCTTCTGCAGCTGCCTCGATCAAGGTGTTTGGACGCGGTGGCAGGGAACTGCCGGAATCGGTCGATTCGGCCCTGGCAAATCAGCTGCGTGAGCAGCCGCTCATTGTGCAGACCAACAACGATGGTACCATCAGTGAGATCGTATTCTATGCAAGCGGTCCGACTGGATGGACGCAGAACGGGACGCAAATCGCCCATTGGATCAATCACTACGCGAACAACGCCGGCTACTATGTATCGGTAGGCGGTGCGCCCGGACTCCGTGCCGTGGCTCGCCCCGTACCGGATGAGGAGGCAACAATCAAGCCCACGACGACCACGGGCAGGGTGTTCACCGAAGAGGAGATCGTTAACCCGCTTCCGCCGGGGTCAGGACGTCGGTGGCTGGGTCGCACGATCGAAAATCGCTCGTCCGTCGTGGTGACCGTTCCTCTTACAGGACTGGTGCCGACAGGTACCATCCTCTATCGGTACGTGGTTGGTCATCGTAGCCGCTCATCGAATGGCGTGATCTCCGTTTCTGAATCGGGTGCCACCGTGGGCCAGGCGAGCCTGCCACCCGTGCCAGACTATATGGACGTGTACACGAACTCCGGCTTTGGAACGATCGCCGCCTCACGCATCCCGGCTGACGGCAGGACGGCGCTGCGTTTTGCTTACCAGTCAAGTGACAACAGCTCTACCGGCCTCATCGACTGGGTCGAAGTACACTATCCCCAGAGTCTGGATGCCCAGTCGAACACGTATACGTTTTGGACACAGACCGACAACGCCGTTCAGGAATACTCGATCAACGGCTTCAGCGGAACGGTCTATGCGTTCGACGTGACCGACCCGTCGCGGCCGGCACTCGTATCAAATGCAGCGTCGGTAGGGGGCATGTTCGCCATCCGCGAGCGCATATCCTCGGGCCAGGCTCGGCGGTTTTTCCTTTCGTCTGATGCGGCATCTGTCGGGTCCCTCGAGAGGGTGACCGTTGCTTCTTTTGCCGACAGTGACCGTGCCGCCGACGTTCTGGTGATCACCCATCCGGACCTTCTCGAATCCGCCAACGAGTTCGCACAGTATCGTCGTAGCCGAGGCAAGTTCAGCGTCAGCGTATTCACGACCGATGAGATCTATTCCCGATTCAGTTATGGAATGTTGGATCCAACGGCGGTGCGAGACTTCCTGGCGAATGCCGTCGCACAATGGATTCCTCGTCCTACACACGTGGTCCTCTGGGGCGATGGGCATTATGACTATAAGAACATCTCGACCATGCAGAAGAACTTTGTTCTTCCCTATGAAAGCCTTGATCCCGATAATGCAGACATTGGTCTGACCACGACCACCACCGATGATTTCTTTGTGCGCGTCGTGGGCAATGATCGTCGCCCAGATCTGGCCTGCGGACGTGTTCCTATCCGCAGCAATGCCGAGGGCCGGACGTTCATCAGTAAGGTTCGCCGATACGAGACAGAATCATCTCGTGATGACTGGAGAACACGCATCACGCTTCTTGCTGACGACGGCGAGAAGGAAGACCGGAAGTCTGACGGCTCTACTCACCTTGACCAGAATGAGGAACTCGCCTCCGAACACGTACCGGTCGAGTTCCAGCCGCGCAAAATCTACATGGTCGAGTACCCAACAGAGAACATCGCTCGTGGCCGACGCAAACCGTCCGTAACGCAGGAGCTGGTCTCAACGATCAATACCACCGGATCGGTCCTGCTGAATTACATCGGCCATGGCAATCCACGCGTTTGGGCACACGAGCAAGTGTTTGTGCGTGAGACAACACCCAAGGAACTTCTGAATACCAACAAGTTCTTCTTTCTTACCGCCGCCACGTGTGACTTTTCGAGGTTCGATTTGACGGACATCCAGTCCGGTGCCGAAGAGCTTGTCCTGATGCCAGATGGGGGAGCTATCGGTGTCTTCTCCGCTGCTCGTGTGGTGTACTCACTTGCCAATGCGGCGCTGAACCAGGAATTCTACGATGACCTTTTCATGCGGATGCCGGACGGGACCTATCCAACCATCGGACAGGCCATGTATCGCGTGAAGCAGGCGTTCAACGGCGGCAATGATGAGAAGTTCCTCATCCTTGGTGACCCGACGCTGACGCTACTTGTCCCTGATCACAGCATCCGTTTTACGGCCATCAACGGGACCAACCTACAGACCGACTCGGCCGCGGTCAGCGTCGCGGCTCTGAGTACGGTCGAAGTCAGCGGAATCGTTACACGCCCCCTGGCAGCAGACGTCGATGAGTCCTTCAACGGTAACATCACCGTTTCACTCACCGATGCGGCAAGGACGGTGACGGTTGTTGATGACGATATCTACAAGTCGCGAAACGTTTTTCAACGCCCGGGCTCTGCGCTATGCAGGGGCTCGTTCAAGGTTGAGAAGGGGCGATTCACGGCCACATTCGTGGTACCGAAGGACATCTCGTTCTCTCAAGGGCTTGCCTCTCTGTATGGATATGCGTCATCAGACGATGACCGCTTCGGCATGGGTGCCACCAACTGTGTGGTTGTCGACGGCGTCACGGACGTCAGAGATCCCGAGACCGATGGCCCGGAGATCAAGGTCTATGTGGACTCACGAAAGTTTGTCTCTGGCGGTATCGTACGTCCCAATCCGGTCCTGATCGTCGACCTTGCCGACGAGACAGGAATCAACACGACAGGGGTCGGGATCGGGCACGACATCACGGCTCAGTTCAATAACTCGAGCGCTGTTGAGATCCTGACACCAACGTTCACGACGTCTCTCGAGAACCCGCGAGCCGGCACTGCCCAGAAGCAGATCTTCGGCCTGTCGCCGGGTATGCATATCGTCACGGTGCAGGCTTGGGATGTCTACAACAATGTGTCAAGTCACAGCACGATGTTCCGTATCCCCGAAGGAGGGGAGGCTATCGTCGCCGAAGGGTTGTTCAATTTCCCGAATCCGTTCTCATCAAGCACCACCATTCGCTTCACACACGCCAGTCAGCGTCCGTTTACCGCAACTCTGATGATCTATGATCTGCAAGGCACGCTCCTTCTGGAGCGGCCGATGACGGTCACCGACATGCAGACGGCAGACATTCTCTGGGATGGGCGCGACGAATCGGGAGATATGGCGCAATCGGGAATGTATCAGGCCGTTGTGCGCCTGGTCGATGCCGATGGAACGACGTCCTTCGTAAGTGGTAAACTGACCCTCATTCGCTAACTTTGCCCCCTAACTCGTGGGTACAATGGAGATCTACATGACGCTGGTCCGGCAGTTCATTCTTGGGCTGACAGTTCTCATCGCAACAACGTCGATGGCGCTTTCTCAAGCCGGCGGTGCCGCCGTTCCGTTTCTGCTCATCACACCTGACTCCCGTGCCAGTGGCATGGGTGACATCGGAACGGCGATGACCGACGACATCAACGCGATCTTCTGGAACACTGGTGCACTGGCCTTCAACGACGCATCAAACCAGGTGGCACTCAGTTTTGCCAAGTGGCTCCCACAGTTCAATGCTGATCTCTATTACTCGTACGGTACCTACGGACAGTACGTCGAAGAACTCGGTGGAACCATTGCCGGATCGTTCATTTTCATGAATCTTGGAGAGTTCACCAAGACAAATGAAAACGGTCAGGCACTCGGCAAATTCAGGTCAAACGAGTTCTGCATCGGCATCGCATACGGCACTGAGGTCGGAAACGATGTTGGCCTCGGCGTTCAGGTCAAGTACATCCATTCAAACCTCGCTCCCGCCAGCGCGGGCACGCCCGGTGCTGGCGTCGGTATTTCGAGTGCATTCGACCTCGGCGTCATGTGGCGTCCATCCGAGCTTGACATTTTCGGTGAGGAATTCGGCAATCGTCTGAGCGTCGGAGCGAACCTGCAAAACTTCGGTCCAAAGATGACCTATGATCGAGAGTCAGACCCGCTGCCAACGAATCTTCGCGTGGGCGTTGCACTGACGGTCCTTGAAGACGAGTTCAACAAGCTCACGTTCTCATCGGACATCATGAAGTTGCTCGTGCGCCGTGAAGGCCGGAACTCGGACCCACTGCCGATCTCGCTCGTCACGTCGTGGGAACGCGGTGGACTCGAAACGGGCTTCGGCATGGAGTACGTCTATGACAAGTCGGTGGCTCTTCGTGGTGGCTACTTCACTGAGCCTGCCGCTGCCGGTGCGCGTGAGTACTTCACGCTTGGTGCCGGCGTCAATTACGACATCTTCCGCGCTGACTTCAGCTACTACATTACGGTGGAGCAGAACCACCCACTGGGCAATACGCTCAGGTTCTCATTGATCGTCGATTGGGGTCGCGAAGCAAATCTGTAAGGGGCTCTGCAGCTCCGTTGCACGTAGGACGTCCGAACTATTTGGCTGACCTCCTCCGACGCCGCCAAAGCCAGTAACCGACGCCGATCACCAGGATGGTCGTGATGATCCATCCGTATGCCGACAGGTAGCCCTCGACCTCGCGCCAGCGTTGGCCGACGTGCATGCCCGCAAACAGCAATATGCCGTTCCAGGCTAGTGCGCTTATGGTGCATTGGATGACCGTGCGAACCAACGGAAGACGGGATACTCCTGCGGCAAAGGCCACCACTGCTCGAGTGCCAGCGAGGAATCGATTTGACACGATGATCAGCCCGTGGTACTTGTCGAACAACTGTTCGACGTAGGCAAGTGTTTCGTGATCGATAAACGGTACCCAGCGAGAATCGGCCACGGCCGGACCGTAGCGACGACCCAGTGCATAGGCCACACAGAAGCCGATGACCGAGCCTGCCGTGGCGACCGACAATGCGGGCGTGAAGCCGATGACTCCCATACCGATGAGCGACCCCATGAAGACAAGTAACACATCACTTGGAGAAGGGGGCACCAAGTTCTCAATGAAGGCGATCACGAAGGTGAGGGAAAGGATCGCCCAGACGGGCAGACCTTGCAAGAATTCGATCAGTGATTCGATCATGGCAGGCAAGTGGTGAGCATTGACAGCGAACCTACACAGTGACGACGTAAATTCGTGCTCTTGAATCACTGAGGACATTATGAAGCCATTCGTCAACGAAGCCTATCACGACTTTACCAAACCAGCCGTTGCGGCAAAACAGCGCGCCGCCATCGAGGCCGTGCGCACGGCGTTTGGGAAGGAGTATCCGAACATCATCAATGGCAAGCGCGTTAAAACGGACAAAAAGACGAAGAGTCTGAACCCTGCCGCCCCCTCAGAAGTGATCGGCATCTTTCAGAAGTCGGGCGTGGATGATGCTGAAAAGGCCATGCGTTCGGCTCTCAAGGCCTTTGAAACGTGGAAGAATGTTGACCCAAAGAAGCGCGCCAACGTGCTCTTCAAGGCTGCCAACATCATGCGCCGGCGTCGGCTTGAGATCAACGCTTGGATGATCAGTGAAGTTGGAAAGAGTTATCTCGAAGCGGACGCAGACACATGCGAAGCGATCGACTTCTTGGAGTTCTACGGCCGTGAAATGCTGCGCCTCTCGGGCCCGCAGCCGATCGTTCCTCAGCCCGGTGAAAAGAACGAACTCCTCTATATCCCACTGGGCGTGGGAGTCATCATTCCACCGTGGAATTTCCCTTTTGCGATTCTTGCCGGCATGTCGGCTGCTGCCATCGTCTGTGGAAACACGATCGTGCTCAAGCCATCCAGTGATTCGCCAATGATGGGATGGCTCTTTGTGGAGATCATGAAGGAAGCCGGGCTCCCGGATGGCGTTCTGAACTTTCTCGTCGCGTCTGGCGCCGAGGCAGGGGATTATCTGGTCGGTCATCCCAAGACGCGGTTCATTTCCTTCACAGGTTCCATGCAGGTCGGACTGCACGTGAACGAGCTGGCGGCAAAGACGCAGCCAGGACAGATCTGGATCAAGCGTGTCGTGGCTGAGATGGGCGGGAAGGACGCCATCATCGTCGATTCTGAGACCGACGTGGATGTGGCCGTCCAAGGAGTGGTCGCTGCAGCGTTCGGATTTCAAGGCCAAAAGTGCTCGGCATGCTCGCGAGCGATCGTTGATGCCAAGGTGTACGACGAGTTTGTTGCCAAGCTCAAGGTCGCCGTCGATGCCATCGCCGTCGGCGACCCGAAGGATGATGTTCGTATGGGACCAGTCGTCTCCTCTCGTGCAGAGCGCACGATCCTTGACTACATCGACATCGGAAAGAAGGAAGGTAAGCTCATCTGCGGCGGATCAAAGGTGGCCGGTAAGGATGGTTACTTCATTCAGCCAACGGTCATCGTCAACGTCAAGCCCACAGCTCGCATCATGCAGGAGGAGATCTTTGGACCGGTTCTGGCCGTATGCAAAGCACGAGACTTTGATCATGCACTTGAGATCGCCAATAACACGATCTATGGTCTGACCGGAGCGGTGTACACCCGCAACGCGCGCAAGCTGGCACGTGCACGCAACGAGTTCCATTGCGGTAACCTGTACCTGAATCGCAAGTGTACCGGTGCAATGGTTGGCGGACATCCCTTTGGTGGGTTCAACATGAGTGGCACCGATTCCAAGGCCGGTGGACATGATTACCTGATGCTGTTCCTGCAGGGCAAATCCGTGGCAACCAAGGTGTCGTGATGCATCGCCCCCTCATAATGATCGGTTTTCTGATCCTTTGCCTTGCTTTAGACCATCAGCAGGCAAATGCTCAAACCGGTAGAGTTAATCAGCCTGCGGTGTCGTTGGGACGCCTGCACGGGACGTGGTTCAATGCGCGTTTCATAGAGGAACTCAACGGATCGCGATCCCTAAGCGGTGCAATGTCGAAGGTAGGGCCCGGCGACCCCCTGTGGGTCAGGATCGACACAGTGTCCACCGAATCGTACGCCCTTGTTGGCTTCGGCGTAAACCGTGCCGACACGCTGCCGATGGCTAAGAAAATCATTATGGGGGCCGGTCAGAAGTGGGTGATCGGCAACTCCGAGCAGCCCCTTTGGATGGTCGCCGATGATGAGATCGCCCGATCCTACATCGCGTTGACGTCGCTCGATAGCCTTGATGCCAAGCCCCTTGTGATGGGGGCTCTGCCATCAAAAAATCCGGATCCGCTGTTCATTCTGCGAAGAATGGTCAACAACTCAATGCTGGTTGGTCGCTGGAAGCGATCCGACGGAAAAGAGGTGCGATTCAGTAATGATCAAGTGATGACGGTCGAGGCTGAATCCGTCCGCTACAGCATGAGCTTTGAGCGTGACGGCACACAGGCACGAATAAGCACCATTGACGGGCAGCCACTGACGTGGACCGTTGAGCGTGCTGGTCGCAAGCTGACGCTTCGTCCCTCAAAGGGGGCTTCGCAGGTGCTGACGCTGGTGCCGTAAATTGTTTGGACGCATGGTAACATGTTTACATATAACGACTTGTCGATGGTCCAAAAAAAGTTGTATCTTTGCGGCCCCTTCGGAAAAAGCGCTCGGACATTGAGCGTTTCAATCAAACCAAGAACAGCAACAGAACACACGGAGAGACAATGCATCCCAAGGTCAAGGCCATAGAAACGATGGCAGCAGCAGAAGCCTTTGAGCAGCGTACTGCCAAGGCTGGCGAAGCATCGCCAGTCATTCCCGATTTCCGTCCGGGCGACACAGTGAAGATCGCCGTTCGCGTGGTGGAAGGTGAAAAAGAGCGTATCCAGAACTTCCAGGGCGTGATCATTGCCCGTCGCGGTTCGGGCATGAATGAGACGTTCCGCGTTCGCAAGATCTCCAACGGCGTCGGCGTTGAGCGGATCTTCCCGATCCACTCGCCGATCATCCAGTCGATGCAGGTCGTGAAGGAAGGTTCCGTGCGCCGCGCCAAGCTGTATTACTTGCGTGGCATGAGCGACAAGAAGATCCGTCAGAAGCTGTCGTAAGACGCTGCTGTCGTTTCACGAACTATGTTGATCGTTTCTGGGGCCCTGCATGTTGCGGGGCCTCGTTGTTTAAGGACGGTTTCGACATGCGAGTTGCCATCATTTCCATCGGTGACGAAGTCCTTATAGGACAGGTCGTCAACAGAAACGCTGCCTGGTTGGCGGAGGAGCTAACGCTTCTTGGCTGTTCCGTCGTCGAACACATCACCGTTGGTGATGTGGCTGAGCAGCTTACCGAAACACTTGATCGCGTGCGTTCTTCGAGCTCTGTGATCATCATGACAGGGGGCTTGGGGCCCACGCATGATGATATCACCAAGGACGTGCTCACCGCCTACACGTCAGATCATCTGGTTGAATCCACGATGTGGCTTGAACACCTTCACGTCTGGATGCGAGAGCGTGGACGCAAGGTTACCGAGCGCAATGCCGCTCAGGCGCTTGTTCCGTCACGGGCGACGATCCTGCCCAATCCTATCGGTACCGCACCAGGTTTGGCGATGGATCATGCCGGTTGCCTGCTGGTGGCTCTTCCCGGTGTTCCCACCGAGATGCAGCACATCATGCTCGATCATGTGTTACCGATGCTCAATGACCGGCTCCAGGCAGGCGCCGAAGCGCGTGCGCAGTACGTGACGATGTTGACGGCCGGTATTGCCGAGAGCACCTTGGCCGACATGTTAGGTGATCCGTCGGAGTTTCTCGGTCAGGCCACACTGGCGTTTCTTCCCAGCTATCATGGCGTGCGTTTGCGCATCGGAATGCGTCATGCCAGTGAAACGGTCCGCCAACAGGAGCTTTGGAGGGTACAAGACCATATCCTCCTTCGGGCGGGCAAATACGTTTATGGCTCGGGAAAGCAGACGCTGGCAGAAGTCATTGGCATGAGACTGCGTGAAAGGGGCGAGACATTGTCCATCGCCGAGTCGTGCACCAGCGGCATGCTGGGTGCGCGTCTTACCGACGTGAGCGGCTCCAGTGCCTGGTTTCTCGGCGGTGTGATGTGTTACAGCAATGAATCGAAGGTCCGTGACCTGTCTGTATCTGCTCAGACCCTTGCCGACCATGGTGCTGTGAGCGTCGAAGTTGCCAAGGAGCTGGCCGAGGGAGTCAGACGGCGTTTTGGAAGTACCTATGGCATCGGTATAACGGGCGTTGCAGGGCCGGGCGGTGGTTCTGCCGAGAAGCCCGTGGGCACGGTCTGCATTGCTGTAGCGCTGGAGGGACACTGCGTCTCGACGCGGCATCAGTTTGGAAATGATCGCCACGTCAATCGTGAGAGAAGTGTCGGCACGGCCATGGCAATGTTATGGAGACTTCTGAAGTGACCATCCTTGCCATCGAAACATCATGCGATGACACAGCATCTGCCGTACTGGTCGATGGCCACGTCAAGAGCAACATCATTTCATCGCAGGACATCCATGACCTGTATGGAGGTATCGTACCTGAGCTTGCCTCCCGTGAACACATGTTGCTCATCGCTCAGATCGTGGACTCCGCATTGACCAAGGCCAATGTCGATCTGGCGTCGATCGACGCTATCGCCGTCACAAACGGTCCGGGTCTAGCGGGCTCGCTGTTGGTCGGGACGCATTTTGCCAAGGGGCTAGCACTGTCACGCAACGTTCCGCTGTTTCCCGTGCACCACATCGAGGCACATCTCTACTCGGGATATCTCGAGGAACCGTCACTACCATATCCAAGCGTCACACTCGTGGTCAGCGGTGGCCACACAAGCATCTTCCTCGTCGAATCACCGGAGTCCTATCAGGTTCTCGGGTCGACCACCGATGATGCCGCCGGAGAGGCGTTCGATAAGATCGCCAAGATGCTCGGACTGGGATACCCCGGAGGTCCGGCCATCGACCGCCATGCCGCGACGGGTAATGCCGGGGCATTCGCGTTCCCACGCGGACGAATGCACGAAGATTCGTACGACTTTTCATTCAGCGGACTCAAGACGGCTGTGCGACGGGAAGTAGAACGTCTCTCGGGTGAGGGCAAGCCCCTTGCCATCGACGATCTCTGTGCCTCAGCTCAAGCGGCGATTGTTGATGTGCTCGTGAGCAAGACCATGCGGGCGGCCACGAGCAATGGTGTCACCGCCGTCACGATCGCCGGTGGCGTGAGCGCAAATACGCAGCTACGTCAGCGCATGGCCGAGGCCTGCGCGACTTCAGGACTGCAGTTCGTAGCTCCGCGAATGCATTACTGCGTCGACAATGCTGCTATGATCGGAGCGGTTGCCGCAATGCGCATTGCCAGCGGACATTCTGCCGGCAGTGTCGATTTCTGCGTCGACCCAAAACCAATCCGTCGGCGCTGACTTACAGCGTCGGGTAGAGCGGGAAGCGGTTACAGAAGGCCTTCACATCGGCCTTGACCGAGGTGTACACATCTTCGTTGCCGACGTTCGAGATCACTCGATCAATGAACCGTGCGATCTGACGCATGTCGTCTTCACCCATCGAGCGGCTCGTCATCGCCGCAGCGCCAAGGCGAATGCCGCTTGTGACAAGTGGTGGCTGCGTGTCGTACGGCACGGCATTCTTGTTGCAGGTGATGCCTGATGCATCCAAAGCATTTTCGGCTTGCTTGCCGGTGACGTTCTTGTTGCGCAGATCGATCAGCATGAGGTGATTATCCGTGCCGCCGGAGACCACATTGTAGTCCAACTTCATCAGCTCATCGGCCATTGCGGCCGCATTCCGCACGACCTGCTTGGTGTACTCGTCGAAGGCATCAGTGAGACACTCACCAAAGGCCACGGCCTTGGCAGCGATCACATGCATGAGAGGTCCGCCCTGAATGCCCGGCATGACCATTGAGTCGAGCAGCTCTCCCATGAGCTTCTTGCGTCCACTCTTTGGTGCGACCTTCCCAAAAGGATTCTCATAGTTCTTACCCATCACAATCAGGCCGCCACGCGGTCCGCGCAGCGTCTTGTGTGTCGTGGAGGTGACGATGTCGCAATAGGGAACGGGGCTCATAAGACGCCCCTTTGCAATGAGTCCGGCTGGATGCGCAATGTCGGCCAAAAGAAACGCACCGACCTTGTCGGCGATCTGACGGAAGGCGCTGAAGTCGATCTCACGCGAGTAGGCGCTCGCGCCCACCGTGATCATCTTTGGACGGTGCTGCTTGGCCAGATCCTCAACAACGTTATAGTCCAGTCGCTCGGTCTGCTTATCCAGACCGTATCCGATGAAGTTGTAGAACATCCCCGAGAAGTTCACCGGTGAGCCGTGCGTGAGGTGCCCTCCATGGGCCAGATCCATGCCCAGCACGGTGTCACCCGGCTTGAGGTACGTGAAGTACACGGCCATGTTCGCCCCCGACCCCGAGTGCGGCTGCACATTGGCGTACTCGGCACCGAACAGCGTCTTGAGCCGTTCGATGGCGATGGTCTCGGCAACGTCAACCCATTCGCATCCGCCATAGTAGCGCTTGCCCGGATATCCCTCGGCGTACTTGTTTGTCAGGATACTACCCTGGGCTTCCATCACGCTGAGCGAGGTGAAGTTCTCACTGGCGATGAGTTCGATCTTGTCACACTGGCGTCCGTATTCGCCCTGTACGGCGTGAAAGACTTCCGGGTCAGACTGCTGAAGATTCGTGTACATGGTTCGTCGGTGGTGATTTTCAGGTGTGGTGAACGAAAGGATGGTTGACCAATTCGGTGATCAGCGCAGAATCGATATCGGCAACAGGAAGTTCCGATCTGCCGAGCGCACAACGAGCGAGTACATGCCCTGTGGCATTGACCCAAGTTCGAGCACAAGTGCGGGGGCCTCAACGAAACGGCGTCGAGCCAGAGGTGTGACGGCACCCGTTGTCGAGACGATGTCGAGATCAACCATGGTTCCAACCAATGAGGTGGGCATGGTCAGCACCGACACATCGCCTGTCGGGTTGGGAGCAATCGAGAAGCGAGCATCCTGCTCGTAGGAACGCACGGAGGTGAAATCCGTTGAATCAAGACAGATCGTCTGTCCCGTGGCAATGTCATTGATACACAGAAGACCCGTGCCCGGCTCCGGTGGGCCGCCGCCGGCGTCAAGTCCAAGGGGCGACCAGTTGACGATCCAGTAGAACTTGTCGGCAACAAACAATCCGGGTACGGCCTCCGCTGCGGCTGTAAGCACGGCGAACGTTGCGTTACTGTCGGGATAGGCCTTGCTGAATGCGTCGAACTTAGGGTTCGTCTTCAGGGCTGTCACGAGGGCCGGGCCCTCGGTGAACTTATTCGGTAGCGGCAGACGTCCTATGCCCTCAATGAGGTCTGGGCTGGCAAGATCAACTCCGCCGGGAAGTGGTGGAGCCGAGCATGAGAAGAACAGACGGATGAACGGCGCAAACACGGTAGTGTCCTTGCTAGCGCTCCGAACAATGTAGAGCCACATCGGTGCGCGACCATCCTTGGAACTCATTGCCAGCTCGATGGACGTGCCGCCGAGAGGCAGTTCGAGGCCAACGGCCACCACGCCAAGGACCTCGGCATCGGTTGCTCCCGTGATCGATGCCTTGGCCGCACTCAAGCACTGACTCGGGTCATACGATGGGGGAGAGAATTGGGCGCGCAGACTGCCCACGGTAAGACCGAGCAGAAATAGGATCGAACACAAGAAGCGCATTGGAGACCTCATGAAATGGTCGGAAGAAATCGAAGTGCAAATCTACCACCTGCCGTAGTTTTGCCCCGAACGAAGGCACGAAAATCAGAGGCAGCATGACCAAGAATCAGTGGTTCGAAGTGGCGCGCACGGTGCTTGCATCGCGCATCATCGATACGATCGAGGAAACCGAGTTGGCCCCATCGGGCAAGGTTACCTATCAGTTCTCCGCACGCGGTCACGAGCTGGCACAGGTGATCCTTGCTCAGGTTCTGCGTCAGGGACACGACGCTGCGACGGTGTATTACCGCTCTCGCCCCTTCGTCATGGGCGCGGGAATGACCTTTGAAGAGTCGTTCTCGGGACCTCTTGCCCTGTCAGGTAGTCGCAATGGTGGACGTGACATCGGAGTGGTGCACCATTTGCCGAACCGCAAGGGCGTAACGGTCCTGCCTGCCTCGGGCGACGTCGGCGCTCAGTACACCCCATGCGTGGGATGGGCCCAGGCCATCACGTATCACACGGACGTTCTGAATGATGAATCGTGGAAGGGGGCTGTCGCGGTTGCCCTGGGTGGCGATGGCTCGACGGCAACCAATGGTTTTTGGGCAGCGTTGAACATTGCCACGACGCTGAAGCTGCCGATGGTCTTCTTTATCGAAGACAATCAGTTCGGCATCAGTGTGCCCGGCACGATGCAAACTCCGGGCGGCAACGTCGCAGCAAACCTCGCCTCGTTCGGCAACCTCCGTATCGTGGAGGTTGACGGGACCAACCCTGACGAGGCCGATCGGATGATCTCAAAGACCGTAGAACATGTTCGTGAATCCCGGCGTCCGGCCCTTCTTCGCGTGCGCGTGCCGCGAATCTGCGGACATAGTGGTGCCGACAATCAATCGTACAAGACCCCCGAACAACGTCAGGAAGATGTCGAGCGTGACCCGATCGACAAGCTCAAGGACATGTTCATCCGCAAGAAGTACACCGATGAACAGGGTTGGAACGAACTCGTCGAATCGGTCACCCAAGAAGTTCGTACCGCCCTCGATGCAGCTCTCGCGCAGCCACAGCCGGAACCGCTGGCCGCGCTCACCAAGCTCTTCGATGATGGCTCAGCGCCAAAGCATGGCGGGTTGGCTGCCGATGCCATTGAGCCTGCACCAACCTCAGGAGTGATCTCTGAGGAGGGCCCTCGAATCAACCTGATCGAGGCCGTCAAGCGCACGCTCGATCACGAGCTGAGCGTCAACTCGCGCTGTGTGGTCTTCGGTGAAGACGTCGGCGTGAAAGGGGGCGTCCACGGCGCCACGGTCGACCTTCAGGTGCGGCACGGCGCAGGCCGAGTCTTCGACACCTCCCTCAACGAGGATGGAATCATTGGGCGCGCCGTAGGTATGGCAGCTGCGGGTCTGATGCCGGTGCCTGAGATCCAGTTCAGAAAGTACCTCGATCCGGCCACGGAACAGATCAACGACTGTGGCACGATTCGCTGGCGCACAAATGGTGACTTTGCTGCTCCGATGGTGGTGCGCATTCCGGTTGGCTTCTCCAAGCGCACGGGTGATCCGTGGCACAGCGTCAGCGGCGAGGCGATCCTGGCCCACACTCTGGGCTGGCGCATCGCCATGCCGTCAAGCGCACAAGATGCCGTTGGTCTTCTGCGAACCGCGCTCAGAGGCAACGATCCGACGTTCTTCCTTGAGCATCGGGCCATTCAGGATACGGCCCCGGGCCGGGGCGTGTATCCGGGTGATTCCTATGCGATACCATTCGGTGTTGCCAACATCGTGCGCCCAGGATCGAGAGCAACCATCGTCACGTGGGGCGAAATGGTTCATCGTGCCAAGTCGGCTGTCGACCAGACAGGTGAGGACATCGAGATCATCGACCTACGCACGATCGTACCGTGGGACCGCGAAGCGGTGATGGCCTCGGTCCGCAGAACGAATCGTTGCATGGTCCTGCACGAAGACACCATCACGGCCGGCTTTGGTGCCGAGATCGCCGCAGCGATCTCCGGGGAATGCTTCTCATCTCTGGACGCACCGGTGGTGCGCTGTGCAACAGCGGACGTGCCGATCCCATACAACAAGGGGATGATGGATGCGGTGATCCCGACGATCGAAGAGGTCGCAGCACAGCTCCGCTCGCTGCTGGCATACTGACGCTTAGGCGATGAAGAAGCTGGTTCTCAAAACGGCCACGCTCGGTGCCACGGGACGCGCCTATCGCATCCCGTACGAGCAGGTCCTGAACGAGCAACAGCTTCAGGCCGTGATGCACACCGCCGGACCTGCCCTGGTCCTTGCCGGTGCCGGCACTGGCAAGACGCGGACGCTCACGTACCGCGTGGCACGGCTGGTCGAAGACGGACTGGATCCGGCATCGATCCTACTGCTGACCTTTACTCGCAAGGCCGCCGCCGAAATGATCCGTCGCGCCTCGGCACTTCTCGATGGACGTTGCGAACATGTAGCGGGCGGAACCTTCCACTCATTCGCTTGGACGACGCTTCGCCGCTTCGGCGTGCCGGGCCGGGCAGAGACCGCGCCTCCGGTGCAGATCCTCGACCAGTCGGATGCCGAAGATGTCATGAGTCTGGTACGATCACGTTCGACCGCACTGCGAGGGCGGAAGCGTTTCCCGAACAAGTCAACGCTTCACGACATGTACTCGAAGTCCGTGAACATGTCCAAGCCCCTTACCGACATCATTGCCGAGCAGTATTCCCAGTTCGTGGATGACGCCGAGATCATCGCCGAGATCATCCGTGCGTACAACTCTTACAAGCATTCGAATGGACTTTTCGACTATGATGACCTGCTGTTGTATCTGCTTGCGGCCACGCGTGACGAGACCATCGGCGCGGCCCTTCGCACGCAGTTTCGTCACGTGATGGTCGATGAGTACCAAGACACCAACAACCTGCAACACCAGATCATCCTCGGTCTGACCGGGCAGAGCGGCAACCTGATGGTGGTGGGCGACGATGCCCAGAGTATCTATTCGTTCCGTGGCTCGAACGTGCGCAACATCCATGATGTCCCAAAGACCTATCCAACGTGCCGCATCATCCGTCTAGAGCAGAACTACCGCAGTTCCCAGCAGATCCTGGATGTCTGCAACGCGATCATTCAAGGGGCTCCCGGGATGTTCGACAAGCACCTGCACAGTGACCTGCCCGATGGTGACGCGCCGATGCTGGTCTCGGCCGTCAACGAACGTCAGCAGTCGCAATTCGTCGTACAGCAGATCCTCGAGCTGCGCGAGACCGGCGTGCCCCTTTCCGAGATCGCGGTGCTGGTGCGCAGTGGATTCTTGTCCTTCGATCTGGAGATCGAGCTTCAGAAGGCCAACATCCCGTTTCGGAAGTTCGGCGGACTGCGCTTTGCCGAGGCGGCGCACGTCAAGGACGTGATCGCACGTCTTCGGCTTACCGAGAACCCGCGTGACGTGATCAGCTGGCACCGTGTGCTGATGCAGCTCGAGGGCGTGGGGCAGAAGACTGCCGAGCAGGTCATCGACGCGCTGCTTGCCGAGGTCGATCCACTTGCCAAGCCCGAGCGTTCATTCGGCGTCGGCCCCAAGGCCGCTTCGGCCGTGGCCACGCAGGTTTCGACGCTCTCCAAGGCACGCACGGTTGCGCGTCCGGAGCAGCGCATGCAGATGCTGGCGGACCTGTATCATCCGGTGCTTCAGGCCACGTATGACGACGCTCCCAAGCGCTGGAAGGACGTCGAAACGATCATCGGCATCGCCGGCAGGTACGGTTCTGTTGCGGAGTTCTTGGCCGATATTGCCCTTGAGCCCCCTTCGGAAAGTCTTGATGACATCGACCCGGATGATGCGGAGAACGAGTTTGTAACGGTCTCTACGATTCATTCTGCCAAGGGGCTGGAATGGAACAGTGTGATCCTGCCATGGGTCAACGACGGGCGCATTCCTTCGGCAAGGAGTGCCGACAACGAGGAGTCCCTCGAAGAGGAACGTCGGCTGCTGTATGTTGCTGCAACCCGCGCCAAACGTCGACTCATGATGGTCTATCCGGCGGTGATGTTCGAGTGGCAGCATGCGGACGTCCTTGGTAAACCCAGCCGCTTTTTGGACGACCTTGCAAAGGAGATCCTGCCGTCGTTCTATCTGTCGGAATCGGACGACAGTGACTCGGATCAAAACTACCTGGGAGAGGCTACGTGAAACGTGCACTACTGCTTGATCGCGATGGCATCATCAACAAGCGTATCGTCGGCGGATACGTCCGCACGCCCCGGGAGTTCGAGCTTCTTGCCGATGTGGTGCCGATCCTCATGATGGCGCGTCAGCAAGGCTGCGAGCTGATCCTGATCACCAATCAGCAGGGAGTTGGCAAGGGGCTCATGACACCGTCCGACCTCGATTCCGTGCATGAGGCCATGCAGTCGCAGCTTGAAGAGCATGGCGTCCGTCTCGACGCTATCTACGTGTGCACGGACCTAGCTGCATCGAACAGTCCACGCCGAAAGCCCGCTCCGGGAATGCTCTTGGAGGCCATTGCCGATCATGATCTTGACGCTGCGCAGTGCTGGTTCCTGGGCGACTCGCTCACGGATGCTCAGGCGGGCCGGGCCGCCGGCGTCCGCACAGTCCTGGTTGGGGAGTTCTCTGCCGATGATGCCGACGTCGTAGCGCCAACGCTTGCGGATGTTTACCAACCGCTCCTTTCAGCGCTTGCTCTCTAACTAGGCGGGCCTCACAAATACGCTTCCAGCTCGCTCTCGCTTTGCAGAAGCACGGGGCGACCTCTCGAGCCATCCGGAGGGCCGACGATGCCGGCCATTTCGAGTTCGTCCACAATGCGTGCCGCGCGGGCATAGCCGATCTTGAGGCGTCGCTGCAGGGTGGACGTGCTGGCTTG
>JBEAYU010000007.1:0-17756 GCA_041170435.1 Bacteroidota bacterium
GGCATCCGACTGCGCATGCCCCCGTTCCATCTCTTCTCCGAGCGAACCATCCGCTGGAGCGATGTCGAATCGGTAACGATCCGCAAGGTCAGCCCCTTTGGCGAGTTTGGTGGTTGGGGCATCCGTTGGAACCTTGGCAAGAAGATGGGCTACGTTTGGGATGGTAAGCAAGGCATCGAGGTCAAGCTCACCAACGGGAAATCTGTTGTCATCACCATTCTTGATCTGCAGGGGGCTCACCAAGCCCTCGATGGACGGGGTGTTGCCATACACGTTGCCCTCAATACTGTATCGTAACATACCGGCAACGATTCAATAACGCGGTCATCAAACTCCGTTGATAGCTGAACGATAGGTTCGCGCACTGCCTGCACACAGTGTTGTCGACCTTCATTCACTTTTCATGTTTCTGGAGTTACCATGTTCCGTTTTGTTGCCAGCGTCTTCGCTCTGGTGGTATGCGTGTCGGCCGGCGCGCAGGATTTCCCGGTGCGTATCGAACCCGTGACGATCATTCCGTACCTGCAGGGTCGGGTGGTTGTTCCTCCCTCTCCGCTCAAGTATCAGAACATCTTCGTCGGAGCCGTTGATACGGTCGAAACGAAGGACGGTAAGACTGTTGCCAAGCAGTGGCACGACTACATCGGTTATGCAGCCGACCCAACGGGTAATTCTCTCGGCTATGCAATCGTCAATCACGAGATGATCGAGTCAAACGACAAGATCGGCGACGGTGGTGGCATGACGATGTTCAAGCTCGGCAAGAAGGCCGACGGAACGGTTGAAGTGCTTAACCAGACGCTCTCTGACGGCCGCACCGGTAAGTTCTTCAACGTCGACTTTAAGAACACCGTTGGCGAAACAGGTATGAACTGCGGCGGGATGTCGTGGAGCAATCGTGTGTGGACTGCCGAGGAGTGGTATCAGACCACCAACAAGATGATCAACGCCGATGGAAAGGGTTTCCGGGATACGTCGGACTTCGAGATCGGCAAGATGCAGCCATCCGGCTTCCCGGGTCTTGATGGTACGAAGATCAAGCGCTACGAGAACCTGAACTGGATGGTCGAGATCGACCCTGTCAACGCCAAGGCGATCCGTAAGCAATACAACTGGGGTCGCCAAGGCTTCGAATCAGGTGTCACGATGAGCGACGGAAAGACTGTCTATCTGTTCGAAGACGGCGAAGTTGGCAAGTCGCTTCTAACCAAGTTCGTGGCCGACCAGCCGGGTGACTTCACCAAGGGCAAGCTGTACTTCTACAAGCAAGATGCCGGTGCCTTCACAGGCACATGGGTGGAAGTTCCAAATGATCCTGCCACAAACTGGGACATCATGGTCGCCCCACACGCATGGGCAAAGACCAAGGGCATCACGGGCTTTACACGTCTCGAATGGGGTCAGGTAAACAAGACCGACGGCAAGATCTACATCACGGAGACTGGCAATGACCGTCCAGGTTCACGCTACAAGTCAGCTCTGGCCGAAGGCTGGACGCTGCCGAAGCATACGTATGATCGCGCACGTGAGCAGGGTGTGGCCGTCGACAGCTCGGCGCACTGGGATTATTATGGACGCGTTCTGGTTCTCGATCCTAAGGATAACTCGGTACGTGTCTTCATCGAGGGCGGACCATACGTGACAGATGCCAACGCCACAATGAACAAGTATCCCGAGAAGCACCTTTCCAATCCAGACGGCCTGGGTTTTCTCTATCTGAATGGAAAGACCTTCATGGTCATCGAAGAAGATCTAAACGGTGTGAGCTTTGGTCGTATGCCCAATACCGGCATGCGCGGGACAAACTGCGAAGCGTGGCTTCTGGATATGTCAAAGGAGCCTACGATCGACAATCTCTACCGGCTTGCCATCTCTCCGTATGGCTCGGAGATCACTGGATTCGCCTCATTCGATGATGGCAACACCGTTCTGATCAACTCGCAACACCCGGACAATGCAACGATCAGTGACGCTGCTGCCAAGAACTCGCTGACGTTTGCCATCTCCGGTCTGAAGCAGCTTGTCAGCAGCATCGACAACGGTGATGATCAGAAGGACGAAGTCGGCATCCGTGTCTTCCCGAACCCAACGTCATCGCAGATTCAGTTCTCGCAGTCAACCGACGCTGCTCTGTATGATGCGACCGGCGCTCGTGTTCGCGTGATCCGCGAGGCATCAACAATGGACATCTCGGACCTCGCTTCGGGTGTCTACTATGTTCGCTTCGTCGACGGCTCAACACGCCAGGTCGTAATCCAGCGCTGATCTCACGCAGGGCTTGTCCCTGGGCGACGAAAAACACTATTCCACACGACGGGGATCGGCTGCATACGATGCGGCCGATCCCTGTCCGTATTAACTCGGAGACTCTCATATCATGACAAAGCACCCAGTCATAATCGGTCTGCTCGCCATACTACTTATTGGAATTGACGGACAACACAAGGCGATTGATCGCAAGGAGCGCATCCGATCGGTCATTACGGCCATCACCATCGAGTCAGACTCGCTTCTGAAGCACCATGTCAACGATCTGGTGACGAGTCTGCAGGCGAACAAGATCTCCGATGCTCGGCTTCATTACGAGCGGGTTCGAATGGCATACAAGGCCGTCGAGCCCCTTATCGAGCATATCGACCCATCAATGGTGACCATGCAGCTCAATGGTGCCCCGTTACCAAAGCTCGATGCGAAGTCACAGTTCGTCGATGTTCTTGAGCCACATGGGCTGCAGGTGATCGATGAACTGATCGGTGCGGAGCAGGAGGACGTCATCGAGAAGCGCCAAGAGCTGATCTCCGAACTGCATCAGTTCGTCGCCAGTATGCTTGAGGCAACGTCGCTTTGCCGCGCAACTCCTTGGTCGGATCGGCTTACACTTGAAGCCTGCCGAACCGGCATCATGCGGCTTACGACCATGGGACTGTCGAGCTTCGACCGTCCAGCTACTGAGCCCTCCTTGCTCGAAAACAATGCCATCATGAGCACCATTCGAATGCTCATGGTCTGCTATCGCGACGCGTGCAGCGATGGCGAACTCGCGGCTCTGTTCGAGCAGATGATGACACTCATCCAGAGGTCAGCTTCTGCGCTTGAAGAATCGGATGAACAACTGGATAAGGCAGAGCTCATCCGCGACATACTTGACCCACTCTATGGTAGCATTGGCCGCATCCATGTCGGCCTCGGCATTGAGCTGTCCACCGAGATCGGTCCCGTACAACCAGTGGTGAACCCCACGGCAACTAGCATGTTCGCTACTTCTACATTGATGCCGACAGCCGCCAGCGGCGTGCACTACCGGAGCCTAAACCAAGACCTTGTCGAGCTTGGCAAGCTGTTGTTCTTTGATCCGATCCTTTCGGCTAACACCGAGAGGGCATGCGCCTCATGCCATAAGCCTGAGTTTGCCTTCACGGACGGTAACATCAAGGGGCTTGCCTTCGATCATCAAGGTAAGATCAAGCGCAACACGCCTACGCTCATCAACTCGGTGCTTGCGCGACGGTTCTTCTATGACCTGAGAGCTCAACGGATCAGCGACGTCGTATCTCACGTCATCACGGATGAGCGGGAATTCCACTCAACGCTCATCGACGTCGTTGGACGCCTTCGTTCATCGAAAGAGTATGTTCAACTCTTCGAGCGTGCATTTCACGCTTCAGGGTCAGAAGCAATCGATGCTACCAATCTCTCGATTGCCATTGGCAGCTATCTGACGACCCTTGTCAGCATGAACTCGAGAATGGACCGGTATCTGCGCGGAGAGAACGTACGGATCACGGACGCTGAACGTCGAGGATTCAATCTATTCATGGGCAAAGCTGCATGTGCATCCTGTCATTTCCCTCCCACCTACGCAGGCTACGTCCCGCCAACGTTCATTGAGTCTGAGTCGGAGATCATTGGTGTTCCATCACGTCACGACACGGCCAATGCCACGGCAGACGCTGACGTCGGCCGCGCAGGTGGCATACTGCGCGAGAACTCGGTAATCTATCGCGGATCCTTCAAGACCCCAACCGTTCGCAACGTCTCCCTCACAGCCCCCTACTTCCATAATGGCTCATACCAGACCATTGAGCAGGTAACGGATTTCTATGTGCGAGGGGGCGGGGCAGGCATCGGACTTGATGTTCCATATCAGACGTTGCCGTTCGATCGCCTAAATCTGACTCGCAGAGATCAAGTGGACCTGGTGGCCTTTATGCACGCGTTGACTGATACGTCGCTACAGATTCGACCACCTTCACGTTTGCCATCGTTTGGTGATGCGAAGCGTGATTCGAGAACTATCGGCGGACGTTACTGATTGGTAACACTCAAAGGGCAATGCCTAACTTGCGGCCATGCGAATGGCATTGGTGCTCGTGCTGGCAATGGCGGGATACAGTTCGGTATATGCGGCCGACACTGTTCGTATTGCCGCTTACAATCTTCTGAAATTCAGTCAGGACAATGAGGACGGACGTATACCGCTCTTCACCCAGATCCTGGACACGATTCGTCCTGACGTCGTGGTCTGTTCTGAAGTGGCTGATGCCACGGTAGGTCCGCGGTTCGTCTCTGATGTGATGCGCTGGGCCCCCTTCGCCGCCACGCCTTACTATGACGGTCCGGACACAGAGATCCTCGTGCTGTACAACCAAACGATGTTCAACCTTCTCGGAACCAGGCGCATTCCCACCGAGCTTCGGGACATCTTTGAGGTGATACTTGAGCACTTGGATCAAAACGGGAAGCCTAACGATACCATCGCCGTCTATGGCCTCCACCTGAAAGCATCATCCAGCTCCTCTGATGAGCAGCAGCGTCTCAGAGAGGTCACCGCCATGACGTCGCGCATGACATTGATCCCGAAGGTTCTTATCTGTGGTGACTTCAACGTCTATGCTCCCAGCGAGCCTGCCATGCAGGCACTCATTGGCCAATCAGCAGCCCGTCGTTTTGTCGATCCGCTGGGCAACAATTGGCGGCGCAACGATGCTTCATATGTCGAGTACTACACCCAGTGCACTCGCACAACCGCAATCTCAGGTTGTGGCGGGGGGGTAGATGGCGGGATCGATGATCGATTCGATTTCATCCTGGCAAGCAGTGAGATCTCGTCGCAGGTTCTCAATTCCACCTATACCGTCTTTGGTAATGACGGCGCTATTCGATTCAACAAGTCGATCGACGATCCTCCCAACCGTAAGGTCAGCGCAAGCATGGCCGCCGCCCTCAAGTGCGCGTCAGATCATCTTCCGATCTACGTTGATGTCGTGCTGGGTGAACTGCTCACCACCGTCGATGAATCAGATACGACTGGCTGGTGGACGTGCGATGGTCGAACCATCACGATCATGGCCGGTACGTCAGATGTAAGCGTCTATTCGTCGCAGGGACTGTGCGTTGCAACAGTTTCCGCCTCACACGTGCCGAACATCATCGACGATCTGCCGACCGGAGCGTATCTGCTCCATCGGCAGGGTGTGGTTGCGCGGGCGCTGATCGTGCGGTAAGAACGGGGCCCTGCATGGCCCCCGTCATCACTTTCCGAGAAGCCAAGCGAAGATCAGCGGAGCAACGATCGTTGCATCCGATTCAATGATGAACTTCGGTGTAGTGATATCGAGCTTGCCCCACGTGATCTTTTCGTTCGGGACCGCTCCCGAATAGGAACCGTAACTCGTTGTGCTGTCGGAGATCTGGCAGAAGTATGACCAGAAGGGCACATCGTGCCACTCGAGATCCTGGTACATCATCGGCACCACGCAGATCGGGAAATCACCGGCGATGCCGCCACCGATCTGGAAGAAGCCCACTCCTTTGCCTTCGGAGTTCTTGCGATACCAGTCGGCGAGCCACACCATGTAGTCGATCCCGCTCTTCATCGTCGTTGACGTCAGCTCGCCCTTGATGCAATACGAGGCGAAGATGTTGCCCATCGTCGAGTCTTCCCAACCGGGCACGACGATCGGCAGATTCTTCTCGGCAGCAGCGATCATCCATGAGTTCTTCGGGTCGATCTCATAGTACTGCTCCATCTCGCCGCTCAGGAGCATCTTGTACATGTACTCGTGAGGGAAGTAACGCTCTCCGGCATCCTCGGCCGTCTTCCACTGCTTGAAGATGTGCTTCTGTATACGACGAAATGCTTCTTCTTCGGGGATACAGGTATCGGTGACGCGGTTAAAGCCCCCTTCAAGGAGCTGCCACTCATCCTGAGGCGAAAGATCACGGTAGTTGGGCACACGCTTGTAATGCGAGTGTGCCACAAGGTTCATGATATCCTCTTCAAGGTTGGCTCCGGTGCACGAGATGATCTGCACCTTGTCCTGACGGATCATCTCGGCAAGTGAGATGCCGAGCTCTGCCGTGCTCATGGCCCCGGCAAGGGTGACCATCATCTTGCCGCCTTCGGCAAGATGCGTCTCATATCCCTTCGCTGCATCGACCAAGGCCGCTGCGTTGAAGTGCAGATAGTTCGATTCGATAAACTGTGATATCGGTCCCCGTTGCATTTCGGCTCCGTGTTCGAAAGTGGACGGCAAAATTACCAACGATCGGCTACCGAGCAGTCAGCAGTGCCATATATTGCCACAATGGTACAGCATATCCCATGGGCCCGGGTGACCGGTTTCTCGGCTGCCATCATAGCCCTTGTCACCTCCGGTATCGTCCTGAAGAATCTGAGTGGCATTCTCATCCCATTCGTTCTTGCCGGCTTTCTCTCGATCCTTTTCAAACCGCTGGTCCAGTTCCTTCGTGCCAAGCGTGTGCCGATGGCCATCTGTCTTCTCCTTGTGCTGGTGGTTTCGAGCGCGGCCCTGTGGGTTGTCTACGTGATCGTTGCCGCCGGTATTGCAGCATTTCAGGAGAGATCGGGATTCTACTCCCAGCAGCTGCAAAGTGTGCTCAGCTCCTTCAACGAGGCCATTATGCCGATGTTGAGGCGGGCTCATATCAAGTCCATCGCTTGGGCCGACGTTGTCTCGGCCGAAAGGGTGACGTCATTTGCGACATCACAGCTGACGGCCATCTTTTCGGTTCTTAGTGATGGGTTCATGGTGTTGCTGTATCTGATGTTCATGCTGCTGGGGCACGAGACCTTTCCGTCCAAGGTGCGCCATGCCTTTACTGACGAGCGCGGTACAATGCTCTTGGCTTTGTTTCGCACGCTCAACACCAAAGTGCGCAAGTACCTTATCGTGAAGACTGCGTTCAACCTGCTGAACGGTTTCATCACGTGGGCGATACTGGCGCTCTTCGGCGTTGACTTCGCGCCGCTTATCGGACTGTTGGCCTTCATCTTCCATTACATACCGAACATCGGATCGGTCATCTCGACGATCATCCCGGCGTTGCTGTTCCTGTTGCAGACCAAGGATCTGGCTCAGGTGGCCGTGCTGACGGCTGTTCTGACGGTTGCCCACAACCTTATTGGGAACACCATCGAACCCAAGGTCATGGGCGATCGGCTTGACCTCAGTCCGGTGGTCGTGTTGTTCTCACTCATCTTCTGGGGCTGGATGTGGGGCATCGTCGGCATGGTCCTGTCGATCCCCATCATGGCTGTTGCCAAGGCAATGCTCGGAAGCCTTGAATCAACGCGTCCGCTGGCAGTCCTCATGGGAAGTGGAGAGCCCCCTTCCGTCGACACGCAAGAACCCGCGGCACCATAACTTTGTCCATGCGCATTGAGCTCAACGATGTCACGGTCGATACCCGTCATGGCCCGATCCTATCGGGCGTGACCCTTGTTTTGGCAGGGGGCTGTCGAACAGTCATTACCGGTCCGGCATCATGTGGCAAGTCCATCCTCCATTCCGTTCTCCAGGGGCTGACCCGACCCACGGCTGGTAGCATGATCGTCGATGATGTACCCACATCGTCAATGTCGGCCCGCAATGTTCGCCGATATCGCGCGAGGCTGGGTGTGATCTCACAGATTCCCTTGTTCGATCATGATCTCACCGTATTCGAGAATCTGCTCCTTGCCGGAGCGGCACGCGCGATGAGGCGCGAGGCCGCAACGGCTGCTGCCCTTGAGGCCTTGGCTGACAGTGGAATGAGTCACCGGCGCAGCCACAGGGTGGACGAACTTTCGGATGCAGAGCGCACGCTCGTGGGGATCGCACGTGCCATGACCGGACCTACGGAGATGCTGCTGATCGACGATGCATTTGTCGGCCTGGATGAGCCAACCTTGCGCACGGCACTTGACATGATTCTTACGACGTCCTCACGGCGGGAGATCGGTTTGGTCATCACAACATCTGACGCGACGCTGGCGGACCTCGTTCCGGGATGTGACCGCCACACCATGCACGAGGGTCGTCTATCACCTATGCTGGAGGCGGCATGACGTGCGTGGCCATCATCGGTCATGGGGCCATGGGGCGCGAAGTTGAGCGACTTGCCGAGCCCCTTGGCATGACTGTGACCGACATTTTCGACCTTGAGCGTCCGATCACATCGGTCGCGAGTGCTGAGTTCGATGTGGCCATCGACTTTTCGTGGCCCGATGCCGTCGTGGAGAACGTACGTGCTGTGGCGGCGTTACACCGGCCGATCATTATCGGCACCACCGGATGGTATGACCACATGAGCGAGGTCCGGTCGATCGTCGACACCGCAGCGGTTGGATGCGTCTGGGGGTCGAACTTCAACATCGGAACACATCTGTTTGCCCGAATCGTTCAGCGTGCTGCGCAGCTGATCGATCCCCACGCCGGATTCGATGTGATGGTGCACGAGTGGCATCATAAGCGCAAGCGCGACAGTCCGAGCGGTACGGCCTTGACATTGGCCTCGACCATCATGCAGTCGTTACAACGAAAGTCGATCGTCAGCACCGAAGCACAACATGACGTCATCGACCCTGCTGCGCTGCACGTCACCTCAACGCGCGGCGGCGAGGTGATCGGACGCCACCAGGTAACGATCGACGGTCCGTACGAAACCATCGACATCACTCACACGGCCAAGAACCGTCAGGGCTTTGCTCAGGGGGCTCTCTTGGCCGCCTCGTGGATCCAGGGGCGAACGGGATTCTATGACGTTGCCGATGTGATCGACTCACTCACAACGGAGACTCCACGCACATGATCCGGCTGCCGTTTCGCTTGATTTCTCCGGTGGTGGTCCTGGCACTGCTTCTCATTGTTCATTCCGGCACGGCCGAGCGGCGCTTGACGCCGCATGGTGGCGTGCGGTTCGATCCGCCATCACTGGTGGTTCAGCGCGACAGCACGGGATTTGTCCAATCGATGATCCGGATCTACAGTGATCATGGTGACTCGATCCGAGTGTCGGGCGTCAGCGGCTCCTGCGGCTGTGCATCGGCCTCGGTGCAGCGGCCACTCATGTACGACACGACACCGGCGAAGATCTATGTGATGATCGACGCACGACACTTCAAGGACAGCGTCAACACCGTCCAATACATGATCAACCATTCCGGCAACCCTCGTCCTGCCGTCTACAACGTCATCGTCAGATGCAAACCCTAACGGAGTTCATCCATGCAGTACTGGCTCGTCAAATCTGAACCTGAAGTCTATTCCTGGGAACAATTCGTCAAGGACAAGCGAACATTCTGGGACGGTGTGCGCAACTACCAGGCTCGCAATAACATGCAGGCCATGGAGAAGGGCGACCACGTGATCTTTTACCATTCGAGCGACGTGAAGGCCGCCGTTGGCATCGCCGAGGTCGTCAAGACCGCTTACCCCGACCCCACCACGGACGAGCCAGCATGGGTGGTGGTCGATCTCAAGCCGGTTCGCCCCCTGAAAGCACCCGTCACACTGGCACAGATCAAGGCAATGCCGGGCATGAACAACGTGGCTCTCGTGCGTCAGGCACGACTGAGCGTTCTGCCACTGACGGCAGATGAGTTCGAGATGATCGTCAAGGGTGTTTAACCGCGCAGACGCTTCTTGAGCACATCGACGTCCTGACGGATCTTCTTGTCCGTATCGATGTAATTCAGGATCTGCTGACACGAATGCAGCACCGTCGTGTGATCACGACCACCAAAGTGCAACCCGATGCTCTTGAGCGAGGTCTGTGTGAGCTGCTTGGCAAGGAACATGCACATTTGACGAGCAAGAACGATCTCATGCTTGCGCGTCTTGGCCGAAAGCAGTGCCACATCGATCGAGTAATACTCGGAGACTTCCTTCTTGATCTCATCGATCGTCAGCGTGCGGGCTCCGAACGAGTTCGAAACGCCACGAACGACTTCCTTGGCCAGTTCAATTGTCAGCTCGCGGCTGTCAAGAGAAACCTTCGCAAGCAGAGAGATGAGACATCCCTCAAGCTCACGCACGCTGCTGGTGACGTGACGTCCGATGTACTCAAGAACATCGCCCGGCAGATCCATGCCTTCTTCCATGCTCTTCTGCTGGAGGATGGCGATGCGTGTTTCCAGGTCAGGGGGCTGAATGTCCGTCGTCAAACCCCACTGAAACCGGGAGATCAGTCGCTCATCAAGGTCTGCAAGGTCCTTCGGCTGCTTGTCCGAAGTCAGGATCAGCTGCTTGCCTTCTTGATGAAGCGCGTTGAAGGTGTGGAAAAACATGTCTTGGGTCTTTTCCTTACCGCCCAAGAACTGGATGTCATCCACGATCAGAACGTCCACACCTCGGTAGAAACTCGTAAAGTCAGGCACCTTGTTGGTCTGGATCGCATTGATGTACTCCATCGTGAACTTCTCTGAGTTCGTGTAGAGCACCTTGGCGTTCGGGTTGCGCTGCAGGATGCGGTTACCGATGGCCTGCACCAGGTGGGTCTTGCCGAGCCCCGTGGGACCATAGATTACCAGCGGATTGAACTTCGTCCGTCCCGGATTGTCGGCAACGGCAATACCCGCTGAGGTGGCAAGCTGGTTATTCTCGCCACGGATGAAGTTGTCAAACGTGTAGCGCGGATTGAAGTAGGTCGGAAAGTGCGTGGTCCGCACTTGCGTCTGCGTCTGAGGGCGAGCTTCGGTGAAGGGCAATGACGGCTGCACACCGGTGCGCATCGTCGGAAGCTTTACGGTGCGCTGATCCGATGCGGGGGCGTTGTCATCGACAACGACCTCGAATTGAACCTTCGCCTTGGCTCCCAGTACGCGCTGGACTGTCTTTTGCAGAAGATTGGAGTAGTGCTGTTCGATCCACTCGTAGAAAAAGTGGCTCGGGAGTTCCAACGTGATGTTGGTTCCGTCCCACTTCGTTGGGCGCATCTTCTCGAACCAGGTCTTAAAAACCTGATCGGAGACGTTATCGCGCACGATCGCCAAGCACTGTGACCACAACGTCTCGACGTCAGTCGATGTCGTCTTGGCGGCGCGCTGCGATGTCTTGCCCGGTGGGTTAGTGCCCTGGCCCGTGGGGCGCTCTGCGGAGAAAAGTTTGAGAGCGTCGTCGTTTTTCACCAGTCCTTATCCCTTCATCATCCGAATGGTTGCACTACGGTATCCCCCTGCTGCATTCCTACCTCTGCATCGAAGCACGGACAGCCTCCCCATTGCTGTCACTCCGCGCCCCTTTCTGATACAAGTAGGGTTGCGAATATGGTCTGTGGATAACATGCTTCACAAGCGAAAAGTGCAGTTGGTGTGAACTTTTTTTGCTTGGTAATTATGCAATCGTTTCGTAATACAATTCTCCCTCATTGAGCAAGCAACCAGGAGCCATACGCCGCCCACAGACACGGATAACAAGGCTCTGGCAGTCCGTATCTTCGTGCCGCCTACAACCGACCATTACCAATTCGGAACCGAGCGGTGCCAAATGCCGAATCACAATCAGCGGCGGAGATGGGGTTTCTCGATCATCTTGAGGAGCTACGCAAGCGTATCATGCTTGCGATCGTCGGGATCCTTGTGGCGTGCTGCGTTGTCGGGTTCTACGGCGACGAGGTCATGAACCTCATGTTGCTCCGTCCGGCCTTGGAATCAAAGGTCAAACTCCAGAACATCGAGCCATTTGGGCAAACGTTTCTGTATTTCAAGGTGATCGTTCTCTGTGGGATCATCGTGTCGTTTCCGTGGATCCTCTATCAGGTGTGGCAGTTCGTAGCCCCCGGTCTGTATATGACCGAACGCAAGTGGGCCCTTCGCATCACGGTCATCACGAGTATATGCTTTCTCATTGGAGTGTCTTTTGGGTACTACTTTCTGATCCCGAGCATGCTGAGCTACGTCACGGATTTCGCCAATCCGAACATCGAAAACAACATCGCCATCGGGAGTTACTTCAGCTTTCTGGTCAACATGCTGCTTGCATCCGGACTCATTTTTGAACTTCCAATGGTCACATGGGTGTTAGCACGAGTTGGGTTGGTCTCGCACGTGGGAATGACGAAGTATCGTCGGCACGCGATCGTGGCCATACTCGTCCTCGCGGCGGTCATTACACCCTCTCCCGATCCGGTCACGCAGTTGATGGTGGCCATTCCCCTCTGGATTCTCTACGAGATCAGCGTGATGATCGCCCGCGCGTCATATCCGAAGATTGCCACACCATCACCAAACCCATGAGCAGCCACTCAATTCAGTCGATCAGCGCACCTGTTCATGGGGAGATCGAGAGATTCGACGGATATCTGCGGCAGCAGGTGCGTTCGCAGACGGCATTGCTCGACACGGTAGTACGTTACATCATGCGTCAGCGCGGCAAGCGAGTTCGCCCTGCCCTGGTGTTCCTGTCTGCTGGGGCGTGCGGCTCGATCGGTGAGCGGACGTTCATTGCCGCTGCCATGGTCGAACTCCTTCATACGGCCACCCTTGTTCATGATGACGTGGTGGATCAGGCCGACATGCGTCGAGGAGTTGCCTCGATCAACGCCGTCTGGAAGAACAAGGTTGCCGTCCTGGTAGGCGATTATTTTCTTTCCAGGGGGCTTTTGATCGCCGTCAACAATGGCGAGTTTGACTACTTGCGCGTGACCAGTGACGCGGTCCGCCGCATGAGTGAGGGCGAGCTACTCCAGATCCAGAAGAGCCGTCAAAAGACGATCGACGAGGAGACCTACTTCCGCATCATTTCCGACAAGACGGCATCCCTGATCTCAACCTGTTGTGCTGTGGGAGCAATCAGCGCCACGGATGACGCTGCCAAACGCGCCGCTCTAACGCAGTACGGTGAGCTCGTTGGATTGGCCTTTCAGATTCGCGACGACGTGCTTGACTACACCTCTCGGACGTTCATCCTGGGTAAGCCCGTGGGCAATGACATTCGCGAGGGCAAGGTGACCCTGCCCCTGATCAATGCCATGGCCAAAGCCGACTCGTCGGAGGCCAAGAAGATCCTGAGCATCGTCAAATCCAAGCGTGCCGACCTTAAGGACGTGTCCAAAGTGATCGACTTCGTCGAGCGCCATGGGGGTATCGATTCTGCCCAAGAGCGAGCTGAAACGCTGCAACAACAAGCAGTCAGAGAGCTTGACGCTTTCGAACCATCGGTCTATCGATCGGCCCTCATTGACTTTGCTAATTTTGTCGTCACACGTACGTCATAGTCTCGGTTTCATTTTTCCCAGGAGATCTCTCCATGTCTCAGCTTCATGCAACCAGCTTTTCGCAGGCTCTATCGGCTGATGCCATCCGCACCTACGTTCAGCGCGTCTATGCCTGGATGGTCGGCGGTCTTCTTCTGACCGGCGCCACGGCATTTATGGTCTCGGGGTCCGAAGTCATGTTGAGCGCGATCTTCGGTACTCCCCTCAAGTGGGTGGTCCTGTTTGGCCCCCTTGCAATGGTCTGGTTTCTGGCAGCCCGCGTCGATCAGATCAAGCCCAGCACGGCCGCCGGATTGTTCATCGCGTACTCGATCATGAACGGCTTGTCGTTCGCGGCGATCTTCCTCGTGTACGAACTCGGAAGCATCTTCCAGGTCTTTCTCATCACTGCCGGCATGTACGGCGCCGCCGCTGCGTATGGATTCTTCACCAAGCGCGATCTGTCCGGGATGGGTTCCTTCCTGTTCATGGGGCTGATCGGATTGATCTTGGCCTCGGTCGTAAACATCTTTCTCGGCAGTTCAGCCCTGGAGTTCGCCGTATCCGTCATCGGTGTGCTGATCTTTACCGGACTGACGGCGTATGACATGAGCCGCATAAAGGAACAAGCCATCGTGATGTATGCCGGTGAGGGCCTTGCCCACAAGCGTGCGATCGTTGGTGCGCTGTCACTGTATCTGAACTTCATCAACCTGTTCTTATACCTGCTGCGCCTGTTCGGAAACCGCGACTAACGCACGTCCGTGTAGGATCAGCTGAACATGTCCCGGCCTCTGCATCCCGACTTTGCCGTTGAGGCACGTCAGCTTCTTGATTCGTCGAGAGCTATTGATGCCGTGCGGCTATGTAGCATGGGCATTGAAGACTATCCGCACTATGCCGGCGGATATGTGATGCTGGCCAAGGCCTACGCACAACTTGGATTGGCAGACGATGCAGCGGCACTTGCGCGCGACATCACGATGCGGTTCCCATATGTGCATGTTGAGCTGTCATCTACCTACGTCGAGAGCGAACCAGCGATCCAGCCTGATGCTGAAACCGTCAACATCGCTTCGGATGAGCCCCCTGCCCAAATCGAGGCAGAAGTTGCAACGCACGATGTCGTTCACGTGACCGAGCACGAGCATGTTGCCGAGAGCGAGCCCGTCACAGATCATGAGTACGTTGCCGAGGATGAGCTCGTCGCCGAGAGTGAATTCGTCGCCGAGCATGTGACGGTTCAAAGGAACATCCCTGATGCAGCTCCGGTAGCCCCCACGTTCGTCCTTCGAATGATCGAGACCGCGCCGACCGCCGATGATGCGCCCATCATTCGCAGTAGCAGTGTGCGGCTCATCCCTGGCTTGGAGTTTACAACGTTGCGTGTTGAGGGATTGCGCTCGCGCGGACGTCGTGGCATCGGTTCGTTGCCCGAGCCTCCGGCCTTCAGGGCATTTCATACTGTGCGCAGACCTCAACGTCCGCCGGAGCCACCACCGCAGCGCAAACCGCTCAGTCTCGAAGAGCTGGCCTCACGTCTTGTCGACGTCAAGATGCCACGTCAAAGCGAGGCCGACGCTGCATCGGCACGCAACGAGCCGCCCCCTCCGCCTCAGCCGCAGCCGATCCTGGTCACCGACACGATCGCAACGATCTACATGCAGCAGCAATCGTATGATCTTGCCATCGAGGCCTTCAAGTCTCTCATGGCCAGAAAGCCGGATCGTCGGGACCATTACGAGGCGCTCATTCGCGAATGCGAGCGCAAGCGCGGATAGGGCCGATGCTCCTGGCGCGATACATCCTTCGAACGCACGCCGCACCGTTCCTCTTCGGGACGGTGGTGATCATGATGTTGTTTCTGCTGCAATACATCATGCGATGGGTGGACCAGTTGGCGAGCAAGGGGCTGGACGTTTCGACCATCATCATGTTCATGGTCCTCAACCTATCGTGGATCGTCGTTCTGGCGATTCCCGTGGGCGTGCTTTTCAGCACGATCATGGCCTTCGGGGCAATGTCGACCACGCATGAGGTGACCGTGATGAAAGCCAGTGGTGTTGGACTCCTCCGAATGATGGCGCCCGTGGTTCTGGTAGGGTGTCTGCTATGGGGCTTCGTGTTCTGGTACACAGACACTGTTCTGCCCGAAACCAACGTCCGGCTCTCTGCGATGATGCGCGACATCGAGCGCACCAAACCGACATTCGCCGTTGATGAAGGACAGTTCAGCACCTACCTTGACGGTGTAACAGTCCTTGCACGTCATGTCGATACCAACGGACGCATGCGCGGCATGACGATCTATGATCGGTCGAAGTACGATGTCCGCAATGTCATTTCGGCTGACTCAGGACGCTTGCTCTTCTCTCCTTCGCTGACGCGGCTGGTGGTGCAGCTTCATGATGGCGAGATCCATCAGCGAAGCGTGCGCAATTCGATGGACTATCGGGTGATCCGCTTTGCCGGATATCAGATGACCCTGCCCGCCGAGAATATGATGTACCAAGCATCGGATGTGACCGGAACGTCTCGGTCTGACCGTGAGATGAGCATCAATGACATGCGTCAGGTTGTCGATCGTGCCGAGCTGCAGGCGCGCCAGGCGGACGAACGTTTCGATACGGCTTTCATACGGCACATGGACTACGTCTTCCGCGACAATTCACCGGCCGACAGTGCCGTGCGCAGCATGAGAGATCGGATTGAACGCGCAACATCCATCGTCGTTTCAACGCGCTCCACTCTCGAATCCGAAAGAATGCGGCGCTCCAGCGAGCTGACGGTCGCCAACAAGTATCTGGTTGAGATTCACAAGAAGTATGCGATTCCGTTCGCATGCCTGCTCTTCGTGTTCGTTGGTTGCCCCATGGGCATGTTGACCAAGGGAGGGAGCTTCGGGTCGAGCGCGCTGCTGTCACTCGGATTCTACGTCCTTTACTGGATCTCGATGATAGGGGGCGAAAAGCTCGCTGACCGAGGCCTGCTCTCACCGGCCATCGCCATGTGGGTTGGCAACGTCACCATCGGTCTGATCGCGGTGATCGTTACCCTGCGCGTCAATTCTCGGTAGCGGCTAGCCCCTTACCAGACAAACCTATTGAGCGCATCACTGGCGCGCCCAAACGCCTCATCAACCGTTGCTCCGGTTGCCGTCAGGTGTCCCATCTTCCGCCCCATCCGCACGTCCTTCTTTCCATAG
Source organism: Bacteroidota bacterium (assembly GCA_041170435.1). GTDB lineage: Bacteria > Bacteroidota > Ignavibacteria > Kapaibacteriales > Kapaibacteriaceae > UBA10438. Next base: position 16,682 of record JBEAYU010000007.1, read on the forward strand.
AGGTGGAGGGCAACGTCGTCGACCTTCAGCATTTCGATCACACTGTCGGGAACGCCACTTCCTGTGCGCTCACCCAGAAGGTTGATCATGCAGGCTGCCGGCACACGCATGTGTGCCGAGCCAAGCGGCATGTTCGTGACGGCACGGATGCAGTTCTCAAACTGTGATGTGTTGCAGGCCTCAATGGTATAGTGCCCGCTGTTGTGCGGACGTGGAGCGATCTCATTGAACACGATCTCGTCGGCAACCGTCAGGAACATCTCAATGCCGAACACACCGACTCCGCCGATGGCCTCGACGCAGGCAACGGCGATCTCTTGGGCCCGGCGCTGCAGATGATCCTCGATCGGTGCCGGGGCAAGAACCGTAACACAGATATGTCCCTGTTGAATGGTCTGCACGCACGGATACACCGCGATCTCACCACGCCTGTTTCGCGCCACCATCACGGCCAGCTCCTTCGTGAACGTCACAAAGGATTCGGCAAGAAGCGGCCGCGGATCCTCACCCTCCATGAATCGGCGCCACACCATGTCGATCTCGGTCTCACGCTTGATGGTCGCATTGCCATATCCGTCGTATCCGAACTTGCGCGTCTTGGCCACAAACGGATACCCGTGCTTTCGTCCAAACGCATGCAGATCCTCCTTGGTGAGGATCTCGGCAAACTCCGGTGTTGGGATGCCCGCCCCCTGCATGGTGAGCTTCTGCGTGAACTTGTCCTGCACCAGGCGCATGGTATCAGGCGCCGGAAACACGAGCCTGCGTTCGGCAATGGACTCCAGGATCTCAGGGTCGATGAACTCGTTCTCCAACGTGATGATGTCCGAGGCCTGAATGAAACGCTCAAGTTCAGCCGAATCCTTCCACCCTCCGGGAAACTCCAGCTTGGTCATCACGCCGGCAGGTGAATCTTCACCGTGCTCGATGATCGCCACCCGAAGCCCCATCCGATAGGCTTCCTGCGCCGTCATCTTTGCAAGCTGTCCGCCCCCTAAGATTCCAAGCGTAAGGGGCTTTGTCGGTTGTGTAAGGGATGGGAGCATTTCAGGTTACAGGTTACAGGTTACAGGTT
>JBEAYU010000008.1:0-20370 GCA_041170435.1 Bacteroidota bacterium
GTCATCCAGACCGGTACGATCGCCGCTGTCGGAATGGCCTTTGCCAAGTACACCTCGGCACTGTTGCCCGTGGTGGGGGAGAAGAACATCCTCATGACGATAGGGGGCGATGCAACAAGCCGTGGTTTCTCGGTGAATGCTGCCCAGGTGTTTGCCATCCTGTCGATCGTGTTTCTCACAGCAATCAATGCCAGGGGCGTGAGCCTCGGCAAGCTTGTTCAGAACACCTTCACCACAACAAAGATCGTCAGCGTCATTGCCCTCGCCGTGGCGGGAATCGTGTATGGAATCTCGACGGGGTCTTTGTCGACGTCGATGGCATCGCTTTGGACTGATGGCATTGCACCGATCGTGCCGGACCTTTCTCCAGACCAGTTGAGTGACTATGGCTTCGTCTCCAGAATGGGCGTGCCGTTCCTCGCTGCCGTTGCCGTTGCGATGGTGGGTTCGATCTTCTCAAGCGATGCGTGGAACAACATCACCTTTGCCGCGGCGGAGGTGAAAGACCCAGAGCGCACCATTCCGCGGGCGCTGGTCATCGGCGTCAGTCTTGTAACGGTGCTATACCTTCTGACCAATCTGTCGTATATCGCCGTCATGCCGCTAGGGGGCTCTCCCGACGCAGCCGCTGCCGTCGATAGGGGCATTGCCTTTGCCACCAACGATCGTGTGGGTGCTGCTGCAGCCGAGGTGATCTTCGGCGCTTCGGGTGGAGTGATCATGGCGGTCTTGATCATGATCTCGACATTCGGATGCAACAATGGAATCATCCTCAGTGGCTCTCGCGCCTACTACGCGATGGCCAACGATGGCATGTTCTTCCGCCAGGCGGCCAAGCTCAATGGGAACGGAGCACCGGCTGCGTCCCTCTGGATGCAGGCCGCATGGGCCTCGGTGTTGTGCCTGAGCGGTAAGTACGGGGATCTTCTCGACTACGTCGTGTTTGCCGTCCTGCTGTTCTACATCCTGACCATCCTCGGCATCATTCGTCTGCGTTCGACGCGGCCAGACGCTCACCGTCCGATCCGGGCCGTTGGCTATCCAATTCTGCCGCTTCTGAACGTCGTGCTGGCTGCAGCCATCTGTGCATGTCTGCTTGTTTACAAGCCGCAGTACTCGTGGCCCGGACTAGGCATCGTGGCTCTCGGAGCGCCAGTGTACCTCGTCTGGAAGCGCAGGTCTTAGCGAACCACCAACACATTTGTGCTAAGCGTCTGCGAAGCCCCCTTCAGCCGGACGGTATAGGCGCCGACAGGGAGTGTTGAGACATCAAACGACGTGCGATGTTCTCCTGCGGCCAGCACTCCAGCCTCGAACGTCGATACGGACCGTCCGGTCACGTCAACAAGCTCCACGGTGGTAACGCCGGGCGTGCCGAGGGTGAATGTCACGTCAACGTTCTCCGACGCAGGATTCGGAGAAACGGTCGCTGCGATCTGCGAAGCAACGTCCGAATCCTCGGCAACATCCGTCGTGAGGACGCTTGCCGTGACGCCCCGTCCCATGTCGTAGTATGTGCCGCTGGCGCTACTTCGAAGGGCGCAACAGCGCACCATGTACTCGATCGTCCCATCGTTCTTGAGCGAATCCTTGTAGGATGTCGCGCCGATGGGCTGAGGGGTCAGGAGCGTCCACTTCTTGACGCCGTCCTTGCGTCGATAGACCATGTACGCATCGGCACCGCCCGAGGGCTTGAGCCACGTCAGGTTCACCTTGTTGGGGAACTCCGTCTTTGCCGTCAGCGTACCAAGGGCGGAAACCGGCTTGGCAATCGACCGTAGCGTCGGATCACCCATGAGCGCGATATGGATCTGTCGGTCACCGGCTGCGGCAATGCTCAGACCATTCGCTGAAAACGAGGCATTCGGAACGTAGTTGCCCAGTTGATTACCGCCAACGATCACCTGGTTATTCTGCGAAAGTCGGGCACTGTAGCCGATCGTTTCGCCAAGGGCCATGTGGTGGATGTACCAGTGGGGCCGACCCGACCACGCGCAGGTCAGCACGCGAGGATCCGTCGCAAGCGCTGCGCGCAGGAAATTGTTCCTCGTATCCCAATCTCCAAAGTAGCTGCCGAACAGGAACGTAAAGACGGCATGCACGGGCTTGGTGGACATGTCCGTTGTGCTGCCAACGCCGCCGGCGGAGACATCCGTGCCGGCGCCACACCCGTAACCAAGCAGATAGGTGGTCGGGCCTTTCAAGTCGGTGAAGAAGTCGCCGGCTTTTACCGAAGTGTCATTTCCGAAGACGCTGAACGTACGCCACGCCGAAGCGGCAAACACTTCTCCGTACGTGCCGAAGTTGTCATCAATGATCCCACCGCTGCGGACGGTCCACTGGCCGCTGCGGTACTCGTGATTCTTGGTAAAGTAGTTCTTCAGAAGGTCGGTCTCGCTCTTGCTGAACTGCGGCATGTTGTAGAAATCGATCCGTCCGACGGGGATGTCAATGTCGGTGTTGAACAGACTCTGGTCGAACTTCCCGTCACCCGGAACGTTGTTGTTGGACACGCGCGAAGTGTTTGGCTGGTTTGAGCTGCGATCGGTATAGACGCCATTGTGATCACCATAGATGCCATCGGCAGGCCATGCTCCGAGATGGTCCGGAGTGTGGCCATCAGGTGCGATGACTCCCGAGTACGGAACCGGTACGCGGCCTACCAGAACGATCGCACCGAGATCTCGACCCGTGTTCCACTCTTGTTTGATGAGGGCCCTGACGCGGTTGACCTTCCCCGAATCAAAGGTCTCGGCCCGGGGCACCGAGAGGGTTGTGACGTCCCATCCTTCGTTGACGAGGTCCTGCGTGAAGGTCGCAAGTTGTGACGTCAATGGCTGCCTCATGGTCGAGTCGACCAACACCAACACACGCTCGCGGGGGGCAGGGGGCGCATCAATTCCCGCATTGATGTACCCCGTGGCATAGAACGAGACCGCTGCGCTGCCGCTGCCGCGGCGCACCAGCCGAAACACCCTGTACTCGTACGACTCGCCCGGCAGAACATCCATATCGGTCCATTCCTGCCCCGTGCCAACGACGGAGTCGTTGACCTCGACCTCGAAGCGGGAAGCGTCCTTGAGCTTCTTCCAGATGTAGACCGCCTGCTGGTTATCGTCCTTACTCCAGCGCAATGTGATCGACGGTTTCGATCCCGAGGTGATCCGAGCGTTAAGACCCAATCCGTAATCGCGCGGGGTGGGGGCTTGTGCCAGCACTGATGCGGTGGCCATGAAAACGACGATGATGCGTGTAACCAGTCGAAGGGTATTTGGCATAATGATTCATCCCGATGAGGTGATGCGTCCAAAATCGAACGCTGGTCAGGCCCGGTATAACCACGCAAAAGTTACGATGATTGGCGCATCCATGAAACAGTCGACTTCTCGTATCTTTCGCGCGCGCACGCGCCGTTGCAGAGGGCGGAATACCATCAGGAGCGCGCGCGCACTAAATCTTGCTGTAAGGGACGTGGCATGCAGATACTTCGACTTCTTGTTTTTGGCATGGCGATGATGCTTGGTGCCCTGAACGTGTGGGCTCAGTTTCCGGCATCCTGCGATGGCCGAAAGGACTGCATTTTCAATGCCGTGCAGTTCACCACGACCACTGGACGCAGTCAGCACTTCATTGAGCTTATCAAGAATCCTGTGCGCGCGCGTCAGACGGCCGTGACATTTGAAATGTGGGCCAAGATCGAGAAGCAGGCAAATCAGCGTCAGTATCTGGCCGGACTCTGGGGACCGAACTCGGATTTCAATGATGTCTTCGTTGTCTACATTGATGCCAACGACGACCTGGTGTTCGAGGTCAACGGTGATGCAGGACAACTCAAAGGGGCTGATAATACCATCGCGCGTACGCCGGCGGACGGCCTTTATGGCGCATGGCATCATATCGCCGTCGTGTTCGACGGCGGTGTTGAGAGTTCATTCATCTACATCGATGGGAAGGTCGTTGTCGGCCCGGTTCGCAACGACCAGTATCCTGCGTCCTATCTGCGTGCACTCGATCGGCCCGATCTGCCGTTTCTGATCGGCTCTTGCAACGGTGTGGCGGACAATCAGAATCTGAATCGTACGCTCAAGGGACTTGTTGACGAGATCCGCGTCTGGGACCGCGCACTTGATGAGTCGACCATCCGCTGTCAGATGACACGCTCACTGAATGGAAACGAGCAGGGACTGCGGGCTTACCTGCGCTGCAACGAGGGAGTGGGAAACATTTCAAACATGTGCGATGCCACCGGCAATGGACACTTTGGTCTTTTGCGCTCCGGTGCGTCGAATCAGCGATCGGACCGGACCATCCCGCGCTCGCTCAGCGTCTCTCCGACGTCGATCAAGCAGGATATTCTCTGCGATACTGTGGCCCAATGGCAGTTCACACTCGTCGATACCGCTTCGTGCGGAAGCACGGCCAACCTGGTCATGCGCGGACCCGAGGCGAGCTTGTTCACCATCACCCCGACATCTGTGAACCTTGCCAGCGGCACACCGCAGGTGGTGACCGTGACGTTTCGCGGGACGCTCGTCGGGACGTTCATCGATACGCTTGAAATCCGGCCCACCAACCGCTGCGGTCTGCCAAACACCCAGGTCCGCCTTGAGCTGAATCGCATCACCGAAACAGGCGTCAACCGCCGAGGTGTGTTGTTCGATACGCTCTGGGTAGGATGTGTGGACAAGACGACCATCGACTCAACCATCATCGTCTGCAACACATCCGACAAGCTGGGGCAGCCGCGCCCCCTGACCATCCGAAACGCGATCACCAATGAGCCGAAGGGCTTCGCCGTGGTCGGCGTTACGTATCCGATCGTGATCCCGCCCGGACAGTGTACCACGCTTGTGATCCGCTCCTTCGTGCGAGATACCACGGCAGATTATCCGGACACGCTGCGATTGATCACTGATGATCGATGCCAGCGCTCACCGATAACCATTGCTCTGACAGGGCGAACGCAGGAGGTAATCTCGATCCGGAATACTTCCGGATCACGTCGTATCGACACCATGCGATTCGAGGCCGTCTGCCCCGGACTTCTGAGCAACCCTCAAAACTACACGTGGCAAAATCTCACGCTGTCAGACATCGTGATCGATACGATCATTGTGCCGAAGGACTTCACGCACTATCGCATCCGATTCCCCTTTACGCTCCTGCCCAAGACCGGATATCCATTCAACGCCGTGCGATTCTTGCCGCGCCAACCGGGATTCGTGTTTGATTCGATCATCATCAAGACGCGAATCCAAGGCTGTAATATCGAGCGAAAGATCTACGTCTCAGGCCGCGGCCTCGACAACAAGGTGCAGTGGTCGGTCAATGGCATGGTTGATTTCGGAGACGTCCTTGTGGGACAGCAGCGTACGCTGAGCGTGCGGGCCAAGAATACCAGCAAGCTTGATGCTCTGACGGTCTCTCTGTATGTTCAAAAGGGCGAGTCGTTTGCGCTGCTGGGCGGCACAAGCCGGACAATCCAGCCGGGTGATTCGACAACCATACCGATCACGTTCCGGCCGACCGACTCGCTGACATATGACGATAAGCTGTGTCTGTTCGAGAACCGATGCTACGTCTCTGACTGTATCGATCTCAAGGGGCGAGGCGTGATGCAGATCTTCCGCTTCCAGCCTCTTGTGATGGAGACCCAGAACGTCATCGCCTGCCAGGCGCGTGAAGATTCAGTGTTCATCGTGAACCTTACCGACACTCCGAGGCGCATAGATTCGCTACAGTTTGTCGATCAGTCGGGCGGACGTATTCAGATCATTGATCCGCCAACGTCGATCAACAACACGATTCGGACAATCCCACCACGAGACTCGATTCGTTTTAGGACGCGATATACGCCCGCCGATCCTTCGAGGGACAGGGCCGATAGGGCATACATCAAGTTCCGCGACGAGAGCCGCGCCGAATGGCAGGTCCAGCTCATCGCGACCTCCGTGGCTCCGAAGCTCTACGTGTCTCAGAACACGGCATTCGGAACCGTCGAGGTTGGCGACGTCAAGACCATGCAAATGATCGTTGAGAACACCTCATCATTGCCTGTACGTGTCGATTCGCTATCGATCACGCCGGGATTCCGCATTGTATCGACAAGTCGTGCACTGCCCCTTATCCTTGCTCCACGGGATTCGATCCGCGTCGATGTCGAGTTTGTTCCAGATGCTGCACGCACATTCACAGGTTCTCTGACGGCGCACTCTTCTGATCCCTGTGCGATCACCGGCTCCGGACCTCTCTCGGGCCGGGGCATCATCGTCAAGCTCGAAAGTGCACTGTCGCTTGTCAACTTCGGCTACGTCCGCCCATGTGAATGTGTTGACCGCACAATCGAACTGCTCAACGGTTCGCTCAGATTCGATATGACCGTCGAGAGGCTGTGGATCGATTCTGCGGGAGTGCCCGGAGGAAAGCCTCAATTCTTCACATGGAAGTCCAAGTACTCACCAACTGGTACCGTTCCGTACGTGGTGCCACCGGGCGAGCGCGATACGGTGACGCTGACGTTTTGCCCTCGCACGCCGGCGGACTCTACGCAGATGGAGTGCCGTGCGGCACTTCACATCAAGGCATCGGGCTCACAATGGTCAAACACGTTGGAGACATTCCTCGTGGGCAAGCGCGCACTGACGTTCCGTCCGCGGCCAACATCAGTGCAATTCCCGTACGGGGTTGTTGATGTGCTCAGTCCTCAGATCCTCTCTGTTGTGCTGAAGATCCCTGACTTCCGCCTCAATCCGGGTCAGGACCGCGTTGTTGTCGATTCAGTGTCATTCTTCCCGGACGAACGCATCTTCACGATCTCCCAGCCGACGGTCTGGCCACAGACGATCAATCCGGGCGACTCGCTGGTGGTGCAGGTTCGACAACGTCCGCGCGCTCCTCGAGACTACCGTGCACGCATCAAGTTCTGGTTCTCCTCTCCGTGCATCGGATGGGATACAACCGTTCTGGTGCGGGGAGGGGGCTTTGCACAGACCCGAGGTCTGCAGTTCAGCTTCGATGCCCTTCGCCCCCTGCCGGATACCTTCCGGATGATCTCGTGTGATACGTTGAATGTGCCGTTGTACAGTTCGATCAAGATCGATGCCTCGGTGGTCGACATCAAGATGCGGGTGGATTTTGATTCGACGCAACTGCGACTGTTTGACATCACCTCGTCATTGATTGGCAATGAATGCGTCTCGCAGACCGGTGGTGTGAAGTTCAAACCGTCGCTTGCCTATGTACCATCGCCGTATGGAGGTCAGGCCGTCACGCTGAAGAACTTCTGCGGCATCGACTCAACGCAGCCGTTTGCGGTGCTTCGATTCGTGACAACCAATAACAACCGCGCAAGTAGTCGACTGACGATTGATAGCATCAACTTTGACACTGAAGACGTGATCCTGTATAAGCTTATCGCCACCGGTGACCGCGGTACCATCATGGCGTTGAAGTCAGAGATCGCCATCTCGCAGCCGGTGAAGTTTGACTCGGTGCGAATCCTCGAATGTGCCGAGCGCACGGTCACGGTGGTCAACACCGGCGATGTCTACAATGCCGTGACCGAGCTATTGGATCTGCCGGCCTACACCACAATCGTGGGCTCCGTGCCGGCGATCGGTGACTCGGTGGCACCCGGAGATTCAGTCGTTGTGACGCTACGCTTTTGTCCGCTCGAAGAGCGCCCCTTCAATTCATCACCGCGCATCGTAAGCGGCTATCCGTGTGACGTGCGGGATACAACAACGGCGGATGGATGGGGCTACGCGCCGGAGTTTGATCTGTGTTTGTTGCCAACGGCCACATTCTTTACACCTTCAACATTCAAAGCGACCATCGGCGATACGATTCTCGTGCCTGTGATGCTTGAAAAGGACATTGCGGCAACCTACAACGGGATAACGCACTATCTCAACGGTCTCAATTTCGATGTGTCAGTCACGTACGAGCCGCGATCATTAAAATTCATTGATATGCAGACAGCCGCCAAACCAGCGCATACCACCGTCACGGCAGCATTAGGTCAGGTAGGGATTTCCGTGCGAGGGGCCGACACCGTGCGCTCGGGACAGGTAGCCGTTCTTCGCTTCGTGACGACTGTGCCCGAGCAGGTGGCGACTGCGATCAATGTTTCCTCCAGTGGCTATACGTCCGATAGTCTGCAGTTTCTGGATGTCACGCCGAAGCCGGGGTCGACAACCGTGGAAACATCAGGAAGGTGCAACATCACCGTTGTAAAGTTCGCGCCAACCGGCCGTCCGCGCATGCAGGTGGTGCCTCAGCCGGTCGCCAACGAAGCCATTGTCAGTTTCCGCATGCAGGAGACCGTACCGGTGATGCTGGACGTGGTCGACTCTCGGGGAGTCGTGGTACGCACCGTACTGGATGGGTCGGTTACGCTCACGGGTGGCGAGTATGCGTTGCGATTTGACACTGCCGATCTTCCTTCGGGCATGTACGTGTTGAGAATCTCGGCAGGCGTGTACGCATCTACCGTGCCATTTGTGATAGCCAAGTAGCCCCTTGCAGAGCTTCGACGTCGTTATTCTCGGAGCAGGTGCCGCCGGCCTGATGTGTGCTGCACGGGCTGCGGCAGGGGGCTGCAGAGTGCTTGTGCTGGAGCATAATGATCGGCCCGCAAAGAAGATCCGGATTTCCGGTGGTGGTCGGTGCAACTTCACCAATCGAACGGTGACGCATCGCAACATGCTCAGTCGCAATCCGGAGTTTGCGCGATCAGCCCTTGCCGGATATGGGCCAAGCGATTTCATCGACGTGGTTGACTCCTATGGCATCACCTGGCATGAGAAGAAGCTGGGACAGCTCTTCTGCGATGGGTCGGCGCAGCAGATCATCGATATGCTGATGTCCGAATGCAAAAGATCGAATGCCGAGATCGTCTTCGATATAAAGGTAACGTCCGTTACAAAAGCGGACCGATATCTGATCGAGTATGCCGCCAGTTCCGGTGTGATACAGGTCAGTGCTGACAATGTTGTTGTTGCCACAGGCGGGCTCAGCATCCCCTCTCTGGGTGCATCCGACCTCGGTTATCGTATCGCTGATCACTTTGGCCATCCAGTCATTGAGCCACTCCCGGCGCTTGTGCCGCTGACGTTTGGTGCGGACTTCACGGATCGATTCGGTAACCTCTCCGGCGTATCGTTGGAGGCGGACGTACGGGCCTCCTCGGGGGTCTTTCGAGAAAACATTCTCTTTACGCATCGAGGCCTGAGTGGCCCGGCCATCCTGCAGATCTCGTCATATCTCCGGGACGACACATCACTGGAGATCGATCTGCTTCCCGATGTGGATCCGCGCTCAGTCATCAGTGAGTACCCGTCAGAGAAGAGGATGCTTCGATCGGTCCTTGCGCAGCACCTTCCTCAGCGGCTGATTGACGTGTGGGATAGCCCCCTGCTTTCGAAGCCTGTCAATACCGTTGCTCGACGTGATGTTGAGTCACTGATCACCATGATGAAGCATTGGAGTCTGGTTGCCACCGGAAACGAGGGATATGCCAAGGCGGAGGTCACCGCAGGTGGCGTCTGCACGTCCTGTCTTTCGTCCAAGACGATGCAGAGTACTCTTGTCGACGGACTCTTCTTCATCGGTGAGGTCGTCGATGTTACCGGCTGGCTGGGAGGCTATAACTTTCAGTGGGCATGGTCTTCGGCAGTGGCTGCGGCAACGGCTCTTAGCCGACGTCGAACAGGCTGACGTCAGCCCGAAGCCACTCGTGCTCGTGGTCGATGCGAGCAAAACCAGCCACGGCAGCCTTGGTAAAGACCAGTCGCGTGACAACACGGTGGCAATCCGGCAGGGCCTGCATGCAGAGCCAGGCGTAGGTCTCCATCTGCGTGCGATAGGAATCGGCAACCTCACGCAAATGACCTTCCGAGCGGACGATATTGGTCTTCCAGTCCCATACCTCCACCGTTCCGTCATCGGACGTCAGGCGCACATCAAGGACTCCTTCAACAAGGGTCTCTCCATGTAGAGCCATGAGCGTACCTTCGATCACACTCGAAGCCAGCGCGCTTGCGTGGTGCTGCACGAGCTGACTCGATACGACCGCCGTCACCTCATTGATGGCTTGCATCGAGCGCTCTCGGTCGAGCTCGTGACGCTTCATCACGCTCACCAAGCGGGCGACCGCCTCATCGGAGGTGGATGATGCAACATCACGCACAATCTCTGCCAGAGCTGCGTGGACGGCGGTGCCGAACTCGGTGGATGCTGCTTCAGCCCCGACAATTCTGCGTCGAACCGGCACTGCATGCGAGCTTGACGTTCGGTTGAGCACGCTTGCCGTCACCATGAGCGGAGCAGGCGCTTCAATGGCCGCGAGTGGAGCGATAAGGGGGCTTGCCGAGCTGGCACGAATGCTGTCCTCAGCCGGAAGATCCTGCGAGGACGGAGTACATCTCAGCCATGGACCGTCGTGAGCGGTTGCCTCGAGGAGGATCCGGGAAAGCCCCTTTGCCTGAGAGGCCTTATCGCCTGACGGAAGGCACACGACAAGGTGTGCCTTGGCACGTGTCAGTGCAACATAGAGGAGACGTCGTTGCTCGGCCTCACGTCGCTGACCGGAGATGATGGCATTGGAGCTCGCCGAGAGGTACGTAGGCATGATCGCGGCGGTGAGTGGATCACTCGGAAGGACGACCTTTTCCGGCAGCGAAATCGTGGGGCCGATCTGTTCACTGATGATGAAGTTCTCACTCTTCGATGATCCATTCAGTCCGGCAAGAGCCACAATGGGGAACTCAAGACCCTTTGATGCGTGGATCGTCATCACGTGGATGGCATCATCTTGGCTCATCACCGTGCCTTCGGCCTCGATGTCGCGCTCGGGCTCGGCGATGGCGTCGAGAACATCCTGCAAAGTGGCCGACCGGTCCTGTTCGGCTTTCGCACAGATATCGACGAGCTTTTCGACATTCACCACCATCTGGCGATATCTCGCGTCGGCCGACGTTGCCTCATGCCAGCCACAGCGTTCCAGCATGGGCATGATGACCTCGCTCACGGGCTGTAACGTGATCATCGTCCGAAGGTCTAAGAAGAACCTCAGTGCGGCCTTTGCCTCGTTCGAGGCTGTACCTGAGGACACAAGGCTGGCAAGTCCGTCCTGAAGACTGCTCTTGCGTCCGCGCAGAGATGCTCTGACGATCTCCTCGTCAGGCACTCTGAGAAGGGGCGAGCGCATGACCGTTGCCGTTGCCAGGTTGTTCTGCGGGTTGGCTGCCGCCGTGAGCGCAGCCCGCACGTCGGCCACCTCCGGACGCGAGAAGAACGATCGCCCGCTGTAGATGGTGTAGGGCAGGGCATGACGACGCAATACTTCGGCCACCATGTTCTTGATCTTGTTGCTCGGAACAAGTATGGCGATGTCTCCCGGTCGGACCGGACGGTGTGCCACGGATCGTTCAAAGACCTCCACGCCGGAGTCGGCAGCGAGCATGCCCGCCAGATGTCGTGCTAGTTGGTCAAGCTCGGTGTCGGACTCCTCCTGGGCGTCATCCACGCCAAGAAGTCGCAGTGAGCTCAGAGACGGTCGTTCCTCGCGCTCGATGGCGGCGGCAAGCTCCATGTATGCGACATCGAACGACACCTCGTCATCCTCGTCCGGTGCGGCCACGGCACCAAAGGCATGGCGGCAGATGTCGTTGATGCCCGTCACCAGGTGCTGGTGCATGCGATATGACTGCGTCAGTGGCCGCAGGCCAGAATCCGGCGAGTCCGACGCAGCATTCGCCCCCTTGATGGCACGGCGAGCGCGTCTGAAGAGCCGCACGTCAGCATTGCGAAAACCGTAAATGCTTTGCTTGTCATCACCCACAACAAAGACGTTCGGGCCACCGCCCGTGCCGGTGCGAAGTGCCGGTACGAGAAGTTCCAATAGATGGTACTGCGTCGGATCTGTATCCTGAAACTCATCGATCATGACATACGACACGGAGTCCCGAATGGCCGCTGACACATCGGCATCATTCAGCAGCCGCGTAGCATCGTCGATCATATCGTCGAAGTCGATCACATTGCGTCGCCGCTTGATCGCGGCGTAATGTTCAGCAGATCGCTCGGACAGCACCGCCAGACCTTGGACGACCATCAGCTGATACCGTTCTGAGGATTCGTCCCACGGCGTGCGCACGAAGTTTGCCTGCTCGATGAGCACCTTCTCCGGACTTTCCGGCAGGGGGCTATCCTTTGACTCCTTGCTGAGCTTGGTCTTCTTGATCGTGTAGTCACGATTGAACCACGTCTCAAGAAACGCTCCAAGATCGCCGAGTGCGTCGTCGGACTCTTCCATGCGAGCAAAAAGTTCGCTGAGAGTCTGATGTACCTGCGCGATCTCGCCGATGTGTGTGAAGTCAACCAGATGCTTCAGCAGTCCGGCGCACACCATTCGTGCCTGATCGATCTGTATCTGCAATGCGGCCTCGCGCCGGCGCTCTAGGAGCACTTCGACCGGTTCGCTCAGGACGCGCGTCAGTTTGCGTCGTTCTGCCGAGTTCCGCGTCAGGCCGGCAACGCTCTTGTGTATGGCGCTGATCGAGAGGGAATCAAACACTGCCTGCACTCGTGAGTCGGCCAATCGCTCGGTGCCCAGGAAGTGCTGCATGGCGGCATCGACGGCTTCCTGACAAAGCTCCGTGCTGAGTCGTTCGTCTGCGTCGCGTACATCTGATGAGCGGCCGACCACGTCTGCGTATTGCCGAACCAGCGCAGCACAAAAACTATGGAACGTGCTGATGCGCGTCGATCCGATCTGCACCAGTAATCGTTGCAGGCGCGGCACGTACTGCTCCGGCTGCAAAGAGCCGAGGTAGGGGGCTGGGTCTTCCGTGCCGTGAAGAATGGACTCGATCAGTTCATGCAGTCGTTGCCGCATTTCCATTGCGGCTGCACGGGTGAATGTGATGGCCACCACTCGGTCGGGTTCGACATTCTCAACCACCAGAATCCGAAGTAGGCGCTGCACCAGGACCTGTGTCTTGCCTGCACCGGCATTGGCCAGCACGGCGCAGTGCACATGCGTATCAAGAGCTGCCTGTTGCTGTGGGTTCATGTGCCGACACGCCCCCTACCGGAGGTCCGGAGACGGACGCATGATGCAGGTGCTCCAGGAAGCTTCCCTGCAGTACCGGTGAGCCAGACGGGCAACATCCTGGAGTGTGACAGACTGGAACCGTTCGATCGTTTCGCGCGGATCCTCGGGGCTGCCTTGCTCCATGACGCCTTTGCCCAACATCGTCATGCGTGCCGTGAGCGATTCGAGCGACATAAGCTTTCCAGCGCGCAGCTGTGCAAGAGCGCGTCGATGTTCGGCGGACGTGATTCCGCCGTCGGCGATCTCGTGCAAGACACGCTTGATACCGCGCTCGGCTTTGGCAATGTTCTGCTCATCGACGCCGGCGTAGATGGCCATAATGCCACAGTCAGCAAAGAGTTGTAGCTGAGAGTACACTGAGTAGGTAAGCCCTGTGGACTCGCGCAGGCGAACGTTCAGGCGCGAAGACATTCCGTCGCCCAAAACGACATTCAACACCTGCAGCGCAAAGCGATCCTCATCTCGGCATCCGATGGTGGGCGTCTGCCACAGCAGGTGGGCCTGCTGGACTGAGCGTGTACGCTCAATGTGCGTGGCCTGCCTGAGAGACGGCGTGCTGCGCCGCGAAGCTGGCTTGCGTGCGGGAATGCCGGAGGTAAGTTTCGCGATCTGCGAATGCAGGCGCTCTACATCACAGCGTCCGCTGATGGCCACTGTTATCGAGCCGGCATGATAATGTCGGGCGTGGAAACTCCGCACGTCGTCAGCATTGAGCGATCTGACGTTGTCGATCGTGCCAACGATGGGTGACCCAAGTGGATGCCGCGGAAAGAGCTGCATCTCACCAAGATCGAAGATGTGCTCTTCGGGTTCATCTTCATAGGAACGGATCTCTTCCGTGATGATGGATCGCTCCTTTTCGACGTCCTCATTCTCAAAAGTGGGCCACAGCACAACGTCGAGCAGCGTGTCGAGAACATCATCGAGATGTTCGCTCAGCGTGCGAACGTAGTAGCAGGTCTCCTCCTTGGTCGTGTAGGCATTGGCATACGCGCCGCGATTCTCGAAGTCGCGAGAGATCTTGGTTGCCGTGCGATGACGGGTGCGACGAAACGATGTATGCTCGACAAAGTGAGCCACGCCACGCTGGCCACGGGGCTCATCACGCGTACCCACGCGTACCCAGATGCCGAGAGCGGCTGAGTCGACGTGCCCCACCGGATCACAAATGATGCGAATGCCGTTGGGAAGAACGATGTCATCGGGAGGCGTCCATACCGATCGCGCGTTGGGGCGTGTCATGGCGGCGAAGATACGCCTGAAATCAGCGCTGATGCTGCCAACAGAATCCGCTCGGATCCTTCGTCATGCGCGAACAGCGCTTGCCCTTGGCCGTTGTGCCTGA
Source organism: Bacteroidota bacterium (assembly GCA_041170435.1). GTDB lineage: Bacteria > Bacteroidota > Ignavibacteria > Kapaibacteriales > Kapaibacteriaceae > UBA10438. The sequence continues at coordinate 14,463 of JBEAYU010000008.1, forward strand.
ACACTGCGCGGACGCACCGCCGGAGGGGGGCGGCGCATCGACCTTGGTTGAGGGCTGAACTGACGGTGTCTCGATGGTGATGTTCGACGGACGGGTGGTGACAGAGATATCCGTCACGGGGTGGATTTCCCACGGGGACCCGCGCCAGATCTTCTCGTTACCGGAGCCGGCGGACTCATCGGCATGCAATGCGTCATAGAACACCCATCCGCGAACCTTGACCCAGCGTCCCAGGAACTTGTCGCGCAAAGCTTTTTGGGACCAGTCAACGCCGCGTTCTTTCATCGCTTGGCGGAAGCGTGGGGTGACCTCGACGACGAGGATCTTTGTCTCGTTCTGCGAATCATTCGGGTCAAGCGTCAGCTCTATGTGTGTGTCACGATGCCAATGATCCTTCGCGCCGCAGTTGACGCTTTCGACCGAACCGATTTTGACATCAGCGCAGTAGGCCACGATCTCTGCCGCGTCGCCTTCGGAAAAACTCTTCGGATACTCACCGGCCATGAGCATGGCATTGAACGTAATGGCCCGGTTGATCTGCGCATCGGTGGGGAACCCATCGCGGTTCTTTTTGCGGTTGATCGCCCGCACATCGCTGCGCTTGGCGCTTCCTTCGGCGGCACACGTATCAAAGGTCGATTGTGCATGCGACGATGTTGCGCCAATGGCGAGAACAATGACGACAATGCTCAGCAGATGGCGTTGTACATGGTTCAGCATACGACCTCCTTGACAGACCATCCCAATGAGCGGCCCGCCCACATCGGCACAACTTCGCCGTAGCTGGCCGGGATCTGCATCGGCTCATCCACAAGCTTCACGGTGGTGGACGGCGGGTTTACTCCATAGAGACGTCGCGCGTTGTCGCTCACAAATGCCTGCAGATTCTTCTCCGCGCCATGGCGCACGAACAGCTCGGTCAGCATCGGAAGGATGATCGGTGCGGTGAACACACCGGCGGCACATCCGGGCGCTTCCTTGGCATGACGTGGGTGTGGTGCACTGTCGCTGCCCAGCATCAGCTTCGGATGGGCGCTAAGAGCGGCCTGCAAAAGAGCCTGTCGGTCCTCAGGCCGCTTGGCGATGGGCTTGCAGAAAAGATGCGGATTCAAAAGGCCCCCTGCCACGTCATCGAGTGTGATGATCAGGTGATGGGGTGTAACGGTTGCTTTGAGATTCTCGAACTCATCAAGCAGGCCGACGGCTTTGGCCGTCGTGATATGCTCCATGGTGATCTGCAGCTTTGGGTAGCGCGTGGCAAGCTCGCGATAGACCTCGCAGAACTCTGCCTCGCGGTCCATCACAAAGCCGTGGGTTTCGCCATGCACCAATAGTGGTATGCCAAGCTCCTGCATCATGCCAAAGACGTGGTCCATGGCCAGCACTTCCCGTACGCCGGCATCGCTATTGGTTGTTGCGCCGGCAGGGTAGAGCTTGATGCCGATGATGTGGTCGCGAGCCGCCTGCAGTTCCTCGCGCGTGTAGTCGCGAAAGAACAACGTCATGAACGGATCGAACGCATAGCCGGCAGTTGCTCGGCGCACCTCGGAAGTGTACCAGTGCAGGCGCTCCACGGTATCGACCGGAGGAAGAAGATTTGGCATGATCACAGCGCCGGCAAAGTGCTGTGCCGTCAGCGGTGCTACAAGGTCGAGCATGGAATCCTGCCGCACGTGCAGGTGCATGTCAAGGGGCGAGCGTAGAGTGATCTCCATGGTCAGTCAGAAAGTGAATACTCGGGAATGTCTGTTTGCGGTTCGATCGAGCCGTCCTGGCAGACACGTCCGCAGAAGGCCGTCAATCCATTGGTGAGAAGGATGTAGGGGGCTTTGAGCGTCAAATTATACCAAGCAGTCTGACGCAGAGTGGCATCGTTGATCGATGTCGACGCGGACTTGCACTCCACCAACAGAAATGGAGCGAGGTGTGCATCTCGCCAAAGCAGGTCGAATCGTTGGGATGCCGGCCCACCGGAGCGGTCGACGACGCGCTCGACGCTGCAGCGACTCATTGGATAACCTCGCGATATGAGCCAATGTAGGCAGTGCTGGCGAACCCATTCTTCGGGTGTGAGCACGACGTATCGCTTGCGTACAGGGTCGAAGATCCGCGTGGAGGATTCATCACGCGTGATCTTGATGTCGAAACTCGGAAAGATCAATTGCGGCAGCGAACCGTCGGCACTCATCGTCGACCCGTCGCTCGAATGTCACGAACCTTCTTCGTAAGCATGTACGAGATGAAGAGGAAGGCAACGCCATTGGCCCAGATGATGCTCACGTCCTTCTTGAAAAGACCATAGGCCAGCCAGAGAAGGCAGCCCGTGATCATGAGCCACAGCATACCGGCGCTGAGCTGCTCGACTTGCTGGGTGCGCCATACCCGGATTGCCTGCGGAGCCAGCGCGAAGGTGGAGCAGCAGCCGGCAACCAGACCGAGCAGGACAACGGGATCGATCACGTGAAGAAGACTCTTATGGTGTGGAAGCGATCATTCGATAATGCGGGATCACAATGTGTGGCATGTTCGTGACGATGCCGCTTGCGCCATGATCCAGAACGTACTCGAGTTCTTGCGGAGTATTCACGGTGTAGATGCCGAAGGGTATGCCTGCATGACTGCATGCCTCAGAACGTTCCTTGGTGAGCTCCTCGATCGAACAGCCAAAGCCATCAGCGCCACAGGATCGCACCACGCGCACCGGTGACCGCTCGTCGCCGGGAACGTTCAGGGCGATGGTGCGCACGTCGGGCTCGACGGATCGAAGGTAAACAAGTGCCGAATGATCGAAGGATGAGAATACGCACTTGCCGAACATGTCGAGATCCTTGACCAGCGCGATGAGCTCTGCCAGTTCAGCGGCCGTCTGCTCGGACGCAGCGCGCGGTTTGATCTCGATGTTGACGTAGGCTCGGCCGCGAAGTTCCTGAAGAACATCGATGAGGGCAGGGATGCGTTGGCCGACAAAGCTTGGACTGAACCACGACCCAGCGTCGAGCTGACGAAGATCGTCGAATGTCCAGTCTTTGATAAGCCCCTTGCCATCGGTCGTGCGCTCGAGAGAATCGTCGTGGAAGACCACCATCTTCCTGTCGCGCGTGTACTGAACGTCGATCTCCACCATAGGAGCGCCGCATTCGAGGGCCATGGCCACTGCCGCCATGGTGTTCTCGGGTGCAATACCAGATGCGCCCCGATGTGCACAGACGATGAATGAGTTCTCTTCGACGAACTCGTTGAATGGAATCATTCGTGCTTCTCCGGAAGCAATGTTGAACGGTGTTGGGAAAAGGCACCTTCGGTTGGACCCCGATAGCCGCGGGCAATATCGGCAAAGTTCATGCGACGACGTCCCGGAAGTTGTACCTCCAGAAGCGACAATGCACCGTCGGAGCAGCCGGCGATGAGCCTATCACCTTGAATGACCCAGCGTCCGCAGGGAACGACGTCGCTGATGCGCTCGGCCGTGAAGACCTTGAGCACGTCGTCATTCCATATCGTCCACGCTGCCGGCGCCGGGCTATGCCCACGGATGAAATTGCGCACGTGCTCGCGTGAGTGCGACCAGTCGATCCCCGCATGTTCGCGGAAGACCTTTGGGGCAGGGCAGGCGAGTGATTCGTCCTGGGTCGTCGTCTCGAATGACCCAGAGAGCAACTTTCCGGTGGTCGAGACCGCACAGTCGGCGGCAAGGGGCATGAGGGCCTCGTAGAGGTCGCCGGCCGTCATGTTGTCACCGATCGCAATCGAGCGTTGCTCGATCATCGTGCCGGTATCGACCACGTCATTGAGCAGGAACGACGTCACCCCCGAGCTGGTCTCCCCCTGCATGATGGCGTGGTTGATCGGCGCAGCGCCGCGGAACCGCGGCAAGAGCGATGCGTGGACATTGAACGCCCCCTGTTTGGCCAGTGTGTAGATGGACCTTGGAAGAATACGAAACGCGATCACGCAGATGACAAGGGGCGAGCGCTTGCGAATCTCCTCGGCAAATGCCTCGTCGCGCAACGACGCTGGCTGCAGAATATCGGTGATGCCCAATTCCAGCGCGGCAATCTTCACGGCACTCGGTGTGGTCTGCAGGCCCCGTCCCTTCTGACGGTCGGGGACGGTGACAACGGTGGAGACCCCGTACTGCCGGTGAAGTGCTTCGAGCGCCGGCACGGCAAACTCTGGCGTGCCCATGAAGATGATCGACGACATCAGCCGTGCATGGTCGGTTGGTTGGTCATCGACCTGATGATGTCGGCCTCAATGCGTCCAAACTCTTTCAGGCGCTGGCGTACTTCCTCAACGGGAAAGTACTCACGGGCGATATCCGTATAGGCACGGTAGTGTCCGGCCTCACTGGCCAGCAAACTCTTGTAGAGCACCCGCATGTCGTCAGCCGTGGCATGCTCGGCCAAGAGAGAGAATCGTTCACATGAGCGTGCCTCGATGAAAGCACCCACGATGAGTGAGTCCAACAGGCGATGGGGCTCACTCTTGCGGATCTGCTCATGCAGCAACTGCGCGTACCGGTTGCCGGTATCATGTCGGAGTGTGACGCCCCTTGACTCGAGTTCTTTGACGACCAGCTCGAAGTGTTCCATCTCCTCCTTGGCCAGATCGATCATGTCCTTCACGAGGCGCGTGCGCTCGGGATAGCGATTGATCATCGCCAGAGCGAACGCCGCCGCCTTCTTTTCGCAGTGCGCATGGTCAATGAGAATGTCGATCAGATGATCGTTGGCAACCCCGATCCACTCGGGATTGGATTCGCATTCGAGACAAAGCATCTGCAAAAGTACCGCCTGTCACCAATCAACAATATCACGGTTCCCCTGTTCGGCCAGTTCATTCTGCGCCGCATGCCCCCACGCTGAGAGTTACTTCTCCAGCAGTTGAAGGGCGCGCTCCATAAGTCCGGTAAAGCGGGTCTCGTCGACGGTGCCGCGCTTGTTGAACCACGTTCCGCTTACGGCATACCACGTACCATTGGCGTGTTCAAGCAGGTAGGTCATGTTGATGGTGCCGGGTTCCGAGCCCCCTTTGTAGCAGACGCGTTTCCAGGATCTGCTTACCTGCACGCCGCTATTGATGGTGAGGATATCGAGCCCTGAGAAATCCTTCCTCATCACTGCATCACGTCGAAGCCAGTCCATGGCGCGCGTCAGTTCGGAGGTCGTGGCAAACCATTCGATGGTATCTACGGACGTTGGTTCCATCGTGAAGTTGATGGAATCGTGCGAGACAGCCGTATCGATCTGGGCCAGCATGCTTCGACGTTCCTCAACCGATCTGGAAGCATACTTGGCAGCAAGTCCACCGGGAGCGTACTTGAGCTTGAAGGCTTGCAACGTCGTCAGAAACGGTACGTTCATATCGGGGCGGTCATGTCCCATGGCCGACATTTGCTGGGCGATCTTGTCGGGCCCAAGAAGCCTCATAAGCGCGTCCGTTGCCGTATTGTCGCTCTCGGAGATCATCATGGCCGCCAGCGAGTGGAGGGTTAACGGCGAGCCATGCGGCCACGTATGGAGGCGTCCCGACGGAAGCGACCGAAATGCCGAATCGAGGCGAACGATGTCGGTCCATGCGCGTTCACTGCGCCCGATCGAGCGAATGAGTTCACCAAGGACGTATAGCTTGAAGCTCGAACCGATGGGAAGGTGCTCTCCGCTGCCGATGGAGGTGATCACCGAACCTCCGCTAAGGTTTGTGACCGTGAACGAGACGCTACCGTCAAGTTCAGAGAAACTTCCTGTCAGCGAGTCAAGCGTCCCTACGGTCTTGACCGGTGGACGCAGAAAGAGCCCGGCAATCAGGTAGGGGGCCTGTGGTTCGATAGTTAGCATTATCGGAATGGAATAGCCTTCTGCGGTAAGCGCCTCAGCAGCAACCTGATAGCTGGAGCGCTGTTCGGTGA
>JBEAYU010000009.1:0-8954 GCA_041170435.1 Bacteroidota bacterium
GCCACTGTACGGAAGCGCTTGACGATGCCGAACTGAACCTTGCCGGAGAAGCCGTTGTCGCAATCAAAGTCATCATCAAGTGTTCCATAGGCGATCAAGTACTTGCCGTTGACCGAGCCACCGAACCACTCGAATGCATCGTCATTGCCATACGAGCACTGCACGTACTCGAGCGTCGTACCACGGCCCACACCACCAAGCGTCAGAGAGTTCAGCTCAGAGTTTGGTTGCGTGGCGATACCGGCGAACTCGATCCGCACAAAGCGAAGAATACCGCTGTTATCGTCATCATCCGTTCCTCCGTACCAACCCTTGCCCCCTGCCGCCTGATCGGCCACGCCACCTTCGAGTGCCGCCTGGCCGGCAGGCTGGTTGACGCGTGCCTTGCCGCAGATGAGGATGCCTCCCCAGTCGCCACGTGCACGCTGGCCTGGTGCGGCGCGCGATGTGAAGACAATGGGTCGCTCCTTTGTTCCATCAGCGATGATCTTTCCACCACGGTTGATGACCAGAGCGGAGTTCGCACCCGGCTGATCACCAACGATGATCGTTCCCGGCTCAATGGTCAGTGTGACGTCGTTGTTGACGTACACATAGCCGCTGAGGCCGTAGATCTTGGTTGCCCGCAGCGTGATCGAACGCGTGATCTCTCCCGAGAGGATCGAATCCGGCTGAATGGTACGGGGCTCTTCGATCGTAAATGGGTTGTCGGTGATGTCGAACACATTCGGATCCGAGATGAGCTCCATGCGGATGTATCCCGACGAGGTGGGGATGTTTGGTACGCGCCATCCACCGGAGGTCGGTACGGACTGACCGCGTGTGGCACCCGAATCAAGCACGTTGGTGAGTCCCGTCAGCGGAGTCCACGGACCTGCAGGCGTCGTGCCGAAGAGAAAGCGCCACCGAGCACGAAACGTGCCGGCCGTGTCCCAGCGCATTTCCTGCGTGGTTCCCGGACGAAACGTCTCACCACCATTCGGCGTGCGGATCGTGCATGATGAAGGATTCTGTGCCTGCAACGCTGCACTGAGCAGAACGAGCGAGACAAAGAGTGAAAGAACGTGACGCATGGATTTCTCCGTGTGATAATGATCGTTATTACATGCGATAGCCGAGACCAAGGCTCATGCCCATGCCCCGAATGTTGGATTGGATGAGTGCTCCATTTTGCTCCCACTTGAGCGGCTGATTCAGCAGGTCGCGGATACTTGCCTTCAGCTCAAGGGCTTCGCCGATCGGTTGAATGATCGAAAGGTCGATCACATGCCGAGGCAGTTCATATACGTGCGGATCGCCCTGGAATACGCCCACCAGATTTACTTGGATGATGCGACGCCCATAGGTGTTGTAGGCCAGGGTGACGGCCGTCTTTGTGTCCGGATTGAAATACGAGAGCGTCGTGTTGATGGTGTATGGGCTCTGACCCCACATGGATCGAGCGTCATCCACACCGGCCTGCTGCACCGTGATGCGCGAGTCGATGAAAGCCGCGTTTACCGAGAGCATGAAGTCACGCAGTGACTGCGTCAGGAAGCCGAGTGACTTACGCGCTTCGAGTTCGATACCAACGTTGTTAGCCGGGCCGCTGGCATTGGCGTACGAGCGAACAAGCTCGGACTGCTGTGGGAACAGTGTTTCTTCAATCGCATTATCAAAGCGCTTGTAGAACACACCGGCGGAAAGGACCTCTCCGGCAGCTGGGAAGTATTCAACACGCAGATCGTAGTTCTGGATCAGAGCGCGCACCAGGTTCGGATTGCCCGATACGGTTGCCTGCATTCCGAAGTCATAGAACTGGAAGGGGGCGAATTCGCGTAGCGATGGACGCGCAAGTGTCTGCGATGCCGAGGTGCGAATGTTGATGTTCTCCGTTGGACGGAAGATCATGTTGAAGGCAGGAAGGATGTCGAGCAGATCACGATTGACGTTCACGCGATCGTCGGTGACGGAGAACGAGTTCAACAGCTGCACGTTCTTTTCGATGCGTGCGCCGGTGATCACTCGCACGTCGAGGCCCAGGACCTGAAACGGCGCGTCGATCATCACATAGCCGGCACCGAGACTCTCCATGGCGTCATACTGGTCTGACAGCTTGGAGTCCTCCGAATAGCTTAGACGCTGCTTTTCGACGCTGAAGTTGCTATCGGCGAAGAACTTCCCTAGATCCGGATACGCTTCGGCATCCGTGATGGTAAGGTTGCCGGAAATGTCATTCTCAGCCCCTTGAACGATCGTGATCGAGCGTGCATTGAACGTCCGCGAACGGTTCTCAAAGAGGCCGCCGAACTTGACCTTGATATCTGTGGTGATCGGTATGGAGATGTTCACCGAACCACTGACAGCGTGGTCGTCGAGCTCGGAGAAGAACCGGCCGGCACGTGACCCTGCCCCTTGAGGCGATAGGTCGAACGCTGCCGTGTACGGTTGGGCCGGATCGAAGGCATCGCGCAGAAACTGCAGACGTCGGAAGTCAGGCTCTGAGCGTGTCGAATTTGAATAGCCAAGCTTCCAGTCAATCAGCGCGTTGTTGAACGCGCCGATGGTGTGCTCGCCGGTGAGTGCGCCTGAATAAAGTTGCTTTTCAACGTACTGGAAGGAGAACAACCGTTGCGCCTGCGACTGGGCAAAGTTGGTGCCATTCAGAGCGATGCTCTCAAAGTCGCCCGAGCGGTTGTAGGCATTCTTGAAGCTGACTCGGCCGCCACTGCCGACGCGATAGGCGACGTTGAAAAGGCCACCCCAGGAAACGGAGCGCGTTGACTGGACGCCGTCGAACTTGAAGAGAAAGTCCTCCGGGTTCGACAACACACCTGCTCGCGTGATCACGTTGTTTTGCCATGATGTGCCGTAGTTGGCCGAAGCAACGAAGCCAACCTCCTGCTCATCATCGATCGGCACGATGTCCGTGTAGGTCAGCGATAGACCACCATTCGGCATCGCTGTCGATGTTGAGCTGGCCCAGTTACCGTTGTTGAATGTTCGGCCGAACCCGTCGAGCTTCGAGATCGCATCAGCGTCCCCGGAGCGCACATCGCGTAGCAGCTGGTTCATCTCAAGGCGGTTTTGGGGGAAGTTCGCAGGAAGTGCTCGACCTGAAGCGCCCATGGCGAAGTTGTCACCCGCCACCGACTGACTTTGAAAGAAGGCATTGCCCTTGAAGGTCACGAAGTCGTTGAAGCCTTGCGACGCCGACACCTTGAAGCCCTTGCTTGATGGGAAGTCCACCGTGTTCAACTGCACAAGACCACCGGCAAAGTTGCCCGGGAGGTCCGGCGTAAAGGACTTGACGATGTTCGCGTTCTCGAGGAGCTCAGTTGGGAACATGTCGAAGGCAAATGCTTTCCGGTCGGGCTCGGTGGACGTTAGAGCCGCCCCGTTCAGCGTCGTGTTGCTATAACGATCACTGACGCCGCGCACGTACACATACTTGCCGTCAAGGAGCGTCACGCCGGAGACGCGCTTCAGCGCTTGGCCGGCGTCACTGTCAGGAAGCTTCGACATTTCTTCGCGTCCAATACCGTCGCTCACCTGCGAGGCATTCTTCCGCTCGATCAGCAGCGCGGCGGCATTGTCATTGATCCGTTCGGCTGCAACAACCACTTCCTTGGCAGAGCGAGAGGTTGCATTCACCAGCACGTTGATCGTTGTTACTGCGCCTGCAGTGACGGTCACATTTTCGACGATGCGCGGATCATAACCGACGTAGGTGACGCGAAGGGAGTACGTGCCCGGTGGCACGTTCTTGATCTTGAAGGTGCCTTTCGTATCCGAGTAGGCCCCCTTCTTTGTGTCAACAACAGATATACTGGCCTGCCGGAGAGCTTCACCGGTTGCGGCGTCAGTAACTTTGCCTTCGATGGTGCCGTTTTGGGCAACCGCAAGCGCCTGTGCAAGCACCAGCGCGACGAGAATAATCGCAGTTTTCATGGGAATGATCGACCTTATGATCGGGAACAGAACGAACGTCTTCGAAACTATCGGCAGCCTGTTAGGTGGGTGTTACGCCTGTGTTACCTATCCTTTACACTGGCTTGCAGCAGGACTGGTGGCAGTCGCTTTTCTCACGTGCGTTCCCGTGCGTTCGCACGCGCAGACCCAGCGCGTGATGCTTGCGCGCATCGACGCCGACACGTCCGATGCGGCCCTGGACGCGTCCAAACTCATCGCCGGGTTGACGCTGGCGCTGGAGTCCACAAAACAGTACGTCGTCGTTCCCAATGAGATCCGCGACTCTCTTGCGCGCTCACTCGGTGATTCGGTCACGTATCAGCGTGTGGCCGACTCTCTGGGAGCGGAGCTGATCGTCTTTGCCTCCGTTGCGCGCATCGCCAACCTTGTTCGCTCGGAACTCGTCATTGCAGGGGGCGATGGGTTCTCGTTTTCGACCGGTGGACATGGTTACGGCGTCACCTATTTGCAGAGTGACACAACGGGAAGCATGATCTATGACCCGGCGATCCTGAGTTCAATGCAGCGTGCACTGTGCGTTGCAATGCGAGATTCGTCGCTCTATGCCGGAGCCGACGCGGCTCTCCAAGTCCGGCCTGCAACACTGCTTACCATCGGTGGAGTTGCCTTCAGTGAACAGCCCCCTGACGTGATCCCGTGGTCAACCTTCAAAGAGAAGGTTGTTGCTTCGTTCGATCTGGTGCAGACGACGATCGCAGCCTTGCGATTCCGAGAGGATCTCATCGTGATCGATACGGACACGCGCGACTCGATCTATGCCAAGGCTGGACTGTATTTCGTAGAGAACTACAACCCCGTCACCTCGGCTGAACTCACGACGCTGCGAGCATTTGATATCGACCGCATCATCACCGGACGTTATCAGCGGAAAGGAAATGCGGCGGAGCTGACGTTGTATCTGCAGACGATTGGGCAGAATGGCGCCATAACCGTCGACAAGAAGTCAACGAGTACCATTGCCGAGGACTCAAAGTTGATGCTTCAGAATGGCGCTCGGACGTGTCTGCGCGAGCTGTTTGGTACGATCAGCGAACCACCGGAACGGAAGCCGTGACGGTGCCGCGAGAGTTCGATCGCACGAGCACAAAGTAGGTGCCGCTCGGGAGCGATGAAATGTCAACCTGGAGCATGGAACGCCCCCTGGCAACGGGCACTCCTGTGAGCGATGCGACCACCTGACCCAGTGCATCGGTAACATCAATGTAGGCGACATCGTTTTGTTGCGCCTCGGCATCAACCACAAGAACTGATCCCGAGATGGGCAGCGGGGGTGCGATCCGGAACCGAGTCTTCTTCGCGAAGGTGATGAGGTTTCGCGGACCGCAGGCATCAACGATCACATGACCGTCATTGTTCACCAGCTCTGTCGGCTCCAGACTTACGGCACGCATGTCCGTGATGGACAGTGGCGTTGAGTCAGGGATCGCCGAGCGAGACGTCGCGCGGATGACCGCCAAGGTACCCGATGCTCCAAAGAGAGGACCTCGGCGCGCGACACGGAATCGAATGACGCCCGGAGAGATGTCATAGGCGAGATCCACGTCTGCACCGTTGCCGGCTGCAACAGAGTCCACCACGAGGTTGACCGCATGATAGAGCACTGTCCAGAAGAGACTATCGAGACCAGCATCGCGCACATCAGCATCCAGGTGGACCGGGATATCCAGTCGCGTTGACGGTCCGACCACGTATTCGTCCACTCTCAATGGCACGCGATACGTGATCGGCACGCGGGGCTCGCGGCCTTCGCCGACGAGAGTCGACGTGACAGTGTCGGCACAGGCCCCTTGCGACTGCACCACCAGGCGCGTCGTGACGCGGCCGCTTGCCGTCGGAACAAACTCCACATCGGCGAAGATGCTCGCAGAGGGGGCGATGCGCTGTCCGACAATACTGCTGCGAAGTGTCCAGGCCGATGGTGCAGGCTCAAGGGCCGCACGCGTGATCGTCACGGTGTCAGCACCCGGATTCTCAATGGTCACCGAGCCGACGGCGCGGGAACCGATGGTGATCGTCCCCACATCGATTGGATCCGGCTGCAAGCGAAGAGGTTTCGGATCTGCAATGAACATCGAGACAGACGTCGAGTCAGCATCACCGCAGACATCCTCCCTGAAGATGATGTGTCCCAAGAGAGCCGTACCCGGAGTGTAGTCGCTCGGTCGGATTCGCACCTGCACGGAGTCAACGCTCAGTGGCTGCACAGTCAGTAGTCTTGGTGCAATGTTCACAGCGGCCAACGTCGCAGAGGCCAATACATTGATACGCGTTGGCAGACCCCCGAGATTGGCAACACGAACCCAGAAGACCTGATCGGGATCGCAGGGTTGGACCGAGCTCACAACCGATGGGCCCGCTTGAATGTCGACCGATTGGTACGCCCCCTTCAAGACGATGGCAGGATCGGCACCTTCAACGTCGGTGTCAATGTCGATGGTATCGACATACATACCGGTGTCAACAGGATCGAACATCACGGTCATCGCGCGTGGCGTGCCGGGGTCAACCGTGAATGGGAACGTCGGGCCGGTGATGAAGAACGGAGAGGTCGCTCCGCGTTTACGAGCACTCAGCACGGTGACCGGGACCGAGCCGCGGGCCTCGATGATGATCTTTTGCTCTTGCCGTGCGTTGGTACAACGGTAGTCCCACTCGACGGGATTGGGAGTAAATCGCACGTCGTTGCTGACAACGCTGAAGCGGATCTCGGAGGAAGCCGTGGTGGTGCATGACGTAATGCCCATGACCTCGATCACGCCGCGATACTCTGAAGCCGTCTGTGACGAATACGTGAAGTCAACCACGATACTGTCGCCGCCAGCCAGAGTTCTCGGAAGCTGAGGAAGCAAGAACTTCAATTGCGCCGGAAGAGGGGTGATGCGGATATCCCGCACCGACACACCCTCGCCTTGTATCAGTGTGATGACCGCACGACCACGCAGGATCTCGTTTGGTACACCGGTATCGGCGATGATCGACGGCGTGATCCTGATTTCCGGAAACTCGACCGTGCCGGTGACGATCACCGGTATGAGCGTATCACAGGGTGTGATTCGGATCATCACCGTATCGGTGAACCGACCCTGTCGGGTGGCATTCACCGTCACAACAACTTGCCGAACCTGACCCGGCGCTACGGTGAGCGTGCCGGATGGCGCAAGCTCGATGGTCGATCCTGCCGTGGAGGCCGAGACAGAGCCCGGCACAAGACCGATGTTCGTGACGTTGATGTTTCGTGAAACGATCGCACCGCCGCAGATCGAACCGATGTCAATGATCCGTGTATCGACGGCTAGACGCGGTCGATCAGAGTTGCCCTGGAGATTGACGATCCACGGGTTCTTGACCCCTCGCTTGCGCGTCAGGTCGTTGTTGACGATCTCGAGTGTGGTGGCATCGCGGCCACGTTTTGGCACATAGGCAATGAGCAACGTGTCAATCTCGCCCACGGCAAATCGCCATGGAGCGCCGGTGCGACCGCTTCGAAATCCCACCAATGTAAAGGCATCAGATTGCACGTCATTGATGCGCAGCGTGCTGATCTCGAGCGGCGCATTGCCGGTATTCCTGATCGGAATACGAAGCGTGTCGCTCGTTCGGCATGTTGCGTTCACGAGGGTGCCGGTCGGACACGTGATAATGGGCGACACTCCGTAGATGCGCACGGTGATGATCGTGTCGCGCATGCATGGAGCAAGCTTCACTCTGAATCGGGTCTCGGTCCACCCCGTGTCCCTCGGAATGCCGCTGATGTAGGTGAGTGTAGCATCCGTGCGAACGACTTCGGGGTAGCGCGCCGCCGTCATCGTCACCGAAGAATCGCCCCCTGCATAGGTGATCGACACGATCGACTCCAGGAGCATTGCTGACGAGGATCGCCACAGGAGGGTCTTGGCAAGGGGCTGCCCAACCGGCGCCGTGAACGTCACAAGAGTGTCGTTTGGCGATGCAGTTGGAACAAATGGCTGCCCTTCAAGAGCAACGTAGAGTGTCGTATCCGGTTGCTGAAACGTGATCGCCAGCGTAGCCGAATGGGACGCCGGAGTTGTGGGACGGTACCGAACGATGATGTTGCGGAACTCGCACGTACCGATCGTAGCGCTCAGTGGCGCGTTCGCGATGCTGAACATCGACGCGTCCGTACCGATGATGGCAGCCGTCCACGGAGATGTAAACCAGTTGACATTCTGAACACGCACCGTGTCAAGGCCTGTCGAGTCGGCGCAGACCAAGCGGAAACGAAGCGTCGAGTCGCTCTGTGTTCGAAGTGCCGGTGCCGTGCGGAAGATCCCATCGCCCACCACCCAGCCATTGTTGTCATCCACAAAGAACACATCATCCATGTCGGCCCCATCCAGACCACAGGCGCGCTTCGTCCACGTCTGACCGGAGTTTGACGTGTAGTACACCGCCTCGTTGGTGCCTGCTGCCCAGCCGCGTTGAGCGTCATGCAGGAAGGTTCCGTACATGCTTTCGCCGGTGTTAAAGTCACGCCAGGTCGTTCCGCGATTTGTACTGAAGCGCATGCCCAGCGTCGCAGCAGCCGTGCTCCCGCATCGCTCGCGATCGTTGGGGATGAGCACAGACTGGCCGACCATCGCAAGCTCTTCATGCCAGGGGGCATTCGTACCGGTGTTGGCAAAGAACTGCCACGTCACACCATCATCACCGGATCGCCAGAGTGTTCCACTTCCGATGGCAAACACCTCTCCGGGGGCCATGTCGGGGGCCCAATACGGATCGCTCAAAACCGATCGGCTGACGCCGGTTTCGGTCACCGAGGTGAACGTCGTTCCTCCGTCAACAGTGCGCAGGAAGGTGCAAGACCCGCAGCCCCCTCCAACAAACCATCCTTCGTTGGCATTCTTGAACCATCCGCCCCAGATCGTGGGCGATCCCGCCGGCTTGATCGACGTCCAGGTAACGCCTCCATCAGTCGACTTATACATGCCGCATGGACCGGAGGCATAGCCAACATTGGC
>JBEAYU010000010.1:0-9126 GCA_041170435.1 Bacteroidota bacterium
AGCCCTGGGCAATTATGCGAGGATCAATGAATCAACTTTCCATCTCTCTTTCCCAGGGCTGAAGCCCTGGGCAATTATGCAGAAGATGGGGCTAGAGATTCAATGGAGCTCCGCTCTCATCATTGTCCCTTTCATTCCCCATCGTCATTTGTATTTCTGCATCAACGATTGCTCAAGAGATCTTCTTTGTCCACTATGGCCGCCTAACGCAACCCGACCTTGATCTTTGTGCTGCTGGCACCGATGAACAGGCCGATGCCGTCTCCTTGGACGTTGAACCACGGGTTGACACCGCTGAAGCCGAACAGTCCGTCCCCACCGCCATACGGAGAGCGGAGATAGCGATCGTAGATCGCATCAGCCGATGTGATGGAGATCGTGACGGAGTCGGGCACAGAGTAGGGGTCCCAGCTTGAAGCCACCAATCTCATGACGGTGCGTCCGTTGTTACCAGTGCTTGGAGCAATCTCCTTGAGTCCATAGTTCGACATTGGGCGCGAGTCGAAAAACAAGAATCTGAGTCCACCGGTTGCCCAGACAACTGTGCCGGTATCGACCTCAAGATCAACGACAACCATTCTCGCAGCAGAGCCCCAGCTTGTGAGGCTGTCGATCACGCGATGACTCACGACAAGCGGACGCTTGGGAATGCGTGTTTGGGCGGCAGCGCTCTTTCCTGCACCACGCACCACAAGTCGAGCGATCCCATCATCCCATGAGGGTGCGTCAGGGGGCAACACGAACGTTGAGCTGTCGGCGTTCACCGCAAGTGGATAGGAAGTCCCCTTCCACTCTATCGACGCTGACAGACCAGGTACAATCATCGCGGAGACGTCAACCTTGGCAAGGGGCGGCAGGGTGCGCAGCACCCGCAACTCTGATGACTCGGGTTCAAGTCCAATGAACCCGTCGACAACCAAGCGTTCGGTGTGCGGGAGTTCCACCTCGATCGGAACTTCGCATGAGGTCAGCACAGCAAGGATGAGAAAAGCAGCAGCAATGCGTTGGATCATGACAGGCCCCTTAGAATGAGAATCGCAACCCGAGGGTTGGTATGATCGGAAAAAGCGTTACCTGCTTAAACTTCTTGACGTACTCACCTGATTCTTTGTCCCGCTCCATGGTGGTATACAGTGCAAATGGATTGCGGCGGTTGTACACGTTGTAAACATTGATACTGAACTCCCAAGGAAGATCGAACATCGTGAACTCATTGATGAGATTGACGTCCATCTTGTGAAATGGAGCTATACGGAATGCGTTTCGCTCGGTAAAGAAGTCCTGCGTGTTACCCCATTCGGGATTGCCGGTCACGTATTGTGCTGACGGTACCGTGTAGGCCGCGCCTGTGGCATACTGCCAGGTCATACCCAATCGCCATGTTTCACCGATGCGATACTGCAGGGCGATCGAGACATCATGACGTCGGTCGTAGCGCGGAGTAAAGGTCTTGCCACCGTTTAGTTGCGGGAACGTCCGCTCCGTCCAGGCCAATGTATAACCGATCCAGCCCGTGAGGTCGCCGAGCTGACGTTGCAGGAAGAGCTCCAGTCCGTATGCGCGTCCACTACCAGAGGTGAACTGCGACTCAAGGGGCACACCGAGCGTGAACTCGGCATCTTCCCGGTACTCATAGAGGTTCTCCATGGTCTTGTAATACGTCTCGGCCGTGAAGCGCCACGTGTTATCGTCAAAGCTCTTCTGATATCCCAGCACACCCTGCACGGACCTACTTGGCTGAATGTTACTGGTTGACGGGAACCACACATCCGTTGGCAGCGAGACATCGTTGCGCACGATCAGATGCAGGAACTGATGCGCCACAGCAAAAGACCCCGTCAGGCTGGATGTTTCCGTGAGGTCATAGGACATCGAGGCACGGGGCTCAAAACGCACCCAGCCCCCTTGCTGGAACCAGTAGAGACGACCTCCCAGATTAGCCCGCAGAGCATCGGTAATGGTCCATTCGTCCTGCGCATAGAGCGCAGCATCAACGCTGATGATATCACCAGCACGGATGAACGAAGTATCGATCTCGATCAGTGAGCCGCCCACGGAGCTGAGGAAGTTGTGACGCGTGACGTCGATGCCTGTTTTGACGAGGTGATCGGCCGCGGCCGACCATTGTAGTTCAGATCGGAACGTTAGATCACGAATGCGACTACGCACACCAAAGGACGCTTCGCGTCCCGTCTGAAAGTCCCGCGAGCTGAGTTCCGTCCCGAAGATGTAATCGGTGTAGATCAGCGACGTGGACGTAAACAACTCCGGATTGATGATATGCGTCCAGCGGAGATTTGCCGTCGAATTACCCCATCCGATATCGAAGGCGCCAGTAGTATCACTCCCCGACGTCAGCACATCGCGTCCGAAGTATCCGCTCAGAAACAGCCGGTCGTTCTGACCCAGCCGTTTATTGAGCTTCATGTTGAGATCGTAGAAGTAATACTGCGGAATGAATTCATTGTTGTCCATTCCAAGTGTTGCCAGACCGATGAGCAGATCGAGATAGAAGCGCCTACCCGACACCATGAAGGTGGTGGTGGAATCAATCGGACCATCGATCTGCAAACCCGAAGCGATGAGACTGACGCTGCCAGAACCCTTGATGCGTTCGGCGTTGCCTTCCTTCATTGTGATATCGATCACGCTCGAAAGACGTCCGCCATACTCGGCCGGGAACGCCCCCTTCATGAGCTTGACGTCGCGCAAAGCATCGGCATGGAAGGAGCTGAGAAATCCGCCGAGGTGCGAGGGGTTATAGACGGTGACGCCATCGAGTAGGACGAGGTTCTGATCGGGCGATCCGCCGCGAATGTAGAGTCCGGCCGAGAGCTCCGAGGCCGACTTCACACCCGGCAAAAGTTGAAGTACACGAAACACATCAACCTCTCCACCGATGGCCGGCATCTCCTTGATAAACGAGGGTGCAATGGTGATGACGCTCTGTCGTTCCAGCGCTGTTGACGCTCGCTCCGCCGTGACGACCACTTCCTTGGACCGAACGTCTCTCGGCTGCATCTCGACATCAAGCGAGATGTCGTCTCCCCCATCGCGCACGACGATCGCAGTCACATATGGAGCGTATCCAACGGACGTGATCACAACCGCGTACGTCCCCGCCTCCACCTTGCCGATGGAAAAGAAGCCATACCGATTTGAATAGGCGCCCCGCACCGGTTTTCTTCCGGGCACCAGGCTGTCTCGGTGTAGCGCCACCGTCGCACCGACAACCACTTCCTTACTACCCTTTTCCTGGATCGTTCCGGATATGGTAGTTGCAAGCAGGGGGCTTGCCGCAATAAGAAACAAGAGGACTATTGGCATGGCGACAAAAATAGAGAGGCATCAGGTGACAGGTGACAGGTGACAGGTTACAGGTGACAGGTGACAGGTTGCAGGTTGTTTGGACTGTTTGAGCTGGAGCACCTCTCTCTTTCCGGCAACAAGGCTTCCTCCGATTTCGTAATGTGCAGTCATGTTCATTCGACTCATCCTCTCAACCATGTTCTTGGCGACCGTTTGTGCCGCCCAGGAGTTGACGCGCCTCGTTGATCCGATGACGGGGACAGGGGGCACGGGGCACACATATCCCGGTGCTACTCTGCCTCACGGTATGATGCAGCTGAGTCCGGACACGCGGCGTGATGGGAGCTGGGAAGGATGCAGCGGATACTACTATCCTGACACGTTGATCTATGGCTTCTCGCACACACATCTCAGCGGGACGGGATGCTCGGACTATGGCGACATTCTCGTCATGCCGTTCACGGGAGTGGTCAGTTTCGAGCCTGAGAAATACGCCTCCCGCTATCGTCATGATGATGAGCATGCCGAGCCGGGTTATTACTCGGTTAAACTCATCAACGACGGCATCCATGCGGAGCTGACGACGAGTCTGCGCTGTGGAATGCATCGGTATCGCTACCCAGCACGTGCCGCACGCAGCAGGAAACTCCTCATCGACCTTACGCATCGGGATAAGACGCTTGACGCCGAATTGCGAGTTGTAAGCCCCACTCGAGTTGAGGGTTTCCGCAGAAGCGAGGCATGGGCAAAGGATCAGATCATCTACTTCGTTATTGAATTCTCGCAGCCCATCATCATGTGGATGGGTAGTGGCGATCGCCAGCCCCTTCCCATTGGTTCATCCGTCAAAGGTGTAGCAGCCGCAGCGGTCTTCCAGTTCGCAAAGGGTTCGGATGATGTGTTGGTGCGCATCGGCATCTCGGGTGTCGACGCAGAGGGGGCTCGCAACAATCTCAAAGCGGAGATCCCGCACTGGGATTTCGCACGTCTGCGACAAGAGGCCACGCGGTCGTGGGAACGAGAACTTGGTCGGATACGCGTCAGTAGTGGTGACTCCACACATCGTATCAACTTCACCACCGCACTGTATCACACGATGGTTGTTCCGAATGTCATGTCGGACGTGGATGGACGATATCGCGGGCGCGATGACCGGATCCATACAGCAACCGACCACACACAGTACACGGTGTTCAGTCTGTGGGATACATTCCGTGCGGCGCACCCATTGTATGTGCTTATCGACAGTGCGCGGACGTTGGATTACATCAAGACGTTTCTGCGTCAGTACGAGCAAGGCGGCCGCTTGCCCGTCTGGGAATTGTCGGCCAACGAAACAGACTGCATGATCGGCTATCATAGCGTGCCGGTGATCGCCGATGCCCTCGTCAAGGGAATCAATGCATTCGACACCACCTTAGCACTCGATGCCATGAAGGCCAGTGCCACGTGGGATCACCTCGGACTGCCGGCCTATATGTCAAGGGGCTACATCGGAATGGAAGATGAGCACGAATCAGTATCGAAGACCCTTGAATATGCCTACGACGATTGGTGCATTGCCGAGGTAGCGCGCATGCTCCGACGGACGGAAGATGTCCGCACCTTCACACGTCGGGCTGCTTCCTATAAAAATGTGTACGACAAGGAATCGGGCTTCATGCGACCGCGTCGCAATGGTGGCTGGCTCGCCCCCTTCGACCCACGCGAAGTGAACAATCATTTCACCGAGGCCAACAGCTGGCAGTATTCGTTCTTCGTGCCGCACGACATTCCGGGTCTCATCCGCCTGATGGGCGGTGCGGATGCGTTCGAGCGCAAGCTTGACGAGCTGTTCTCTGCATCAACCACAACGACAGGTCGGGAGCAGGCAGACATCACCGGCCTCATCGGTCAGTATGCGCACGGCAATGAGCCGAGTCATCACATGGCCTACCTTTACAACTACATCGGTAAGCCGTGGAAGACGCAGCGTCTGGTGCGGCAGATCATGGACAGTCTCTACAAGCCCGGTCCGGAGGGTCTTCCGGGCAACGAGGATTGCGGTCAAATGTCGGCCTGGTATGTCTGGAGCGCTCTGGGTCTCTACCCTGTCACCCCCGGCAGTCCTTACTATGCCATCGGCACACCCCTGTTCGACACGGCGACGATATCGCTGGGCAATCGCAGCGTGCGCATCATTGCCGACCGTGAATCACCACGATCGATCTACGTGCGCGAGCTCTCCATTGACGGTATTCCGCAGATGACGAATCTTCTGTCGCACAATGAGCTTTTGAGCGCTCGCGAAGTGCGATTCACACTCAGCGACCAGCCTGCCATGCAACGTGGCACCGAGATCGAACAGCGTGGCGCGTTGGCCGATGTGAGCTTTGTTGACGCACCAACCATTGCCACGTCCAACGTTTTCTTCTCCGACAGCACCGTGGTTCACATCGACGGCGACAGCGTGCGGTATAGTCTGAACGGCGATTCGTTGGATCTCCCGTTACGATATGTGCGCCCTTTCACTATCCGACAGACCACGCGCGTCCATGCGCGTTCGTATCGCGATGGTGATTCAAGCGGGGTCACCACGGCGGACTTTCGCCCAATTCCGGCAGGTAGGAAGGTGGTGCTCAACAGCACGCCGAACGCTCAGTACCGCGCCGACGGACCAGTGTCGCTCATCGACGACGTCCGCGGCTCAACCGTCTGGCGCAAGGGTGACTGGCTTGGCTTTCAGGGGGCGGACATGGACGTGGAGATCCACCTGGATACAATGATGGAGCTCTCTGCAATCAGCACGGGATTTCTTCAGGAGATGCGCTCGTGGATCGTCTATCCAACCTCTGTCACCATCCAAACTTCATCCGACGGTATCGCGTGGACAGACCTTGGTACGGCCACCCACAACGTACCCGTCTCAGATGCCACCCCTCAGTCGCAAGTGCTCACTGTATACTTCGCAACTTTGCGCACCCAACACATTCGCGTGCTCGCTCGCACCTACGGAGCACTGCCCTCATGGCACCCCGGCGCCGGCAACCCAGCCTTCATCTTTTGTGATGAAATCATGCTGAGTGACTGATGACAGGTTACAGGTGACAGGTGACAGGTGACAGGTGACAGGTTACAGGTTACAGGTTACAGGTTACAGGTTACAGGTTACAGGTTACAGGTTACAGGTTACAGGTTACAGGTTACAGGTTACAGGTTACAGGTTACAGGTTACAGGTGACGGGTGACTGCCTAGCTCCGCGAAGCGTCCCTTGGCAAAGTCCCGCGGCGAAGCCGCGTCCCTTGGCACAGCCGCGTCCCTTGGCGCAGCCAAGTCCCTTGGCAAAGTCCCGCGGCGCAGCCGCGTCCCTTGGCACAGCCGCGTCCCTTGGCGCAGCCAAGTCCCTTGGCAAAGTCCCTTGGCAAAGGCCCTCGCGCGAAGCGCGTGCTCAGTCGGCGTAGCGGGATTTGAACCCACGACCTCCACTACCCCAAAGTGGTGCGCTACCGGGCTGCGCTATACGCCGATCCCATAAGGGGCCGCAAGTTAGCAATCTATCGTCATCAGGGCACAACGCATCCGACAACCTCACCGGTTGACGTGACGATGACGGCCGTAAGCGGGCCGGATGCGGCATGGGTGGATGGACGCGAAATGTGTGTAGTACCGGCGCTTACGTCAACGGATGACAGGGCGTGGCGACGTCCATCAATATCGTACCATGACAATGACAAGGTCTGATTAAGGCTGCTGTTGCATTCGATTAAGGACTCGCCCCGAATGCTCAGCGCCCTAGCGGTAAGACGCCCAACAGGTTTGTCCGTGATGCATTCCTGTGTGCTCACCGTTCCCGTGATGCGGTAGTCCCATAGCCCCCTGCCGTAGGTGCTGAAACGGAAGATGCCAAGGGGCTCAACACGATCAACGTGCCAATACACCTGATCGGGTGCGCCCTGGCCCGTGATGTCGCTCCAGGCCTTCGTCACGGTGTCGTACACAAATGCACCTACGTCTGTGGCTGCTGCGATGTAGCGGCCATCGGCAGTGATGGCGAGCGACATCACAAGACATGGAGGCAAACCAGGCAGTGCCGTAAAGGCCTCGCCCGCGTTGGCGCTCATATACACGCCCGGACCGTCATAGCCCGAACCGCCAATGACCACGCGCGCGGGATCACGGGGCGATACGCACATGGCATTGCCCGAAAAGTAATGCCCAGTGATCTTGTCAGGACGCAGCAGCCTGGTCCACGTGATGCCTCTGTCCGTGGTGCGCCATAACAGCGCCGACGAGGTCACAACGTAACATACGTTACCATTTGAGGGGGCGAAACACAGCGCTGTGATCCGCACATCACGAACGCCTTCTCCAAAGTCGAACGGAAGTGAGTCAATGTCGAGTCCATCCACCCCCGGCGTGTACCGATATACGTACGCACCTTTGCCGCTGCGCGTGCCCCCTCCGAGCCAAGCTTCATCAGAACGTCGAGAGGAAACGGCAAGGGGCGGTAGCCACAAATGATTCTTATGACTGAACTCCTGGAACCGAGGCTCCCACCCGTCCTCGTGGTTTGGAATGTGCATCGTGAAGCCGGGATAGACGCAGAAGAGCGATGTTCCATCGTCGCCGGAGACGAGATTCGAGTAATCACCGCTGATCATTTGCTGGAAGGATCGAACTCCGCCACTGTCGATGCGGCTGCGCTGAAAGCCTTGATCCTGCGAGCCGGCACTGACCACTTGGACGTTGTCACGACTTGTGTAGGAGCCGTAGTACTGGCTGATGTTGAGGTTGCGCAGCGAGATGTTGCGCACCTTGTCACCGCCCTGACGTGAGATGTAGAGTCCGCCATCGGTGCAGATGAACGTCACACCGCTCGCAAATCCCACGATCGCCGGAACATCAGCGTGGAGCTTGTTTGCGGGGTCGGCATAGTACTGTCCCCATCCGTTGACGATGAGCCATTGCTCGCCGTCGTTGCCCGACTTGTAGGTATCGACGCCGCCAAACAGCCACTGCCCGTTCTCATGCGAATACCCGAATGACTGCTGATCGAAGGGCCCAAAGCCGACGCGGCCACGAAGCTGCCATGTTGCCCCACCATCGACACTGAGCAGGAAGCGCGTTGTGTCTCCTGCTGGACATGCAGCCATCACGTAGTCGGCACTTGGTCCGGCGAGCATGACGGCCCCGTTCAATGGAACGGCTGCAAAGGGGCGTCGACTCAGCATCGTAAGGCCAGCATCGGCGTTGACGGATGAGAGCGTGTCGGAATGATACAGCCACACACTTGTGCCTCCATCCGACCACACCTGGACGTTACCGTCGATCCAGCGCATCCGCTGGAAGCTCTTGCCGGAATCGATGCTTCGGTACCAAACACGTCGAGCTCTCCACGCCGCCGAATGGTCCCATTCGTTCCCAACAGCATGGATCTCCAGACGTCCTGCGCGCACGCATGACACAGCATTGTCGAAGGCCCCCCACCGCTGCATCTCGGTAAGACCCGTTGCCTGAGTCCACTTCATCGACGTCAGGTCAAGCATCCACACGCGGCACGCGCGCGAGACAACCACCAGATACTCTGTATTGTCGGGTCGTCGAACGAGACGGATCAGTTGAGGATCCTCGATGCGGCGTGCATCGGTATGGCACGTCCACATCTTGCCTGTGGTGTCGCCCGACCAAACAGTGCCACCCGCACCGGCAAGCCATACGCGTCCGGTTGCATGATCATACTCTACCGCCACTACACGTCCGGCTTGATTGATGCTGCCGAGCTCATTCCACGATCCTTCCACCTGGTCATTCATCAGCATGCGGTCAGCCCCCTTCCC
>JBEAYU010000011.1:0-17772 GCA_041170435.1 Bacteroidota bacterium
AGTGGGGTCGGGCGTTTGCCTTATCAGTGAGCTGCGAAGTTGACCGTATCTTTCGAAGAACTTGTTTTCACTTCTGTTTTTGAGGGACACGCTTGATGAATCCAATTCTGCGACGAGTACTGGCTGTGGTCGCCGGCGTGGTCGCGAGCAGCTTGGTGATTCTGGCCATCGAGGACGCGAGCCATGCTCTGCTGTCCAACGGTGTGGTTATGCCCGATGTGAACGATGCTGATGCAGTGCGGACCTATGCCGATAGTATGTCCTTTGCTCAGCTGGCATCATTGCTGGTAGCATGGTGCGCCGGTTCATTCGTTGGTAGCTCCGTAGGTATCCGCCTGGCCGGTGGAGCAGAGAGGACGGTCTCACTTGTGGTGGGTGCATTTGTTCTCGGTGCCACGGTCATGAACTTCTTCCAATTCCCGCATCCAACGTGGCTGATGGTCAGCGCTGTTGTGCTGATTCCGGTGGCCTCGTGGTTGGCGATTCCGCGTCCGGTAAAGGGAACGTCATGAACCGCCCGAGCATCTACGGCAGATTTGCCAAGGCCGTGGCGCGCTTTGCCGGACGTCCGGTCACGTTTGCGTGGGCTTTACTTGTGATTGTGATGTGGCTTGTCTCCGGACCGCTGTTTGGATTCAGTGATACATGGCAGTTGGTCATCAACACGGCCACGACCATTGTGACGTTCCTGATGGTCTTTCTCATCCAGAACACGCAGAATCGTGACACGGAGGCACTCCATTTGAAGCTGGATGAGCTCATCAGGGTTACCCATGGGGCCCATAATCGGATGCTGGATCTTGAGGAAATGGAAGAGAAGAGTCTGGATGAGCTTCGCCGTCGCTACGAGGCTCTCGCAAAGGCCGCCCGGCAGGACTCTGAGCGCGGCGTTTCTGATACAGATTCTCCCGAACTTTGAGGAAGTGAAGGCACTTTTCTAGATTTACACGCCCAACATTTCCCATCATCATCATTGCCCGTGCCGCCGTAGCGGTGATTCCATTCATCCGTCATGAAATACATTGACGCCCATTCGCACCGCCGAGCGTCAGACCCGGACGTAACGTCCGTCGTCAGCATCCGTATCAACGCAGAGACCGAGGTCTTCGAGACCGATGGTATATGTACGGTTGGCCTTCATCCGTGGGACGTAACGGCCGATTGGCGCGATGTGGTCGATATGGTGGAGGACCTGCTCGAAGAAGAACTCGTCGTTGGGATTGGTGAGTGTGGACTAGACCGCGCAAGCGGCTCGCCATGGACACACCAAGTTGATGCATTTGAGTATATCAGTGAACTGGCCGAACGTACTTCTCGCCCCTTGATCATCCACTGTGTCAAAGCACATGATGAACTACTCCGCGTCCACAAGTTTATCAATCCGTCCCAGCCATGGATCCTTCATGGCTTTGTGAAAGGGGCTGAACTTGCAAAACAGTGCTTGGACGCAGGAATGTACCTGTCCTTCGGGCCGGCCGTGCTGCGAGAGTCTCCCGCACTGGTCGAAGCCCTTCGGTTGTGTCCAACCGATCGGTTCCTTCTCGAGACCGACAACGAGGAGATCCCCATTTCAGACGTCTATGCTTCCGCTGCCGCTGTCCGGGGCCTTAGCATTGAGGAGCTATGCGCGATCCAGCAGCAGACTTTCGAAACCGTCTTCAAGCGATGACGGGCGCGGGATGGACTTCCCGCACACGACTTCTTTTGGGTGACGAGGCCGTCGATCGATTCGCACGCTCACATGTGCTCGTCGTGGGTCTTGGTGGCGTCGGATCCTACGCTGCTGAGTTCATCGCTCGCGCCGGGGTTGGTCGCATGACGATTGTGGACGGCGACGTGGTTGACCCATCGAATCGTAATCGTCAGTTGCCGGCACTTACCTCCACCGAAGGACACCTGAAGATCGAGGTCATGCGACAGCGGCTTCGCGACATCAATCCTGAGCTGGCCGTTGTGCCGATGCAGGAATTCGTCACGCCGGCGCGCATCGATCGCCTGCTGTCGGCCTCGTATGACTTCATCGTCGATGCCATCGATTCGCTTGCTCCCAAGGTCTCCCTCCTTGAGGGTGCATATCGCAAAGGCTTCCGCATCGTCAGTTCCATGGGGGCAGGGGGCAAGGTCGATCCGTCGATGATTCGAATTGCCGACATCGCTGATTCGCAGAAGTGCCGTCTGGCACGCTTTGTTCGCAAACGCTTGCATCGCGTTGGAATTCGTACGGGCATCACGGCCGTGTACTCGCTCGAAGAGACCGATGATGAGTCACTTCTGTATACCGATGGTACGAACTTCAAACGGTCGGCGTTTGGGACAGCCCCCTACCTACCTGCTGCATTCGGTGCAGCGTGTGCCAGCGTTGTGATCAGAGGCTTGGCCGGACGCGAGGTATGACATCAGTTCACATTGTCGGTATGGGGCTGGCCGGTTCACTGGCCGCCTGGGAGTTCATGCGTCGCGGCGTCCGAGTCAGTGCCTGGGATGACGCGTCAGGAGACACGTCATCGATGGTTGCGGCGGGAATGATCACACCCATCACGGGCCAGCGACTGAAACCAACGTGGCGAGGACCTGAACTCATGGCCTTGGCGCGCCAAACGTATCAGGATCTCGAAGATCACTTCTGTGTCGAACTTAAGCGTGAGTTCCGTCTGCGACGCGTCTTTCGCGATGACTCTATGCAGGATTGGTTTCGTCGGCGCTTCGATTCAGGCGAGTTTGCCGCATTCGGAGTGACGGAGATCCCATCCGGTGTGGCCCATGGAGTCCACTATCGGCATGGGGGTATGGAGCATGGCAATGTGCTGACGATCGACATACCTCTGCTTGTCAAGATGGTCCGTTCACACGTCGAATGGACGCCGCACCCTTCGCCTTCGGACGTGATCATCGACTGCACTGGATATCGTGCCCTAGCCGACCCGCTCTGGTCGTGGCTTCCTATCGAACCCTCCAAGGGTGAGATCCTGGACGTGGTCATACCCGGACTCGACATGCAGGATGTTTTGACCAATGGAACATGGATCCTCCCTGTGGCGGGAGATGTCTATCGGATCGGCGCAACTCATGATTGGGATGATCATGACCCGAGACCAACTCAAAAGGCGAGGGAAGACCTGCTTGCGTCAGCACGACTGCTGGTAGAGCACGAGATCAGCGTCGTCGGTCACCGCGCAGCAATCAGACCTTCGACGCGTTTTAAGCGACCGCTCGTCGGTCGGCACCCTGAGCATGCCTCACGGTTTGTGTTGAATGGTCTCGGCACAAAGGGGGCCTTGCAGGGACCATTTGCCGCTACGCAGCTGGTGGCCTGTGTGCTGGATGGAATTGAACCTGATACCGACATGAACATTGCAAGGTGGTGGCAGTGAAGAAGACGACTGAGAATGCCGTGACAATGGTTCACAGACTCCTGCATAGTCAGCTCAGACCGGGCGATGTAGCCATTGATGCCACGGTGGGCAATGGTTGGGATACTCGTGTACTTGCCGACTGTGTTGGCGCTGGCGGTGTCGTCTATGGCTTTGATGTTCAGCAGATCGCTCTAGATGTGGCATGCACACGTCTGACGTCGGACGGGGCAGATGTGCGCCTGATCCTGGCAGGTCATGAGACAATGGCGGGTCATATCGAGCCCCGTCATCACGGTCTCATCCGAGCTGTCACCTTCAACCTTGGATACTTGCCTGGCGGTGAGAAGTCCCTGACGACGAAGGCCTCCACAACGATCGATGCCTTGGGCCAGGCTCTTGACGTGCTCATGCCGGGCGGCATCGTGACGATCGTCTGTTACTCGCACTCTGAGGGTCGTGCAGAGCGCCAATCTGTCGAAACGCTGCTGTCCGGACTGTCCCAGGACATATATACGTGCACCGAAACGCGATTTTTCAACCAACGTGGGAATCCTCCGGTCGTGTTTGCGGTTTACAAGGCATCCGATCAAGGAGATACCGTATGAACACCCTTCTTCTCTCACTTGTGCTGATGACATCCATGGCCACTTCGATTCACGACTTCAAGATTCGATCCATTGACGGTGCAGACGTCGATCTCTCCGCATACAAAGGCAAGGTCGCGCTGATCGTTAACGTGGCGTCGTTTTGCGGATACACGAAGCAATATGCTCCTCTCGAGAAACTCTATCGTGCGCACAAAGATCGGGGGCTCGTGATCATGGGCTTCCCGGCAAACGATTTCGGTGCGCAGGAGCCCGGTACGAATGAAGAGATCAAGACGTTCTGTTCCACCAAGTACGACGTCACCTTCCCGATGTTCGCCAAGGTTAGCGTCAAGGGGGCTGACAAAGCGCCCCTTTTCGAATACTTAACATCCGGTGGTGGCAATTCGCAGTTGGCCGGAGAGATCGATTGGAACTTCGAGAAGTTCCTCGTGGGCAAGGATGGACGTCTGATCGCTCGCTTCGGCAGTCGTGTCGATCCAGCATCACCTGAGGTGGCATCTGCCATCGAAGCTGCCCTGCGCCAGTAAGATTTTTTGGGTCAGGATATCCGCCTGCGGTGGGTATGTTCGCAGCAACATGATCGTCCTGAATGACCTCCTGCACCTGCCGGTGCCGTTGGTTCTTGCTTCTCAATCACCCCGCCGTCAGGCATTGATGCGCCACGTGGGCTTTCAGTTCACAAGCGTCGTGCCGAGTATCGACGAAGACGCTGTCGACACGTCACTGCCACCACACGATTACGTGCGCGAGTTGGCGTTGCGCAAAGCCGTCCGTGGATGCGAGATGATCGACACCGATGCCATCGTGATCGGATCCGACACCACGGTGGTCCTCGGCGATGAGGTCCTTAATAAGCCCTCAGATGCTCCTGATGCTGCCGCAATGCTCCGTCGGCTCAGTGGAGAGACGCACGTGGTTCATACCGGCTTGGCTCTTGTGGGAAAGGGTAAGGGGCTTGGCACGCGAGTGGCATCACGTGCTACGCGTGTCACGTTCCGCGATCTTTCTGTGGATGAGATCGCCGCCTATGTGGCATCGGGATCGCCCCTTGACAAAGCGGGTGCCTACGGAATCCAGGATGACTTCGGCGCCGTCTTCGTATCGAACGTAGAGGGGTGCTACTACACCATCGTGGGGCTTCCACTTGAGCTTCTCTATACCGAGCTGCGGGCGATGGTCGAGGAGTCACGCCGTGCGTAAACAGAGCATGCATACGTGGACGTTGCTTGCTCCCTGGCTGATCACGCTGGTTGTTTTCTGGCTCTATCCGCTGGTGTATGCGTTGGTTCTGAGCTTGAGTGATTACCAAACTCTGACCAATCAGATGACGTTCGTAGGATTCGACAACTATCGGCGAGCATTTGAAGACAAGGATTTCTGGAACGCCCTGTCCAATACCCTCGTGTTCACTTTTGGGACCGTTCCGGTGACGACAGCACTGGCCATCACGTTGGCCGTGGCCGTGCGGCAGAGCGTACCACGTTTTGCCGCGTTCTTCCGCGCATCGTTCTTTCTTCCATCGGTCACATCTCTGGTGGTGATCGCCCTCGTGTTCACCAATCTCTATGCCCGCGACGGGTACGTCAACGTGATCTGCTCGATGCTGGGAGTCTCCTATCCGGCCGAGGGTTGGCTTCTGAATCCGTCCACTGCACTGGCAGGGATCATGGCAATGGACGTCTGGATATCGGCCGGATACTACATGGTGCTCTTCTTGGCCGGCATGGAATCGATTCCGAGGGATATCTATGAATCTGCAGAGCTGGCCGGGGCCACGCGATGGCAACAGTTCTGGCGCATCACCTTGCCAATGCTTCGTCCGACGTTGCTGTTTGTGATCGTCATTAATAGCATCAAAAGCTTTCAAGTCTTCGTCGAAGTGTACATCATGACCAAGGGAGGGCCTTTGGGAGCGACGTCGACGCTGGTCTATGAGGTCTATCACCAAGCCTTCGAGCAATCCGACTCGATGGGGTATGCCAGTGCCATCGCATACCTCATCTTTCTCATTTTGATGGCCATTTCACTTCTTCAATTTCGCATTCTCAAGGGGAGAGCATGAATCTGGGGTTACTTGCTATCGCCGCCGTGGCATACGTCATCGGCTCCATTCCAACGGCGTGGATCGTTCGTCGACTCACGGCCGGAACAGACATTCGGACGGAAGGCACGGGAAATGTTGGCGCACGAAATCTCTACGACGTGAGCCAAAGTAAGGCCGCCGGAATCGGCGTGATGTTGGCCGACATGGCGAAGGGGGCCATCGTTGTCATGCTTGCTCAGCATTTCCATGGCACGTACTTCGCTGCCACCGCGTGGGCCGCCATTGGTGTTGTGTTAGGACACAACTACTCGGTGTTTCTGAAGTTTGACGGAGGTCGTGGCCTTGCCACTGCCACCGGTTGCCTGACGGCCATGAGCCCATTGCCGCTCGTCTTCTGGATCCTGGGATACCTTACCGGAAACTATGTCATCCGTCGCCAGGTCCACATCGCATCGATGTCAGGTATCCTTGCCACGACCATCCTTGTCTGGAGCATCCCAAACGGCACCTTACGTCAGACAATGTTCGTTGAGTGCTGGGATATCACGGAGTTCAGGCTTGCCGTGACGGGCGTCTCATTCGTGCTGTTCCTCCGCCACATCGGAGCCGTACGCGAGGCTATCAAGCTTGGTCTGGTCGACGAGTGACCAGACGATGCAAAGCACGCACGCAGCGCTCTGAATCGGTGTCATCAACAACACATGCGACGCACGTTTCCGAGATGACGGCGATGTGAGCGCTGCTCGTGATCTCTGCAATGCCCTCCGCGATCTGTTGGACGACATTGGGGTGAGTCATGCCTTGCCCCGTTACAGCAACGATGCATGACTGCCAAATGGCAACATCATGTACGGCCATCATCGTGTCAAGCACGGTCGAGGTTTGCTCACGAACGTTCTGAAAGCAGAGTGTCTGTTTGTTTGCTGACGTGATTGCAAGAACGATGTCCCGACCAATGGTCTCATTTCTCGTGAGACTCTCGCTTAGCTCACGTGACATTGCGCAGGTCGTAACGTTGCGAAGGAGCGATATCGCATTCATGGCCGGCTCCTTCGACGTCGATCCGGTGATCACCGTGCCGGTATCATCGGGTCGAAACGTATTCAGCACATGAACGGGAACACGCACACGAACGGCAGGTGCGATCGTGGCTGGGTGGAGAACCTTTGCCCCGTAAGAAGCCATGTCGCGCATCTCATCAAAACTGAGAACAGGCAGGGGACACGCCTCGGCAACAAGCCGCGGATCGCATGTGTACACGCCCGAAACGTCGGTGTAGATGAGTATGGCCCGTGCGTTGAGACAGGATCCGATGATGGCCGCCGAATAGTCAGAGCCACCCCGACCCAATGTGGTTGTGGTGCCATCGTGGCATGATGCAATGAAGCCCTGCGTGACCACCACCGATCCGGCTTTGCAGTGCGCACCGAGCCCGGCCCGGCATGCAGCTGTCGTTGCCTCATCATCAACAATGGCATGCTGATGACGGTCATCAGTCACGATAAGCGTCCGGGCATCAACGAAAACGCCGGCGTGGCCCGTTGTGTGACGAAACTGGTGGAAGATGGTGGTGCTGAGCAGTTCACCGTAGGCGCAGAACGAATCAAGTGTGGCATCGCTCCATTCGCCGAGTTCCGCAAGTGCATCGGCAAACTCCCGACACGAGGCGATGAGCGAGTCGATACAGTCAGCTGACCCGGTCAGTTCCGTGGCAATCCTCACATGACGTCCGAGGAGCGCATCGAGCTCGTCACGATATGGCTTACCGCCTCCGGCATTGCGCGCGATCTCGAGCAGTTGGCTTGTGGTCCCCGATGTTGCAGAGAGAACGACGATCAGCCCCTCCGGGTCTCGGTCACGCAGAAGCGCCTGGACAACGGCATCGACCTGGCGTAGCGCCGATGCATCGGCAACCGATGTGCCTCCAAACTTTGCGACGATCATCGGAGCTACTCCACGTCGAAGTATGTCGACAGGTGATCGGCCGATCGAACATGCACGATGATGCGATCCTCAACGAGAGACTCAACAGCTCGCTTCGCTCGATCCAGCTCGATGTTCCGCAAATAGGCAAAGTGCCAAATGTCCACGGACCCTGCCGAGATCTCAACGGTCAAGGCCTGTTCAACCGTCATGCTCTCACCGGCCATGAATCGTTCTCGCACCGCCCCGACGAACGCCGTGGACTCTTTCTCGAGGAGCATGTCAGGTGT
Organism: Bacteroidota bacterium; assembly: GCA_041170435.1. Lineage (GTDB taxonomy): Bacteria > Bacteroidota > Ignavibacteria > Kapaibacteriales > Kapaibacteriaceae > UBA10438. Next base: position 8,219 of record JBEAYU010000011.1, read on the forward strand.
GAAGAAGTAGTTGTCCTGTGTCTGCAGGTCGCGGATCAGGAAAGCCCCCTTGCCGGGGCCACCCACGAAATCCTTGAGGTACGATAGTGAAACGAGGTAGGGGGCATGCACCTCGTCACCCCAAAGGTCGGACCATACCGCAGGGTCATGACGTCGAAGCCATTCGAAAAACTCAATCTCCCGGAGCGGCAGACGAAACAGCGCCCGTGAACCGAATTCTGCCCATAAGGCGTCGGCATCATCTGTCGATAAGTGAGCGAGCTCCTCTGCAGGCAGTTCGACCCATCCGTGTGCAGTGATTGATGCCTCGCAACGTTCCCAAAGGGCAGGGCTCATTCCTGATCCTGCTTTCTGCGGCGCTCGCGAGACCACATCAGAATGCCACCGAGACCGATCAGGATCGTGATGCCATTGGCTGCCAGACTGATTGTCCGGCCATTTTCGAAGGCTGGGCTCTCGAAACGGAACTCCACTGTGTGTGTGCCGGCTGGCACTGTGACGCCTCGAAGAAGAAAGTTCGTTTTGAGGGTCTCCACGGGCTGACCATCGATGTAGGCCTTCCATTCGCCGTAGAACATCTCACTCGCCACGAGCAGCTGACGCGTCTGTGAGGAGGTTGAAATGGTAAGGCGGTGGTTCGACTTTGCGGTCACCCGTGCGGTTGCGTTTGTATCACTTCCGAGAGATGCCAACCCGTCGAACCCTTGCTCGACATATGCCGTGCGGCGTGCATCAAACGTGCCGTCGCGGAGCATCTCAAGCAGACGACGGCGGTTAGACTCGATGCGAACCGTATCGACGAACCAGGCTCGAGGCAGTACATCGGTATTCTCATACACAAGCGCTCCGGTCTCCTGCGACTGGAACGTCGGAGACACGCCGGGATACAGAGGACGGTCGCTGACGATGTACTTGACGTTCAGAAGGTTCCAGAGGAATGGGTTCAGAATGAGAGAGTTTCCCGGCACAGGCTCGCGTCCCGGACCAGGTGCAGCCACATCAAGCATATCCTGATACACGCGCATCTTGGCCGACGAATAACCGCCGACACTTTCGATGAAGTGATATGCCCACCAATTGGCCGGAAAGCCCTGTCTCAGATCGCAGATGCGGTAGATCGACCTGTCGGCCTTGAGAAATCCCACCGCGTCGGTGGCAGCAAATACGTTTTGCTCCGGCGATCCCTTCTGCGGTTCATAGGGCCGGCGGTCCACCCTCCAGAGATCGACCGTTACAAGGCCGATGAAGAGCAATACCGCAAGCGTTGGCTTTACCGCGCCTCGTGCCGTGAGAACGACCAAACCGCCGACCACGAGGAGGTAGAACATTGCGGCGAGTGAGTCAGCATGCATCTCGTTGTATACGATGTCCTGATACTCGGCCGGCGCACTCTGTCCGTTCTTTGCCGTGAAGGCGATATCGACCTCACGCTTGTAGTCAACCTCGTCCGCTGCGACAAGGAACACAACAACGGCCATGACAGCGGTTGCGATGAAGACCCACAACCCGGCACGTCTGTTCTCGGCATTCTGTTCCTTCGCCCAAGAGAGCACGCCGGAAAGACCGTAACCTGCCAGCACCGGGAGCGCAAACTGCAGAAGGCACAGCGCCATGGAGGGGGCGCGGAATTTGTTGAAGGCCGGCACAGCATTGAAGAATATGTCGTAGAGAATCGGGAAGTTCTTGCCCATCGAAAGGAGCAACGAGAACGCCGACAGCACGGTCAGGAAGATCACGAACGGATCGCGACGGTAGCGCCACATTCCAACCAGTCCAAGCACCAGCACGGCGATGCCCATATAGTTAGCTGCATCGGTGAAGGGCATCTGACCCCAATAGAGCATGGCCCTCTGAGGCGGCGCGCTGCGACTTGTCTTGATCGTGGTATTACCGAAGCCGAAGTAGCTCGGCACCAGGAAGGTGTACATCTCGCCGGGCGAGAACGACCAGTTGGTGGCGTACTCGTAATCATTCCCACCTGACTGGTCCTGATTGTTCTTGGTCGACTGCACCAGCGGCGCAGATCCACGGGTCGACTCAGTCGTGTACTGCCGTGTGGCAAGAAACATATCGGCGTGCGTGCCGAGTGCGATGATCCCCGCTATGGCAAGTCCGCCCCCTGCCTTAAGAACATCGACCCAACCAGCGCGGGTGATGATGCGTGTGATGAGTTCAACCACCATGTACAAGGCCGTGGCACAGCCGATGTAGAACATCATCTGCGGGTGTGTGGCCGAGACGAGAACGATCAATGGCAGGATCAAAAGGAACAGGTTTGCCAGCGTGAAGCGCTCACGAAGCCGTTCGAGTGCCAGCAGGATCCATGGCAGTGTGGCCATGGAAACAGGCTTGGTGCTGTGACCGATCATGATCCAAACGATGACGAACGTACTGAGCACGGCGCCGATGGCCGAGAACACACCAATGGCCCTGTCAAGCCCCTTCACGCGGCAGAGAGTATAGACTCCCCAGGCATAGATGATGTACCAGAGGACGAGCCTGGTTGTGTCATTGTTAGTTGCATCACCGAGCCCACGAGGAATGGCAAACAGCGCCTGCCCAACGATGTCCCACGTCCTGTCTCCAGCCGCGAGAAACGATGCCAGCGATGGCATGCCGCCGAAGATGTAGGGCATCCACAGCGGAAACTCACCGGTTTGCTTGGCTGCTTCCAGATAGGGCACGAACGAATAGAAGGCCACGTTATCGCCCCCGCTCATGAAGTTCTTGCCACCAAACAGTGCGTCGGCAAAGAAGGCTATCACGACAACGAAGATGGACCCATAGGCCAGATAGGGGGCGTACTTCTGGAGAGGTGTCACGGCAGAAGATTGCGTCTTTCTGGTTGAGCGAGAATCAGCCATTGTAGCTCCGAGGGGGAAATGATTTTGGGTAACAAAAGTACGTAGGATGCATTCTGGTTACCATCTGATGGCCGTACTTTCGGACGATCAGAAACCAGTCCCATCAGCGCACGGAGAGTCAACATGGCTGATCTTCGAGAACGAAATGATCTACTCAGCCTGGATGAGGCGTTTCATTTGTTGCGCCGCACCACATTCCATCCAACCTACGCCAGGGCCAAGGGCCTGGTTGGAATGACGCCGGCTGCTGCCGTCACCTCTCTCTTTGAGTCGCCAGAGCCCCCTTTCATCTCTCCGGAGTGGGCCACCAAGACGCCGAACATACCGGACTTCAACGAAGCGTATCGACTGTTCGTGGAGTTGCAGAGCTGGTGGCTCGGCAGGGTTCTTACATCGACCTCGCCACGGGAGCGTCTGATCATGCTTTGGCACAACACGTTCACGAGCGACTATCTGAACGTGTATGTCTCGCACTGGATGGTTGGCCAGCACCAAATGCTCCGTTCGCATGCCTACGATTATGCAGAGATCTCACGTCGCATTGTCGGTGATGCCGCAATGCTACGATACCTCAATGGAGATCAGAGTATCAAGGGGCGTGCGAATGAGAACTTTGCCCGTGAATGGTTTGAATTGTTTTCGCTCGGAGTTGGCAACTTCACCGAGCCCGACGTTCTCGAAGCGGCACGGGCATTTACCGGATGGCGCATCACCGGATTGACAGGCTCGTACAACCGTCAGCTTGCTGATCTCGGAGAGAAGACGATCCTAGGTCAGACCGGGGCCTGGGAGTGGCAGGACGTGATCCGCATCACGCTCGAGCAACCGGCCTGTGCGCGCTTCATCGCACGGAAGCTGCTTCGCGCATACGTCGAGCAAGACCCTTCGACGGAGTCTATCGAGGCCGTGGCGACTCTTCTGCGCGCCAATCAGTACAAGATTCGTCCGGTGTTGCAGGCACTGCTCACGTCGGAGTACTTCTTCTCGGCAGACCTCAGAGGGTCGCTCATCAAGAGTCCACTTGAACTCGTCGTTGGTCTGGCCTCCGCACTGAATGTCGGGTCGTTGCAGCGCCAGTATGTGACGCAGGTCATGACGCGTCTGACGCAGGAGCCATTCTACCCACCAACCGTCGAGGGTTGGAAGGGTCATCATGCATGGATCACCAGTTCGACCTTTCCTCAGCGTCAACGCTTCGCAGAGAGCTTCGTTGACGGCCGACAGGTCGGCAGTTCCAGTAAACTTGTAGACGATGCTGGCAAGACTCTGCTCCCGGACGTGATCGCATTCCTGAAGCAGTTCCCCGATGCAAATGATGCCGACAAGATCGTCACGCACGTCGCCCGGGCTCTTCTTGCCGTCCCGATCACCGAGCAGCAACATGCCGCCCTGCTGGAGATCATGCTCGCCGGTGCTCAGAAGTATGAGTGGGACATCAACTCTCCTGCCGCAGTCCAGCGTGCGCGTTTCCTTCTCCAGGCCATCGTGAGGATGCCTGAGTTTCAACTGATGTGATCATAGCGGAGGCAGATTATGAAGACAACTTCGACATCGGATGAAACAACCCGCGGCATTCCGCGGAGGTCATTTCTGCGCACGGCCGCCGGGGGCGGCCTTGCCGTTGCCACGCTACCAACATTGGTCGATTCATTCTCTGTTCAGGCTCTTGCAGGGGGCGATCCACGGCTCTACCAGCTCCTCGAGGATCAGGATAGGGTCTTGGTGCTGATTCAGATGGCAGGGGGCAACGATGGCCTCAACACCGTCATCCCACATACAGACCCATTGTATTACGAACGACGTCCAACCATTGCAATCGCCAAGAACAAGACCCTGAGGATCAACGATACGCTTGGCTGGCATCCGGCCATGACCGGCTTTCGAGCACTCTATGATGAGGGGAAACTAGCGATCGTTCAAGGGGTGACGTATCCCAATCCCGACCGATCGCATTTTCGTGGCACGGACATCTGGTTGACAGCAACTGACGCTGATGTGTTCGGATCCACCGGATGGGTTGGCCGCTATCTGCAAACGCTCGCCCCCTCATATCCTGCAGAGCTACCGGCGCATCCACTGGCCGTGCAGATCGGCAATGCCACGTCGTTGGCACTCCTCGGGGGTGCGGGCCCGATGGGGATCAGCTTCCGTGATCCGGATGAGTTCTATCGACTGGTCAATGGCGGCGGCAGCTCCGGTGATGTGCCCAGCAGTGAAGAGTCCGACACACCGGCCGGACGTGAGATCGCCTTCATGCGCAACATCGCCCGCAGTGCGGACGTCTATGCGACGGTCGTCAAGCAAGCCAACGATAAATCCGGTGCAACGACGGTACAGTTTCCGGCAACCGACATCGGTGCGAAGCTCAAAGTGGTATCGCAATTGATCTCCGGGGGACTCCGCTCGCGCATCTTCTTGATCTCATGGGCCAACAACAACTTTGATACCCACGCCAGCCAAACGTCCACTGACGATGCTACACTCGGCGTCCATGCCAACCTGCTGCGAGAACTCAGTGATGCTGTATCGGCCTTCATGCAAGAGATGAAGGTGCGCGGTCATGCTGATCGTGTTGCAGGAATGACATTCTCGGAGTTTGGTCGCCGTGTTTACGAAAACGGCAGTGTCGGTACCGACCACGGTACAGCGGCTCCATTGTTCGTCTTCGGTCAGCAGGTCATGGGCGGCCGTGTTCATGGGACGAATCCTGATTTGGTGAATCTCGATCCGATCGGTGATCTGCTCATGCAGCATGATTATCGGGATATCTATGCCAGTGTGCTGTTGCAGTGGTTTGGCGTGAGTAACAGTGCGGCCCAGCAGCTTCTGCTGCGAGACTTCAGTCAGGGGGCTCCCGCGTTGTTCATGAAGGGAACGACGTCGACCCATGAATCCACGGCTGAACAGGCGTTCCTGCGGGTCGGTCCGAATCCTGCAACCGACGTACTCGTGGTCCAGGTCAGTGTCGATGCCCACTCCGATGCCTGGCTCACACTCAGCGATGTCCGAGGTACACAGCATCGCACGGCTCCGGTTGAGTCGTGGACCGGTGTGGCTCGACTTGATCTGGTGGGCATGCCGTCAGGCACATACATCGTTACTCTGCACGACGGACGCAGGGTGACACACACAACCATTCAGATCGCACGATGAGGGCATTCATGATACTGTTCCGAACGTCTTTGCACATTTCCACAATCGTGCTGGCCGCACTGCTGATGATCCCATGCTCTCAGCAGGTGGATGCTCAGCCCCTTGCAAATCCGTATGCATTTGCGATCGATCATGATGTTGACCTTGACTCGGCGCTACTTGGACTACCCTCGGATGTTGCCGGTGCCAAGGGGCGAGTGGTGCTCACCTCAGACGGCCATCTGGGGTTCTCCAATGGAGAGCGACTGCGCCTTTCCGGCACGACGCTGCAATGGTTTTCGGTGTTTCCTGACAGTGCAGGTGCCATCGTGCAAGCCCGACGTCTGAGGGCACTCGGGATCAATTGTGTTCGCTTGAACACGTTCGACATATCGCTATGGCCGCCGGTGAGCATCTTCCGTGCCTCATCGCCCACAACCGTGCAGGATGGACTTGATCCGGAGCAGATGAAGAAGTTCGATTGGTTCATGCATCAGCTTCGTCAGCACGGCATCTACTACGTGTTCACCTTCCAGTCCGTGTGGACGCCGCGTCCAGGCGACGGTGTTCTTCAGCCAGATTCGACCGGCTTTGGTGCGCGGGTGCCGGTGATCTTTAACCGAAGGATTCAACAGATCGGACGTGACGTGATGCGGACGATGCTCTCGCACGTGAACTCATATACTGGTGTGGCCTATAAGGATGATCCTGCACTAGCCTACATCATCACCGCTGAAGATGCCTCGGCGGCGGCGTTTTGGTTGTACACGAACGACGTTGTCCGACCGAATCCAAGTGGAGGAAGCAGTTCGAGCGGTTCACAGCACGTGGCGCACATCGATTCTCTCTGGAATGCGTGGTTGGCATCGACATACTCGACCGATGCCGCGCTCGCAGCGGCGTGGGCTACCACCGGAAAGTCCACGCAGAACCTGCTCGTCAACGGTGATTTCGAAGATCCGTTCAATAGCATATGGCAGTTCAACATCAACTCCACAACCGGAGCGCAAGCACTCTTTCAGTTCAGCGACGCTGACAAGCAGCAGGGGGCTTCTTGTGGCCGTGTACGGATCAACAAGCTGGATCCAACGCGAGTGTCCTACATGATCCAGCTTGTTCAGCGTCTGCCGGTGATGCGTCATCTCCAGACCTACGAACTGTCATTCTGGGCCAAGACCACTCCACAGCGAGGGGGACGAGGGATCTTTCTGTATGTCTTCAATGGGACAGCCCCCTACAATTCCTACGGATTGGCGACCACACAGCAGATCACCTCGCAGTGGGCCAAGTACACGTTCACCTTTCCGGCCACCGTCACCGATTCTACCACGGCAACGTTGGGCTTCTTCTTGGGTGCCGATAGTGGTGATGTGTTTTTGGATGATGTGCAGCTGCGCGAGGTAAGTCGGGGCGGACTTCGCTCCGGCGAGAGTATCGCCAAACGAAACATCCGAATGTCTCCGATGCTTGATGCAGAGATCACGCTCGGACGCTCGAAGGACAATGCCCGATTTGTGTATGAGAATCTGCGTCGGTTCCTGAACGATGCGCGTCGGCTTGTCCGCGACACACTCAAAAGCTCGGTTCTGATGTGTCCATCGGTTCGACTGATCAGTTTCTTTGAGCTCGATGCTGCGCGCGAGTACGAGGTCTTTTCATCGGTCGACTGGCGCTCCGACGCTCGGTCGGCACTGCTTGATGCTGCAGGCGGGGGACTGTACAGTCACGCTCAAGTGCGTCCCAAGGGTAAGGCATTTGTGATGTCACACGTCTCGGTACAACATCCCCACGCTTATGGTTCGGAGATGATGGCCCTTCATCCATCCTATGCAGGGCTGCAGGATTGGGATGGAGTGTTCTTCAGCGTCTTTACCGATAACGGTCGTGCCGGAGCTGTTGCCATTGATTCAAATGATTACTGGATGCTTCGCAGCAAGCCAAACCTCTTGTCGGTCCTGCCGTGGACGTCCTCCATGATGCGGCGCGGTGCCATCGCCCCCTCGCAAAAGGAGATCGTCATCGACCATACGGCGGAGTCAGTACAGCTTCCTCGGTTCAATATTTTCTCAGCCTTTGGCATCGTTGCCGGCACGGATCCTCGCATACCTCTGTTTCGTCGAGTGAGCGTCAGCCAAGAACTCAAACAGCAGGCATCGTTCATGCCACATCTCGAAGTGTCGGGTCTTTCCGGAGAGATCGACCTTGCAGCGTTGGATGCGGAGAATGAACAGATCTTCCGTGATGCCACCACTGGTGTGCTGCGCATTGATGCTCCCACGCATGCCGCTATCATGGGGCCGCTGACGGGGAAGATCCTTGCCACGTCCGTGATGTCCGTTGAGCAAACAACAGAGGCTCCTCACGCGCTTGTGGCCGTCGCCTCACAGACTGAGAGTCCCATAGCTCAATCCGAGCGCTCACTGCTGACGATCAGCACACGGGCGCTGAATGCAGGAGCAATCTTTGATGATATGAATCAGAATCTCCGTGTATGGGGCAAGGGGCCGGTGCAGATGGAGGGCGTTTCGATGCGCATCACGCTAACGGCGCCAACCTTTGACTCACTGACGATCATACCACTTGGATTTGATGGTCGGCCCACTGGTACTCGGATCGGCGTCGCAAAGCGTACAGGCGGAAAGTTCACAGCGCTTCTGTCAACATCCGAGCATCGCACACCTTGGTATCGGCTGGAGTTTAGCCGCCGTACAACATCCGTCTCCAACGACGAGCACGCATCGGCACTTACCATCCTTGACAACGGACAGGGCCAGGGTCGTGTCACGTTCCATCTTGATCGGCCTGCGACATTTGTTGCGCTCGTAGACTCGCGTGGTAGCTCCATCGTCACTGACAGACATCGCGTCGGTACCTCGACTCTGGATGTTGGTCATCTTGCAATTGGTATGTACCAGCTCGTGGTCAGATATGCATCCGGGGAGGTCGAGACGGCGCCTGTACTTATCAGGTGATCTTTTCTGGAGTTCCCATGTCAATGCCCTTGCGATTGCTGTTTGGACCGCTCGCAGCCGTCCTGTTTCTTGCTTCCTGTTCTTCTGATGATGGGGCATCTCCTGATGCCAGTTTCACCCTTAGAGCTCGCATCGACAATGCGTCAACAAATTCTGTGTCGGTGAAGGGGGCTGCTGTTGCCGGAGAGACTGTTGATTCGCTGTTTGTGACGCGCGTAAGGGTTCTCGTGCGCCGACTGGTCCTGCATCCTATTGGGCTGCGTGACTCGGTTGATGATCGTACGATCAAATCGGGCCCCTTCCTCATGCTGGTAGACAGCACTGGCAGCGCCGTGGTAGCCTCGGTGAATCTGCCAGCCGGTAGCTACGATAAGCTCAAGTTCGAGATCCACCGTTTCTCGAGTAGTGAAGTTCCGTCATATGCGGCGGACACCGTCTTTTCGGACTTTGTGACGGATCAGCGCAACTCGATCATCATTGACGGGAGATTCGTTCGTCAGGGAGTGTCAAGCCCCTTCACCTACAAGAGCGACATCACTTCAAATGTTACCGTTGGATCCGCAGCGGTAGACATTCCGTCGTCCGG
>JBEAYU010000012.1:0-8820 GCA_041170435.1 Bacteroidota bacterium
CACGCCCAGTGGTTTGTTGGGGGCGCGACGAATGCTGCGATGAATTGTCTCGATCGGCATCTCGGTGGATGGCGCCGCACGAAGGCAGCGCTCATCTGGGAGGGCGAGCCGGGAGACGTGCGGACGCTGACGTACCAGCAGCTGCATGCCGAGGTGTGCAAGGCCGCCAACGCTCTCCTGCGCCTGGGTGTGCGCTCCGGTGACGTCGTGGCCATCTATATGGGCATGGTTCCTGAGGCCGTCATCGCGATGCTTGCCTGCGCCCGAATCGGGGCAACGCACAATGTGATCTTCGGCGGCTTCAGCAGCGAGGCCGTGCGCGAGCGCGTGAATGACTCCAAGGCCGTCCTACTGATCACGCAGGATGGCGCGCATCGACGCGGTCAGACCGTTGACCTCAAGGCAGCGGTCGACGTGGCGATGAAGAAGTGCCCGTCCATCGCCAACGTTCTTGTTGTACGCCGCACGGGTCAGTCCGTCACGATGAAGCGTGGCCGTGACCATTGGTGGCACGACGCCGTCGAGAACGCCTCCGCCGTCCATGAGCCGGCGCAGCTTCCGTCAGAGCATCCGCTGTTCATCCTCTACACGAGCGGCTCGACCGGGAAGCCAAAGGGCATCCTGCATACGACAGGTGGGTACCTGACGCAGGTGGCCTATACAACGCGAATGGTCTTCGACCTGCGTGACGATGATGTGTACTTCTGCACGGCGGACGTTGGTTGGATCACCGGCCATTCGTACATCGTCTATGGTCCACTCATGAACGGAGCCACCGTGATGATGTACGAGGGCGTGCCGAATCATCCCGGACCCGACCGGTTGTGGGACATCATTGAACGACACTCCGTGTCGATCTTCTACACCGCCCCCACGGCCATTCGAAGCTTCATGAAGGCCGGTGAATCCTGGCCGAACAGGCACGACCTCTCGTCGCTGCGCCTCTTGGGGACCGTTGGTGAGCCGATCAATCCCGAGGCCTGGATGTGGTATCACTCGGTCATCGGCAAGGGGCGATGTCCGATCGTCGATACATGGTGGCAGACCGAGACCGGCGCGATCATGATCTCGCCCCTTCCCGGAGCCACCACAACCAGGCCCGGCACGGCAACGATGCCGCTACCCGGCATTGTGGCCGATGTGGTGAAGAAAGACGGTACGTCGTGCGGCACGAACGAGGGTGGTCTGCTGGTGATCAAGCATCCGTGGCCGTCGATGCTCAGGACCATTCATGGCGACGATGACCGCTACCGTGCCGCCTACTGGAGTGAGTTCCCCAAGAGTCGACGCCATCCAGGCTGGTACTTCACGGGGGATGGGGCTCGCCGCGACCGATACGGAAACATCTGGATCATCGGTCGGGTTGACGACGTGGTGAACGTTAGCGGCCATCGCCTAGGTACCGCCGAGATCGAGAGTGCACTCGTTTCCGACTCACGGGTTGCCGAATCCGCCGTTGTGGCTCGTCCCGACGAGATCAAAGGCAATGCCTTGGTAGTCTTTGTGACGTTGAAATCGGGAACAACGGCATCACCAGAGCTGGCCGAGGCGCTCCGGATCCATGTTGGGAAAGAGATCGGCCCCATTGCAAAGCCGGATGAGATCAGGTTCACCGATGCGCTGCCCAAGACGCGCAGCGGTAAGATCATGCGTCGGCTCCTGCGTGAGATCGTCACCGGTGGCATTGCCACGGGCGACGTGACCACTTTGGAAGACTCCGGCGTCCTTGAGAGGCTGCGCCGCATTGAGGAAGAATAGCGAAGGCCGCCGTACGTCGGTGCTGGCTATTTTTGTCGACCTGTCACTTCCACCACACCAACCCTGCTCCCTATGAGCATCCGCAAAGCTGTCATCATGGCCGGCGGGTTCGGCACACGCCTGCGCCCTCTGACCATGTCCATACCGAAGCCGATGGTGCCCGTGGCCAATCGGCCGATGATGGAGCACATCGTGACGTTGCTGCGCGGCCACGGTATCGAGGATGTGGTCTCGCTTCTGTACTTCCAGCCTGAGAACATCACCGAGCATTTTGGTGACGGCACGGCGCACGGCATCTCCATGCGATATATGCTGGCCGAAGCAGACTTCGGTACGGCCGGAAGTGTGAAGAACGCTCAGGAAATGCTCGATGAGCGTTTCATCATCCTCTCGGGTGATGTGCTGACGGACATCGACATCTCTGCTGCCGTTGCCTTCCACGAGGAGCGCAAGGCACTCGCGACGATCATCTTGACGCGTGTTGCCGAGCCCCTTGCCTATGGGATCGTGATGACGGGTGCCGACGGGCGCATTACGCGATTTCTCGAAAAGCCGTCATGGGGCGAGGTGTTCAGTGACACGATCAACACGGGCATGTATATCCTTGAGCCCGAAGTGCTCGATCTGATTCCGGCCAAGACCGAATTCGATTTCAGTAAGGATCTGTATCCGCTCATGCTTCAGCGGAACATGCCGCTGTATGGATACATCGCAGAAGGGTACTGGAAGGACATCGGCAACTTGCACGAGTACCAGTTGGCGCATGATGATGTGCTTGCCGGACGTGTGAAGGTGACGTTTTCGGCGACCCTGCAGAATGGATACCATGGTGGGACGGGGCTAAGCATTGCCCCCACGGCCCAGATCGAAGGCACTGTGGTGATGGGTGACAACGTTGTGGTGGGTGACCATGCCAAGATCCGCGACTGCGTCATTGGCAGTGGCAGCAGCATTGGTGCCGGAGCAGAGCTCAGCAATGCCGTTATCTGGAACAACGTTCAGGTTGGCGACTATGCAGAGGTCAGCCGCGCGGTGGTCTGTGATTCGGTGACCGTTGGCTCGCGAGCCACCATCGGAGAGAATGCCATCATTGCCGAGGGGTGTGTGCTGGGCGACCATGCAAGGCTCCTGTCGAACGTCAAGCTCTGGCCTCGCAAGGTGGTCGAATCCCACGCCATCGTTACCAGAAGTCTTGTTCAGGAGGAGCGCTGGTCGAGAGTGCTGTTCACCGACGCACGCATCGGTGGGGTGTCCAACATTGACGTCAATCCTGAGTTCGCCGCCAAGCTTGGTGCCTGCATGGGCATGGCCTTTGGTGCCGGCACCACCGTGATCTCGTCGCGTGACGATGATCCCGTGTCGCGCATCATCAAGCGCACGATTGCCTCCGGTCTGATGAGCGTAGGCGTCAACATCGCCGACCTGCAGACAACGTCGATCCCGCAGACGCGCCAGGAGTTACACACCGGACGCTATGTTGCGGGCTTCCATGTGCGGCGCTCACCGAGCGCACCCGATCGAACGGATATCATCATCTTCGGACGCGATGGGCGCGACATCACGTTGTCGCAGACCAAGTCGATCGAGCGATACTTCTTTGGAGAAGACGTCCGACGAGTGGGCCATGAGCATGTTGGCCGGCTCGGATTCCCGGAGCGTTCGACGGCCATGTATGTGAGCCGTGTTCTGCAGACCATCGACGTGGCAGAGATTCGCCAGCGGCATTTCCGCCTGCTGGTGGACTATTCGTTTGGTCTGGCATCGACCGTATTCCCGCAGATCCTCGGTGAACTTGAATGTCGAACGCTGTCGATGAACGACTACGTTGATTCGGAACATTTCGCCGACCCGTTGGCGGAAGTGCTTGATGAATCGGCCACCATCATGCGCTCGCTTGGATATCAGATCGGATTCAAGATCAATCCCGGTGCAGAGAAGATCGCCCTGGTGGACGAGCGGGGTATCTGGTTCACGTCGCTGCGCCTGCTCACGATCGTTACCAAGCTCTTCCTTGAATCGCATCGGGACCGCGAGCCGTACCGCATTGCCGTGCCGGTGCAGGCCACCGAGGAGATCGAGGCGATCGCTGCTGGATACAACGTGGAAGTTGTGCGCATCCGTAACTCGCACTCAGCGATGATGGAGGCCACAAAGGATCCGTCCGTGGCCTTTGTTGGCGGAACACGTGGAGGATTCATCTTCCCTGAGTTTCTCAATGCTAGTGACGGAATGTACTCTGCCGTCAAGATCTTGGAGATGCTTGGTAAGACCGGATATCAGCTCTCGAAGCTTGACGCGGAGCTCCCCAAGAGGCATCAGGTGACACGCACCGTGAACTGTTCATTTGAGCAGCGAGGCACCGTCATGCGTCATGCCATGGAGCATTCTGAAGGAAAACAACGCATGCTGGTTGACGGTGTGCGCATACTCGAAGATTACGTCACGGTCCTGCTCCTGCCGCACAAGGAGGAGGAGCTCTTCGTTGTCATGGCAGAAGCCGACAGCGAAGAGACGGCTCGCCGCACCTGTGACGACTACGCTCAACTGATTTCCAACTGGCGCTTTGGACGCACCGATGGACACGAAGATCACATCAATTCTTGACCCTGCCTGTATTCGTCTTAACCTCGAGGTGAAGGACAAGGCCGACTGTCTGCGCAAGGTGGTCGACGTTGTCGGAGCCACCGGAAAGGTCAAGGACGTGGAGCATTTCCACTCCGTGATCGTCGAACGCGAGCGGCTCATGTCGACCGGTATCGGCAACGCCGTGGCCCTTCCTCATGGCAAGACCGACGTCGTGGACGAGTCCATCATGGCAGTGGCAACACTGGCCACGCCGATCGATTACGACTCTCTCGATGACAAGCCGGTTTCCATCGTGATCCTGCTTGTGGGCCCTGAGGGCAGCGTTGGCCAGCACTTGCGTCTGTTGAGCAGGATCTCTCGGCTGGTCGGCTCGGAACAGTTTCGCTCATCGTTGCTGACGGCAAAGTCGGCACAGGACGTCGTGGCTCTGTTCGGCGATAACGAAACGGAGCAAGGGTGAGCATCAGCGCCATACGAGGCATGCGCGACATCTTCGGCGCGGAGATCGGGCAGTGGCATCGCGCCGAGAGCATCTTCCGGTCCGTGGCCGATGAGTTTGCCTACGAAGAGTTCCGCACGCCCCTTCTCGAGAGCACGGATCTGTTCAAGCGCGGCGTCGGTCAGGAGACGGATATTGTCGGCAAGGAGATGTACACCTTCGAAGATCGCGGTGGCGATTCGGTGACATTGCGTCCGGAGATGACCGCGCCGATTGTAAGGGCCTGCATTGAGCACAACCTGGTGCGCCACAATCCAACACAGCGACTCTGGTATTGTGGGCCGCAGTTTCGGTATGACCGGCCGCAAAAGGGTCGCTACAGGCAGTTCCACCAGTTTGGAGCTGAGTGCATTGGCTCTGTTCATCCCGAGGCCGACGTTGAGATCATCCTGCTTGCCAATGAAGCGCTTCGACGTTTCGGTGTGACACGCTATCGTCTTGAACTCAACTCTCTCGGCACGGCCGAGGTGCGCGGCCGCTACCGTCAGGCTCTGGTGGAGTATCTGACGGCGCGCAGCAGTGAGCTTTCTGAGGATAGTCGACGTCGCATTCAGACCAATCCGTTGCGGGTACTAGACTCCAAGGAAGAGGTCGATCAGCGTGTGTGCGACGGTGCACCGAACCTTATGGACTTCTTTGACGATGCCAGTGCCGATCACTTCAGAGCAGTGCGCGCACTCTTGGACGTTGCGGGCATTGAGTACGACATCAATCCGCGCCTCGTGCGCGGTCTTGACTACTACAACCACACAGTGTTTGAGTTCACCACCGATGCGCTCGGAACGCAAAATGCCATAGGCGGAGGTGGCCGGTACGACCCTCTTTTTACGTTGCTCGGCGGCGGCGATGTGCCGGCCGTGGGCTTCTCTATCGGCATAGAGCGCATGATCCTTCTGTGGCAGGCCGAACACGGCGATGACGCGCAAGGGGCGAGCCGCGGCGTGTATCTGGTCTGCATCGGAGATGAGGCACGACTACCCGTCCAGTTGTTGGCCCTTCGGTTGCGCCGTGCCGGTGTGCATGTGGTGACCGATCTGCTTCGCCGATCGGTCAAGTCTCAAATGAAGGATGCCAATCGTGCCAACGTGTCCTTCACCGTGATGATCGGTGAGTCGGAACTGGCAAGCTCGACGGCTGTGATCAAGAACATGGTCACCGGCCAGGAAACGACCGTAGCACAGACGGATATTGAAACGGTGGTGAGCGGTCATGAGTGACGAGCGCATCGAACCATCAGTCGAACACGAGTATGAGGTGACCTTTCGACCAGGGACATCCGAGGCTGGCGAACAATTGCTCACAGTGCACGTGGTCACCACGCGGGAGTTCACGTCCTACGCCTACACTCTTGGGCTCACTCTGAGCATCGATCATACGCGTGCACGCATCACCATCGAGGTAGGGGGCTTGTCCATCCCGACGGTCATGATGCCGGCGGCCAAGGGGGCCTACGGTGAGCGATCCGTAATCATGCCTCCTGAAGGTGAGTACATCGTCGAGCTCACGCGTCGCTCGTCCTCACAACGTGCAACTCTGCGGATCCACAGCGACGGCCGGGCCAGCATCACACCTGACTCGCAAGGGGGCTTTGCCCAGTTTCACATCGACCCTGCCTGGCTCCGGTGATGCAGCGCGAGCGTGCCGATAGGATCCGCATCTTTCGTGCCAGCGTCACCAAGTGGCAACTCAAGGTCCTCCTGACTCTTCTGGGCTTGGCCATCATTGGCGTCGTCCTCTACGTCACAAAGACCATTGTTGACGAGTTGGCGGCCAACGAACGTCGCACGGTTGAACTGTACGCCAAACTTCTTGCGCGGTTCTATGAAAAGGCCAGTGACGAGGAGCTGCTGTATTACATCGATCAGACCAACGCATCGATCCACTTCCCGGTGATCCTCACCGGAAGTGATGCACAGCCGGTGTATCCGTACCAGCAGTTCATGATCAACGTCGATCTGGATTCAACTCTCAGCATTGAACAGCAGAAGGCGTGGCTTGTTGCCTACATCGAGGAGATGCGCAAAGACTATCCGCCCTTTGAGATCAAGGGGCCTGACGGCAAGGTCATGCAGCTGATCTTCTATGCCAACTCATCGGTGGTACGCGAGCTCCGGTACGTGCCGTTTGTTGAGATCTCATTGGTGGCTGCCTTTATCCTCATCAGCTACGTCTCGTTCTCCACCATCCGTCGCAATGAAGAGTCGAACGTGTGGGTGGGCATGGCCAAAGAAGCCGCCCACCAACTTGGGACGCCCCTTTCAAGTTTGCTGGCATGGCTTGAACTTCTGCGCATCAACAAAGACTCACCCAGCGAAGTGGTCTCGACGGCCGACCAGATGCAGCAGGACGTGGAGCGTCTGAATGTGATCGCCAACCGCTTTGCCAAGATCGGCGCTATGCCCAGTAAGCA
Source organism: Bacteroidota bacterium (assembly GCA_041170435.1). Classification (GTDB taxonomy): domain Bacteria; phylum Bacteroidota; class Ignavibacteria; order Kapaibacteriales; family Kapaibacteriaceae; genus UBA10438. The sequence continues at coordinate 7,254 of JBEAYU010000012.1, forward strand.
TAAGGTGCGGGTGGCCGATGTGCTTGAGCACGCCTGCCGGTACTTTGAGACGAGGCTGCCGATTCTCGGCAAGCGGATCCTTCTGGTGCGGGAGTATGACGAGACGCTCGAAGCGTCGCTCAATGAAGAGCTCTTTGAATGGGTGATCGAGAATCTCATCAAGAACGCCGTTGACGCGCTGGATCGTCACGACGGCGTCATCGAACTCCGGCTGGCTCGGCGTCCGCGAGGGGGCATCATCGTAACGGTAAAAGACAACGGCAAGGGCATGTCGCGCAAGGTTGCCTCAAAGGTCTTTCAGACAGGGTTCACAACCAAGACACGTGGTTGGGGTCTCGGCTTGTCGCTCTCAAAGCGGATCATTGAGGACTATCATGGTGGACGCTTGACGATTCAGCAAACGCAGCCGGGCGTTGGTACGACCTTTGCCGTTGAGGTGCCTCAATGAGCACAGCGCGCCCTGAGCCATCGAATATTGACTGGTTCATTCTTCTGCCGATCGCGGCACTGCTCCTTTTCAGCGTTGCCTTCGTGTACAGTGCCAGTGCTTCATTTGCCGACGTGAAACTCGGCTCTAGCGAGGGCCTGGTGTGGAATCACGCCTTGCGGGTGTTCATCGGACTGGTGTTGTTGCTGTTCTTTGCGAAGGTCGACTATCACGTGTTCGAGCGAAGTTCCACCACGCTGATGTGGATCGCCTACGGCTTTCTGGTGATGGTCCTCATCATGGGTACCGAGATCAAGGGGGCCAGCCGATGGGTACGGATCGGTCCTGTCAACTTCCAGCCCTCAGAGCTGGCCAAGTTCGCCGTCGTCCTCCATACTGCCGTCCTGCTGAGTGCCAATTCAGCCTTAGTGCGCACGTGGAAAGGGGGCATCTTCGATATTCTCAAGTGGACCCTTCCGGTGTCGGTATTGATCGCCCTGCAGCCCAATCTGTCAACCGCAACGGTGATCTTCCTGATCGTCATGGTGATGATGTTCCTTGCTGACGTTCGCCCCCTGCACCTCGGCATCGTGGTTGCCTCCGGGGTGACCATTGCGGGCCTCTATGCCGTGACTGCCGAGTATCGCCTTCGCAGGCTGATGGCATTTTTTGGAGGGCAGGGTGACGAAGCCGTCAGCTACCAGCTGGATCAAGCACTGATCGCTTTCGGTAATGGCGGCATCACCGGCGTCGGCCCGGGTCAGAGTCGGCAACGTGATTTCTTCCTGCCGGAATCCTACGGAGACTTCATTTTCAGCATCGTCGGCGAAGAGTACGGATTCATCGGCGTGGTCTTTCTCATGTCGGCCTTTATCCTCGTCATGCTCCGCGGTTACACCGTCGCTCGTAAGGCACCGGATACGTTCGGGCGAATTTTGGCAGGGGGCATCACCACCACATTATCCGTGTACGCCTTCGTCAACGCCGGCGTCACCTGCGGCGTTCTGCCCACCACCGGACTTCCCATGCCGTTCATCTCCTATGGCGGCTCAAGCTTCTTCTTCAGTGCCATCGCCGTTGGTGTCCTTCTGAACATCTCATCGCAAGCCGGCGTGTTCAAGAGACGAGTGACAGCGATAG
>JBEAYU010000013.1:0-5844 GCA_041170435.1 Bacteroidota bacterium
CGGGCATGACACTTGCCACGGGTACCGGTACGATCACCTGGCCAAGCCCGGTGCGCGGTACGTACCCGATAACCATCATCGCTCGTGTTCAGGGCGACACGCTCCTCGAACGTCAGACGTATTCTCTTGTTATCAGTCCCGATACCACAACGTCCGTGAATGACGATGGTCGACTATCAGCGTTTCGCCTCTATCCGAATCCAGCGACCGAGACATTTACCATCGACGTTCCATCGATGTTCACCACTGATGCTTTGATGGAGATTCTTGACGGAAGGGGGCAGGTGGCGCGGCGCATCGTTGTGCCAAGTGAAGGTATGCAACACGCCGTGAATGTCAGTATGCTGCCGGCGGGCATCTATCATGTCCGGTTGATATCGGGCGGGAACCACCATGTCGTCCAGATGATCATTCAGCGGTAGAGATGAACGATACAATGCGGTTTCATATCCGATCAGTGCCATCGCATGGGTGCAGGGCGATACGCTCCTCGAGCGTCAGACCTATACTCTTGGCATTTAGTACCGACACCACATCATCGGTGAGTGATGACCTGAGCGGTTCATCGGTGCGCACATACTCGTTGCAACCTTACGTGGTCGTACAGATTGTCAAACCATGAAAACGATCTTCGCTTTTATCGTTGCCCTAGCGTTGTCGTGCCATCTCTCGGCTCAGACGCTTGATTCAATTCTGTGGCAGAATGTCCAGAGAAGCTACCAGCTCTATCTGCCCAAAGGATATTCCACGGCAAAGAAGTATCCCGTGATCATGGCATGTCACCCGGGTCTGAGCAATGCAGCACAACATGCTGAGGTAGCCCGCTGGCAGATCGTTGGAGATACAGCCGGCTTTATTTCTGTGTATCCCAATGGCATGCCATCAACTACCAACGGTAACACGAGACTGTGGAATGCCTACGATCAGCCTTCGACCGTTGCTGAGTACGATGATGTCGGATTTCTTAATGCGCTGCTCGACAGACTTATTGCACAATATTCTGTTGACACATGCCGCATCTACATGTCTGGCTTCTCCAACGGTGCGATGATGACGTACCGAATGGCCTGTGACTTCACCCAGCGCTTTGCAGCAATGGCTCCTCTGTCAGGGGGCTGGGGGTACGGAGCGGACGGGTCATGTGGCGATGGTAACTGTAATGGGGACGTTGCGCCCGGCTGCACGTGGCGAATGGCGTACGTGAACTGCAGTCCGTCGAAACCCATTCCGATGATCTTCATGAAAGGCAGTAACGAGGGCGACAACCTGCCTACATGCCGCGGAACGATCGACTCACTCAACCGACTCTACTGGTCGAACTTTCTCATGTGTAGCAGCTCACGTCGCGATACGCTACAAGCAGGCGGCGAACGGGTTGTTCGCGAGATGTTTACCGGCTGCAACGCCGACTTTCAATTCCACAGTGTGATCGGGAACAGCCATCAGTGGCACGCGCCGGCAACACCGCTATTCTGGAGCTTCCTACGGCAACAAAGCAAGTGCAGTCCGGTGTCGGTAGACGTCGAACCAGAGCCATCACTCGACATCTATCCGAATCCCGTGGACGGCGGTGTTTTGAATCTGCGGATCACGGGTTACGACGCGGTAACCATCACAGTCACCGATGCCCTTGGTAGAATGATCGTGCGTTCGATGCAGGTCGGCCAACTGGATGTTGCCGGGCTGACTCCTGGGATGTACGTCGTCATTCTCGAATCACCGCGACAGCGTGTGGCCAAGCAGGTGATCATCCGATAGCATTGATGTCAGCCCCCTGCAGCCGGGGACATATGCACTCACAGTTCAGTTAGGGGGCGAGGTGCGCTCGGTATGGTTTGTGGGGGAGTGAGGACATCGGTTCTGCAGGTCTTGGTTGTCCTTGGTCTGGAGACAGGGCTCGGCATGGCGGCCAGTAACGACGAGTAGGGCCGAAAACTTCAGGACCTCGGGCTTGGCGCACGTAAGCGGGTTTCGACGCGAAGAGGTTCTCAATCGTTATGAGTGCGTCTCGGACGATACATGTTGTTACAGACTGGATCGGTCTCGGCGGGCCCGTCCGTGTTGATTCTACGGCAAGAGATACTCCAAATGCACCAGGCATTCAACCACTAGCGATCCGCTAGGACGCATGGGCACTGTGGGAATGATCGTGCAGGTCCTCGGTACCTAGTTGATGTTTGTCAAGATACTCCAGCTCTTACCATAGGTCAACGATGTATGGCCAGAGGTTAACGGAAGTTGCAGCCGCAAGCAACCCCCCCGTATCACGATTGGCAACACGTAGCGTTATGTCCACTTCTTCTGCACCCCTTACTCTGCGGCTGATCGCCGTGACTGTCTTGTTCGCATGCGTCTCGACCTTTCTGCACGCGCAGTCTGAACGTGACACGCTCACACAAACGGTACGTGGAACCGTCGTCGATGCCGTTACCTCAGCCCCCTTGCCGGGAATCACCATTCGAATGGTAGGCCCGGACTCGACGGTGCGAGGGGCATACTCGGATGGGCGCGGACGCTTTCGTGTGCAGCGCCTGCCGGTTGGACGCTACGTCGTCAGCGCAGGCGGCGTCGGACGTGAGCCGGTGCGCATCGACAATGTTCTGGTCACCTCAGGCAAAGAGGTGGTGCTGACGGTATCCATGACCGAGTCCTACGTCACGTCCGATGAGGTCACCGTCACGGCAAGTCGCAATGAAGACGTCATGATCACGAACTCAGAGATGGCCACCGTCTCGGCTCGTGCCTTCAACGTTGAAGACACAAAGCGTTATGCCGGTGCACTGGGAGATCCATCCCGTATGGCAGCAAATTTCGCCGGCGTTGTTGGTGCCAATGACTCACGCAACGACATCGTCGTGCGCGGTAACTCACCGTCGGGTATGCTGTGGCAGATGGAAGGGATGAACATCCCCAACCCGAATCACTTCGGTAGCACCGGCACGCAAGGGGGGCCGGTGAGCATGCTCAACAACAACCTGCTGGCCAAGAGCGACTTCTTCACGAGTGCCTTTCCTTCGAACTACGGTAACGCCATCTCCGGCGTCTTCGATCTGTGCATGCGGGAGGGGAACAATGAGAAGATGGAGTACACAGCGATGATGGGCTTCAACGGTCTCGAGGCGGGCATCGAAGGTCCACTCGGTGAAGGGGGCTCATTCCTTGTCAATTACCGCTACTCGACGCTTGCGTTGTTCAGCTTGATCGGCGTTGACCCCGGCACGGGCGGCGCCGTGCCGAAGTATGAAGACATCAATGCCCGACTGGTGTTGCCGCTGAGCACTGCGGCCACACTCACATGGTTCGCCACCGGTGGTCGCAGCAACATCGACTTCTTGGCACTCGACGTTGATACAACTAAGCAGAACTTCTATGGCGATCCTAATCAGGATCTGCGCGTCAAGTATGGTACGTTTTGGAGCGGACTTCGCTATGACCAAGTACTTGGCGAGTCAACGGCAGCATCGATAACGATCGGCGTGAGCGGATTCACAGATGCTGCAGAAATCGACACACTCGACTGGGTCTCTCGCGCGGCCTCGCGAAACACAACCGTGAAGAGTGAGAATATCACCTACTCCTCTGTCGGGCAGATCCGGCATAAGTTCTCTAGTGCGACGACGTTGATCACCGGCTACCTTGTCGATGTCAGGAACTTCGACATCGCAGTCCGAGACAAGATCGGCACCGCACAGGAGGCAGATCGACGTCGGCTCGACACCACAGCGGTGCTATCTCAGGGCTATGTGTCTCTGCGCCATCGGTTCACGGATCGACTTACGGCCACCGCCGGTGTGCATGCGCAACACTTTACGTTTGGGGATGCGTTTGCCGTTGGCCCCCGTCTCGGGCTGCAGTATGGTCTGACCGACGAGTTGTCGCTCACGGCAGGCTATGGACTGCACGCACAAGCTCAGCCGGTGACAACGTACTCCCTGCTGACGGTGCAGGACGGCGTTGCCACTGCAACCAATGCCGATCTCGGATTCACAGGCGCAAGGCACCTGGTGGCCGGAGTTGACTGGATCCCGGCCTCAACACTACGGTTCAAGTTGGAGGCCTACGATCAGCGCATCTTTGATGCCCCTGTTACACGGAACCCCTCATCGTACAGCGGTCTGAACGGCGGGAGCGACTTCATTCCGGATAATGTTGACAGTCTCGTTAACAATGGCTCCGGCCGCAACTACGGTCTTGAGTTCACCGGCGAACGTTTCTTCTCCGATGGATGGTATGCGCTTACGACCATCTCGATCTTCGACTCCAAGTACAAAGGAAGCGACGGAGTTGAGCGCAACACGGCCTTCAATACGGGGTATGCGGCCAACGTTCTCTTTGGCAAAGAATGGGCACTGTCGCAGACATTCACACTCATCACCAGCATTCGTGCAAGCTTCCTTGGCGGACGTTACTTGACGCCCCTTAATCAGCAGGCATCCGCTGCCGCCGGCCAAGCCGTGTTCTTTGATGACAGAGCCTTCTCTCAACGACAAGATCCATACTTTCGTCTGGACCTACGCCTGGGCTACCGATGGGAACTGGGTGCGTCAACCATGGAGTTCACCTTCGACATCCAAAACGTCACCGACAACCAGAACGTCTTTCTTCAGCGCTACAACCCCCGCACCAATACGATCGCTACGGAGTTTCAACAAGGCTTCTTCGTTGTTCCAACATTTCGTTGGACGCTGTAGCGCCTGCTTTGCCAAGGGACGTCTGCGACGGGACTTTGCCAAGGGACGCCTGCGGAGGGACTTTGCCAAGGGACTTTGCCAAGGGACTTGGCTGCGCCAAGGGACTCGCTGCGCGAGGGACACCTGCGGAGTTGCCCAAAACCTGTAACCTGTAACCTGCAACCTGTAACCTGCAACCTGCAACCTGTAACCTGTAACCTGTAACCTGTAACCCGTCACCTGTAACCCGTCACCTGTAACCTGTAACCTGTAACCTGTAACCTGTAACCTGTAACCTCTATGAACTCCATCGCCATCATCGGAGCAACCGGCATGCTCGGACAGCCTGTGACGCGGGCCTTTGTCGAAGCCGGATGGAACGTCACTGTGCTTGCACGCAATGAAGCCAAGGCACGGAAGATGTTCGGATCGTCTGTGAATGTGGTTGTGGGCGACGTCAAGGCCGCCCCTTCTCTTCGAGTGCTTCTCAAGGGTCAGAGCGCAGTCTACATGAATCTTTCGGTGGACCAGAGCAGTTCACAGGGAGATTTTCAGCCTGAGCGTGAGGGCTTGAAGAACGTGCTCGCTGTGGCACGTGAATCCGGTGTGCAGCGCGTAGGCTACATGTCATCACTCGTCAAGGATTACGATGGATTTGACTGGTGGTCATTTGATATCAAACGCGCAGCTGTTGAAACGATCAAGCAGTCAGGGTTGTCGTACTCGATCTTCTGTCCGTCCACCTTTATGGAAACGTTCGACAGTCTAAGTGCCGGCTCCTATCGACAGGGCAACCGCATCAATCTTGCGGGCGTGTCCAAGCACAAGATGTTTCTTATCGCCGGCGCCGACTATGGACGTCAGGTCGTGCGGGCATTTGAGCTCAACAATGGAAACCGTGAATACATCGTGCAGGGACGCGAGGGCTTTACAGCTGACGCTGCAGCCAAGCTCTTTGCCGAGCATTACAAGGGGGCGAAGCTCTCCGTCGCCACGCTGCCATTCGGTGTACTGAAGTTTCTCGGTCGTCTGTCAAAGCGATTCAACTACGTTGCTCATATCGTCGAAGCACTGAACAACTACCCGGAGAAGTTCGCGGCCGAGCACACCTGGCAGGAGTTGGGAGAGCCGCAGTTGAGCTTGATGGAATACATTCAGCGAACGAAGTGACGGA
>JBEAYU010000014.1:0-12385 GCA_041170435.1 Bacteroidota bacterium
AGAAAGAGCCCGGCAATCAGGTAGGGGGCCTGTGGTTCGATAGTTAGCATTATCGGAATGGAATAGCCTTCTGCGGTAAGCGCCTCAGCAGCAACCTGATAGCTGGAGCGCTGTTCGGTGATGCGAATGCTTTGGCACGGTCCGGTCTGAGTCGTCAACCGGCTTACCAACATCGACAGTTTGGACGGAGGAACCTGCTTGAGAAACTGCGAGGTGAAGGTCGACTCGTACATGATCGGCGTGCCGGAAATGATGCGGCACACATCGTCCAGCCGCCGCTTGATGGCCCCATCGTCGGCTTTCAGCGGTGGGCTTGACGCGAGTAGCGTAAGGATCGCTGCGATTACGCCGCACAGCCCCTTTGCACAAGACTTTGTCATTTGATCTCCAGCAGTGTTGAGACGCGTGCTGATGCTGACTCAAGAACCACGGCGTAGCTGCCGGCAGGGAGCTTCGACAGATCAACGTCACGTTCTTGAGTGCCGGACTCTGCGGAATCATCTGCCACAACCATGGTCGTGAACATTGCCGCGTTGCAGATCTTCAGCGACACGCGCTGCACATCAGGAACGGTGTAGCGGATGCGATACAAAGAGCCGCTCATTCCGAGTCGGGCAACACTGATCGATGGCAGTCTCACGTCGCGCAACCGAGAGGCAGCCTCAGCACTTTCGGCGCGCAGATAAAGCATGATGGCAGCGGCTGGACCCGAGTCCTCGCACTCCGAGGTGGTCAGGTATCCATCACCACTGGCCGTGAAGCAGACCGCTTCGCCCTGACGTTCCGGTTGGTATGGAACGCTTGTCCCTGTTCCCACGATCGCACTGGCCAGTGGTTTCGTGGTATCCCGCTGCCACATCCATATCCGGTGGTAGTTCTTCAACAGAACACTGCGCCCATCGTTGGAGACGTCACCGGCAGTGATGAGCTGATGGGGTAGGTCGCCCTCGCGTCGAAGTGTGCGCTCGGAGCCAGACACATGCGGCGCCGAGACGGAGTAAACCCTGCAGCGACTTTCGCGCTTGGTGACGATGATGATGTCCCCCGTTCGTGGATCTACGAGAAGAGCTTCGGCATCGCGTGCCCCATCCGGGTATCGAAGCACGAAGCGCTCAATAGAGTCGGCCGGGATACTGATACGATTGTCTCGCCATGCTGTGTCGACCTTTGGTTCGCGGACGCGATAGATGACGATCGATTCGCGTTTGCCCGAATTGTCGCCTATATCGGCCAGGTAGAGATACGATGCTCCCGGCACGGGTCCCGGTCCGCGGGCCATGTCTTCCCAGTCGATATGCGTCGCGCCGAGTAGGCGCACAACAGCAGCTATCCGTCCGGGCAACAGAACGGCAAAGATGCGTGGCTCATCGCCCGAGTCGTTGTGCATCCACAAGAGACCGGGGTTCTGCGTTGATGCGACCAAACCCGACACTTCCGGCAGGGTGGCAAGCGGCGTCGTGCCAACCCGAAAGGGTCCACCAAACCAGAACGATTCGGATTGGTTCTGAGCCGAACATGCCACCGACAGGGCAAGAAGAGTGCAGAGCCGCAGTGTTAGCATTTATCGGACGATGAAGTTGAGAAGCTTGTTCGGCACAAAGACTTCCCGGACGATCTCCTTCCCGTCAAGATGTCGAGCAATGGCCTCATCCTGACGTGCCAAGGATCCTGTCGTAGCCGCATCCGCATCAATGGGCACGATGATCTTCCCGCGGATCTTTGAACTGACCTGTATGACGATCTCCACGTTGTCCACCACGAGTTTAGAAGGGTCGAACTCGGGAAATGATGACGTATGAACAGACCCCTCGCAGCCGAGGATATGCCATAGTTCTTCAGCGATGTGCGGCGCGAAGGGGGCGAGGCATTGCACAAACTGCATCATCGCGGAGCGCGGGCGAAACTCGAGCTTTGTAAACTCATTGACGAAGATCATCAGCTGTGCGATCGTCGTGTTGAAGCTCAATTCTTCGACGTCTTCACGGGTCTTCTTGATCGTGGCATGAAGTACACGCTCGGCATCAGCCGGACACGGCACGTCCTGCACATGGGGTGACAGCGTTGAATCTTCCGTTGCGATCATTCGCCACGATCGGTTCAGAAATCGCGTCACACCCTCAATCCCGGTGGTGTTCCATGGCTTTGATGCTTCGAGGGGGCCAAGGAACATCTCATACAGACGCAGGGCGTCAGCACCGTGAAGGCGGATGACATCGTCGGGATTGACAACGTTGCCGAGTGACTTCGACATCTTTCGACCATCCTCGCCCATGATCAGTCCCTGGTGGAACAGTCGTTTGAACGGCTCTGGCGTTGAGACATGACCGTAATCATACAGCACCTTGTGCCAGAATCGCGCATACAAGAGGTGCAGAACGGCATGCTCGCCCCCTCCCACGTAGAGGTCGACACCGGTCGAGCCCATCCAATAGCGTTCAGCCTCGGGATCACAGAATGCTGTCGTGTTATGAGGATCACAATAGCGCAGATAATACCAGCACGAGCCGGCCCATTGGGGCATCGTATTGGTTTCGAGACGGGCCTTCTTACCGGTCTTTGGGTCGACGAAGTTGATCCACGACTCGACTGTGGCAAGGGGGGACTCGCCCGTGCCGGCAGGCTTGAACTCGGCTACCTCTGGCAGAAGCAGGGGCAACTCATCGGCCTCCAGTGCACGCTTGGATCCGTCTTCAAAGAACATGATCGGAATTGGTTCGCCCCAGTACCGCTGACGTGAGAACAGCCAGTCGCGGAGGCGGTACTGGATGCGCCCCTTGCCGTTACCCGATGACTCAAGCCACGAGATGATCATGCTCTTCGCATCTGCCGTTGGAAGACCGTTGAGCGAGACGTGTTCGTTTTCCGAGTGCATGCCGATACCGTCGTCCGAGAAGGCCTCGGCGGCAACATCGACCGTTGAGCCGTCCAACGGCGTTACCACCTGTACGATGGGCAGGCCAAATGCCATTGCGAACTCATGATCGCGCTCGTCATGTCCGGGCACGGCCATTATCGCACCGGTGCCGTAGTGAGCCAGCACGTAGTCGGCCACCCAGATCGGCACCGCGTTGCCGGTTGCCGGATTGATCGCATACGCTCCGGTGAACACGCCTGTCTTGACCTTGCTCAGTTCGGTTCGCTCGAGATCACTCTTGAGCGCCGTTGCTTCGCGGTAGGACAAAACGTCGATGCGGTGCTGATCGGACACAATGTGATCGACGATCGGATGTTCCGGTGCGACCACCAGGTAGGTTGCGCCAAAGAGCGTGTCCGGACGAGTCGTAAACACCGTTATGGTGTGCTCATGGTCTTGAACTGGGAAGTGTACCTCCGCCCCCTGACTCTTACCGATCCAGTGGCGCTGCATTTCCAGCGTTGACGATGGCCAGTCCAAGAGTGCGAGATCATCAAGCAGGCGTTCGGCATACTCCGTGATGCGAAGCATCCATTGACGCATCGGACGGCGTTCAACGGTGTAGCCCTTTTCCTTCCATTCGTCAACTTCTTCATTGGCAAGCACCGTGCCCAGGGCTTCACACCAGTTCACGGGGCTATAGGCGATGTAGGCAAGGCGATGCGCATCGCGGTACGTCTCGATATCTGCCGGCGACGTCACATCTGCCGGAATGGGCAGCTCATCGATATGGCGAGCCTTGCCGAGCGAACGATCGAACCACGAGTTATACATCATCAGGAACATCCACTGCGTCCAGCGGTAGTATTCCGGCAGCGTGGTGTTGACCTCGCGCGTCCAGTCGTAGTCAAAACCGATGGCGTTGAGTTGGCGCTTGAACGTGGCAATGTTGTTGGCGGTGGCGACGGACGGATGAATACCCGTCGTCATGCTATATCTCTCCGTCGGCAATCCAAACGCGTCAAAGCCCATCGGGTGCAGCACGTTGAATCCGCACATGCGTTTGAACCGACTGACGATGTCCGTGGCCGTGTAGCCTTCAGGGTGTCCAATGTGTAGTCCGGCCCCCGAAGGGTACGGGAACATGTCCAGCACGTAGTACTTCGGCTTCGTGTGATCGCTTGAGGCCCGATATGGCTCGGTCTCGGCCCAGCGGCGCTGCCATTTTTCTTCTATGGATGCGAATGGATAGTGCATCCGCAAATATAGGGGGCTTGTCAGGGCCACATCTTACCTGCCATCTATTCGTCATGAGCTAGTTTTGCCGCCACATTGTCTCAAAGCATCACCACCGCCCCATGAACTACGTCAACCTCGGACGCACAGGCGTCAAAGTTTCCCGACTCTGCCTCGGCACCATGAACTTCGGTCACTGGATCGAGGAGCAGGATTCCTATCCGGTGATGAGCCGTGCGCTTGAGCACGGCATCAATTTTTTTGATACGGCGAACGTTTACGGATATGACAAGGGCAAGGGGCGTACCGAAGAGGTCATTGGTAACTGGCTGAGCCAGGACCCGTCACGACGCGATAAGATCGTGCTGGCCACGAAGCTCTACAGTCCGATTGGTGATGGCGTGAACGACCGTGGATGCTCGGCCTATCACATCAAAAGGGCCTGCGAAGATTCACTGCGGCGGCTCAAGACCGATCACATCGATCTGTACCAGATGCACCACATCGATCGTTCCACACCGTGGGATGAGGTATGGCAGGCAATGGAACAGCTGGTGCGTGAGGGAAAGATCCTGTATGTAGGCTCAAGCAACTTCGCGGCTTGGAACATGGCACAGGCCAATGAGATGGCAAAGCACCGACATTTCCTTGGCTTGGTGAGCGAACAAAGCGTGTACTCGCTACGCAATCGTCATATCGAACTCGAGGTCATTCCGGCGGCAAAGGCCTACGGTATGGCGATGATCCCATGGAGCCCTCTCGGGGGAGGCCTCTTGGCGGGCATCTTCTCGAAGGCCGACACACTTCGCCGTAAGCGTCCTCAGCTTCTTGCGTCGGCCGAAAAGCTGCGTCCACAGATCGAGCGCTACGAAGCACTCTGTGCCGGGCTTGGTCTCGAATGTGCAGATGTTGCCTTGGCTTGGATCCTTCAGCGTGACGGAGTGACAAGCCCCATCATCGGCCCGCGTACCGTCGAGCAACTCGATGCCAATGTAGCGTCACTCTCCATCACGCTTGATGCCGACACCTTGGCCGAACTCGACGCCATTTGGCCTGGACCGGGTGGCCAGGCACCGGAAGCGTATGCGTGGTGATGACAGGTGACAGGTGACAGGTGACAGGTGGCAGGTTACAGGTGACAGGTGGCAGGTGACAGGTGACAGGTGGCAGGTGGCAGGTGACAGGTGATGCACGTGCTCAGATCCTAAATCGCAAGAATCCGACGTTGGCTGAGACGACGGGCAAGCGATCAGTGAAGAGGGTGGAGATATCGACTGATGAAACGCCAATTTCCCATGCCCCACCAAAAAGTGACAGGCAAACGCTGCCCGGAACAAAAATGTCCATTCCATCACCGGAGCCGATACCCGTGGCAATAGTGAGCCAGGGGAATGGGCGGAAGTTCAGGCCAGCCATGGCGAGGATGTTCCGGGAATTCGTACCTACGTCTGCAATCGGTATCGTAAAGTCTACACCAACATCGAAGCGGTTCATGAACCGGTAGTTCGAGCCGAGTCGGAGTCGAGTCGGAAGACGCGCCGTCGTTGTCATCAGTCCGCTCCACACGAAGTAATTACCTTCACCCGTGATCTTCGGCGCTTCTTCAAAGAGATTATAGCTGCCGAAACCGGTGGTTCCTAGGCCGTTAACGATCGTATCGGCGGCCGAATAAACATTGCCGTTGTACGTGACCGAACCGATATCGATCACCGATACACCTACCGACAGGGTTGGCGATTGATACGACAGTCCGATGTCGCCAGCATATCCGTTTCCGATTGGAACGAACGCATTTCCTTCAATCTGTGATGGCGTACGCGCATTCCCGTAGTTGATGCCGAACCATGGGCTCAGCGCGCTTTGGGCGACGAAGTCAGTTCCGGTCGCTTGGGCATCGAGGTAGGCATATGGCTGAAGGAACTTACCGGTAACCCCGAGGTTGATACGACTTGTTCCATCTATCCACACAGGTACCCCGTAAGAGAGCCCCCATTCACGCATCCACGATAACGAAAGCCGTGTTCCTTCGAACAGCTGAGAAAACGGTTTGGGGTTTCGCGCTACGCCGATCGTGTCACCGCGCCAATTGGTGTAACTCGAATCGAAGTACTCGGCCCGTCGGCCTTGAAAGATGATCTTCGATGCGCCTTCATTGAGACGGAACGTAGCATTTGCGCGTTCTCGAATTGTGATCGCAAATCCGCCGAAGCGCTTGGACTGATAGGAGAAACCGAAGACGAGCATGTCAATATTGAACCGTACACCCTTGCCGGCGAATTCGCTGGCGGCCTGTAGCTGATCCTCGGGAGTGAACTTGGTTGCCGAGCCACGCTGATAGAGCAGGTCGAGAAGTCTCGTCTTGTTCAGCGCGTCACTGCGGATCGAAACGCCTCCTTGTGCGATGCCGAACGCAAAAGATCTGCGAGAACGCTCCACGCCGGCGTCTATCGGCGTTGAAGCGGCAAAGACATCAGTTACGGGCGCAAATCCAAGATTGGCCGGATTGATCGACACGCTCTGATAATCCGTAACGGTCGACGTAAGGAACGCCGCATGCCCAATGCGGCCAAAGTCGGCGATCTCCGTTTGCGCATGGGCCCGCTGAGAGTGCAGCTGCTGGAGGATCATCACGATGATAGCTGTGAAAAGGGGCCGGCGTATTGACATCAACATCTCCATTGTGTTAGGCGAGACGTGCAATCCATTCAGCGATGCGGATGGCTTCTGCCCCCTCAAGTAGATTCACCGCTACGGGTCGCTTTGACAGGATGCTGTCAAAGAACGACCGCTGCTCTTCAAATATGGCGTTTGTTGGCAATATCTCCGGCCTTTCATGCACGATCACCTTATCTCCAAACTGCGTCGCAATCACGCCTAAAGCGGTCTGATGTGCGGGCTCCAGCGCTGCGGTGTCTAGAAGTCGATACATTTCGGCACTTGCATTGGCCAGGTCTAACGAGACATACCTATCGCGCTGGAAGATGCGGAGCTTACGCATGGGTGTCGCCGTGATCCGCGAGGCCGTGACATTGGCCACACATCCATTATCAAAGGTGATTCTAGCGTTGCAGATGTCGATCGTATCGGTGAGCACGCTTACGCCCGTGGCCTGTACGTCTGTGACCGTTGAACGCGTCATCCACAGTAAAAGGTCGATATCGTGGATCATGAGGTCATGAATCACGCTCACGTCAATCGCTCGCGGTTTGAAGGGGGCGAGCCGATGCACCTCAATAAAGATCGGATCGACCTGCATCTGAGCGAGCGTACGCACCGCGGGGTTGAACCGTTCGACGTGTCCAACCTGTACCACCAGAGGACTGTCTTCGAGCCGACGAAGTAGCGCCTGCGCCTGTTCGTAGGTGGCCGTGGCGGGTTTTTCGATGAAGCAGTGCATGCCCCGTTCGAGACACTGCATTGCTACGTCAAAGTGCGTTGATGTCGGAGATGCAATGATCACGGCGTCGAGATCCGGCATATCCTCAATTGCCGCATACCAACGCGCACCATGCAATTCGGCGACCGTGGTGCCGCGCGTCTGGTCGGGATCAACGATCGCAGCGAGTGAAACATCGTTGTGCTGACCGACAAGTTTCGCGTGGATAGATCCGAGATGTCCTGTTCCGATGATGGCAATGCGCATGGCCTTGGTCACGATTCGTGGTCTGTGGTCGAGAGTGATTACGTCGAGCCTCGTGGGTGAGCCCGCTTATAGGCTTCCTTGAGGCGTTCGACGCTTACATGAGTGTAGATCTGCGTGGTGGAAAGTGATGAATGGCCCAGCATGTCGCTCACTGCCGAAAGGTCTGCGCCGTTATCCAACAGATGTGTCGCAAACGAGTGACGCAGAACGTGCGGGCTCTTTCGACGTGCTTCGGTGACCGGCCCAAGGGCGCGGCGCACAATGCGCCAAGCCGAGGAACTGGTCAGACGTCCACCCCTATCACCAAGAAAAAGAGCCTGTTCGGTAACCGTTGGGCCAAGCTCCGAACGGCGAAGCTGATAGCTCTCGATCGTCGCGATCGTTTCGTGCGTCAGTGGCACGATCCGTTGTTTGGACCCCTTGCCCGTGACGCGCACCGTGCGCGCCGCTGCGTCGATCTGCCCCACATTCAGCCCGAGGGCCTCATGAATGCGTAGCCCCGAACCATAGAGCAGCTCACACAATGCTTTGTCGCGAAGGCCTTTGACCGTTGAGACGTCGAACATCTCCCACAGCTGAGCCGCTTCATTCACGTTGATGAATGACGGCAGGGGGCGAGAGGTCTTTGGCGACGCGATCAGCGCTGCCGGGTTTCTCTCAATCACGCCACTGCGCAGCAGATACTTGAAGAAGCTCCGAACGGCAGCCAGTTTCAGACGGATACTTGTCTTGCCGAGCCCCTTGTCATGAAGCCATCCCATGAACGGACGAATGTCCGCCTCGCGGATATCATCAACTTGTGGTAGGGGGCTCCCAAACTCTGCGAGGTATTGGCAGAACTGATCAAGTGCCGTGGCATAGGTCAGCGTGGTATGCTGGCTCGAGGACTTTTCCACATCAAGTGTGGATAGGAATGACCGTATGGCGCTCTGCAGGTCCATTTGCTCAAACATACGATATATTTGTAAGTCTAACGGTCACACCATGTTGCACATCAGAAACTACATTGGCGGACACTTCTGCGAACCCCATTCGGGTTTGTGGATAGATAACATCAACCCCTCCACCGGCGAGGTTACATCGGTGATCGCGCGAAGCGATGAACGCGACGTCTCCGATGCCGTGTCGGCGGCAGCGCGGGCATTTCCGGCATGGTCGGCAATGCCTGCCAAGGGGCGATCAGAGATCATGCTTGAGATCAGCCGTCGCATCAGGCTCCATTTGGAGGATCTTGCGCTGGCCGAGACCAACGACCAGGGTAAGCCCCTTTGGCTGTCTCGCAGCGTTGACATTCCGCGCGCGGTCGACAACATGGCATTCTTTGCCACGGAGATCCTGCACACCAATACGCAGGCGCATCAGACTGACGAGCACGTGATCAACTACACCCTGCGACGTCCGCTGGGCGTTGTTGGTTGCATCTCGCCGTGGAATCTTCCGTTGTACCTCTTCACGTGGAAGATCGCGCCGGCACTGGCTGCCGGCAACACCGTTGTGGCCAAGCCGAGTGAGCTCACGCCCATGACGGCGTTCCTGCTGTCCCAGATCTGCATTGATGCCGGACTTCCGCCGGGTGTGCTCAACATCGTGCACGGATATGGTCCTGAATGCGGTCAGGCCATCGTGGAGCATCCGGACGTCAAGGCCATCTCCTTCACAGGTGGCACATCCACCGGACGACGCATCGCGGCCACGGCCGCACCTATGTTCAAGAAGCTTTCGCTCGAATTGGGCGGAAAAAATCCCACCATCGTGTACGACGATGTTGACGTGGCCTCCACCGCGCGCAGTGTTGCGCGGGCGGCCTTCACGAATCAGGGCGAGATCTGTCTGTGTGGTTCGCGCATCTTCGTTCAGCGTGGCATCTATGATGCATTCCAAGAGGCTCTCATCATCGAGACGCGTCGATTCGTTGTGGGCGACCCGCTTGAGCCTGACACACGAACCGGTGCCGTGGTCAACCAGGCCCACATGGAGAAAGTGCTGGGATACATCGAGCTCGCAAAACAGGAAGGGGGCACGGTTCTTGCTGGGGGCAATCGTGCGCAGGTTCAGGGGCGTTGCGCCAATGGATTCTTCATCGAGCCGACGCTCATTGGCGGACTTCCGCAGCAGTGCCGCGTCAACCGTGAAGAGATCTTTGGTCCGGTTGCAACGCTCATCCCTTTTGACAGTGAAGACGAGGCTGTTGCTATGGCCAATGACACCGAGTACGGCCTGGCAGCGAGCATTTGGACGTCGAACGTGCACCGTGCCCATCGCACGGCACACCGTCTCGAGTCGGGCATCGTGTGGGTGAACACCTGGCTGATGCGCGATCTTCGGACGCCGTTTGGCGGAATGAAACAAAGTGGTGTAGGCCGCGAGGGGGGAACCGAGGCTCTGCGCTTTTTTACCGAACCACAAAACGTTTGTTTGCAGATCGCACCGTAAAACAGCAAAAGAGGAATGGAAAAGATCGTCATAAACTCAGAGAGAGCTCCTGAGCCCGTCGGAGCGTATCCACATGCACGTCGCATTGGGAACATGCTGTATCTCAGTGGCGTCGGTCCGCGCGAGCGAGGCACGAAGATCATCCCGGGAGTCACTCTTGGCCAGGACGGCTCGATTGTTGACTACGACATCGAAGAGCAAACGCTCAGCGTCTTTCGCAACATCCGTTACATTCTCGAGGATGCCGGATCAAGCTGGCAGAACATCGTTGATGTGCAGGTGTACCTGACGAACATGAAGGCGGACTTTCCGACCTTCAATAGGCTCTATGCCGAGTACTTTGCCGGAGTCGATGCCTGCCGCACCACCATTGAGATCGGCGCGCTTCCCACGCCGATCGCCGTCGAACTCAAGGTGGTTGCAACGATATGAACATCCGTCGCCGTCTGTCCGTCGCTGCCGTCTTGTGTGCGGTCGCATGCGTTGCGTCGGCGCAGCCGGTGATCTCTTACATCCTTCCCGACATTGGAGCGCCGGGGACTGCTACGGCAATCGAGATCATCGGGCCGAATCAGTCGACAGCCAACTTTGGCCTCGATGCTGTGTTTCTGAACAACGCCGGCGATGCCGTGCGCGTCGTATGCCAGCGTCCGGCCGATGCCTCGAAGGTGACGTTTGGTCCGGTGAGCATCAGCTGGTCGGGTCGTATGATCTCGACCATGGCCTTTGTGCATCCTGACGTTGTTCCGAATGATCACGATTGGACCAAGTTGCGGGCCGAGTTCCGCATTCCGATCCAGGTGATCGTCAACAACGTGGTCTCGAACATCGACACCTTCTACATTGTCAAGCCATGGCCCCTTGGCAACATCTCGACGCTTGGCGAGACTGTTCTTGGGCAGGGGGCTCTTGGTCGCCGCTCGCGTCGGGGCGCCATGATCGTCGACTCACTGATTCTCGGGCCGAGCGTCTATCAAGTCTCGGTGGTGGATTGTGATCCGTCAACTCTCGGCAATCAGGCGTACCTGCCACTGGTGCTGCATTCCATCGGATCGATCCGTGGTACGAAGGTGGCAGACACCATCGCCTCGGAGATCTCGGTCGGCGCTGCCGGTATTCGTGGCGGAGCCGGCGGTGGTGGTGGCGCCGGTGCATACGTCAACTTTAATTTCAACGGTCAGACCGGAACCGATGGCGGTGACGGGTTCACAGGAGGTGGCCCCGGCGGCTACAACTCCGCGCGAACCAAGCGCAAGCCCGGCATTGGTTCGGGTGGAGAGCTGCCCGCAAGTGCCACCAACACCATTGGATCTCCATCACTCAACGGAGTAACCGGCGGCGAATCGACCACGTCATACGAGAACGCCGGTGGAGGCACGGGGCATCCGTTCGGGACGAGTGGTACTGGCTGCGTGGAACGCACCGGCTGCCTACCCATCGGTGGATATGGCGGCGGATCTGGGTCTCAGGAGGCCAAGCGCGGCGGTGCCGGAGGCTACGCGACGGCGGGTCAGACCGAAACGCCCTTTAATAACGGCGGTCAAGTTGTGGGCAACGTGAACCTTGTGCCCCTTGCCGGCGGCAGTGGTGGCGCCGGTGGCAACCCTGACCTTTCCCGGGCGATCGCGGCATCCGGTGGCGGTGGCGGTGGCGCCATCAGTCTTCATGCCCGCACGGTGGTGGATGTGCGCGTTACCGCCAGGGGTGGAGTGCCCACACGACAGGATCTCCAAGGCGGTTGTGGTTCCGGTGGCGGCATCATCGTTGGTGGTCGCGCCGTGAGCAACGTCATCCAGAACATCGGTGCAAACGTTGACGGCGGCTTCGACGCCGTTGGTGCGGTGGCTACCAGGCATCTTACGGGCGGGGGTGGACGCCTGCGTGTTGATGGACCGATTCGCGGAGTTAACCAGGGGTGGACCGGCGTGTCAATGGATCCGCTGACTTCAACTTCCGGCGCCTTGACTCTATCGGGTACCAAGTCAAATGACGGCGCGTATGTCTGGATCAGAACGGCCACCGGAACGTGGAAGGAGATCCTCGGACCGTCACAAGTGTTCGTACCCAATGACCGATGGAACGTTACTCCGGCTTGGCCCGGCACCGACTCTGTGGTGTACGTCGTTGCAGCCGCCTCGGTGCCATCACCTTCGGTGGTAGCGCTACAGCAACAGCCTTCGATCGTGTTCTCTCAGTCAGCATGGAACGTCGTGCGCCGC
>JBEAYU010000015.1:0-7111 GCA_041170435.1 Bacteroidota bacterium
GAACCGTTTCATGACGGCTCCTTTCGTAAAAATGGATAATAACAAAGCCCTGCGCTTGCACGCAATAGGCAGTCCGACAAAGTGTATGGGATACCAAATGGAGCTCAAGACTACACACACACACACACACACACACACAAGACAAAGTTATCCACAGGGTTTCGGGTGACGGGTTTCGGGTGACGGGTTTCGGGTGACGGGTTTCGGGTGACGGGGTTCGGGTGACGGGGTTATGCAGATAGCCTGGAGCTTAGAGCGCATGCTGAACAGCATTCGGCGAAGTACAGAAAGATCACTCAGCACTTCCGCAACGTCGTCATCATTGAGGCCTTAGAGCTCGGGAATGATCAGGAGCGACACTTCGATGTTGTTCACTTAGTCGACTGCTGTTTCGATGAATCGCACATAGTCAGTCCGAGACGATCTCTGCGTGCTCTGGGCGGGAACGTGTGACAGCAGCAACACTCCGTCCCTCCGTAACTCCGTCCCTCCGCAACTCTGTAACTCTGTCCCTCCGTAACTTCGCACCATGTCAACGCTCGAACTACCCGTCCTAAACCCCGTCCAAGAGCCCCCTGCCCCTTCGAATGGTTTGAAGGTGTATGTGGAGACCTATGGCTGCCAGATGAATGTCAACGACACGGAGATCGTGCAGGGGGTGATGCGCCAGCAGGGGTATGACATGACGGATAAGCCCGACGATGCTGACGTGGTGCTGCTGAACACCTGCGCGATTCGTGATAATGCCGAGCGGAAGATCCACGAGCGGCTCAATCACCTAAAGCATAACAAGAAGACCAACAAGGATCTTGTCGTTGGAGTGCTTGGATGCATGGCCGAGCGACTTCGGTCGCAACTGTTGGACAAGCAGATGGTGGACATGGTCATCGGACCCGACGAGTATCGTCGCGTTCCTGAACTCGTCGAGCAGGCCCGTGGTGGCGAGCGCGGCATTGCCGTGAAGCTCTCTCGTGTGGAAACGTACGACGACATCGTACCGCTTCGCACCGAGGGGATCTCGGCATGGGTATCGATCATGCGTGGGTGTGATAAATTCTGCACGTTCTGCGTGGTGCCCTTCACGCGTGGACGCGAGCGCTCTCGCCCCCTTTCAAGCGTGGTAGATGAGGCCAAGCACCTGTGGGACAGTGGCTTCAAGGAGATCACGCTGCTGGGTCAGAACGTAAATTCCTACCGCGATGAGGTAGGGGGCTTCGACTTTGCCGACCTTTTGGCGCACACGGCGCGCGCCGTTCCGCAGATGCGCATCCGCTACACGACCTCGCACCCGCAGGACATGTCGGATAAGCTCATCGACACGATGGCTGAGCACGACAACATCTGCAAGTACATTCACCTGCCGGTTCAGTCGGGCTCGAACCGCATCCTCGAGCTCATGAACCGCACCTACACGGTTGAGCACTACACCAAACGCATTGAGCGCATCAAGCAGGCCATGCCGGACTGTGCCATGAGCACCGACATCATTGCCGGGTTCTGCACCGAGACCGAGGAAGACCACCAGCGAACGCTCGATGTGATGCGACAGGTGCGCTATGAGGGGGCGTACATGTTCGCCTACTCACCACGCGAGAACACCAAGGCCTGGAAGATGGGCGACGATGTGCCGGACGAGGTCAAGAACCGCCGACTGAATGAGATCATCGAACTCCAGAACGGTATCTCCCGGGAGCTCAACGCGCTTGAAGTCGGCAAAGTGCACGCTGTTCTCGTTGAAGGCCCCAGCAAGAAAAGCGCCGCCGAGTGGAAGGGTCGCACCGACACCAACAAGATGGTCGTGTTCCCACATGAAGACATTCGCGGCTACGTCATCGGCGACGTCGTACACGTCCGCATTGAACGCTCCTCCAGCGCAACGTTGTTTGGGACGTTGGTGTAGGGGGCTAGTGATTTGACGATCAGTCCCACACGTACCGTTCGTCATACTCCACGTCGATCTTCTTGAGGATTCTCCGATATTCCTCTTGGTAAGATCGTTTACGATGATGTTCCTCTTGGTTGTCGATGTACCGCAGAAGAATGTTCAGCGCAGAGGGGTATACCGAAAAGGCCGCATATCCACGTTGCCATGAGAAGTGCGCTAACTCGGGTGACTGTGTCTTCAGCCACTTTGACGATGACGTCTTCAGCACCTCAACAAGTTGAGCTACCGTTACTGTTCGCGACATCCGCACGGCTATGTGCACGTGATCAGCTACACCACCTGCGCGATAACACTCACATTGCATTTTCCGAGCCACCGAGGCAAGGTATGCAAAGAGTGCGGGGCGCACATGTGCACCAAGGACGGGCTCACGATGCTTTGTGCTGAAGACAATGTGAAGTATGATCTTAGATAGTGACTGCGGCATATCGGTACAAACATTCCAATGTGTTGATGTGTCGGCATGGCATCCATCCACCATGCTTCATGGATAACTACGCATTATGATGCGTTGGCCGAAATACCGTGCACGTTGCGCATATACGTCATACCTCACGAATACCTAGGCCGTTGGCCTAGGCTTCGATAGGTCGCGCCGTTGGCGCTCGTATTCCTATGGGGCCACTCACATCCCCATGTGGCCTCACGAATACCTAGGCCGTTGGCCTAGGCTTCGATAGGTCGCGCCTTTGGCGCTCGCATTACCTCGAATCCTCGTAGGGCCAAAGGCCCGACACATTCCCGCCTAGGCCATAGGCCTAGGCGCGCATCCCCATAGGGCCAATCGAAATCACATGTGGCGCTCGTGTTACCTCGAATCCTCGTAGGGCCAAAGGCCCGACACATTCCCGCCTAGGCCAAAGGCCTAGGCGCGCATCCCCATAGGGCCAATCGAATTCACATGTGGCGCTCGTATTACCTCGAATCCTCATAGGGCCAAAGGCCCGACACATTCCCGCCTAGGCCAAAGGCCTAGGCGCGCATCCCCATAGGGCCTATCGAATCCACATGTGGCGCTCGCATTCCTATGGGGCCAATCGAATCCTCATGTGGCCTCACGAATACCTAGGCCGTTGGCCTAGGCTTCGATAGGTCGCGCCGTTGGCGCTCGCATTACCTCGAATCCCCACAGGGCCAAAGGCCCGACACATTCCCGCCTAGGCCGAAGGCCTAGGCGCGCATCCCCATAGGGCCAATCGAATTCACATGTGGCGCTCGTATTACCTCGAATCCCCACAGGGCCAAAGGCCCGACACATTCCCGCCTAGGCCGAAGGCCTAGGCGCGTATCCCCATAGGGCCTATCGAATTCACATGTGGCGCTCGCATTACCTCGAATCCCCACAGGGCCAAAGGCCCGACACATTCCCGCCTAGGCCAAAGGCCTAGGCGCTCGAATCCCTTTAGGGCCAAAGGCGTATTTTCGCACTCCGTTCATCACCCAAGTAGCCCCCTATGGAAACGCTCTTTTATCTCCACACCAAGATGCATCACGGCATCTATCTGCTCTCCGGGATGGCCGTTGCTGTTGCATTGATCGCCATGATTCGCAAGCAGGCAATTACGGGTCTTGGAGCGTGGGTCATTCGCATCTACTCGATCATCTTTACGCTGCAGGTCGTTGTGGGTTTGCTTCAGCTGTTCATGCGCTGGAGCGACTTCGGTGATGGTCTTCGCCATCGTCTTGAGCATGGCACTCTTATGCTTGTTGCCTTGACGCTTGTGCACTTGACGCCTCGCTTCATCCGGCAGGCTAATGCCGCGGGGACGCGTAATGTTCTATTGCTGCTCGTTGGCTCACTTGTGCTGACGCTCCTGGGTGTTTCACTGATCCAGCGCGCGATCGCCGGGGCGTGATGTCGACCGTATTGACAACATCGTTGGCGGCATATCCGCTGTTTCGTCGTGGCAAGGTCCGCGATGTCTATGACCTGGGCGATCACCTTCTCATGGTGGCCACCGATCGCATCTCCGCGTTCGATGTGGTGATGACTGAAGGCATACCCGATAAAGGGGCTCTTCTGACGTCGATCTCCGCCTACTGGTTCAAGCACCTTGGTCACGTTATCCCGAACCATCTCGTCAGCATGGACGTATCGTCCATCCCCGGGCTGAGCGATGCGGAGATCGCCATGCTTGCGGGGCGCTCCATGATCGTGCGCAAGACAAGCCCCCTGCCCGTCGAATGCGTGGTCCGCGGCTACCTTGCCGGCTCCGGCTGGAAAGAGTACCAAGCGCATCAGACCGTCTGTGGAATTCCGCTTGGATCGGGTCATGTCGAATCGTCACGTCTGGCCGAGCCCATCTTCACCCCGGCCACGAAGGCCGAGGAGGGTCACGACGAAAACATCCCCTTTGAGCGCGCCGCCGAGATCCTGGGTCAGGATGTTGCCAATCGCGTGCGCGAGGCAAGTTTTGCTCTCTATAATGCTGCGGCAGAGAATGTTCTGGGCAAGGGACTCATCTTAGCCGACACCAAATTCGAGTTCGGAGTTGACGCGGCGGGAGAGATCATCCTCATCGACGAAGCTCTCACGCCCGACTCATCGCGCTACTGGCTCGCATCGACGTATGCCGAGGGAACATCCCAGATGAATTTCGACAAGCAGGTGCTGCGCGATTGGCTGGAGACCACCACGTGGGACAAGACTCCTCCAGCACCAACGCTACCGCCTGAGGTGATCCTTGCCACCCGGGCAAAGTATATTGAAGCTTTCGAACGCATCACTGGTACTCAATGGCGATAAGGCCGTTTCAGCTGGACGAAGACGACGTTGCCATGCAACGTCGCGTCAACGACATGCTCGACTGGGGACTCCTTCTCGGAGTCATTGGTCTTCTTGGCATTGGTTTGACGTCCATTTACAGTGCCGCCTTCGGGCTCGGCTCCGACGCGATCTTCAAACGTCAGATCTTCTACGCCGTTGTAGGCATCGCCGGCGGTGTGGGAATGTTCTTCATCCCCGAGCGCTGGCTCAACGACTTCGCCTATCCTCTGTACGGTCTTGGTATCTTACTTCTTTTGGCCGTGCTGAGCCCCCTCGGCCACGTCGTCAATGGTCAGCGATGTTGGATCCAGATCGGCTCATTCTCCTTCCAACCGTCGGAGCTGGCCAAGATCACCACGTTGATCGCCGTGGCTAAGTACACCGGGCGTAAGGGTTTCTCGATCAACACGCTCCGTGATCTGGCGTGGGTTGTCATGTTGTTCTTGATTCCCGTTGCGTTGATCATGCTTCAGCCCGATACGGGGTCGGCAACCGTGTTTCTTGCCATGGCTTTGGGCGTGTATATGTGGACAGGGGGCGATCTGTTCGTGATCTACTCCGTGATCGCTGCACCATTTGTGGCCCTTGCCTCGCTCTATGGTCTGCTCTTCGACAACATCCTTTGGTTTGTTGCCATCTCAGCGCTGTTCTGCCTGGGTACATACCTGTTCCGCCGCACGCTCACCGTCACGATCGCTGCATGCGTCATTGTGGTCGGTGTAGGATTTGCCGTGCAGCCTGTCTTCAACAAACTCGAAACGTATCAGAAGAAGCGCCTCATTACGTTGTTCGAGCCGGAGCGTAATCCACGAGGAGAGGGCTACCACGTCATCCAATCGATCCTTGCCGTTGGCTCCGGTGGCATCACGGGCAAAGGATTCTTGCAGGGCACACAGACGCAGCTTCGCTACATTCCTGAACAGTGGACGGACTTCATCTTCTGCGTGCCAACCGAGGAATTCGGATTCTTCGGAGGCGTGGTTGTGATCACACTTTTGGGATTCGTTGCTCTGCGAAGCGCGGGCATTGCCGCGACGGCAAAGACATCGTTCAGCAGCGTCATCGCGATCGGCTTCGCCAGTCTGCTGCTGTTCCACACGATGGTCAACATTGGCATGGCAGTGGGACTGTTCCCTGTGATGGGCATCCCCCTGCCCTTTCTCAGCGCCGGCGGAACGGCCCTGATCGCTAATACGGCAATCGTTGGGCTGCTGCTGAACATGTACCGTCAGCGCCGTCGCAGGTCCCTGTGATGTCAACGCCGCGGATCGTCATCACCTGCGGCGACGTCAACGGCATCGGTCTTCGGTGCCTGGCCATGATCTGCAATGATCGAATCATTGATGCCGAGCTGTCGCTTGCGATCGACGCCTCGACGTTGTCCAAAGCCATCACACGGTATGACCTACCGGGACGCGTAGATACTGCCTCGTGGGTGATCGGTGGCAACGCGATAGCTCTGCTCGAACTCGGATCTCCCTGCGACGTGCATCCCGGACATCCGGCTGACGATGCGTCACGCTGCGCCGTTGCTTCGTTATCTGCCGCCATCAGCCGCACCGTTAGCGGTCAGTTCGATGCCGTCGTCACCCTGCCGATCAATAAGCACGCCCTGGCGCGGGTAGGGTGGACATATCCGGGTCAGACCGAGATGCTCGCCGAAATGGCAGGGGGCGAAGCACTCATGGTGCTCTGCACGAGAACGTTGCATGTCGCCTTGGCAACCGTTCATGTACCGCTTCGCGATGTAACCGGGTTGCTCTCGGAGAGCCTTATCACACGGCGCATTCGTCAGCTGAACGATCATCTACGGTTGCGCCTTGGCATCGGTCAACCTCGAATTGCCGTGCTTGGACTCAATCCACATGCCAGCGAGGGCGGCCAGATCGGTGATGAGGACCTACGCATTGTTTCGCCTGCCGTCGAATCATGTCGACATCTCGGTGTGGACGTCCGTGGCCCCTTTCCATCCGACGGGTTCTTTGGGTTCGGATCGTACCGACAGTACGACGGCGTTCTGGCGATGTATCACGACCAGGGTCTTATACCGCTGAAGCTTCTCGCCAAGGGGGCCGGTGTGAACGTTACCGCCGGACTCTCCATCATCCGCACATCGCCCGATCATGGGACGGCATATGACCGTGCGACATCCTCCGACATCGACGCCGAGAGCACGGGCCTAGCCATTACGATGGCCATTGAGATGAGCCGGGTGCGGGGTTTTAGGTTTTAGGTTTTAGGTGTTGGGCAGCACGGCGCAGGTCTCGCACCGCAGGTCTAACACCGCAGGTCTCGCACCGCAGGTCTCGCACCGCAGGTCTCGCACCGCAGGTCTCGCACCGCAGGTCTCGCACCGCAGGTCTCGCACCGCAGGTCTCGCACCGCAGGTCTCGCACCGC
>JBEAYU010000016.1:0-92887 GCA_041170435.1 Bacteroidota bacterium
GCCAAGAAGTACATCGAGACCGGCGTTCACGGTGGCAAGGGCTCGGACACGCACAAGGCCGCTGTTGTCGGCGATACGGTCGGCGATCCGTTCAAGGATACATCCGGACCAGCTCTCAATATCCTCATCAAGTTGATGGCCATCATCTCGCTGGTCTTTGCAGGTGCTTTCGCATCGAACGGCGGAATCCTGCTGCGCTAAGTTCATCAGACTTTTTCATCAAGCCCTGGTGTGCGGGAACCGCACATCGGGGCTTTTTGTTTTCTCGCACTTCAACGTCCATCTGCACAGGATCACAATGCGTTCGGTTTGGTTCTTTGTTCTTGCCCTGATGGCAAGTACAGCAACACATCTTGTTGCACAGTCTAGCGGTACCATCACTGGTACAGTCAGAAGCTCCGCTACACAGGAAGTGCTGGCCGGAGTAACGATCCGAGTGGAAGGCACCAAGCTTGGCGGATTCACCAACACTAAGGGTGAATTCACGGTCAAGAACATTCCTCCGAAGTCCTATACCATTGTCCTAAGCTCGGTTGGCTACAAGCCCAAGTCGCTGTTCAATACCGTCATCACGTCCGGGAATGTCGTCAACCTTACGGTTGAACTTGAGCCGACGTTCTCCGACGCACAGACGGTGACCATCGAAGCGTATACATTCGGTAAGCGCTCCGAGACGCCCCTTTCCGTGCAGAGTCTCACAACGGAAGAGATCCGCAGTAATCCGGGCGGCAACTTCGATATCTCGCGTGTGCTGCAGGCATTGCCGGGCGTTGGTGGCGCAACTGGTGGAGCGAGTTTCCGAAATGACATCACGGTGCGCGGCGGTGGTCCGAGTGAGAACGTGTATTACCTGGACGGAATCGAGATCCCCCAGATCAACCACTTTGCCACGCAGGGTAGTGCCGGTGGTCCGGCCGGTATCCTCAATGTGGCCTTCATCGAAGACGTGAACCTGAGCTCGTCGTCGTTTGGCAGCGGCTACGACAATGCCTTGTCGTCGGTCATTGCCGTTACGCAGAAGGAAGGGAACAAAGAGAAACTGCAAGGGAATGTTCGTGTGAGCGCCACCGAAGTTGCGCTGACGTTCGACGGTCCGGTGAGTGAGAAAACCACGTTCATTGCCTCGGCACGGCGCTCCTATCTCGATCTGCTCTTCACGGCGATCGACCTCCCGATACGACCGAACTTCTGGGACTTTCAGTTCAAGACAACCACGCAGTTCGACAACAAGACATCGCTTACGGTGCTAGGAGTCGGAGCCATCGACTTCTTCAAGTTCGGTGTGCCGCGTGAGCTTACGCCCGATAAAGAGTTTGTATTGCGCTCAGCACCCTCGATAGATCAATGGAATTATACGATAGGCGCTGCCTACAAGAAGTCGCTCGACAACGGACAGTTGTTCGTTTCGCTCAGTCGTAACATGTTCGATAATCAGCTCCTGCGGAACGAAAAGGACAACGCTGGCAATGTGATTGGGGTAGGGTTTCGTGTGAATTCTCAGGAGATCGAGAACAAGGGGCGGGTGGAGTACCGACAGTTTGCCAAGGACTTTTCCTTCAAGGCCGGTCTCCAGGCTCAGTACTCCAAGTACAACAACGCCACCCTCAACCGCCTATCGCCTACACTCGTGCTGGATTTTCAGTCCGAAATGGACTTCTTCCGCTACGGGGCATACGCCGATGCAACGACAAGTGCCTTCAACAATCGCCTTCAATTGTCAGGGGGCTTGCGGGTTGATGGAAACACATTCATGACCACGGGCAACGAGTTTTGGCGCACGTTCTCTCCCCGTATCTCGGCATCGTTCATCGTTGACTCGTCATGGAACATCAACGCCTCGGTAGGACGCTACTACAAACTGCCTCAATACACCATCCTTGGTTATCGGGATGCCACCGGGGCACTCGTTAATCAGAACACGCAGTACATCGGAACAACACACTTCGTGGCCGGTGTGGAATATGTACCAGAGCCAAGCATTCGAATGACCGTTGAAGGCTTCTACAAGACGTACACCGACTACCCGGTGTCACTGATCGACAGTGTTTCGCTTGCCAACCGTGGCACAGACTTTGGCGTCGTAGGCAATGAGCCCGTAGCAAGCCTTGGAAACGGGCGCGCCTACGGACTTGAAGTGTTTTTCCAGAAGAAGCTTACCGAGCAATTCTTCACCACCATTTCCTACACGCTGTTGTTTAGTGAGTTCACCGGGCTTAATTCCTCGACGTACATTCCTTCGGCGTGGGACTTCCGTCATCTTCTCAGTGGCATCGTTGGCTACAAGCTCGGAGATGGCTGGGAGTTCGGCGGCAAGTTTCGCTATGCAGGGGGCTCGCCATTCACGGCCATCGATACGGCGGCGTCACGTCGGCTCTATCTGCTTACAGGGCAGGTGCAGCTTGACAACTCGCGCTTGAACCAGCAGCGTCTTCGCCCCTTCCGTCAAGCAGATGTGCGCATTGACAAGAAGTGGTCCTTCGAGGCATGGTCGCTGGACCTGTTCATCGATGTTCAGAATGTGCTTGGCTTCTCGCTCGATGCGCCTCAGCAGTATACGTTCGCCCGCAACGAGGACAACACGGACTGGGTGAGTACGGATGGCCAGCCGGTCCGCCCCGATGGATCGAATGCTACGCCGGTGTTTCTCGACAATTCCTCGACCCTCGTCACGCCAACCATCGGTATCATCATCGAGTTCTGACGTCTGGCTACTCACATGCGCATGACACGTGCATGAGCAACGCTTGAAGGACCCTCAACGCGGACAATGTACAGTCCAGGTGGAATCGCTGACATGTCAATGGCAGCGTCATTGATCACTCCTTGGGCAACGATTCGACCGTGAATGTCAATGATGTGGTACGTCTCACCAATGAACAACTCTGAGATTCGGAGAATGCCATATGTCGGATTCGGATACACAATGGATTCCTTCCCGCCGAGATTGGAACCCGGAATGGACGTTGTCTTGATGTCAACAGTTCGTTTGATGATGCCTGTACTGAGGTCAATTCCGGCGATGACTGTGTTGCCGAAAAGAACCAGTGAACTCACAGAGTGAAATCCGAAAGCGACCGTGCTTCGATAGTTCGCGCTAATGTCGTTCCAGGTCGCCCCCCGATCAGTGGACAGGATTATCTTGTTGGTGCTATCTGCGGCGGAGAAACTCCCTCCAAACGACGCTAGCACGACATCACCCTCCGCATAGACGTCGGTGACGGCCGTCGTGTTGCGGGGAGTGACTGTGTCCCATGAAAAACCATTATCTGTGCTTCTCAAAAGCCACTCTTGGCCCCACTTAGCAAAGTCGGCGTTGGAGGCATAGAGTTCCTTGCCCGATGCGTTTCTCCAAATCTTTGAGAGGGGGCTTTTTCCAGTTCCTTTTCGATAGTTCCACGTTACGCCGAAGTCAGACGTAAATGCTATCATCGGCACGGTGGTCGATACCTGGCACACGAAGACAGTGTCGCCGTCAAAGTAGATATCTGCAGGGGTCCGATAATCACTTGGTACCGGGAACACTTTCCATGCAGCATCTTCCGGCCGCTTGTAAAGGGTGTAGTTTGACTCCAAAATGGCCAACAAATAAGAGTCTTTGAACTTGTGCAGTCGACGGGCAAATGCCTTCACAGGTACACCGGCAATATCTTTCCACCCGGCTGTGTCAGCAACCCACGTTTGACCCTGATCGACTGAGTAATACACGCCACGACCGCCGTTGCCCCCAAACGAAGCGTAAAGCCGATCGCCGATTTTTACCATGCCGGTGCAGCCCGACAGAGCATCCCCAATGCCGGCGTTGAACTTGGAGAATGAAGTGCCTGCATCCGAACTGCGGAACACCATGCCCGTGCTTCCAACGAAGATCGTCTGACCATCAACAAACACGAACTTCCCGGGATTGAAGTCCGACCCACCTAGCTGAACCTTCGTCCACTGAGCATGGGTAACACAACCGAGCAGCATCAGATACAATGGTAGGAAAAGTCGCATGGGGCCTTCCGAGATGGGATATGAACAGCACTTTGCTGTAGCTTTGAGTGTGAAAGCTAAACAATTGTTGCAAAATCAGTTATCCCTTTCCAAAACCCAGGTAATGTCTGCTCAACGAGGAGCTCTTCGAATCCTTCTGTCTCTGTTCCTAGTGGTCGGTGCCACGTGGGCATGGTCAGCCCCTTACCACGAGGGCCGCATTCGCGTGACGTTCCGCGATAGTGCGCGCGGCAAGGACATTCCCATCACGATCACGTATGCGGCCGATTCAGCGAGTGGAGATAACCGTCCGCTGGTTGGCACCGGCACGAAGTCCATTCCCACCTTCGGTGTCGTTGTGATCGGTCACGGCTATCAGATGCCGGTAACGGCTTACAAGTCCCTCGCAACGACCATCTGCAGGAATCCGGCAAACTTCATTGCTGTCTTGCCGGAGACTGGAAC
Source organism: Bacteroidota bacterium (assembly GCA_041170435.1). Lineage (GTDB taxonomy): Bacteria > Bacteroidota > Ignavibacteria > Kapaibacteriales > Kapaibacteriaceae > UBA10438. Next base: position 4,438 of record JBEAYU010000016.1, read on the forward strand.
GGGGCTCTTCCCCAACCACAATGACTTTGCTCTCGACATGGCATCCGCCGTTGCCTACATGCAGCGGGAGGGTAAGCGCAAAGGCTCGATCTGGGAAGGACACATTCGCGATGAGAACATCGTCGCTGGCCATTCCATGGGAGGGGGCGCGGCGGTTCTTGCTGCCAAGACGTTGATACAGGCAGCTACAGCAACACTCTCGGGAGTGATTGCCTTTGCCCCTGCCGAGACCAATCCCAGCTCGTCGGCTGCTGCTGCTTCGGTGACGTGTCCGACGTTGATCCTTGCGGGTGGAGTGGACTGTGTGACGCCTCTTGTCGGAACAGTGCAGCCGATCTACGATAAGCTCGCCTCATCGTGTAAGGTACTCGGCGTCATCCCCGGAGCAAGCCATTGTCAGTTCGCCGACGTCAACACAACCTGCAATCTTGGTGAGTTGAACTGTCGGGCAACGATCACACGCGACGCGCAGTTCGACAGATGCTGGAAGTACGTGAATGCCTTTCTCGAGCGTAGCGATGACTTTTCGCAGAAGATCGAGAACACCGAGGTTCAATCGACCATGAAGCCCCTTTCAACAGAGGCGCTGAAGTTTGAGCGGCCAACGTACTGTATCGGCGATACGATCCGAGCTGAATACACGGGTGATGATCGGAATCTTCTATGGCTTTCTGACAGCTCGCTCGGTAGACAGTTCAGTACGGTTGCACGTAGTGAGCGAACAGCCATCTCGTTGGTTCGCACCACGTGCTTTGGAACGACACGAATCGACACCATCATCTCAGCCGTGCCGCGTCCAACTGTGCAGATACTGGGGCCTCGGTGGTTCTGTCCCGGCGATTCGATCGTGCTCCGAGCGTCAACCAACAGCTCCTCCTCGAATCCACTACGGTATCGCTGGTCGACAGGGGAGACCACGCAGCAGGTCTCAGTGCGCATGCCGGGTAACTACTCCGTTGAGGCGATCAGCGACCGTGGGTGCGGCGTGGCCACGGCCTTCGCATCAGTCGATGTGTTGCCGACTCCAACATTCGCCGTCTCACGGTCTGGTGATTCTATCTTCTGTGGTGGCAAGGGTGAGGTCGTCGTCTCCCTTGTGGGGGAAATGGTGAACGTTCAAAGAATTCTTTGGAGCACGGGAGACACAACACGCACTGTGCGTCTGCGCTCTTTGGGAACGTACATCATCAGCGCCCGGATCGTGGTCGGCGATTCTCTTCGGTGCCAAGTAACGTCGGACACGATCACGCTGGCACTCCGTCGGATCGATCCTACGGAGCCCACTATCACGGTGGACGGTGACACGTTGATCGCGTCGCAGGCAGACACCTATCAGTGGTTGATCGATGATGTTGACATCCCCGGTTCCACAGAACGGCAGCACCTTGCTCGTCGATCCGGAAGCTACCGCGTTCGAACTTCACGAAGCGATGAAGGGGGCTGCATGGCCGTCAGTCAACCGCTGAAGTTCGTCGTGAGCGGTGTGTATGAGGGTCTTGTAAAGCCCTTATCGGTCCGTCAGATGCCTGGCGTTCTTCATCTTGACGTTGAACCCGGCATACGTCAGATCGAGATCCGCAATATTCGCGGTCAGATCGTCCTTACCCAACGTCACGAGGTCCTCGGGAGCCAATCGATCACGCTTGACACAAGCCCCCTGGCCCTTGATCCGCATACGTTGTTCATCGATGGTCAGCCCGCCATCCTCTTTGTTCCTCTTCGTTAGCGCGCTTCGGGCTGCCCTTGCAGATTTCCATGATGCCCTTATCTTTGCGGGCTTCCTTAGCTCAGCTGGTTAGAGCAACTGACTCTTAATCAGTGGGTCCGGGGTTCGAGTCCCCGAGGGAGCACTGGAAATACAGACCTTACAGGCACAACCTGTTGACTGTATTGACGATACAACCCCATCACGACCAGCGTGGTGGGGTTTTTTGTTTTCCGATCCGCTCTATGATTCTAAAGGACTTACAACCACGTCTGGAGAGAAACTGACACTCTTTTTTTGACACTCTAATCACGGGTTTACGTCGTGAAATGTGTCCGCGATCTTGGTTAGAGGAGCGAGATAATGCTGGTGTCACAGCAATCCTCAAGTGGTGGAAGAGGTAAGACTCTACTCCTTCACCAGCATCTGCAGTTGGCCACGCACCAGAACAAGGTATAGACCGGCAGGTAGTGGCGCAAAGTCCTGCTGCTCAATGTCCGACCCGGACCATATCAATTCGCCGACAGAGTTGAAGAGTGATGTCGGTTCTGGACCCGTAGAGTACCGCACGGCTATCCTGCCATGAAAGGGATTGGGAAAGGCGAGCGGTGATTCGATGCTGCTCAATGTCGGTACGCTGGTAGTTTGACATGCGGTCGTGTATCGCTGAAAGAATTGCCACATCAGGTCAGTAGCATTGAACTGTGCACTAACAGTCGTCGTTCCCCTTGCTTTACCCCCAGGCCAGGAATGTTCGCCGTCATAGCTCACATACTGTTCTATCACAGCACCACACGAGCAGTCAGAATAGACGAAGTGATCATAGGCGTTTACCTGGTGAGAGATCGTATCCTTCTGCTTCGAACAGCTATAGTTTGCGGAGATCACCCCAAGAATGCTGTCCTGCGGGGGGAAGTATGTATCTGTAGACCCAACCGTAACGCCCCCTGAATACTTGACGTTTTGGTCCTTGTACGAATGGAAGCTGATGATTGGCAGTGCTCGTGTAGGAGTCCACGGATAATAGACCAAACAGCCTGCAACAGGTGCGATGGCCGCAAATCGATGAGTAAGCTGATTGGCGAGGCGGTAACACAACAGTGCCCCATTGGAAAAGCCGGTTGCATAGACGCGCGTCGTGTCGATTGGCAGACGAGCACGAAGGGTGTTGAGCAACGCATCAACATAGCCAACGTCATCAATGTTCATCGTCGTAGCGGGCGCGCAGCATGCCCCGGCATTGAATGTGTATACCCCGGCAATCCGATAGCCCTCTGGATACACGAGAATGAATCCCTCGGCATCAGCCTTCTCCGTCAGCCCGGATTGAAACTGAATAGACTGGTACCCCATGGGAGCTCCACCATGAAATGCCAGCACCAGCGGGTATCTCTTTGCTGCATTGAATCCTGTCGGTAGGTGCTGATAAAACGTGCGCCAACGCCCATCGACAAAGATGCTGTCATACAGGTTTGTTTGACTAACAGCGGGTATGCTTGCCAGCATGAGCAGAAGTACGGCAATCAAGGGTAGGCGGTGTTTCATACGGACTTCTGACTCAAGTCACGTGAATTGGTTTAAGGCAAGACCTCAAATCATCATCGCAAGACATGCCCGTGCTGTTGTCTCCCACGACGATGTCTAGATCTTGCTCGAGCCTCATGGATTCTCAACTACGATTTGGACATGGTCTAAGTGAGGCCTTATGGAACCATGACCGTGCTTGTTCCGTTGTGCCGCAGTACCTCATCAATCGGGATAAGTCCATGATCGTCACGTTGGCACTGATTTTTGCACTCGTTCTTGGCAGAGCGACCGACAAGCCAATGAAGATCGATTTCGGCAATGCCCCCGACAAGAGTCAGGAGTGGGTATTGCTCTCCGATAACGTCATGGGTGGTGTTACGAAGTCGACCCTAACATACACGAGCAACTCCGCCGTGTTGACGGGTGACATCTCATTTAAGAACTATGGGGGATTCGCCTCGATCAAGACAAAGTTCCGAGGCGTGGATCTCTCGGCGTATAGAGGCGTGAAGATCAGGTTCAAGTCCGTGAATCAGAAGTATGCGTTCACACTCGAAGACAGCCGCAATTGGACCCAGCCGAACTACAAGTGCAAATTCGCTTCGAAGAAGGCCGACACATGGGAGGAAGTAACGTTGTATTTCGCGGACTTCAAGGAATACGTCATCGGTGAATCAACCGGTAACAGTATGGACGTCCGAGTTTTGCAGGACATCGTTCGGCTTGGTGTCATGACCGATGAAAAGAAGGAAGGGCCGTTCTCGATTGAGATAGATTATGTGGAGTTTTTCAGCTGAGAGGTCGGTGGATATCGGTTTCGTGAGCTCAAGAGCAGTAGTTTGTTCGGTACTTTGAGGGTTTCCCATGAAACACCTATGCTTTTTGGCGGTCATTCTTCTTATGGCCTGCCAACACACGGATAACAAGATGTATCAGACTACCTGCGCCCCAGGCAATCCTCCTATTGCCCCAAAGATCAGCCACTCGACTGACATACACGGAAATCGACTTACCGATGACTACTTCTGGATGCGACTGACTGATGAGCAGAAGTCGTCAAGAAGTCCCGATGAACAGACTCGTGGCGTGGTGGCCTACCTTGAGGCAGAGAACGCATTTACAAAGTCTGCAATGGCTCACACAGATGACCTGCAGGACAAGTTGTTCCAAGAAATGAAGGGCAGGATCAAGGAGACCGACATGAGCGTTCCGGTCTTCGACAATGGTTACTGGTACTACACTCGCTTTGATCAGGGGGCTGACTACGCGCTCTACTGCAGAAAGAAGCAGAGCATGGATTCGGGCAGTGAGGAGATTCTGGTCAATGGCCCTGAACGCGCGGCGGGACATGACTACTGGTCACTCGGCGGATGGGATGTCAGCGAAGACAATCACCTTCTGGCAATCTCCGAAGACACGGTCAGCCGCAGGATCTACAGCGTGGTGTTTAAGAACCTTGACAATGGCGCTCTTCATGAAGACAAGCTCGAGGGTGTCAGTGGTGGCGGCATCACATGGGCCAATGACAACAAAACGGTCTTCTACACTAAACTTGACCCGGTCACTCTGCGCAGCTCTCAGATCTGGAAACACCGGTTGGGAACCCCACAGTCAGATGACATCATGGTGTATGAAGAGAAGGACGAAGAGTTCTCTACCGGCGTGTACAAGACCAAGAGCGACAAGTTCATCGTGATCGTAAGCTCGCAGACCATGAGTGATGAGTACCGAGTCCTCGATGCCGATGCACCCGATGGCGAGTGGCGCGTGATCCAGCCCCGTGAGCGCGGACTTGAATACCAGATCGATCACTTTGGCGACAAGTTTTACATCGTAACCAATCTCGATGCCAAGAACTTCAGGCTCATGCAATGCCCGCTCAACCAGACGAGCAAGGAAAACTGGAAAGAAGTCATCCCGCACAGAACCGACGTGTTTCTGCAGGGAATTGAGATCTTCCGGGACTACCTGGTGGTTCAGGAGCGCAAAGACGGCCTGACGCAGTTGAACATCAAGCGCTGGGATAGTTCTGCCGACTATTACATGGAGTTTCAGGATCCCACGTACTACATGGGAGTCGGCGCAAATCCGGAGTTCAATACATCTGTACTGCGCTACGGGTACTCTTCACTGGTTGTACCCATTAGTACATATGATTACGATATGTCCGCGCGTCAACGCACGCTTCTGAAACAGCAGGAGGTCGTTGGCGGATACGATCAGTCGGTCTATGCAAGCGAGTATCTGCGAGCGAAGGCAACAGATGGGACGCTTGTGCCGATATCGCTTGTGTACCGCAAGGATCTCGTCAAGAAGGATGGATCAAGCCCCCTTCTTCTCTACGGATATGGATCCTACGGTGCCAGCATGGACGCGTTCTTTTCCAGCACTCGACTGAGCCTACTCGACAGGGGTTTTGTGTTTGCTATTGCGCACATTCGTGGTGGACAAGAGCTCGGTCGGGAATGGTATGAAAACGGCAAACTGCTCAAGAAGAAAAACACCTTCACCGACTTTATCGACTGCGGAAAGTTCTTGATTGAAGAAAAGTATTGTGCGCCTGACAAGCTCTTTGCCATGGGAGGAAGTGCTGGTGGACTTCTCATGGGTGCCGTCACCAATATGGCCCCGGAACTTTGGAGGGGAGTGGTGAGCGCAGTACCGTTCGTGGATGTCATCAACACGATGTTAGATGAGAGCATTCCACTGACCACGATGGAGTTCGACGAATGGGGTAATCCAAAGGATAGGACCTACTTCGATTACATGCTGTCATACTCTCCCTATGACAACATCAGACCGATGAAGTATCCCAACATCCTCATCACCACTGGATATTGGGATAGTCAGGTTCAATACTGGGAGCCCGCCAAGTACATTGCCCGGCTCCGACAGCTCAAGACCGACAACAACCGCCTTCTGATGTGGTGTAACATGGATGCCGGTCACGGAGGCAAGAGCGGTCGCTTCGAAGCCCTGAAGGAGTATGCCCTTGAGTATGCATTCCTGTTGGATCTTGCGGGAATCAGGTAGTGAGATCGACGTCTGAAGTTGACTGATTGAATGAATGCATAGCGGCCCTGAGAAGCCCCCTCCCAATAAGCTAACGAGATCAGATCAGTAGGGTACGTCAGAGCTCTTCAAGGCAATCTTTGATGACCTTCTTCATCTGGCGGAGCTCCTTGATCTTGTCATCGAGAGCCCGGAGCTTACGTTCTAGAATACTCAGTTTCTGGTGCTTGGTGTACTTGTCTTCATACCACGCATCAATCATCTCGCTGATCTCTTGAAGTGTGAATCCGGCAGACTTAGCATCAAGGATCAGCTCCATACGTGCAACGGACTCTTCGTCGTAGTGCAGGTAGTTGTTCGTGGTAACGGCGGCATCGCGCCTTCCACGGATGAGCCCATAGCGTTCATAGAAACGTATGGTGTGAATACTGACGCCTGTGCGCTTGGCCAGTTCATTGATCAGCATCGGAGGAATGGTTTGTGGAAAACTATTCGTCAACCATAGACTATGCTCAATGGTTGATACTTAGGCGAATATCGCAGTAGGTTCGATGAATTCCAACGATTCGTAACACTTGATCATGAAGGACGCGTCAGTTATGGCAGCTAAAACAGTACTCATCACGGGCTCAAACAGTGGCATTGGTAAAGCAACAGCAATGCACTTTTCGCAAGCTGGCTGGAACGTAGCGGCCACCATGCGATCCATCGAAGCTGGCGCAATGCTCGAGAAACACAATGGAATCCGGCTGTACCGACTTGATGTGACAGACGCCGCTTCGGTGACACAGGCCTTCCACGATGTGACCCGTGACTTCGGTGGGATCGACGCTGTGGTGAACAACGCCGGCTATGGCTTAGCCGGCGTCTTCGAAGCAATCTCGGACGAGGCACTTGAACGACAGTTCGCCACAAACGTCCTTGGACTAATGCGCGTTACTCGCGAAGCTATCGTTCACATGCGCACGCGTGGCGGTGGTACGATTGTCCAGATTTCAAGCATGGGCGGACGCATGACGTTCCCGCTCTATGCTCCGTATCACGCAACAAAGTGGGCCGTTGAGGGATTCAGTGAATCGCTTCACTATGAGCTGAAGGACCTGAACATTCGACTGAAGCTCATTGAGCCCGGTTTGATCAAGACGGAGTTCGCCGGACGCAGTGCGGAGATGGTCTTTCCCGCTGATCCAAGCGCCTACGATCCGTTCGTGAAGAAGTTCAATGCGGCAGCATCAAAAGCACTGAAGGATGCCGTAGATCCGGACATCGTTGCCCGAACAATCGTTGAGGCATCATCTGACACCAGTTCCAAACTGCGCTATCCAGTTGGGAAGCCCTCTCCAATGCTGCTGGGCCTGCGTAAGATGCTATCAGACAATTCGTTCTTCGGACTGATAAGAAAGGCATATGGCATTTGATGGGTCAGGAAAGACGATGTCGCACGCTTCGGTCAGCGCTCGATCAAATGCCAGGCGAAACTTCGCCCCTTACCCTGCATGATGGCCATGGAGATCCAGACCATCGCGAGTTGCTCCAGTGTTTCGTAGCGATTCGAGCCGCCGACGTCTTCACATGAACCGAAGCCAATATCGAGTGCCAGGCGACGTGCCATATCCTTGGCAACGGCATCGTCACCAGCCATGAACATCGTGGCCCGATCGTTGCCAAACACGGGATTGGCCATGACTTCATAGCCGACGGTGTTGAAGCACTTTGCAACATGAACACTTGGGAGCTGCTGCTGAAAGGCATGAGTAGAGGTCGCATAGCCCTCGGGCTTGCTCGACACGCTGTTCATTGCGTCGATCAGGATCGTTCCCGATGCTACGTCTTGGAGCGCGCCAATGATGTCGTGTGTTGCCTGGGGCGCGGCCGAGACGATGATCACGTCAGCTCCTTCGCACGCATGGCGAATGGTGTCGCGATTTGCATACGTCACCTGATGCCCCGCACGCAAGAGACCGGCTCCAAGAGCTGATCCCACCTTGCCCTGGCCGATGATGGTGACAGTGAGTGGTTGCATGAAGTTCTCCGTGAAGATGATGTTGTATCAGTGGTTGCGTGATCGAATGTACAGGATCGGCACGATGGCAAAGAGTATGAGTGCAGGATAGACCGACCAATAACCGATGATTGAAGCTAGTACGTTGATGACAAGAGTGATTCTATTCTTTCGATGAATGCGCTGATTTACGTCGGGATTGATGTGTTCAGTCAGCAGATCATGTGAGGTCACATATCCGCGCAGCAGAGTGAAGGCTAACCCACACATGAAGAACACGATCCCATAGCACGTGGTTGCCTGCCAAAGAAGAGGATTGCTGCCGATGAAACTCGTTACGAATGGCACCAGACTCATCCAGAATAGCAAGTGAACACTGCGATAGAGAACGCCATCGTCGGCATGACGGATGGATGAAAACAGTCGGTGATGATTCATCCACATGATTGCCAAGAGAAGGAAGCTTACAACGTATGATCCAAAGCGCGGCACGAGCTTAAAAAACTCCGAAGTGAGCCTGCTCGCGTCGGAGACATCGCCGAGCTTCAGGTCGAAGACCATCACTGTGATCAGAATGGCGATGACACCATCACTGAATGCTTCGATTCGCGCTTTGGAAAGGGGCTTCATGTGGTCGAAACTAACTTCTGAATGACGAGCTCGGCCACGGCCATTCCTGAGTTCTGCTGCTGACCCGTGATGAGATTGCCGTCGGCTATGGCGTACGATGCCAGCGGCGCAGAAACCTTGAACGTCGTTCTCGGGAGTTTCTTCGCTTCGTCCTCAATGCGATACGGCTGAATCCGCATACCGATGGCCTGTTCTACGTAGTCTTCTTCGGCATTACTGAAGCCCGTCCATGTCTTGTCTTCAACGATCAGATGTCCATCGGCTGTCGTCGCTTCGAGAAGGAGTGTTGCGGCGTGACAGACTACGGCTGATGGCCTGCCGGATTCAAAGAACGAGCGAAACAGCGACTGAAGTGTCGGGTTGTTGCGAAACGTATACATTGGACCCTGACCTCCTACGAGGTAGATCGCATCATACTTCGCAGGATCGACGTCGGCAATCGCACGAGTGTTCTCCATCATCTGTCGGAATTCCGGACGTTGCATGAAGCCAAGTGTGATCACATCATGTGCTGAATACATGCTTTCATGTGTTGGATCAGAGTATCCATCCATCTGTATCGCGCCCCCTTCCGTTGACGCAATATCAACGGCGTAGCCCGCATCGCGGAATGCGAGCATCGGATGTGTGAGCTCAGAAGCCCAGAAGCCAATCGGCCAGCCTGTTTGCAACGAAATCGTGGGCGAGCTGGCCACCATGAGGATCGTTCCCTTTGGTGGGGCGCCATGCGGGTGGACGTAGGATGTATGCTCGGTGATGGCTGCCATGTTAGTATTCCCGGTGGTTGTTAGGAAAGATTCGTGTCCTTGGGGTCGTCAGTGCGAACGCGAATCTCACCGTTTGTGGTCATTGATACCATATACTACCCCAACACACAGATACATACTTTTGGGAAAGTATCGGCCCAAGTTTACCAGGAGATCTCGCATGCCTGAGTTCATGTACAACAGCAAGCTCTATTACAATCCGGTTGAGTTTGCGATGGACAGGATAGGGGGCACATGGAAGATGCCGATTCTTTGGCGTCTGCGTGATAGGGTCATGCGCTACGGAGAACTCAAGAAAGACATCCCACGTATCACGCACAAGATGCTCACGACGCAGCTTCGCGCGCTTGAGCAGGAGGGGTTCATTGTCCGTACAGTCTATCCTATCGTACCTCCAAAGGTCGAATACGCACTCTCGGAGCGTGGACGCCGTGCACTTGAGATTATCGAGATCATTCGGTTATACGGTCTCGAACTCATGAAGGAGTTCGACGTCGAATCGAATACATGACGCTTCTACGGGGACGTATGCGAAGGTCAGTGGCACAGTGGGTTACACGAACCTGGTTGCTGAGGAGCCGGCATTTGAGGTGACTAGCACCTTAGCGAAACATCGTCACTGTCCTGATCCGTGCCCCGTTGCGCTCGACACGAAGCGTCAAGCCCGGAGCTGATGCATCAACCGTGCGACCGAGAACGTCGTAGGTTCCTTCGAGTATCCATTCGCCATCGATTGCTTCGTCATCAACCGAGGTGACAGCGTCGAGTGCGGCGCGAATCTGTTGCTTGAGTTTGACGTAGGTGGGATAGATGTCGACGACACTGCTGGATTTGACGGCCAGAACGCCGCAGTAGCGCCTTCCGAAGTCGATCCATGGACTGAAACCGAAGCGGCCTTGGGAAGCCCCCTCAATGAGCGTGTCGTTGGATGCGTCGATGCGTTCACGCCAGACACCGATGCCGTACCTGATGCTCGGATCACTCGAAGCGATGCCCATGTATGGCGAATAGCCAATGCGCGCACCGCGGGTTTGATCAGCGAGCATCGAATCGATCCATGCCGAGCCTAGAACACGCTTACCATTATAGATGCCGTCGTTGAGGATCATCACAAGCAGGCGCATGTACTCTTCGGCCGTGCTCCACACACCTCCGTCGATGCGCGGATTGTCGGTGTCATAGATACCTCGGATGTCCCATGATGTTCGGGTCCATCCAAGCGGACGGGCGATGGTGGTCGTAAACAGTGAGTCCCAGCATGAGCCCGATGGTACCGACAGCTTCGAGGCAACCTCAGCCATCCGGCCGGCCACATGCATTCCTTCACTTCCGTAGTTGAGAAAGCTACCAGGAGTGGTGGCCAACTTGCCGGCAAGGATGTTATCGACGCATTCGGCCAGGGTGAGTTTGGTGTTCACGTCCTCGACACATGGTGTTATTGGGCCAGCATTACCCCGAAGACCTGATGTGAATGAGAACAGCTGCCGAATGGTCATGCGTCGCATGTCGCCTGTGGCCGTCGGGATGTACTGCGCAACGGAGTCGTCGAGTCTCAGAATGCCCTGCTCTAAGAGTGCCGTCATCACTGATCCGGAGACCCATTTCGATGCCGATGCGATCGGTATCAGTCTGGTCTTCGACATCGTCTTTCCGGGGAGGGCAAGCGACCGTTCATAGATGAGTCGACCGTCCTTCCAGAGCAGCAGGCATGCACCGCCAAAGTCCGCTTCGCCGGTTCCACCGAGCACGGGTAATGAATCCTGCAGGGTTTGGTCCACAGCTGAAAAATCGTAGTTCTGAGCGCTAAGAGGCGCTGCGAGGGCGAGAAGAAGAAGCAGAAGGATCATGTGACGAGTGACAAGTGACTAGCCCCGGGCCTTGGCCCGGGGAGAGAGTGACGATTTGGTAACTCCAAGGCACGGGCATGAAGACCTAACATCGGCGGCAGTGGTTTAACATCGTCAATACAATGGCATCTCAGGACCATTCTCACCGATAAGTGCGCCAGTGTATTTTTGTCACCCATGAATGCGACGTCACGAATCCTCGTTGGGCTCTGCTTGCTTTGCGTATCAACTCTTGCATTGGCGCAGACCAGTCAAAGCTATCTCGAAGGTATAAAGGCTCTCGAAGCCAAGGATCACGTCAAGGCTCGCCCCCTGCTGATGAAGGCACTTGAGGAGGGGGCCAACAAGGAGGAGACGTGGTATGCTTTGGGGTTTGTCGGACAGTATGCTCAGGACTTCCGACTCATGATCGATGCAGGCAAGAAGGTCGCTGAGCTCAATCCGCAGCGCCGTGATGGCTGGTATCTGATGTCGACTGGCTATTTCCAGAGCGGCCTTATTGATTCGGTGGTGATGCCGGCACGGAAACTGATCGAGGTCGACCGAGACCTGGCTGAGCGATCGAATATGATCAGGATCCTCAAGAGTTTGGGTCAGGACGAAGCCGGCCGTCGTGACAGTGTGTTTTCGTCCCCAGACGGGGCTCTAAGGATCTCGTTGCCATCGTCATGGAGCGTAAAGCACATCGACGACGGCAAAGCCAAGCAGATGTTCATCTCTCTTGAACCGGTAGTGGCAGACACGGATATGTTCTCAACCGGTACCACCATCCGCTGGATCAGGCCCATCGGGGAAATGTTCCCGTCCCTGAAGGGGGCTTCAGACCGCGCCGCATTGATCACGTTTTGGCGTGGCTACGAGGCAGGCATGATGGGCGGATTCAAACCGCATTCCCGAAAGGTGCAGGACACCTCTGCCATAACAATCGGAGATTGGAGTGGCGAGATGACAACGCAACAGCTACAGCTTTATGCGGAAGCGTATGAGCTGACCAAATTTGACGCGATCCTCGCGCGCAAGGATGAGATCCTTACTGTAACGCTTGAATGCCCTTCAAAGTACTGGCCGGTCTATCGACAGCGATTTGAAAAGGCTCTCCGAGGCATGGTGCCACCCAAGTGATGACGAAGTTGTTGAGCCTACTTTGATTTGGCCTCGGCAACAGATGCTTGATTGTATGGCGTCACGAGCTTTTTGAGCGCGCTTGCGGCCTTCCGCGCTGCGGCGGCATCCTTCTTGAACTTCGAGTTGTGTGCCGAATTGAAATCGCCCCACAGGCGGGCCATTTCTTCATAAATCTCCTGCTTGGTCATGATCAACATCCACTCGCGTGTGATAAAAAATCGTCCATTGATCCAAGAATATGAACAATTCGCCGAAGTCAGATGTCTTTTTTACTGCGGAGTATGTGGGGGGGTCGAAATTGCCGTGATAATTTCGGATTGAGATATCTTTATAGTGGCGATCTTGCAAGGCAGACACACTACACCTCTCACTTCGTCAACTGGACAGCCCATGGGTTTGGTGTTGGTACTCACAGCATTTCTCACTTTGCCGATCCTTGCTCAGCAGAACGGTTCTTCGCGGCTTCCCGAGACGGACTCAGCCATAGTATCTTTCAATCTCAAGTACTATGAAGACGCCAAGGATTGGGCCCTCAAGGCTACTGCCAAGGACCCGGGCGCATGGGAAGCATGGGAGGTTCTGGGGTTTTCGGCACAGTCGTTGAGCGACACAAATAATATGCTGCTTGCCGGCGAAAGGCTGTCGCAGTTATTGCCCGAAGAACGAACCGGTTGGTATCTGCTACTGAGTTGCCACTACAATCAGAAGCGACTCGACCTTGCAGTTGTGCCGATGAGAAAGTTTTGCGAGGTCGATCCGTCAGGTTGCACCTCCTCTGGAATAGATCAGTTTCTTGCGTCGCTTTCGCAGGATTCTCTGGGTCTGCTCGATAGTGTGTTTCGACAACAACTAGGGCCAATTGAGGTGCGACTGCCGAAAACTTGGCACAGCCTAGCTAGAGATGATAAGAGTACACTGAATTGGTTCGTGACACTTGAGGGGATTGAAAGTGATTCGGACGCATATTCTGTTGGTGCCGCATTCAGATGGGTTCGCAACGCCACCAACAAGTTCCAGCTTGAAGAAGTGAGTAACACGCCGGACTTTCTGGTCGGCCTTTGGGATCTCGTGATAGATGCTCAGCTTGGCGGCGCTCCTCAGCAATTGCGAACCGTGATTGATAGTGCGGCATTTGATCGACGGGGTTGGAGGGGCTTCAAAAGAACGACAGAGTACCAGCTAAGCGCTGATCTACCCAAGCAACGCCGACTTGAGATTGTTGTAGCTCGAAAAGACGAAGTATTGGCAGCAACGTTTGAGTGTGCTGAATCCAGTTGGTTGGTGTACGAGCCACGCTTCCGAGCGGCAGTCGAGTCCATGGTATTGCCCGACTGAGAAAGCTGATGTGCATTCCGTGAATCAAGCGCGTCAGTTATATGGTCGCAAACCAAGAGGCGACGTTCACTGATTCAGCCGGAGCATGGTGGAGCGGTTCGAACTCATTTGTGTTGCCGATCCGCCGATACAGCTTCTTGCACTCCTCGTGGTGCTCGGATAGCCACGTAACGGCCTCAACGATTTGATGCGCCTCGGCGTCGGTCATCGTTGGATGGATCGAAGCCCGAATCCAGCCAGGACGACTCATGACTTTCCCATCGTTGATGTCGCACAGGATCCCGCTCGAACTATCAGGCGAGATGCCGAGCAGGTAATGGCCGTAAGTGCCGGCACAGGAACAGCCCCCTCGCACCTGAATTCCATACATGTCATTGAGCACGCGTACGGCCAAGTTGTAATGGACGTTGTCGAAGCAGAACGAAAACACACCCAAGCGGTTGTGATGTTCGCCAGCAAGAATTCGGATGCCATGCAGCTGCGACAGACCATTCCACAGGATGTGCATCAATTCCTTCTCTCGTGCGAGAATGTTCTCGATTCCCATCTGCTCCTTGAGACGAATACATAGGGCTGTGCGCATAACCTGCAGAAAGCCGGGAGTGCCACCATCTTCTCTGGCTTCGACGTCGTCGATGAACTGATGCACTCCCCAGGGATTCGTGAACACCACCGTACCGCCGCCGGGATTGTCTGGAACGGTGTTCGTGTAAAGCGCCTTTGCGAATACCAGCACGCCGCTTGTGCCGGGACCTCCAAGAAACTTATGTGGAGAGAAGTAAATCGCATCCAGCCATGCCATTGGACGATCCGCAGGATGCATATTGATATCGATGTAGGGGGCGCTGCAGGCAAAGTCAACGAAGCAATAGCCCCCTATCCCGTGCATGATCTCGGCGATGTCGTGATACGGCGTCATGATGCCGGTGACGTTGCTGCAGGAGGTAATGGCAGCGATCTTCATGGGCCGGTCCGCGTACTCGGCGGTCAAGCGCCGCAAGGAATCGAGGTCTACAAGCCCGTCGTCTGTATGACCAATGATCCGCACCTCGGCGATGGTCTCGAGCCAGCTGGTCTGGTTCGAATGATGCTCCATATGCGTGATGAAGACGATCGGTCGCTGTTCGGGGTCAATCTGGATTGATGAGCGGAATCGCTCGTGTATGCGCAGTCCGAGCATTCGTTGCAGTTTGTTCACAACGGCCGTCATACCCGTACCATAGCAGATGACGGCATCGGAATCAGTTGCGTTCACGTGGCGGCGAATTGTCCACATTGCCTCGGCGTAGGCACGCGTCATGGTGGTGCCACAGAAGGACGTTTCCGTGTGCGTGTTGGCAACGTACGGCGCGATCTGGCCACTCATCTTGTCTTCGATCGGTCGATACATCCGTCCGCTGGCTGTCCAGTCGGCATAGATGATGCGACGAGGTCCGAATCCGGCATCGAACTCCGCATCAATACCGATGATGTTCTGGCGGTAGGGGGCGAATACTTCTTCGAGGCTCATGGGCGCCGTTGCCTGTTGGTGGACATGGATACAAAAATGACCAATTCTCCAGTAGCTTTGTCAGATGCCGTCATCAGTTAGTGAACATATAGCAACCATCGTTGGGGAGTCGATCTCCGTCAAACAGATGCTGCTTGATCAGTGCATCGAGGACATCGCCGAGGCTGGCTCTATGCTGGCCGCGTGTGCCCGGCGGAATGGACTGATCATGCTCTGTGGTAACGGCGGTAGCGCCGCTGATAGCCAGCATATCGCTGCTGAGCTTGTTGTGCGTTTGCGTAGCGATGTGAATCGCCGTGCCATCAAAGCGCTGGCGCTGACAACCGACAGTAGCATCCTGACAGCCGGTGGGAACGACTACGGCTATGACCGAGTGTTCAGTCGTCAGGTGGAAGCCTTCGGGGTAAACGATGACATTCTCGTGGCGATCACAACCAGTGGCACCTCCAAGAATGTCGTGGCTGCCGTGGAAGAAGCACGAAACCGAGGGATGAAGACCATCGGTCTGCTCGGCGGAACCGGCGGCATCTTGCGTGAGTTATGCACTGCGTCTGTTGTCGTGCCGTCCTCCGTTACCGCCCGAATTCAGGAATGTCACATCATGATCGGTCATGTTTGGTGCGAAATGATTGAAGAGCGAGTGACGAGTGACGAGTGACCGATCGTCAATGTTAGCCCCGGGCCTTGGCCCGGGGATACGCGTCGATCGTCAATGTTAGCCCCGGGCCTTGGCCCGGGGATACGCGTCGATCGTCAATGTTAGCCTCGGGCCTTAGCCCCGGGGACGGGTCCGACAAACCAATGATCAAGTTTTTTGAACTGGAGAACACCATGCGCGCATTCATCCAATTTCTCTGCCTTCTATTCATCACCTCGCTGGTGAGTGCTCAGGAGCTGAAGCTTCCTTCCCTCAGCCCCCTGTCTACTGTTTCGCAGGAGTTCTCGACCTCCAAGATCGAGATCGCATACAGCAGGCCATCGATGCGTGGACGTAAGATCTTTGGTGATCTGGTTCAGTACGGCCAGGTGTGGCGTACGGGAGCCAATGCGGCTACCAAGCTGACCATTTCGGAAGAACTTGTCATTGGTGGCTCAATCGTCAAACCGGGCTCCTACTCTCTCTATTCCATTCCTGGTCAAACGGAATTCACCATCATCATCAACAAGAATACCGGTGGCTGGCCTGGCGAGGGGTGGCCCAAGGAAGATGACGTTGCTCGGTTTACGGTTCCGGTAACGCGGACGTCAAACGCTGCCGAGACGTTCTCGATCGATGTCGCCAATATCACGTTCTCGAGTTGCACGATCGACATCCTCTGGGAGAACACACTCGTTTCAATTCCTGTGAAGGCCAACAACCAAGATCGTCTGCTGACGTCGATCGATCGTGCGATCAATAGTCCGAACATTCCCTATCAGCAGGCGGCGACCTATTTGTTCGAAACGGGCCAAAATCTCGACAAGGCTCTCGAGTATGCCGGCAAGGCTCTGGAGAGGAATCCAAAGGCGTATTGGGTAGCTCTTATGAAGGCGCGCATCGCGGCAAAGCTTGGTCGTAACGATGTGGCCCGCGAAGCTGCAAACAAGACCATTGAGATCGTGAAGGCTGCCGGAGGAGATGATGACTACGAAAGGGCTGCACAGGACGTGATCAAGTCGCTCAAGTAAGGAATAGATCGTGCTGATGCTTTGGCTGGCGAGCTTGCTTGCTTTTGCTATAACGGTGATGGGAGCTCAACAGCGTACGCCGGCACCGTCGTATCGCATACACGGACAATTGCAGAAGCTCAAGACGCTCACGTCTGTGCTATATGTGGCTGCGCACCCGGATGATGAGAATACGCGTCTGCTGTCGTGGCTTGCTACCGGACGTCACATCCGCACCGGCTACCTGTCGATCACGCGTGGAGACGGTGGACAGAATATCATCGGAAGTGAGCAGGGGGCGCCCCTTGGCCTGATTCGGACCCATGAACTGTTGGCTGCCCGCCGAATGGATGGCGCAGAACAGTTCTTTGCGCGGGCCATTGACTTCGGATTCTCCAAGAATCCCGAAGAGACGTTTCGCCAGTGGGATCGCGCTACGCTTGCGCGCGATGTTGCACGCGTCATCGACACATTCAAGCCAGACGTGGTGATCTGTCGATTCCCCAAGGATTCGATGGCAGGCCACGGGCAGCACTCGGCCTCGGCAATTCTTGCTGAGGATGCAATGTCGATCTGTCAGAATGATCCCACCAAGTGGAAGCCAAAACGGCTGATGTTCAACGCATTCCGTTTCGGCAATCGCAGTACAGTTACTGACGGGATGTTCAAACTAGAGGTCGGCAACTACGATCCGCTCCTTGGAATGGGATACGGCGAGCTTGCCGGTATCAGCCGCAGCTTGCATAAGAGTCAGGGGGCCGGTACGCCGCAGACTCCCGGTGTACAGCCGGAGTTCTTCGCAACGCTGATCGGAGACGCTCCCAGCGTGAGCCTTTTCGACGGTATTGATACAACGTGGCAACGTGTGGGCCGGCCAGATATCGGTCAGGCAATAGACCGCGTTGTGTCGTCATTCGACATGTTACATCCTGAGCGTTCCGTAGAGCAGCTTGTTTCGATTCGAAGGATGATCCGCAGTGTCACCGACGGTCATTGGTGTACTCAAAAGCTCAGTGAGATCGACGACATCATTCTCTCCTGTATTGGTCTTACCGCAGACGTTTCGACGGCGTTGCCGACAGTTGTGTCTGGGGATACCATCTCGATAACAACGCGTATTGTGACTCGTGCTGGTGGCCCCATCACGTGCGCATCGGTTCGCTACCCTGATGGGCGCATCCGGCAAGCATTCCCGTGCCCAAACGATTCACTGGTCGTCGAAAGTGATGCGAAAATGATCGTCACTGGCCCCGTCTCAGAACCCTATTGGCTTGCACGTGAAGGTGACGGCGCGCTGTTTGTCCTCTCATCAGAAGAACTCCTCGGACTTCCCGTTACGCCCCCGACCCTTCTGGCCAATGTTCGTTTTGTCGTTGCGGGCGATACGATCGCAACGGCCATCCCTGTGAGCTACAAGCGTCTCGATCCACTGAAGGGCGACGTGATCGAGGAGCTGCGTATCGTGCCTCGAGTCAGTATTGAGCCAATCTCTCGTGTCGTGGTCGCAGCAGAGGAATCCGCAACCGTTTCGATTCGTGTGCGCGCATTTTCCGCCATTCGTAATGCCACGCTTTCGCTGTACGATGGTTCTACCACAGTGTCAACGGTAACGGGTGTTTCCATCCGTCCGATGACGGATACCCTCATCATCCTGAGGCCCAAGCTTCGGCGAAATGCAACGCTCCAGTGCGCCCTAAGCGTCGACGGCCAGGCGTACCAACGCTCGGTCCTGACCATAGCCTATGATCATCTACCAACATTGCAGTACACTCAAGCGGCAACAGTGCGGATAGTGGCTGAGCCCATCCGTATGGCTGCACGCAGGATCGCTTATGTTGCCGGGGCGGGAGAATATGCTCCTGAGTTTCTGCGCAGCATTGGCTGCGTGGTTGATGAGATCGACGACCAGGCAATTCTCCGAACAGATGAGTTACTCGGCTACGATGCCGTTCTCGTGGGTATCCGAGCAGTCAATACTCGAAAGAGTATGAAGTTTCTGATGCCGGCCCTCATGACCTATGTTGAGCGCGGTGGTACGTTGGTCATGAGCTATATGACAACGCAGGATATGTCCACCAAGACGCTCGGTCCGTTCCCGTTCACACTTGGGCGCTCACGTGTGACGGAGGAGGATGCGGCAGTGTCCATGCGGTTGCCAGACCATCGGATTCTCACAACGCCGAACCGTATCACAGCGGAGGACTTTTCCGGCTGGGTTCAAGAGCGTGGACTTTACTTCGCCGAGGCGCTGGACTCACGCTACGAGATGCCTCTTCTGATGAGCGATACACGGGAGCTTCCAAACCCGGGCTCGCTGGTGTATGCGCGCTATGGCAAGGGGCATTACATCTACTGTGCATTGTCACTCTTCCGACAGATTCCCGCTGGCGTCCCCGGTGCGATGAAGCTGTTTGCGAACTTGCTCAGCGTTGGCAAATGAGCACCCTGGACTGGGGTGTGTTTCTGGCCACGTTGGTTGGCGTGGTATCGTATGGCCTGTGGCGTGGGCGCGGAAGCACAACGGCTGACGATTATCTGCGTGCCGGCCAGAGCATGCCATGGTACTCGGTGCTCCTCGGCGTCATGGCCACGCAGGCAAGCGCAATCACGTTCCTCTCTGCGCCGGGTCAGGCCTTTGCCGATGGGATGCGCTTTGTGCAATACTACTTCGGTCTTCCTCTGGCGATGATCGTCATCAGTGTGGTGTTCATCCCGATGTTTCGGCGTCTGAACGTCTACACGGCCTACGAGTTTCTGGAGCAACGATTCGATCGGCGGACGCGCCTGATGACCAGCCTCCTCTTCCTTCTGTCGAGAGGCCTCAGCACGGGCATTAGCATCTATGCCCCAAGTATCATTGTGGCCACATTGCTTGATCTCAACATCTACGTTACCAACGTGATCGTTGGGGGACTGCTCTTGGTGTACACTCTGTCAGGAGGTGCACGGTCGGTTGCCTCTACACAGACGGTGATGTTTGGCATCATCCTCGCATCGATGCTCGCTGCAGGAATCTTTCTCGTGAAGGGATTGCCCCTTGGCATGTCAATGTCCGATGCTCTGCACTTGACTCAGATCGCCGGTAAGTTGACCGTGATCACGACCACTTTTGACCTGCATGACAAGTACAACATCTGGAGCGGGTTGATCGGAGGGTTTTTCCTGGCACTCTCATACTTCGGCACCGACCAAAGTCAGGTAGGCCGCTTCATCACTGGTAAGAACATTCGCGAAAGCCGAATTGGTCTGCTGGTCAATGGGGTGGTGAAGATCCCCATGCAGTATGGTATCCTTTTGATCGGTGCACTGCTCGTTGCACTTTACAGCGTTGTGCCAAGCCCGATCTTTTTTAATGAAGCGGTGACAGTTCGCGCGATGCGCATTGATAGCACCGGCGCATCGGCACTCAATCGCAAATGGGATTCCGCGAGTACGCTTCTGTCGAACGCGGCTGTAGATGTTCTATCCGGCAAGCAGGGGGCTGAACCGATGTACAGAGCCGCCTACGACAGCACTGTGCAACTGCGAGCCGAGTATCGCAGATTCGTTCGTGCTACGGGGATCACGGAGTCGAATGACACGAACTACGTCTTCCTGCACTATGTGCGGACGATGCTTCCGGCAGGACTCGTTGGATTGATCTTTGCCGTCGTCGTCATGGCTTCGTGGGGCAGCATCTCCGCTGGATTTCATTCTCTCGCAACTGCAAGCGTCGTCGACCTTCGTGGAATCACCAATACGGATGCAGACGTTAAGGCCGCGCGAAAGCATACGCTACTCTGGGCGGTGTTTGGGATCGCAATGAGCATGCTCGCCACGCAGATGGGATCTCTCATAGAGGCGGTGAACATCCTTGGGAGTCTCTTCTATGGTCCGATCCTTGGCATCTTTCTCGTCGCTTTCTTTGTACGAAAGGCAAATGGCACCGACGTATTCCGTGGTGCCATTCTAGCCGAGAGCGTTGTTGTTTCGTTTTGGATCTTCGACGTTGTGAGCTTTCTCTGGCTCAATGTTGTCGGTACCCTAGCCGTGGTGTTGTACAGTGTGTTTAGCTCAGCGAATCACCGCGAAGCGCCTACTCATCCGGCCGGATGATGTTTCAAGCACGACGGTGTAAGAGCCGGATGCCAGATCGGATACCATCACCCGCGAATCCGTAGCAGCATTCGGCACGTCAACGCGACGAATCTCGCCGCCTAAGTTGTCGATGACCACGAGCGACCGCACGTCTTGACCTTCCCAGTTGAGGTGAATGAGGTCGGACGCAGGTACGGGCCAAACCGCGAAGGAACGGAGTGCTTCCTCATCAACTCCCGTGATGACGACGCTCACTTCGTTGCTCTTTGTTGTGCGTCCGCACTCGGACGTGACCGAGCACTGGTATGTGCCCTGACGGTCCGCAGGGGCAGAGGCAATCTTCAACATCGCAGAGGTGCCCTCAGGTGCTGGTATGTTGACGCCGTTATGTGTCCACTGATACGTCAGACCGGGGCCCACGGCACTAACTGACAGTTCAAGTGCCGCACCTGCACTGATGGATCGAGCCACCGGTTGCTGCGTGATGACGGGACTATCGGCGATCACAACCGAGGCCGCGTCGCTGGTCTTGGATCCACAACCGGTTGTGAGCACGACGTCGTAGGACCCATTAGCGGATACCGTGGCGTTCGGAACAGCATATGTTGCGCTGGTCGCCCCGGAGATATTCGCTCCGTTCTTGCGCCATTGAAATGTTGCGCCCGATGTTGACGTTGCTACTGTAAGAGTAAGCGGTCTGCCCGAGCACGACGTCACGCCCTGAGGCTGAGCGGTGATCGATGGAAGTACGCCGGTAGTATAGGTTATGGGGCTCTGTCCAACGTTACCCCGACTTGAACGAACGCGCATCTGGATCGAACCGATCATGTCTGCAGCCGTCGGAGTCCATTGATGTGAACGAGTCTTGAGGCCACTAACAACTGATGTCCACATCTTGCCATCTGCTGAACGCTCGATCGAGTACGTGTCGGATGGAAGCATGCCATCTGCACTCCAGCTGACGTTCACGGGGCTTCCCTCGCACAATGTGGATGATGTGGTTGGCCCCCTCCAGGTTATCATCCCAAATGGATACTTGTCAATGAATGCCTTCGATGGCGAGGAACCTGTAGCCATCCGCGAGCCGACGCTATACACGTCCCCATACACGTCAAGGGCCAAGGCAATTGGCTGATCAATCTCTGACGTTCCGGTGACGGTGGAATACTTCATCTCTGTCGAGCTCAGACGCACAAGGAACCCATCTTGCTGACCGCGTAACTCGGTGTTCGCACCGAGCCCGATTTCAGGTACTGCAGCATTCGTCGTTCCCACAGCCGTCACGATCGCCCCGTCCGATACGGCAGCAGCAAGCATGTCATCGCCGGCGCCGCCAACGTATTGAGCCGAAATGAGCTTCAAACCATTGGCCGAGACCGCAGCATAGAAACCATCCGTGTTGCCTCCGTACGTGGAACTGACCTCTGCAGGGATGGGAAGGTCCTTCGACTTCGTATTGCCAAGCAGATACACAACGTCGTCCGGTCCAGTGGCAACGGACGTACCCACATCATCCTGTTCGCCACCAAAGAATGCCGAGAACACGATCGATCCCGAAAGCTGAAACCTCAGTACAACAGCATCGATGCCACCTCCGAACGCATTATCGAAGGGGGCTTCGCCGGTCTCTTCCCAATGACCCGTGGTGCAGCCATAATAGGGGCATCCGCCGTCTTCCACCCAGACAAGTGTCTTGACGGGGTAGGTCGGGAAGTCATTCGACTTGGTGTAGCCACCAATGACGGCGTTGTTCTTTGAATCGATCACGACGGACGTCATCTGATCATCCTGCAGGCCCCCTAGATAGCTCGCTGCATTCACAATCTTGCCCCCGCCGTCGAGACAGATCAGGTATCCATCACTCTTGCCATTGTGTGATTCATCGAAGCTGTTGATCGTCGGCAGCGCCTTCGTAGAGCTGATGCCGCCTACGACTACAACATCCCCGGTAGCCCCTATAGCGAGTGCATTGGCTACATCTGGTCCTGTGCCGCCGATGTACATCCCGCCAAGTACGGTCTTCAGGTCCGCTGAGAGTCGAGCGACAAAGCCATCAGTGCTTCCCTTGAAAGATCCTTTAATGGGCGATGCTGGAATGGGCAGGTCATCTGACGATGTCGTGCCGCAGATCCATACCGTTCCGTCGGCCGCCACAGCCACGTCATTGATGACGTCGGTCTGACGTCCACCGAACGTTGCCGAGGTGATAATCGACTCTAGATCGGCCGTGTGCACGACGATCACGCCGTCCATCTTACCCGGGGTCGTGGTGTAACCAACCGAGATGATGGTGCCGTTCTTGAGTACCGCTGTCGACGTGGCCACCGCCAAATCATCGAAGACACCCTGAGAACGTGCAGTGCTGATCACGAGAACGAATAGGCAAAAGCGAAGCAGAAACGAGGTCATAGTGCTACCTGATAGGGAGAATGGACAGATTTTCGTATAACAATGTCTGAAATTGAGGCGTTTGGTTACATATAGTCGAAAAAAGATTTCTCAATCTTCGTGGCGAACGATCATTGGGCTAGGTATCCACCATCGATCGGGTAGAATGCACCCGTGATAAATGAGGACTGTTCGGACGAAAGGAAGTACACGAGCTGGGCAACTTCCTCGGGGCGACCCAAGCGTCCAATGGGGTGCTTACCTATGATGTGCTGGGATATGGCAGGGTCCTGAACAATACCGGCGATCATCGGTGTATCGATAAATGCCGGGCCAACGGCGTTTATCCGCACACCCTGCGCTGAATGATCGAGAGCTGCAGCCTTTACCAATCCCACGAGGCCATGCTTGGCGGCCGTATAGGCTGGGGCCCCGGCAAAGCCAACGGCGCCGAGAATGGAAGAAACCACGATGACAGAACCCGAACCCTGCTTGATCATGACGGGAAGCTGAGCACGCAGACCGAAGAACACCCCGGAGAGATTGACATCAATGATCCGTTGCCACTCGTCGACGGGATACTCTGCAGTAGGTGCTCCCTGCCCGGCAATACCCGCGTTGTTGACTGCCACGTCGAGCCGGCCAAAGGCCGCGAGAGCCACATCGACCGCCTTTTGGTGATGGTCCGTGCAGGCCACGTCACAATGAACGTACACGACGTTGGGGGATGTCCGTTGAAGCTCGGCGGCAAGCTCGTTTCCGCGCTCGTCGTCTATGTCGGCAAGCACGACGCTCGCCCCCTGCTTGACAAAATGATGGGCAATGGCACGTCCAATTCCGGACGATGCGCCGGTGATCAAGGCTACAGACATAGGCTTCTCCGATTGCTGATAACTACCGTCATCCCGGCGCAGGCCGGGATCCACATTGATGACCAATGACAGACTACTGATTACGGAATAAATGACTTCCTAGGAGACACCGTGAGATGAAACACGTAGTCACGATAGCTGGCCTCGAGTGCAAGGCTATTGAGAGCGTTTCCGAAACGGGGCGATCAGCTGGTGAAAGAAACCGTGTGGATAGCGTTCCACGTCCCGGAATCCTAGGGCGATGTCGCGTCCGGAGGATGGCATATGTGCTGTGCCGAAGATCCAGTCCCAGACGCTGAGAGTAAGGCCGTAGTTGATACCGTTGACACCCGGAGGCAGATCCTTGGCATGGTGCCAAATGTGCATCTGTGGTGTGTTGAAGATGTACTTCAGGGGGCCAACAGGCAGAACGATGTTGGCGTGGTTGAGATGACCTATCGCAGTGGCAAAGACGCCGACGGCAAAAAAGTCCACAAGATCGATCCCGAGCAACATCAGGGGGATGTACTCAAGCGTTCCATAGACGATGTTCTCGGCGAAGTGAAAGCGCAGGTGTGCGGCAAAGCCCATCTGCTCGACGCTGTGGTGGACCTTGTGAAACTCCCACAGCATGGGTGAAGCATGAAGAAGTCGATGCACATTCCACTGAATGAAATCCCGCGCCACGAAAATGATCAGTAGCAGCGCCCACGTCGGTAGGGATGCCATGGTCGAGTGCAATCCACTCAGAAATGGAAAGAGGTCGCGCACGTAGCCCTGGACAATTGCGCTGATGCCGGAGTAGCCAATGGCACCGAAGATGAACATGTTGAAGAACATGTACCACGTGTCGAGCCAGAAGTCCTTTCTGATGATGGGCTGATTACGCCGCCAAGGGATGATGATCTCCAACGCCCATACGAAAAGCGAGATCCCTACAAGCCACCAGAAGAAACTCTGCCACGTCGGCTGGCTGATGGTGGACCAGAGGTGTGAGACCTGCACTGTGTAGTATGAGACGAGCTGTTCCATAGGCACAAAACTACGAGGCTGTCGCTTCCCGTGTGACTATCCCGGCAACTACAATGTGAAACCTCGGATCAACAAAAAGCCCGCATCTTTTTGGGATGCGGGCTGAATGTTTGCGAGCCAACTGCCGGACTTGAACCGGCGACCTGCTGATTACAAATCAGCTGCTCTACCAGCTGAGCTAAGTTGGCCTTCCGAGGCGCAAAGATACGAAAAGCGCGAAATCGCGCGCAGTTCTCAGGATGCGGTTCGGCTTCTGAATTGTCTGGCTACGATAGCAAGCAGAACGATCAAACCACCGACGAGCGACCACGTGGAGGGGGTTTCGCCGATCGCAAGAACAACCCACAGAGGGTTGAGAAGTGGCTCGAGGACCGTGATGAGCACAGCCTCAAGCGCAGTAACGTGGGCAAGTGCCCAAGAGTACAGCAGATAGGAGACGCCCAACTGCAGAATGCCGAGGACCAAGAGCGGCCCGACCCATTCCCACGATGGTGGCGGTACGCCACCTGCCAAAGGGAGGCAGACAATGGCCGTGAGGACGTTCCCGAGAATGATGCTCTCCGTGGTCGACTCACCACGTTGTGCGCGCATGAAAAGGGCGACGCCGGCGAATGCTATGCCACTGGCAATGGCAAGAAGATTGCCGAGTAGTGCGCCCGGCGAAAGAGCATCGATGAAGAAGACGACCATGCCGATCATGACGGAGCAGACGACGATCACATCCGTTCGCTGGAGTCGCTCTCGCGTGATTGCAGCGCTGAAAAGTGCTACCCAGACCGGGGCGGTGTACTGCAACAGAATGGCGTTTGCTGCGGTAGTGACCTTCGTAGCCCACACGAAGAGCACTACGGTGAACATATAGCTGACGATACTGCCGATCTGAGCTCTCGACCAGGTAGGGCGCAGGGGGCCACGCCTGCGTGTCCATGCATACATGACTCCCGCAGCGATCACGCTACGTAGGCCAGCAATGGAAAGGGGCGAGAGCGGCAACAGCTTGATCAGCAATCCACCGCTACTCCAGAGAAGGGCACAAATGACCAGGGCGATCACTGCGCGTGCATGCATCTGCGAGGTCATCGAATGAACTCGGAGCGTCGACTCGTTGTCACGAACGACTCAGCTCGTTGCGTTCCCTGGGTGGCAAAGTAGGTCTGTGTGGTCGATGTCGTAAGAGCCACGGGAGGGAATCGCGTGTCGACCGGCACCTCATATCGGAACTCGGCAACAAGTGAGCCAGTCAGCGGGTAGGGGGCTCCGTCGACACGCATCGTGAATTTCGGTGCTTCGGCCCTCGCCGTCACCACGGCGGTTTTCAATGGCCCCGTGCTGTCGATCGATGCGAACGTCACAGTCCCGGAAAGCTTCTTCATGAGTCGCACCTGCTCGCGCCCAAGAATCCGCTTCAGTGCGTTGATGTTCATCTTCCAGGTCGAACCAACGGCAACCGGTTTCTTGGCATCAAGCACGTCTCCAGTCTTCGCGCCCCCTTCACCAAGGACTACGTTGCTCAGCAGCGCGGCAACAGTATCGGCAACGGGTGCATCATCAACGGTGAAAACGCTCCCGGAATCCGAGAACCAACACCGCACCTTTGTGCCGGTTGCCATCACATCAAAGGTATCTGTGTTAGTCTGAAGCTGGAACAGGCGGATGATGAGGTACTTTTCCTTCTCCTGGCCATCGATGGTGACCCGCGCCACTGAGCATCGAGCAGCGATCACGACTCGAACCACATCGGTGGTGTCCCCAAGAAGCTGATCGTTGTTGTAGATCTTGGTCACCGAGCGCTGCTCATAGGTGGACTTCAACAGATACTCGTCAAACTCCTTCAGTCCGCGCCCGAGCTTGAGAGTGTAGAACGGCGGAGCCTGCGCCGTTGCCACGGCGAGCGAGAGTAGTACAAGAGCAAGGATGTCAAAGAAGGGTGTCTTGCGCATATCGTCGGATATAGGATTTGACGTCGAACTTGCGGGCGCAGCCGTTGGCATTCATGTATCTGATCTTGCCATAGACCGGACGCTCGAACCATGCTCGGTCATGCACGCCCCCTACGCTCCAGGCAACGCCCACATATCCATTTGGATCACGTCCATCAAGAGCGTAAGCGTCATTCAAGTAAACACCGATGGCGAGTGCCTCATCGGGTGAAGCACTCCACTCAAGGATCTTCTTCGCCCAATACATCCTCATGAAGCCATGGAGTTTGCCCGTGCTGATGAGCTCCCTCTGGGCGGCATTCCAGAGCTCGTCATGTGTGCGAGCCTGCTCCCACGTTTCGAGAGTGTACACATACTCTCGCGGATCGCTTCGATGATCGTTCAGGGTCTGCTGCGCCCACGCTGCAAAGCCATCGAATGAATCATAACGATCGTTGTAAAACGTGAAATTGTCGCTAAGCTCACGTCGGATGATGAGCTCCTCGAGAAAACTATCGGATGACTCGCCAACTCTTGGTGTGGCAAGAGCCGCTCGTTGCGGAGCAAGCTGACCAAAATGGAAATACGGCGAGAGGTTGCTCTGTCCCGCCTTGGTCGGATCGTTGCGATCGGCATACTGCTCGATCTTCGCAACGAAGGCATCAAGTCGAGCACGGCCGGCAGAAGCTCCTGGCATAAGCCATGAAACCGGTCCGATCGAAGTGTTCACGCGAAGGGTCGAGCGAACGGCAGCCCAATCTGTCAGGGGGCTTGACGGTCCATCGAACGGATGGCGCATCACGCTCGGAAACTCTTCGAGGTATGTAGGCAGAAGCTTTGTGATCTTCGGGCGGATCGTATAGGCGGCGAACTCCAGCTTTGGTGATGCGACCCAGCAGGGGACAATGTTGTGGGCATCAACCTGGTGCACAGGCACAGACGAGCCCTTAACAACCTCATCAAGCCATTGCATCTTGATTCGAAGGGGCTCAAAATCCGTCACCAAGAGCGATGGAGAGGTCAACTCAAGGAACGGCAGCAGCACGTCCTTTGGCGAACCCGTGAGTAGATGAAACGGAACATTCACCGCCTGAAGATCACGCTCGAGTTCCTCCAGCCCCTTGATCATGAAGTCGTACTGACGTAGTGATGCGTCAAGAAAGCTTGGAACAAGGCAGAAGGCTACTACAAGAGGCACACGACGTTCAATGGCGACCTTCTGGGCATACAGCAGGGCCCAGTTATCATCGCGACGTTGGTCGCGGTTGATCCAATAGACCACCGGACCCGACCCCATAGGCTCGGGTCTGTCGGCCGTAAGAATCCGAACTCTGTCGCGGCGTACGTTCATCGCAACGAGACCTTAGTTCTCATCGACGCGATATGAGGCTCCCGGCATGTCGGTAGGGGGCTTGTCGTTGCCGCGCGAGCGGAAACGAGATGCGACGATCCACAGACCGAGAATGATCAGGATCAGCGGCCAGAAGATGCCCCAGAACTGGTCAACAACTCCCAGCTTCTTGAGTTGGATGACGGTCATGACGATGATGGTCAGCCCCGACCAGAAGGTCGATCCCGCGCCGGTGATCAGTCGAATGGCCGCATATGCGATGACCCCCATCGGCCACCAGTCACGCACGATGCTGTACATATCGGGCATGCCGAGCCGATCGAGCAACATCGCCAGGCCAAAGATCGCGACGGCGAGCCCGAGCAAAACCTGGCTGAGCAGACTTTCTTTCGGGCGACCAAACTGGACCCGAAAGCCCTGTTGAAACTGCTGATTCATGGCGACGTCCTTTCAGGATTATGTCAGGCAACCGTGCCGCATTCGGCGCAGTCCGGGCATTCAGAGTCATGGTGCGCACGTTCGTTCTCGAATGCTGCGATTGCAGTCACGACCTCGTGGATATGATGTTCGTCGAGTTCCGGATAGATTGGAAGCGAGAGCACGGTGGCGGCCAGACAGTTTGAGACTGGGTAGTCTGCGTCGTTGCAACCGAGCGATGCGAAGCACTCCTGACGGTGGAATGGCACCGGATAGTAGATCTCACTACCGATGCCCTTTTCAGCCAAGTACGTCCTGAGCGCGTTCCGATGGGAAGAACGGATAGTGAATTGGTTGAAGATGTGATGGTCAGCGGCTGCGCCGGCGTTGATAGCTTTTGGCAATAAGATCCGGTCGTGTGGACCGAACTGTGTCACGCCCGGTGCCGAGCTCAGGCCCGCTTGCATGAAGAGCTTGGAGTAGAGCTCTGCATTGCGGCGCCGTCCTTCATGCCACGACGGCAGGTGTGGAAGTTTCACGCGGAGGACAGCCCCCTGCATCGCATCGAGGCGGAAGTTGCCACCCATGATCTTGTGATAGTAGCGTGGCTCCATGCCATGATTTCGGATCTGCTTCAGACGCACGGCCATCTCGTCGTCATTGGTTGTGACTAAGCCTCCATCGCCAAATGCGCCAAGGTTCTTTGTCGGATAGAACGAGAAACAACCAATTTGACCAATGCTTCCCACGCGGCGTCCGTCGGCCGACTGCGTTCCAATTGCCTGCGCGGCATCTTCAATGATCGGGATGTTGAACTCCGCGCTGATGGCCATGAAGGCATCCATGTTGGCGGCCTGACCAAACAGGTGAACGGGGATGATCGCCTTGGTGCGCGGTGTGATGGCCTTGCGCGTCAGTTCGGGGTCGAGATTGAACGTCACGTGGTCAACATCGACGAATACTGGCGTTGCGTTGAGACGGGCAACGCAGCCTGCAGTGGCGAAGAACGAGAATGTCGGTACGATCACTTCGTCGCCGGGCCCGACTCTGAGCGCCATTAGCGCCATCAGGAGGGCGTCGGTTCCGCTTGAAACGCCAATTGCATGACGCACTCCGAGGTATGCTTCGAGTTCGCGTTCAAGGGCATCCACTTCCGGACCAAGGATGCAGGCCTGCGACTCGGCCACCCGAATAAGGGCCGCGTCGATCTCGTCCTTGAGTCCGCGGTACTGTATTTTGAGGTCCAGCAATGGTACAGGCATTCAGATCACTTTCACGGCGTAGATGGAAAACACAAAACTAGCGAGAATGGACCGACGTGCGTGGCTTCGCACAATTGCCGCCGCCGCAGGACTAACAACTGCTTCGTTGATGACAAAAGAGTACCTGCAGCCGCAGAGTGCCCCCGGCGCTCGAACGGTGGATCTCGGGCCGATCGACGAGGTGATCTCCGATGGAACTCGGAGGGTAGTGAATGTTAATGGCCGCATGGCACTTCTAAGCAGAAGTGCAGACGTTGTGACGGCGCTTGACCTTACATGCACGCATGCCGGTTGCCCTTTGGCCTTCGATGCGAGGTCACAACGCATCCGCTGTGCCTGTCACGGTGGAGCGTTTGCCGTAACGGGTGAGCCCGTTGCCGGACCGCCCCGCAAGCCCCTTGCCACTCTGGAGTGCCTCACAGAGGATGGCAGGCTGTTCGTCCGAACAATCCACCGCAGTGATGTATGACTAGCGCCATCAGGTCATCATTGCGGAGCGCACTGCCGGTCCTTATCGGGCTCAGCGTTGCTTCACTCATGATTGTGGTGGTCACGGGAATGCTACTGTCGATGTGGTACGTGCCATCTTCCGATCCGCTCCGCGCTGCCGACGGAACAGCACAGACGATCGTCACGTCCGTACGCCAATTGCCGGTAGGACCTTACACCGACACGATCATTGCATCATCGCTGAACCCGCAGATTGCCCCGGCAGCAAAGAGTGAGCCGGTGGTAAGTGCGGCACAGAGCTCCATTCGCGTGACCATCCACAACGCCCCCCACGGGAATACTATCCGTGGCATCCATCTCTTGATGTCGGACATCCTGCTGGCATTGCTCACGATGCTGTTGGCGGCGCTGTGCGTGCTGCGCACCTACGAGACCGACAGATCGTTGTGGTTACGGTTTGTATCGCTGACACTTATCGCGCTGGCAGGGGGCTGGACGGGCCGCATTCTCGTCGATGACGTATACGCCGAGATCTCACGCCGCATCATGGGGCACGAACTTCAGGCGGCGCCGCTCGGCAATGCTCTTGCGTCAATTCTCGGAGTACAGCCCGGGTCAGTGCTTCTGGCTCGCACATATTCTGTGCATGGGTTTCTGCTTGGTGCGCTCAGCCTTCTTCTGGTCACTCCAAATCTGCGACAGATACTGAGTGATGCTTCGCGTCCACCGATCTTCTCCACCGCACTGCTCATCACTATCGGAGTCTCGTTCATCTCCCTTCCCGAATGGGGTCTGCGCGATGCTGTCAGGGGGCTTGCCGGCTGGGAGCGTGTCACTCCATGGTGGGGAATCGTGTCCTTGCGCACATGGTCGCAATGGCTGGGGTCAGAGCTGGCAGGGTACCTGATGATCCCGACGGCCTTGGCCTTTGTGTCGCTTCCATTCTGGTATCGACGGTTTTCGCGTCGGGCGGTAACGAGCCTGCTGTCGCTCATCGCCATCATGGTTGTTGTGGGGTTTCTGTTCGGCAATTGAGCGCCGATTTCGCAGTTTTGCAGTCCTTATCTGCGAATTCAATCCCCACCAACCCATATGCGAGGACGGATATGCTGATCGGCGTACCAAAGGAGATCAAGACAAACGAAAAGCGCGTTGCGCTCACACCAGGCGGTGTCGATGCGCTGCGCTCGAACGGCCATGACGTGATCGTGGAGATCAACGCAGGCGTTGGCAGCGGCTTTTCAAACGAAGCGTACATCGCCGCGGGCGCAACGATCATTGAGACGGCGGCTGAAGTGTATGCCAAGGCCGACATGATCATGAAGGTCAAGGAGCCGATCGCCCCTGAATACAACCTCATCCGCAAGGGACAGACGCTCTTCACGTACTTCCACTTTGCTGCTTCGCGTGAGCTGACAGAGGCCATGGTACAGAGCGGTGCAACGTGCATTGCCTACGAGACCGTGCAGAAGGCTGACGGCTCGCTCCCACTGCTGATTCCGATGTCGGAGGTGGCCGGACGCATGGCTACGCAGGAAGGTGCAAAGTACCTTGAGCATCCGATGGGTGGGCGCGGCATCCTGCTGGGCGGTGTCCCCGGTACACGTCCTGCAGAAGTTGTCGTTCTCGGTGGTGGTGTTGTAGGAACGAATGCCGCGAAGATGGCCGCTGGTTTGGGTGCGAGCGTCACGTTGTTCGATAACAACCTCTACCGACTGCGCTACCTCAACGACGTGATGCCTGCCAATGTCGTCACGCAAATGTCAACCAATGCCAACATCCGCGAAGCCGTCAAGACAGCCGACCTCGTTGTAGGGGGCGTGTTGATCGTTGGAGCAAAGGCGCCTCACCTGATCACACGTGACATGCTGTCGACCATGAAGCCGGGCTCCGTTATCGTTGATGTTTCTGTTGACCAAGGCGGATGTGTCGAAACCTGCAAGCCGACAACCCACGAGAATCCAACCTATGTTGTCGATGGCGTCGTGCACTACGGTGTGGCCAACATGCCTGGAGCTGTTCCGTACACTTCAACGATCGCTCTGACGAATGCCACGCTGCCATATGCCATCCAGCTGGCCAATCACGGCTGGAAGGCTGCCTGCCAGGCTAGCAAGGAACTCGAACTCGGCATCAACGTGGTCGATGGTAAGATCGTGTACGAAGCCGTGGCAGAAGCTTTCGGTATGGAATACACGCCGATGGATGCTTGCTGGTAAGCCCCCTAACGAAGGACACGAAGATTCTACGACAGTGGCTCCCTCGGGGAGCCATTTTCGTTAGTTTGCCAGATGAGCGATCGGATACTCATACAACGTGTTAGGGTTTGCATCTGCATTGCAGCATGGGCCGCGCTTACAATGGGTCTCGCTTTGAGGCTCGGAGCTCAGGCTCTCCCGCAGGTTGGTTCGTGGGTATCGGTGGTGAAGACCGATGACAGCCGATACGTTGGAGTGCTCTTGTCAGCCGATGATCGTGAGGTGTTGCTGGACTCTACGGCAATTGGATCAGTCATCATTCCCCGAAGCCTTGTGCGGTCGATCGTCGTGGCCACACCCCTTACCTCGCAGTCAAGGTCCTCAAGCTCCGGGCAAGTTCCATTCTCATCGCGATACTTCATCACGACCAACGGTTTCCCGATCGGCGATGACGGTGCGTACATCCTGTTCACAACGGCTGGTCCGGATTTCCAGTTTGCTCCTACAGAGAACCTCTCCGTGGGGTTGCTGACAACCTACATAGGATCTCCGATCATTGGATCGATCAAGGCTACAACGCGGGTGGCGGAACACGTCAACCTTGCTGCCGGTGCACTTGTGGGCTGGAACGGCTGGATCCCGAGTTTCTTTTTCTTTGCACTGCCCTATGGCTCGGTCACCTATGGAACGCGTGCATCCAACATCACAACGTCCGTTGGATATGGCTACGTCGGATATGATGGTGACGGTGGAGGCAGGGTGCTCTTTTCGCTCGCTGGGCAGACCCATGCTTGGTCGAAGGTTTCAGTGATGTTTGACTCGATCATCCTCAGTGCAGGGAATGATTCGAGCATGCTTCTCTTTGGAATGCCTGGGCTGCGTATTGCCACAGGGCAGGGATCTGCTTTCCAGGTGGCATTCCCATTTGCATATGCTGATGGGGAGTTCATGATGGTACCGATTCCGACCATTGGTTACTTCGTGAGAATGTGATGACAAGGCAGGTCATATCGCTCGTCTCTATACTCCTTTTTGCGGCAGTCTTTGCCTCGGCGCAGAGCGATCGCTGGTCGGACACGCTGAGCACGAAGATCATTGAACGGCATGATGGTAGCATCCTCCGTGGCAGGATCACCGCCATGGATGCTCGAGAGCTGACCGTTTTGCTCTCTGACGGAACACGTCTCGTACTGCCCAAGCACCTCATCCGCACGATCACGTCGTCCGACGTGCAACAGAGTACGTCGACGGGAAGTGACGAGGTCGTGCCCACCGCCATGTATGTGCTGACCTCGGGTGCGATGCCAATGCCGAAGGGTAGCTCGTCGTTGCAATTCAACATCGCCGGAATGGCTCTCGAGGCATTTCCAACAGATCGGCTCAGCGTAGGACTTCTGACATCATGGTTCAGCGCACCGATCGTTGCGACGGCGATGTACCGCATGCCCCTTTCGAATAATGTCTGGCTCGGGGCAGGGGGCTTCGTGGGCTGGGGCGGGAGCCTCGCCGACAGAAACTTTCTTGCTGCACCTACGCTGACGCTGTCGGTTTTATCGGGCTCGACATCTTTCTCGCTCACAGCAGGCTATGGTGCCACCTCACTAAAGGTTGTTGCCTATGACCGCCCCGATTACACAGCTCTGCGCGATACATTCCAGCTGACGTCACCTCGGGCCTATGCAGCATTGGGAGTCTCAGTCAAGCTTGCACGGAAGATCCGATTGATCGTGGACGCGTTCATGATCAGCAGTTCGGGTTCCGTCACGCTTCCGGAGGGACGATGGATGCAGACGGACTACTATGATTATAACGATCCGAGTGCATCATTTACACGCTCATACGAGACCTACTCGAACATCTTCATCATCCCAGCCATCCGTTGGGAGTATGGTCAAAGCTCATACTGGCAGTTTGGATTTGCTGGCTACAAGGGCAATCTCTTGAATCTTGAAGACAACTCGAACTGGTCACCCCTTCCCATCCCGGTAGTTCAGTGGGTGATCCAGCTTTAAGTGTGACGGTCCCGTGTATAACGGTGCGGACGAGATGTTAACGAACATATGTTCGTTCGTGTTGGCGACGCATCGGGCGCACGCCTATGTTGCGCCCCGTCAATCACCACTCCCAACTACTTCTCAGAGAACGTTCATGAAAGTTGTGACGACAGCAGTATTGATTATCGCCATCGTAGGCTTCTCGTCCGTGGAGCTACGCTCACAGGGCTGTGTGGCTGTACGCGGTGGAACAATGTGCGGAACAAACACAGGCAACACCTTCAACCTCTCCGCAGGCGAGTTCAACGTCATTACCGGTGCGCGGTTCTTCCGCTCATTCAGGCACTATCGTGGTGATCATGAGGAGTCTTTCCGAGTTGAGCAGAGAACAGAGGTCATCAACAACGCAGGATCGATCGACCTTTCGCTCAGCTACGGGGTCACCGATCGTCTGTTTGCATCTGCCATCGTACCGTTGCTGTACAACGATCGGACGTCATTGTACGAACACGGTGGCAATCCTCGATTTGACTCGACCGGGGCACTGATTGGGACATGGGCTGGCGACAGGCGCATGACGTCATCGGCCGGCATTGGAGATGTTCGACTCTCGGTAGGGTATTGGCTTATGGACCCGGCGACATCCGAATCCAACTACGCGGTCTCTCTTGGTGTGAAGTTGCCAACGGGTAAGTATGACGTTGTCGACGATTTTTACAATCAAGGTACCCTGCGCGACCAAACCGTTCCCGGCGTGGTGGACCAGTCCATCCAGCTCGGAGACGGTGGCTTCGGAGCGACGCTTGATATCCAGGGAGTTCAGACCTTGGCAACGAATCTCGTACTGATGAGCAACCTCAGCTACATGGCCAACGTGACGAACACGAATGGCGTACGCCTTCGCACGGCCGCTGCGGCAGCGACGGTCGACTCGTCAGAGTTTTCTAGCGCGGACCAGTTCGGAGTTCGACTTGGTGTCATGTACGGCATGTTCGACGGATTCGCGGCCTACCTTGGCGCTCGAGCCGAGGGCGTTCCGTCATCCGACCTCATTGGCGGTAGTCAGGGCTTCCGACGTCCTGGCTATGCCGTCAGCATTGAGCCCGGCATAGGATACTCGACGCCCACCTTGTCGATCTTCTTCAGCACGGCCTTTGCCGGCTACAGAAATCGGACGCAGAGTCACATCGACAAGCTTCGGACGCAGACTCGAGGGGTAGAGGTCATTGGGGATGCGGCGTTTGCCGATGCTCTGTTCAATCTGAGCATCAGTTATCGATTCGGCGGCCAACACTCCATGTAATCGGGCCGTCGTAGTTTTGTGACCCACGAATCACGGAGCTACAAGATGAATCTCGCAGACCTGCGCGCCGCCCATCAGGCCACACTGGACGCAGCCATTCAGGCCAACGCCGAACGAACGTTCCATGCTCACTGGCCAGAAGCACCCAGCGGAAAGATTTATGGCGAAACGGCAAATGACGAGGCCTTGGCGCGTTTCCAGGCACAACTGAACAATCGATTCGACCGGCTCGGAGCGGCGGATTCATGGGCTGGCCAAGAGGCTTCGCCGTATGGATTCGATCTCGGCATCACCTATCCTTCTCTTTCCGTGGAGCAGCTCGTTGAGCGTGCATCGGCCGCACGGATCGCCTGGCAGACGTTGACGCCGCATGATAGGGCGTCGATCCTCGTGGAAGCACTTGAGCGCGGGTCAAAGTCCTTCTTTGAGATCGGCTATGCCACGCAGCATACCACAGGTCAGGGTTTTGTGATGGCCTTTCAGGCATCCGGACCCCATGCTTTCGACAGGGCACTTGAATCAACCGCTCTTGGTCTTGCTTCACAGACTGCCTTTGTCTCCGGTGTGACATGGACAAAGCCCATGGGCAAGATCAGCGTCAGCATCGACAAGTCGTATCGACTTGTTCCACGTGGTATCAACCTTGTGATCGGATGCTCAACATTCCCGGTTTGGAACTCGGTTCCGGGCATGTTCGCGGGATTGGTTACGGGCAACAGCGTCATCGTCAAGCCCCATCCCGGATCGGTCTACCCCATTGCGATCGTCGTGGCCGTTCTGCGCGATGTGCTTTCTGAGCTTGGGATGGATCCGAACATCGTTCAATTAGCCGTAGACACGGCGGACGCGCCCCTTACCCTCGACCTAGTTCAGCACCCTGCCATTGGAATCATTGACTACACGGGTGGACCGGTGTTTGGGGACGTCGTTGAGCGCGCAGCTTCCGAACACCGCAAGGTGGTGTTCACAGAAAAGGCTGGCGTAAACTGTGTTATCCTAGACTCGACGGACGACCTGGAAAAGGCCATGGAGAATCTGGCGTTTTCGCTTTCCCTGTACTCGGGCCAAATGTGCACTGCCCCACAGAATATCTTCATCGCCAAGGACGGAATGCTTGTAGGGGGCGACCACGTCCCAGTTGACGCGGTAGCGGCAAAGCTTCGTGAGAAGATCGACGCACTCGTTTTCAATGAGAAGAACGGACCGGGCACGCTTGGTGCCATCCAGAGTTCGGCTACCGCAGCACGTCTTATGGAAGCCGCAGCTCTCGGACTCGAGGTCGTTCGTCCGAGCGAACCCATTGCACAGCCCGGATTCGATGGCTCACGGACGATGTCGCCCCTTGTCATGAAAACCGATACAGCCCACGCGAACATCTACACCAAAGAATGGTTTGGCCCTGTTTCATTCCTGGTTGTCACCGATTCCTTCCAGGACTCCTTGAACGAGGTGGTTGACAGCGTGCGCCATCATGGTGCTCTCAGCAGTCTGGTGTACACCACCGATTCCGAGAGAATGCAGCAGGCAGAAGATGCGATCGTATCGGCCGGCGCTCCCGTCGCGTTCAATTTCAACAGTTTCGTATGGGTCAACCAGTCAGCTGCTTTCAGTGACTTCCACGGCACTGGCTGCACACCAGCCGGCAACGCCACCTTTGCTGACTGGCAATTCGTGACCAATCGGTACAACGTGGTAGGAGTGCGGAAGCAGGCATAGGAGAACGTCACTCGTCACGGGCTCCTACTCCACTGCCTGCATGATATCTGCAAGCAGGTCTTCGACGTCTTCGATGCCGCATGATAGGCGTACAAGGCCATCGGTGACGCCGAGGCGTTCACGTTGTTCCTTCGGGATAGAGCCGTGCGTCATGCTCACAGGGTGGCATACCAGGGATTCGACGCCGCCGAGGGATTCAGCGAGAGTGAAGAGCTTGAGTTTGTTCGTTACTTCGATGGCACGTTCAAGGGATCCTAGTTCGATGGATATCATCCCCCCGAAGACAGACATCTGACGCTTGGCCAACTCGTGCTGAGGATGCCCGGGCAGACCGGGATAGTGCGTAGCTAGGATCTTGGGATGCTGAACACAGAACTCGGCAATGCGTTGTGCATTCGCGCTGTGCCTGTCCATGCGGACGGCAAGAGTCTTCGAAGAACGCAACAGAAGCCAACAATCGAAAGGACCTGGTACTGCTCCGGCGGCATTTTGAATGAATCCAAGTTGTTCGGCTATGGATTCATCGCCGGTAGCAACGATGCCACTCACAAGGTCACTGTGACCACCTAGGTACTTTGTTGCTGAGTGCACGACCATGTTGGCACCTAGCTCAAGTGGCCGCTGCGCGTAGGGTGTTGCAAAGGTGTTGTCGACTACCATCATGCACCCTGCGCTCTTGGCGATAGCTGAGATCGCGGAGATATCCGTGATCGTCATCATCGGGTTTGTCGGTGTCTCGGTGTAGATCATCCGCGTATTCGGACGAACGGCACTAGCCACATTGACTGGATCTCGCATGTCAACGTAGGAGAAATCAAGTCCGAATCGACGTAGGATCCGCTCTGCTAAACGGAATGTGCCACCATACATGTCCTCGGCCATAATGACGTGGTCGCCCGACGAGAGTAAGCGCATCACGGCATCGATCGCGGCTAACCCACTTCCAAAGGCAAACGCATCGATGCCTCCTTCCATCGCGGCAAGATTGTCCTCCCAGGCGAAGCGTGTCGGATTCTGCGTCCGAGCATACTCAAAGCCGGTGTGTCTGCCGATCTCGTGCTGGGCATATGTGGAGGTTTGAAACAGCGGCACGGTGACAGCTCCTGTCCGTTGCTCAGGCTCCTGTCCAATGTGAATTGCTTTCGTTGCGAACTTCATGGCTTCTCCTCAAAACGAAACGAGCCACCAGAGGCGGCTCGAATGAACGGTCTAGATGTCGCGATCAGCGATTGAAGAAGAACTTCTCCGCCTTCCGGAAGTTGCTTCCCTGAAGGACGCACATGTAAACCCCTTCAGGAAGTTCCGAGATCGACTGTGTGTGCTCATGCACGCCGCGTGATGATGCCCCTTTGAAGACATCCATAACCCGCTTGCCGAGCATGTTGTAGATGGCGATATCGACGAGTGACTCATCGCCTGCAAGCTCAACGCGAGCTGAGAATACTTCTGCATTGACACGAGTCGAGACGATCCGGGGCGGAGCTATGGAAGAATCCCGACCCGTGTTGGCCTTGGTCTGTGCGCGATCCTCGGCTGTGAACTTCCGAACGGTCAGGGCCTTCAAGCCACTGGCAACAGCGCGCGTCACCGGAGACATCGAGGAG
The DNA here is from genome assembly GCA_041170435.1 of Bacteroidota bacterium. Classification (GTDB taxonomy): domain Bacteria; phylum Bacteroidota; class Ignavibacteria; order Kapaibacteriales; family Kapaibacteriaceae; genus UBA10438. The sequence goes on from JBEAYU010000016.1 coordinate 44,107, forward strand.
GCACTTGGCTTATTCGGCATGCTCTTCACTCCACCATCTCGCTTGCCATTTTCGGCAAGGGCCGTGGCGGACAGCGCGATCAGCGCCGCTACGATGGCCGCTGAAAGACGAAGGGCTTTATGGGAATTCATGACTTTCATCTACAATGCAAGATACGGTCCCATTACGCAACAAACAATAATCATGCCATGGCACAAATGAAAAGCGGCAGCCCGATTGGGCTGCCGCTTGTTAGATCGTCTGATGACGTTCGGATCAGTCTTGGATCATCAACGGTTGCGTCCGATCAAAGTCTACGGTACGCATTCTGATAAAGTAGGCTCCAGAGGCCATTCCATGTGTGTCGAAGCTCATGTCGTAGTTGCCCCACTGCAGGCTGGCGCTGACAAGCGTGCGAACCACCAGCCCCTGAGAGTTGATGACTTCGATTGTGACTGGCGCAGATATACCGACGCCGAATTCAATCTTAGCCGTGCCTGAAGAAACAGGATTTGGAGATACCGGAGCGATCATCGAACGTGCACCCGTGACCGTGATCACGCGGCGTGCCAAGGCGCAGTTAAAGATACCCGTCGAGTCTCCACTTGCCGTGCCAACAAGGCAAGGGCGTCCGAGATCGATCTCCAGGGCTTGCTTGGCCGAAAACTTGTCGGAAAGCAACAAGGTAGTGCCGAACGAGAAGATCGCACCATTGGCAACGATCGGATTCGGACCTGATGCCGTGAAGGACATTCGTGCAACATCCTGCGAAATCGTCGTGATAGTTGGGCCCGCGATCGTCCAACCCGGAGCAGAGGCTTCAGCGCGAACCGTTCCGTTTGCAAACGCAATCGTTGACGGATCAAAAACAACGTCAGCCTTGAAGGTCCTCAGGCCAGCCGCGTTCCAGTCATTTGAGGAGGCGGACACGCGGAATGTTGACGGCGTTCCTGGGTTGCGCGTTTCAGCGCCATTGAGATCATTGGTAAGGTTCATCGATACTGGCACCACGTAACCGATACCAGTTGCCTTCGAGATGACGGTCTTAAATGGCGTCGTCTCTCCTTGGGCATAACCATCAATCTCAAACTGTGCTGAGTAGCCCCTGTCGTTCCACGGAGATGCGCTTGGCTCCGTCGGCGTGAACTGAACCGAGACTTTACAAGACTGTCCGGCAGTCAGAATGATCGGCAGAGTGACCACTTGCCCCCCGGCATCGACGATGCGGGTGATCGTGAAGGCTGCGGCTTCTGGTCCGGTAGTGCGGATGTCCTTGATCTCAAGGGGCTTGATTGACTGGCTCGGATTACTGATGCTGAACTCCAGGATTGGATTGTCACAGTTAGCCAGATTCCTACCAAATCCAATATCCTCGGTGCTGATGTCAGGTGCCGAGCATGACGCAACGGAAATGGTTTGAACATGTGGACCGACAGGGGCAAGAGTTGTCTCGTCGACACCAGTGCCTGGAGTTGCATCGTGGACAACTTCGAGCGACGCTGTTGATGCTCCTCCGAATCCGTTCGGGCGTGTGTATGAGACCGTTATGGCCGTTGATCCGCCGTTTGGAGCGACCGTGAGCGGAAGCCCCGGGTTTGAAACCAGAACATATCCAGCGGGCGCACCTGCGGCAAGTCGAAGCGCTGAAATAGTAAGTGGCATCGATCCGCCATTGGAGATCGTGATGTCCCGCCGTGCCTCGACTCCATAATCCGTGTCGGCACATGTCATCGTGATCGGCTGTGAGTTGATCTTCGGAATGATACCTTCACCGGCAAGGCGTGCTGACCGTGGTTCCTGCGCGGTAGCCCATACCGGGATGATGCTGACGGTGTCAATCTGCTCTGCACCCGGGCGGAAGAAGACTTCAACATCAACCGAATCGCCGCGAAGTGTGGCCGTCGTTACCGGTGAGCCACCTTTGATCAAGTTGCCAATCTTGAACACGTAATTGGCTTCCGTAGATCCGTTAGGGAAGTACTTGCCGCCAGTGATGAAGTTCACGTCGTTCAGGGTGATCTCCTGATTGCCAGTGTTGTAGACCTTGACGCGCCATGGATGGCGTGTACCGACGCGTCGTTGCAACCAGTCGTATCCGGTGATGCCCGGACCCGGCGTTTGCGTGCTACCGGTCCATGTTGAGATCGAATCCGGACCATCGCCGTTGTTCGAGAAGGTAACCTCATGTGTCTCGTTGACAACTTCTGAACTCACAAAGCACACATCCTTGAGTTCTGCACGCCCCTTTGGAGGAATCGAGATCGGAAGTGCAGGCGTGAATCCGGCAGACAGAGAGAATGATGTATTGTTATACCCGGTGATCGCTGTGATGATCAGTGTATCCGAACCAGGGTTCTCGATCAGTAGCGGTCCACAGAACTTCTCATTTAGACCCCGCGTGCCTGCATCAAAGTCCCGAACCTTGATCCGTGGAATCGCTGCAACGCCCGACAGGCCATGCTTGAAGACGCCGCAGCTGGTGTTGATCTGAATCGTATCGAGGTCGAAATCCTTGGTTACGTCAGCTGTCTCGCGGGTGCCAGTGTATTGAATGCCGATCGAATACGTTCCGCGTCCCGGGACAGTGATCTCTGCAGCCTCGGCAATCTGTCCTGATACGATCTTGTAGTATGTACCGACGATCATCTTCGACGCTGTCAGCTTGACCGGTGCGTCGGAGTTGTTCCGGATCGTCAGCGTCATTGTCTTATTCGTGCCGAGCCTGATCTTGCCAAACGACAGAGGATTCGGATCGAATACGAGTTTGTCTGCAAAGTAATAGCACGTATCTAGGGTGGTGTTGTCGGCAAAATCCCGCACGTAGTAGATCACACGGGCATCTTTGCTCTTGTCGACGACCTTCCACTCATATCGGAACTTCTTCCACGAAGGAGTGACAGGGAATCCTTGGTCGGTGACGAGCTCCAATTGATAGTTGAAGCTATTCTTTCCCGGTACCGTGTCAATGACCGCAATACCCGTTTCAACTTGGTCGGTATCGATCGGCACTTCACGTGGCGGATCGGGGATGTTGCGGAGTTCCGTTGCCTCGAAGGTGTAGTCTCCACACAGCGAGTCTCCCTTGATGACCGGCGCCAAGGTGTCGACGGATGTTGTTGGACGGAAGCCCGCAGCAGCGGGCCACCCATATGCATCAACGGCTCCGAAGCCATAGATGTATCCACCAAAGCTTACTTTCCCGTTGCCGCTGATGCGGTGCGCGCGCGCCTCGGTCCCAAACTCGATGGAGGCCCAGAAGAGTCCATTCGGCATGCGTGTGAAGAGCAGAGATGGCTTTTCGGCACGTGGGTCACTCCACACGGGCACGCCGTCGATCTCAAGAGACTTGAGATTCTCAACCATCGCCACTTTGTCAGTGGTGTCAGTCTTCACGATCAAATTCAAGTAGTGCTTCGTGAACTGCGCCATGGTTGGCGACTGGAAGATGGTGCTTGTAATGAACTGCTCTTCCGGGGTCACGTTGAACATGAAAGGATCCAGAATCTGATCGCCGTCCCAGGTCGAAGAACAGGAATACTGCATCACAAAGATCGGCTTGTTGGCTTCCCAGACTGAGAACCCCTCGGTGATTGCTGTCGGCTGCTGTGCCTGAGTGATGTCGGCAAAGTCGCCGGCCTTGGCCAAAAGGCCCCCGTTCTGTCCGAGCAGTTTGCCACTTGTCTTGTCGTAGAACTTCATCGTCCAGCGTGTCTGATCATCTTTCGCTACGACCTTGAAGACGTCACCTCTTCCCGCCAGATTGCGTGCACGCTTGAGTTCCACGGTGGAATATCGCTTCCCCCATGCCGTGATCGGAGGCAACATCTCGCAAAGGTGGTTCCGACCATTGCCATTGATGAGCTGATTCGGCATGGTTGTGCGCATGTGGAAACTAATGAAGCCGACGGGCTTATCAGCGCGAATGAGTGATCCGCTCAGGTCAAACGCAGAACGTGTCTGGCCGTCTCCGTGTACCATGTACACTTCACCTTCGTCGAGGAAGACAGAAATTCTCTCTCCGATCTTGCGACCAAGAGATGTCGTGGCGTCGTTCTGGCCCTGGCCTCGTAGGAGGATGTCAACCTGCGTCGGTTCCTTCGCGATGATCATGAAGCCACCTGGCCAAGGCTTGACCTCACGAAAGTCCCAGTAGCTGACGGAGATGTAGTCCTGCCCCCAACCATTCGTAGGAATGGCCATGTATCCGTCGGTAGTGGTGACCTTGGAATTGATGACATAGACGGAGATCGGCTTGTCTGACTTGAGGCGCAAGGCCTTTCGAACCGGGATCTCAGCATCGCGGATCTCCATCGACCAGTTCAGTTCTTTCCGGTCACTGAGCGTCTTAACCTCATACGGCTTGAGCTTGAAGCGCGTTGAACGGTCGCCGGCGAAGTCGAATAGCTCCACTTCCGTGTCGAACGCAGAAGCTACATAGACCTCCAAGCCCTCAACGGGAAACGGGAGGATCTCATTTGGCGGGATCGCAATCCAGAACTCCGTACCCTGGCCACCCGTGCTGAGCAGCTGATCTGCCGATGGTGCCTTGCGCTGAGCGGTTGCGCTCATGCAGGTAAGTATCAGGACAACAAGTGGGAAGGTGAAACGCATGGTGAAGCGCTTGAACATGAAGCCTCCAAACGAAAAAAATGTCTACGTCAGTGTCAGAGGAAGCGACCCAACACCTGCAGGAGTGCATCGATTATCGACACACAGCAAGCAGGCAGGAAATCCCTTCCCGCCGGCAGATACCATAATAAACAAAAAGTCGGCAAATGGGTTCCGAAAAACCCTCAAAAAATCTCCCCCGAGGCTCCTTCAGTCACGGGCTGTCAATGTCTGACGGAAACCAGCCGGCTGCAGGTCGTCGTGGCTGTTCTTATCGTGAGCAGATAAATACCGGATTGCGGCACATCGAGGCGCAAACGTGCATCAGTTCCGACACGAACATCCGAGCGGGAGATGAGTTGACCGCGCAGGTCATAGAGGGACAACGTCGACGGTTCAGTAGCCCCCTGAACGTCCACAAGAACGCCGCGCCCGTCAGCCGAAATCGTCACCCCGAGGCAGTCTGCAGAGAGGGCGGATTCAGTGCCAACGCTCGTAGGCCCCTTGTACCGGATGGTGTCGCGGGAGATGTTGCCGGCGCGGTCTTTGGCGACGATGATGGCAGAGGCTTCAAGGTTGATGTCTTCGACGACCAGCGTGAGTTTGGCACTGCGGATCGCGGAATCAGAGGGAAACTTCAGATTGCCTGCGATGAGTCGCATGTTGACGCGCTCAACAGTGATCTCGGAAAGCCCCCTGTCGAGCTGATCGTTGTCTTTCGGGCAGGTACGAGGTGGGTCAGGTGAAAACGTCTTTTCATTCACCTCAACGTCCCAGATCGGTGGCTTGGCGGAAACCAGCTCTATCGTTGGCTTTGCCGTGTCAATGGTGCTAGCCGGGGCGTACACAAGCGTGTCGAGGGTCGCATTTCCCGAGAAGTCGCTAACCGCATAGATCACGCGTGCTGGCTTTGTGGCATCGATCACGATCCACTCGTATCGGAACATCTTGTACGTCGTGATTGCTGGGAAGCTGCTGTCAGTTAGGAGCTTGAGTTGATAGTTGAAACTCCTGCTTCCGGCAACGCTGTCGATTGATGCTATCCCTGACTCGATCTGGTCGCCAGGTTGGGGCGTTGCGTTTGGAGGATCGGGAATGTTCCGGAGCTCTTTGGCTTGACCACGAAAGGCGCCACATTGACCAGGTATCTGTGTCACTTCGATGGTAGGGGGCATGGTGTCGACAGTGCGTACAACATTGACGGCTATGGTACTTAACGGCATTCCGTAGGCGTCTACAGCCCCATAACCGAAGAGATATCCTGCGAAGCTCACCTTACCGTTACCTGTGATTCGGTGAGCCTGCGAACTAGTTCCGAGCTCTATTGAGGCCCAAAAGAGGCCATTCGGCATTCTCGTTAGAAGAAGCGAGGGCTTTTCGGCCCGAGGGTCGTTCCAAACCGGCACACCGTCGACCTCAAGTGATTTGAGATTTGTATTCATTGCCGCCATGTCCGACGTATCAGTCTTGACAATGAGGTTCAGATAGTGCCTTGTGAATTGCGCCATTGTGGGTGTTTGGAAGTTGGCGCTTGTGATAAACTGCTCTTCCGGACACACGCTGAACATGAACGGATCTAACACCTGATCACCGTCCCAGGATGAAGAGCACGAATACTGCATAACGAAGATCGGCTTATCAGCTTCCCAAACAGAGAAGCCCTCGGTTAACGCCGTTGGCTGCTGCGCTTGCGAGACATCGGCAAAATCACCGGCATTGACAAGGAGGCCGCCGTTCTGTCCGAGCAGCTTTCCGGTACTCTTGTCGTAGTACTTCAGGTTCCACCTCGTATTGGCATCCTTGGCCACGACCTTGAACACATCACCTCGACCGGCCAACTGTCGGGTGCGTTTCAGTTCGATGGTAGAGTATTTCAGCCCCCACTTTGAGGTCGGCGGCAGCATCTCGGACAGGTGATTCCGTCCATTGCCATTGATGAGCTGGTTTGGCATGGTCGTGCGCATATGGAAACCGATCACGCCCACGGGCTTGTCCGATGTGATCAACGATCCGGAGAGGTCAAACGAACTCCTGGTTTGTCCATCGCCATGGACCATATAGACCTCGCCCTCGTCGAGGAAAACCGATATTCTGTCTCCGATCTTGCGCCCACCCGACGTGGTTGCGGCATTCTTCCCACTGCCACGCAGGAGAATGTCCACCTGTGTCGGCTCTTTGGCAATGATCATGAAGCCCGCTGGCCAGGGTTTTACCTCCCGAAAGTCCGAGTATGCCACGGAGATATACTCCGTTCCCCATGAACTCGTTGGAATCGCCAAGTATGCGTCGGTGGTCGTCACCTTCGAGTTTATCACGCTCACTGTAACTGGCTTGTCCGATTTGATGCGCAGCCCCTTTCGCTGAGGGACTTCGGCTTCGCGGACCTCCATACTCCAGTTAAGCTCCCTGCGGTCAGATAAGGCTTTCACGGTATTGGCGCTGACTGTGAAGCGAGTAGACTTATCTGCGTCGTAGTCATATAGCTCGACATTCGTGTCGAACTCCGAGCCGATATAGACCTCCAAGCCCTCCACCGGAAAGGGCAAGATCTCATTTGGTGGAATGGCGATAACGAACTCCGTGCCCGCATTGCCTGAGCTCATGACCTGATCAAACGAGGGGGCCTTTCGATTCTGGGCATCGGCTTGCTGTTGGCCTAGGAGCGAGAGTGCGATAATGAGGGTGCTACCGAAAAAGGGGATTGTGCCAATAAAAGAGCGAACCAACGACTGCATAACGCCTCCGTTAAAGAGAATCTTGAGTCAGCAACATCTTGTTGATTGAAAACAAGTTAGCAAACAGGGTGCCAAACACCTCCCCATCATGTTCCCCTGGAATTGGGATTTCGTACCTTTGTGATCTATGTAGAAGTTTTTCCACACAGGCTCAGAGCAATGACGCAGGAAATGAAGGCCTCACTGGATTTCAATACAACCACGTTCTCGAATGAGCGTCGGGTTCCAGAGGGATTTGCCCCTATCGCCAATGAGATCCGGCGAGACATCATCCGAATGCTTGTGCGGGCGGGCTCGGGACACAGCGGCGGACCACTAGGGTCAGCGGACGTCTTCGCGGTGCTGTATTTCGGCGGATACATGCGGTATGATCCGGCCAACATGGAGGATTCGACGCATGACCGGTTCGTCCTTTCGGCCGGACACATGGCGCCGGTGATGTATGCAGCGCTTGCCAATGCAGGGTGCTATCCGAAGCAAGAGCAGGAGACGTTGCGCAAGTACAACACCCGTCTTCAGGGACACCCTGGCCGCGACATGCATCTTCCGGGCGTTGAGACGTCTTCGGGGTCACTGGGTCAGGGCATTTCGATTGCCGTCGGTATGGCCATGAGTGATCATCTGTTGGACAAGAACGACCGACGCGTCTTCTCCCTCACCGGGGATGGCGAACTCCAAGAGGGATCAGTGTGGGAGGCTGCCATGGCTGCGTCTCACTTCGGCCTCGACAACTTCTGTTGGATTATCGACAACAACGACTGTCAGATCGATGGCCGCGTGCCCGACGTGATGAATGTCTATCCGATCGACGCCAAGTGCGAATCCTTTGGGTTTGACACGATCGTCGTCGATGGCCACGACCATGCCGACCTTATGCGCGGCTTCGATCGATTCCTGGAGAATCAACGTAACAAGACCGGCAAACCAACGGCCATCATTGCCAAGACATACATGGGTCACGGTGTGTCGTTCATGAATGACAAGTTCGAATGGCACGGTAAGCCCCCTTCAAAGGAGCAAGCCGTTGCAGCTCTTGAAGAAATGTCGGTCATGCCGTGACGCGTCCGGCACCCCCAACGAAGACTGGGGTCCAAGGCGATAGATTCCCGCTTTCGCGGGAATGACGAAACTGAAACCTGAAACCTGAAACCTGAAACCTGAAACCTGAAACCTGATGGACCTTCTCGGACAAAAACCCACACGATTCGGCTTTGGCGACGGACTCGTCGATCTTGGCGAGCGTCATAGCAATGTTGTTGTTTTAGGTGGTGATATTACCGGATCGGTGATGACCTCGCTGTTCAAGGAGAAGTTCCCAGATAGGTTCTTTTCCATAGGCATTGCAGAGCAGAATGCGACGACGATCGCGGCCGGTCTGGCGCTGAGTGGCAAGATTCCGTTTTTTGCATCGTATGGTGCGTTTTGCGCATTGCGCAACGCCGATCAGCTGCGGATCTCGGTGTGTTACAACGAGGCCAATGTGAAGATTGGTGGCGGGCATGCCGGCATCAGCGTTGGTCCGGATGGGGCAACGCACCAAGTTCTGGAGGAGGTTGCATTTCTGCGAACGCTACCACACATGACGATGATCGTGCCAGCTGACTACCAGGAGGCGCGAAAGGCCACGGTCGCCATGGGTGAAATGGTCGGACCTGCCTACATCCGCTTTGGCCGTTCGCCGGTGCCGATGTTCACCACTGAGAGCACGCCGTTCGAACTCGGTAAGGCGAACGTTCTGATGGACGGTACGGATGTGGCCATCATCGCCAACGGTGCTTTGGTGTGGGAGAGTATTCTCGCAGCAAAGGAGCTTGCTAAGAAGGGTATCAGTGCGCGCGTTGTCAACGTCCACACCGTCAAGCCGTTTGATTTTGCGACGGTGACGCAGGCTGCCCGCGAATGCGGCTGTATCGTCACGGCCGAGGAACATCAGGTTCATGCTGGACTGGGTGGAGCTGTCGCCGAGTGTACAGCGAAGAATGCGCCAGTACCTATCGAGTTTGTCGGCGTCAAAGACTCGTTCGGCGGTTCCGGTGATCCCGAGGAATTGATGGTGAAGTTCGGCCTGACTTGGCGGGAGGTCTATGCCTCGGCGCTGGTTGCAATGGAACGTCGCGACAAGGGAAGCGCCGGCGTGCGCGCCATCCGCGAGGTGGCCACCTATCAGGGTTGATTGCGCAGACCCTGGATACGAACGATCACCGACACTCCAAGCCATGACCACGACGATCGACATCACGGATCCCGTGCTGTTGCGCATCGCTGCACTCGCTCATGAACGCCACGTTCAAGCATACGTCGTGGGCGGCTATGTGCGTGATGCGGTCATGGGGCGAGCACGCACAGACATTGACATCTGTGTTGAGGGCGATGCACTGTCATTTGCCCGTGATGTTGCACTTCTCTTCCGATCAAAGACCGTTGAGTACGAGCGATTCCGTACGGCTCTTGTACCTGTGGGCGACCACCATCTTGAGTTCGTTGGCACGCGCCGAGAGGAGTATCACGCCGATTCACGGAAGCCCGTCGTTGTTGAGGGCACATTCGAAGATGATCTTCGACGTCGCGACTTCACGGTCAACGCCCTTGCTGCTGATCTGCACCCGGATCGACTTGGCCGGGTGGTGGACCTTTTCGATGGAATTGGTGACATTGGCCGCAAGGTGCTTCGCACGCCCCTTGACCCGATCGTCACGATGAGTGACGACCCGCTGCGTATGATGCGGGCGGCTCGGTTTGCAGCGCAATTGGAGTTTGAGCTACATCCTTCGTTGGTGGCGGCCGTGACGTCCATGGCTGATCGCATCACGATCATTTCTCAGGAGCGCATCACGGATGAGTTTCTGAAGATCATGGCGGCCCCGCGTCCAAGTGTTGGACTGAAAATCTTGCATTCCACCGGCTTGTTGAAACATGTCTTTCCCGAAGTCGCCAATCTTGCCGGTACCGAACTGGTGGTCGCAGGCTCACGTGAGTATGGGCACAAGGATGTCTTTCTGCACACGCTTCAAGTTGTTGACAATGTTGCGGCCATGTCGATGAACCTCTGGTTGAGATTCGCCACATTGATGCACGACATTGCCAAGCCTCGCACGAAGAAATTCGTTGAGGGAACCGGCTGGACCTTTCATGGTCATGAAGAGATCGGGGCCCGTTGGCAACAGAAGATCTTTCGTCGCATGAGGCTGCCCATGCAACACCTTGACTACGTAGAGACTCTGGTACGCTTGCATCAACGTCCGATGAAGCTTGTCGATGAAGGAGTGACTGATTCAGCGATCCGACGTCTAGCCGTACAGGCTGGTGATGGCATATCAGATCTGTTCACACTCTGCCGTGCAGATATCACAACTCGTAATCCGGCGCGCGCGCAGAAGTATCTCAGGAACTACGATATCGTTGAAGAGAAGCTGAAAGATGTGCTTGAAAGAGATCGTTTGCGTTCTTTTCAGAGTCCGGTTCGTGGAGAAGAGATCATGGCCGTGACGGGCCTCGGGCCTTCGCGAGAGGTCGGATACATCAAATGGATGATCGAGGAGGCGATCCTCGATGGCGTGATTCCAAATGAGGAGGGGGCTGCTCGCGACTTGATGATGAAGAATCTAGAACGTTGGAAACTCGAAGGCCGCACTGCGCACTTTGCCCGTCGAGGTCAGTCGTGAGTACCCTGGAGGCAGCATGATCAAACCGTACGCTGATATCATACCGACAGTGCATGAATCTGTCTTTATCGCAGACGGAGCAATCGTCCTGGGTGACGTTCATATCGGTGAAGATTCGTCCGTCTGGTTCAACGTCGTCATCCGTGGCGATGTGCATCAAATCCGAATTGGCAAGCGGACGAATATTCAGGATCTCTCAATGCTTCATGTGACCTGTAACAAGCACCCACTGAGCATCGGCGACGGCGTAACGATCGGACACTGTGTCATGCTGCACGGATGCACGGTGGAGGATTACGCGCTAATCGGCATGAACGCCACCATCCTAGACGGCGCCGTGATAGGGCATCATGCGATGGTTGCTGCCGGCGCCGTTGTTCGGGAGGGTTTTATCGTGCCGCCTCGAACGCTTGTTGCCGGCGTGCCGGCGAAGATCGTCCGAGAGCTCAGTGATGACGAGTGCGCCAAGCTCGAACAGAGCGCGCAGAACTACATTGACTACATCGCCTCATATCGAACAAACACGAACGTCAGGACCACCCGATGAAACGCAAGACATCGCTTTCTTCAGCTCTCTCTACCATCCTCATTAGCGCGGGCGTCTGTGTCGTGCTCACCATTCTTGCCGCTGTGATCACCGGCGAAATGCTCTTCCTGGTGGCCTCGGCACTTTTTGCCGTTAGTGGTGGCGCTGGCGTGTGGGTTGTGCGGCGTCTTCAACGAACCATCGGTGGCTCGTGACTCTGCCACGATTGCGAGATGATGTTCAACTGTCAAGTCACGTCGAAGGCGACGAGCAGTTCCTGATACTGCACGACCCCTTTGGGATCGCCGAAGGGCCGATCATGCTTAATGCGGATATGATCGAGGTTCTCGCTGCATGTGATGGTACCACCACGACCAAAGAACTTGCCCAGGCGGCGGGTGTGGAGTTCGACGGGCCGGAGATCCGCCGTGTTGAACTGTTCGTACGTCAGATCGAGGAGTTGGGATACTTTGAGGGCGACGTGGCCGACCGCCGAAGTGCCGAAGCGCTATCAGAGTGGGCCGACCGCCCGACGCGTCCCATGGTCTGTGCTGATTCAACGTATCCTTCCGACCCCGAGGCCTTCTCAGCCTTTTGTCGGGACGAGCTCGGTATCATTCAGCGGCCAGGGGGCGCCCCCTTCCCCGCCGGGATCGATACATCACCAGCGTCAATGGCGCTCATCCCTCACATCGATTTCCGAGTTGCGCAACGTCTGTACGGTGAGTCATTCAATGCCATCGGTTCAAGTAATGCTGAGTTGGTCGTGATGATCGGAACTTCTCATTACTGGTCGGATCAAGCTGTTGTTGTTGGGACCAAGCCATTCGAGACGCCGCTCGGGCTTCTGCCGATCATGCCCCACGATCTTGGAAGTGAACAGGCCGAAATTGCCCATAAGCCAGAGCACTCTCTGGAGTTACATGCAGTGGCAATTCGCTATCTCTGGCCTGACCGTGACATTCTGATCCTGCCGATCCTCGTCACTTCATCGATCTTTACCGAGGGAGAGCTGGAGTTCTGGTCCAAGCGCATTCGCACAGCGGTTGAAATGAGCGGGCGAAGGGCTATCTGGTTGATATCCGGTGACTTAGCCCATGTCGGGCCAAAGTTCGGTGATGATGTGCCTGCGTCGAGCCTCCTTCCCGAGGTGCGAAAGGCCGACGCGCGGCTGATCGAACATCTCGCAGCTGGCGATCTGAGCGGATATCGGCGATCGATCGACCTGCTCGACAATCCGTATCGTGTTTGCGGTTATGCGCCTACGGTACTTGCATTGAGCTGCCTCCGTCCCGGTGCTGGAAGGCCCCTGAGCTATGAGATCTGGGATGATGTTGACACGCAAAGCGCCGTCAGTTTCGCATCGGTTGTTTGGCAATGATGCCCCACTCCCGTATGTTTGCAAGCTCTGACAAATCCAACATGAACATGACGCCCCACGAGGGGAGGAAGAAAACGTATGAATCAACACGGTAACATCACCCGTTCAGTGCGCAACGAAGACGTGCAGCGCGACTGGTTGGTCGTTGATGCGACGGACTGTACAGTCGGTCGTCTCGCGACGCAGATCGCCACGCTTCTTCGCGGCAAGCATAAGCCCCTTTTCACTCCTCACGTCGACTGTGGCGACTTTGTCATTGTGATCAATGCAGACAAGGTCGTTCTTGAAGGCAAGCGTGCGCAGCAGAAGGAATATTTCCACAATACGGGGTATCCCGGCGGTGGCCGCATGCGCTCGTTCACGAACATCATGCAAAGCAAGCCTGAGGAGATTGTCGAGCTGGCCGTCAAAGGCATGCTGCCGAAGAACTCGCTCGGACGTGCGATTGTGAAGAAGCTCAAGGTGTACAGCGGAAGCGAGCATCCGCACGCAGCGCAGCAGCCGAAGGCATATCAGCTGCCATACCTCCACCTCGGAACGAAGTGAAATCGGAGTAACGAATGAAGACGTATACAGGAACAGGTCGTCGCAAAACATCGGTCGCACAGGTACGGCTCACCAGTGGCACGGGCCACGTGATGGTCAACCGTTTGCCGATCGAAGAATACTTCACGGTTGAGAATTACCGCCGTGATGCGACGTTGCCGCTGGAGCTTACCAAGACGAACGGACAGTTCGACGTCTTTGTAAACGTTCGCGGCGGGGGCAAGAGCGGTCAAGCAGGCGCTGTGCGACTCGGAGTTGCACGTGCACTTGTTGAGTACAGCGAAGAACTCCGCTCGGCGCTTCGCCCGGCGGGTGTGCTCACGCGTGATCCTCGCATGGTAGAGCGCAAGAAGTACGGCCAGAAGAAGGCCCGTAAGCGCTTCCAGTTCTCCAAGCGATAACCGGCAGGCCCGTTTGGGGCCTTGACAACGAAATCAACACACATGCACGGGAATTCCGTCGGTGGAGCTCGGGAGATATCTCGGGTCCGGCGGTTCGAACTGTGCAGAGGCATCATCCATCACAATCGAAGAGGTTACTCATGCCAGCAGTCAGCATTGAAGCGCTGCTCGAGTCCGGAGCACATTTCGGACACCTTACCCGCCGCTGGAATCCAGCGATGCGCAACTTCATTTTCATGGAGCGCAACGGGATCCACATCATCGACCTGCGCAAGACGCAGCTCCTGATCGATATTGCTCGCGACGCCGCCCACGAGATCGCCTCGCAGGGTCGTGGAGTATTGTTCGTTGGAACAAAGAATCAAGCGAAGGCCGCTGTTGAGCAAGAGGCTCGCCGTGGCATCTCCAATTATGTGTCCGAGCGTTGGCTAGGCGGCATGCTTACCAACTTTATGACCATTCGCAAGTCCATCAAGCGTCTGTCGACGATCGACAAGATGGAGACCGATGGGACATTTGAGAAGATCACCAAGAAGGAGCGCCTCATGTTGAGTCGCGAGCGTGATCGTCTTCGCAAAGTGTTCGGTGGCATCGAGGACATGACGCGCATACCGGGTCTGTTGGTCGTTGTCGATATCAAAAAGGAGCACTTGGCAATCAAGGAAGCCAAGACGCTTGGGATACCGGTTATTGGCGTCGTGGACACCAATTCTGATCCAACTCAGGTGGACTATCCGATCCCGGCAAACGATGATTCCATCAAGTCGATCGAGATCATTTTGAAGGTTTTGGCTGATGCGATCGTGGACGGCCGCGAAGTCGCCCGTGCTAAGACGGCTGACCTGGCTGCTGCCGGAGAGGCAGCTGGCAAGGATGTTGACATCGATGAATCAAAGGTTCGTCGTCAGCTTCGCACTCGCAAGGGTGCCGGAAAGTCCGATACCGCTGAGTGATCTCGGTAGGCTGGCGCCCCTTATCCAAACAACTGAAAATTTGAAGGAAACGAACAACATGATCACCGCACAAACCGTGAAAGAACTGCGCGAAAAGACAGGCGCAGGAATGGCTGATTGCAAGAAAGCGCTCGAAGAAGCCGGTGGAGACATGCAGGCGGCCATCGAGTGGCTTCGCAAGCGCGGAGCAGCATCTGTTGCTAAGCGCGCCGATCGTGATGCCAATGAAGGCATTGTTCTGTCAAAGACCACGGCCGATGGCAAGGTAGGCGCCATCGTCGAGGTTAACTGCGAGACGGACTTCGTTGGTCGCAACGAGGAGTTCGTCGCTTTTGCCAACGCGATCTGTGATGCGGTTCTGACAAAGGAATATGCCAGCGAAGACGAGCTTTGGAGTGCTTCGTACGACGGTAAGACCCTTGGGAACCTCAAGGATGAGATCCTTGCGAAGTTCAGCGAGAAGATCGGTCTTCGCCGATATGCGCGAGTTGCGACGGATGGATTCGTGACCGACTACAATCATGCTGGGTCGCGTCTTGGAGTCCTCATTGAGTTCTCTGGCACATCCGGATCAGAGGAGCAGAAGCCGCTCATGCGCGATGTTGCCATGCAGATTGCAGCTATGCAGCCCCTTGTTGTTGAGCGCTCACAGGTAGACGTCTCGACGCTCCAAAAGGAGATCGAGATCTACAAGCAGCAGGCCCTCCAAGAAGGAAAGAAGGAAGACATTGCTGAGCGCATTGCTCAAGGACGTCTTGGAAAGTTCTACGAAGAGAATGTTTTGCTCGAGCAGGTGTTCGTGAAGGATTCCGGGAAGAAGGTTTCCGACGTTGTGGCAGAGATCTCAAAGGTTGCCGGCTCCGACGTCAAGGTCGTATCTTTCCTGCGTTACAATCTGGGCGACAAGATCTAACAACGGCACTCAGGGGGCGCCATGTCTGTGCTCTACAAGCGCATCCTGCTCAAACTCAGCGGTGAATCACTGATGGGCGAGCAACACTACGGCATTGATGCCGTAGCGCTTCGTTCGTTTGCAGAGGATGTCAAGGAGGCCCACGATCTCGGCGTCGAAATCGGCATCGTGTTTGGCGGTGGGAACATCTACCGTGGCATGCAGGCTGAAACGATGGGGATCGACAAGGTTTCTGGTGATCATATGGGCATGCTTGCCACGGTCATCAACTGTATCGCGTTTCAAAATGCGTTAGAGCTTCTTGGCGTTCCCACGCGATTGCAGTCGGCTATCCGTATGGAACAGATTGCCGAGGGCTTCATCCGCCGCCGTGCGATGCGCCACCTTGAGAAGGGGCGCGTTGTTGTCTTTGGTGCGGGCACCGGCAATCCGTACTTCACCACCGACACGGCAGCAGTGCTTCGTGCCGTTGAGATAGAAGCTGACGTCGTCATAAAAGGCACCAGGGTTGATGGGGTGTACGACAAAGACCCGGAAAAGCATGCTGATGCTAGACGTTTTGAGACGATCAGCTACAAGGAAACCCTCGAACGCAATCTCCGTGTAATGGACATGACGGCCATTACGATGGCCAGCGAAAACAACAAGCCCATCTTGGTCTTCAACATGAATCAACGTGGCAACCTGCGACGTCTTCTGTTGGGTGAGCCGGTTGCCACCACTGTAAAGGACTGAATCATGCCAGTGAAGGACATCGTCGATAACGCCCGCGATCACATGGCCAAGGCCGTCGATCACGTTCAGCAGCAACTCGCAAAGGTCCGCACGGGTAGAGCGTCGGCTGCGATGCTCGACAGCGTGAGGGTGGAATACTATGGGGAGCCGACTCCCGTTGGTCAAGTTGCAAGCATCTCCGTACCTGAGGCTCGGTCGATTGTCGTACAGCCATGGGATCGAACAGTCCTGTCGGCCATTGAGAAGGCCATCCTTGCTGCCAATCTGGGCATCACGCCGCAGAATGACGGTCAGATCATACGCATATCCATCCCGCCCCTTACCGAAGAACGGCGCAAGGACATCGTCAAGCAGTGCAAGAAGATCGCTGAAGACGGCAAGCTGGCCGTGCGCAACGTGCGCCGCGATGCGAATGAGGAGCTCAAGGTAGCAGAGAAAAAGGAGCATTACAGCGAAGATGATCGCAAGCGTGGTGAGGATGATGTGCAGAAGGCGACCGATAAGTACGTGGCTGAGATCGATAAGATTCTTTCGGCGAAAGAAGTCGAAGTCATGGAGGAATGATCATGGTGTCATCCCGACTCGTACCAATACTTACAGCACTCATCCTGAGTGCTGTTGTTGTATATGCCGAAGGTGTAAACTTTATCACTGTTACGTCATGGAGCGAAGCTCTCGAGCTTTCCAAGAAGGCAAACAAGCCCATTTTCCTTGATGCATTTACAGACTGGTGCGGATGGTGCAAGGTGATGGACAAGGAGACCTTTTCGGATCCCGACGTTGCGACATTCATGAATGCCAACTTCGTGAATGTGAAAATGGAAATGGAAACGGGGGAAGGCATCGATGTGGCAATGAAGTACCGGATCAGCTCGTTTCCGACGTTTAAGGTGTTTGCCGTTGATGGTACTCCGACGTATACGGTGATGGGCTATCAGCCGCCAAAGGACTGGTTAAAGTCGCTGGCGCTGATGACAGATGCGTCAAAGGCTCAGCGTGCCAAAGGAGTTACAGCAACACTCAAGCTTGCCTATCCCGATTGGCACCGTGGTGCATATCTCAAAGGCAAGAGTAAAACGATTGCAGATGCGAAGATTGTTCAAGCCTGGTTTGATGAGCAGAAAGATCGAATGAGCGAGGTGGCCTGGTGTATAATCAACCGGTACCAGCTCTCGGAGGCACAGCAGGAATGGGTCATGGATCACGAGGCAGATTACCGTGATCTCTATGGTGACGAGTTTGATCATGTCATTCAAATGCGGGCACAGTCGGTGTTTGGTAACGCCGTTGCGAAGAAAGACAAGTCACTGCTTGAAAAGGCGACTGACCTTATTACTCGGTCTTCACCGGACGCTTCGGAATCCATTCGGGACCGACTTCAGGCGATGTACTTTGGCCGCATCGGTGAATGGATGGAGCTCGCCGATGTTATCGTACGCATGTCGCTCGCTACCGATGCTTCTGCTGATCAGATAAATGAATATGCATGGGATATGTATCAGAAGTGTGACGATAAAGCGCCTCTTCTAAAGGCTGCTGAAGCTATGAAGCGGACGACGGCAAAGCTGGAATCGGTACAGTGGGCATTCGTTGACACCTATGCGGCACTGCTCTATAAAACTGGACAATATGATGAGGCCGAGCAGCAAGCGATACGAGCGATCGAGATGGGTACAACTGCCACAGAAGATGTCTCCTCCACTGAGGAGCTTCTGACAAAAATCCGCGCTGCTCGATCAACTAAGACAGATTCGAAGTGATGAAACGTGCCGTTGTCTTGCTATCTGGTGGTATGGACAGCTGTGTCACGCTGGCAGTTGCTCGTGCCGAACGGTATACAGTTCAAGCATTGCATGTGAACTATGGCCAACGCACGCAGGAGCGTGAACTCAGAGCCTTTCACGACATCTGCGATCACTACGAGGTTGATGAGCGGCTTGTTGTTGATATTTCGCACTTAGCTGCTATTGGTGGAAGCAGTCTTACCGATAGTCGAATCGAGATCACGCGTTCACCCCTCGCCGAGACTGGCATCGTGTCGTCACACGCCGAAGTACCCACGAGCTACGTGCCGTTTCGGAACGCTAACATTCTTGCCATAGCCACGAGCTGGGCGGAAGTGACAAAGGCAGAGGCCCTCTATATCGGCGCCGTTGAGGAGGACTCCAGCGGCTACCCTGACTGCCGAGAGGTCTTTTTTCGTGCATTTGAGGAAGTAATAAATACCGGTACAAAGCCAGATACCCGCATTCGTGTAGTCACGCCTCTTATCCGACTACGTAAGTCGGAGATCGTAGCTCGTGGTCACCAGCTGGGAGCGCCTCTGCACTTGAGTTGGTCGTGCTACGCTCGCCAGGATGTCGCTTGTGGTGAATGCGATTCATGTCTGCTTCGCTTGCGCGGCTTCGAGGAATCCGGCCATACTGATGCGATCACATACGTCTGATCATGCCATTGCATCGATGACGATGCGACATCAGTGCGGAACAAGCCCGTATCCATTACGACAAGGGAAATCGTCGTAGTGCGCTTCTGATGTTGCGCCTTTAGACTTGCCATGTTCATCATTGAAAGGGATGTATCATGGCACTACACAGCACGGTCTTACTGACTCTTGCACTCGGCACATTTATGTGCATCGGATCTACAAAGGCTCAGCCAACGTTGAGATCGCATGTCCTTGGCTCCGGAGGAGCCGACTTTTCCGGATCTCCTACTGATTCGGTGCGTCTGTCTGGTACTCTTGGTCAGCCTGTCATCTCGACGCCTGAATTGAGCGCTTCGCAAAGTCTATGGGAAGGATTCTGGGTGCCATGGCGATTTGAATTGACCAGTATCGACATCGGTACGGCTGAGCACGATCGAATTGAAGTCTATCCGAATCCATTTTCATCGCGCACGACGATTCGACTTCCGAATCGATACATCGGTGCGGTCAACATCACTCTCTACAACCTTGCTGGAGAACGCGTGCGCACCCTCACGGTGAATGCTGCCGGGGCAGATCAGACGGAAGTGCCAATCGATGCCTTCGATGATCTGGGCGATGGGCTGCCAACGGGTGTCTATGTCGTTGAGGTCAGCGGCTTCATATCAGGAGGTACTGAACTACGCTTGCATGGCATGATCCAACTCGTCCAATAGACTGAACTACATCACCACACCGAAGGAATAACACCATGATCACTCATTACGTGACACGCCTACGCAACGTCATGCTCATCGTCGCCACGGTCATTTGCACGGTGGCATCATATGCGCAAATGCCTCGCAACATTTCCTATCAGGGTTTACTGACGCAGCCCAACGGCGAGCCGATCGTCGACGGAACCTACGAACTTGTCATGCGCATGTTTGACACTGAATCAGGCGGTACGTTGCTGTGGGAAGAGAATCACACCGTGCAGCTGCAGCGAGGTTTATTCAGTGTCTATCTCGGAGATCAAGTGCCTCTGACGGCCGTCGACATGTCGCAACGGCTCTACCTCGAGACGGCCATCGTAGGTGGTCCGGTCTTCCCACGAACACGCCTATCTATGGTCCCAATGGCAATGAGATCCATGCTGGCCGATAGTGCAAAGGGGCTGACCCAGTCCGCCAATGGCTTCGTCAGATCTCTCAATGGCCAGCAGGGCAATGTTCAAGTGCGTGCTCGCAATGGAGTTTCCCTGACGCAGGTGGGAGATACGCTTCTATTGCAGTCAACAGCTCAGCCGACTGGTGTGCAGTCACTCATCAGCACAGAGAGCACAATTCGGATCACTGGATCAACAGGCCCAACTGCGAATATCGACGTCCGCGACGGATCGATCAATGCGGCCAAGATTGCTGATGGTGCCATCACCACGAATGAGCTTGCCAGCGGTAGCGTGACGATTTCGAAGATCGCAAGCGGGGTGATCCCTTCTTCGTTGCCTCCAGTTGGACCAGCATCGGGTGACCTCACCGGAAACTATCCAGCCCCCTCGATCGCCAACGGCGCTGTTACGACGATAAAGCTTGCTGAAAACTCCGTCAGCACCTCGAAACTTGTCGATGGTTCTGTCACATCAGCAAAGATTCTCGACGGGACTGTCAGTACGGCCAAGATCGCAGATGGTGCAGTTTCGAGTCCAAAGCTCGCAATGACAGGTGTTACCGCCGGCACCTACGGCAACGAGCTCAACATTCCACAGATCACGGTTGACGATCGTGGTAGGATCCTTTTGATCTCCAATAAGCCGGTAGGGGACTTTCCGTACATTGTCCCGGCCGGAGGTGACCTGACGGGTACATTCCCGGCACCCTTCATAAAGATCAATGCCGTGAACACATCTAAGATTCTTGATGCGTCCGTCACGACATCAAAGCTGGCACCGCTGGGAGTCACGAATGACAGGATTGCACCCAATGCGGTAACAACTGAGAAGATCGCAGATGGTACGATCGTGACCCTGGATCTTGCTCCGGGTACGATTCCTGCCACGCTTCCGCCAAATGGTCCTGCCGGTGGCGACCTCAGCGGCACCTATCCCAATCCCACACTGTCGGTATCGGCCGCAACCGGTGGTCGAATCATCTCATCCATACGGACTGCTGCGCAGGCGATGAACCCGGATGTGAATACTGCCGGCAATGTTATTGTCCTTGATGCATCTGGCCGTTTGCCGTCGTCACTCGTTGCGAACATTGGCGACGTGAAGTACTCTTATGCAACAAGCAATCATAACGGCTGGTACCGCCTGAATGGGCAGAATCTATCAGCGCTTCCGCCCGTAGCTCAGGCCAATGCAGCCATCCTTGGCTTCATGGGGACGCTACCCGACACTCGAGACCACGTCATCAAACATCGGGATGAGCTTGGAACCGGAGGCCATGGTTCGGAAGCGGTAGGTTCAGTGACTGGATCAAACGATTATGTGATCTATCAAGAGAATCTACCGCCGCTCTTTGGCTACACGGGGTTCGAGGGTGCGCACTCGCACGGTGTAATTGATCCAGGCCACGGCCATACCATCAATCTCGGAACAGAACCCGATGACTCCGGTCCTCCGATCAGCTTCGACGAGGTTACTACGGCCCCCGGAGCAAATCCGGGCGTCATTGAACCAGCTACCACCGGAATAATGCTTGAGTATGGTGGGGAGCATATGCACGAGGTCGTTGTGAACGACTGGACGCCCATGCTACCCGTCAACAACCGTCAGGCTAGCCTTAACCTCAATTCTTTCATATTCTTAGGTTACTGATCAACCGGACTCAGAGGCTCTAGCCCGGACCCCGCGTTCAAATCACTACGCACGGCCCGTCTGTCGGGAGACCGTTCGATCCTTTCTTGGATTGACGTGTCTGCTCGTCAGGCGGGCCGTCTATGTTTTTACCGCTCGGCGTAGTGACAGAAAATCAAGGACAAAAGTCCAACTCCGAGCCGATTCTTGGATGGCACAGAGTACGTTGATCTTAGACAATGGCCATGCATTTGAAGTTGATAGTTTCAGTATTAATACATACATTGCTTTCACCTTGACTGGGCAACTGAGAGCAAGTTATCCACATGGATCCCTAAATAAATTCACATCTTCTTCGCTGAAATACCGTGGAAGGTTTGGAGAAAGGGGGCGGTTGTCATAGATTGTACGTGATTTGAAAGGTTATGGAGCAACGAATGCGGCTTTTTTGTACGCTGTTGCTTGGTGGGCTTATTGTGCTTGCTCACTCGGCGACCTCACAACCTCGACTGACCTCCTCCGTGATTGGTTCCGGAGCGTCACTCCTGTCGGCCTCTGCCAATGGGTCAGCTCTGTCGAGCACCATTGGACAGGTTGTGATCTCGGCGCAGGTGCGCTCAGACAGCACTGCTCTATACCAGGGCTTTTGGGTACCGTATCTCTACGGCACGGTGGGAGTTGATGACCGTGAGGAGCAATCAATTGCAGACTTCGGCAATTACCCGAACCCCTTCACTACACACACGACGATCAGGTTTGCGACCCCTGTCGAGGGTCGTCTCACAATTCGGGTTTACAACTTGCTTGGATCGCTGGTGCGAACGATTGCGGCCGAAGTATCGATGGCCGGTTCGCAGGATGTGATGTTTCAAGCTGTTGATGATTTCGGGCTTCCGCTTCCGGCGGGAACGTATGTATATGAGGTTGAGGGGACCACGGTCTCCGGCGTGCCGTTCCGAAAGTCACAGACCCTTACCATCATTCGATAATGAACACTTCTATGGTCAGAACCATGAACCGTTTTCTTCGCTCTTGCCTTGCCCTGCTGTTTGCTGCGGGATTGATGGCGTCCGCCGTCACGGCGACTTTTGCGCAGATTGAACGTCAGATTAGCTATCAAGGCTTGCTGACGCTGCCCAATGGGTTGCCGCTTGATGATGGTCAATACGACCTCGTCATGCGCTTGTACGATGCGCCGGTGGGTGGCAATCTCCTCTGGGAGGAGACGCAACAGACCATCCTGACGAAGGGGCTGTTCAACGTCTACCTTGGATCTGTCGTCCCGCTCAACGGTGTCGACTTTTTCAACACGCAGGCATATCTCGAGACGGCACTCGCTGGACAGCCACCATTCCCGCGCACGCGCTTGGCAGTTGTGCCATACGCGATACGCGCTGAGCGCGCAGGCCTCGCAGACAGCATCAGTATCACTGCAGGCGGGTTTGTTCGTTCGCTCAATGATGCCGAGGGTAAGGTCGTGATCGCCGGACGCAACGGAATCGCCGTTACGCGCAACGGGGACACTATCAGCATTGAGTCGACGATCACGTTGATGGGCATCCAGAACCTTTCGAGTCCTCAATCGACCATCGAAATTGGAAATCCGAGTGGCCCCAACACCACTGTGGACATCCGCGACGGCGCTGTTACGGCCATCAAGATTGCTGATAGTACCATTACGACGAATAAGCTTGTCGACAGTCTGATCACAGAGGTCAAGATTGCTGACGGAGCAGTTACTCTGTCGAAGATCGCTCCGGGGGTCATCCCGACATCATTGCCTCCACGAGGGCCGGCCGGAGGTGATCTCACCGGTACCTATCCTAATCCCACGATCGCCCTGGGTGCTGTGACTGGTCCGAAGCTCGCAGATGGTGCAGTTTCGACCCCGAAGATTGCTGACGGAGCAATCACAACAACGAAGCTGGTTGACAATTCCATCACGACGACGAAGATTGTCGATGGGGCTGTCACAACGCCAAAACTTTCCTCTACAGGGGTCTCTGCCGGTACCTATGGCGATGCTCTGAACATTCCTCGCATCACGGTGGACGACAAGGGTCGGGTTACTCTCATCTCTGTCGCGCCCCTTACCAACTTCCCGTTCATCGTTGCAGCGGGCGGCGATCTGACTGGTACCTACCCTGATCCATTCATACGCACGAATGCAGTTACGACTTCCAAGATCCTCGACTTCAATGTCACGACCTCCAAACTTGCCGATCAAGCGGTCACAACTCCGAAGATCGCAATTGGTGCCGTACGTTCCGAGCAGGTGGCGGACGGATCGCTGACCGTGATCGACCTTGCACCGGGAACGATACCTACGACGCTTCCACCGTCGGGACCGGCGACGGGCGACCTTGCCGGCTTCTATCCTTCCCCGACGTTGTCGACCGCAGCTGGTGCTGGTTCAAGGATGGTCACAGCGCTCCGGACGAACTTTATTGCCGGTGACGTCAACGTCAATACGGCAAATAACATCGTCATGCTCAATTCCTTGGGGCAATTCCCTGCAGCAAACGGAAATTTGATCACGAGTTTGAACGTCAACAATGTCAGCTCTGGAATCCTTGCTGTTCAATTCGGTGGTACGAACTCGTCTACCCCTCTGAACAACAACCGAATCATGATTTCTAGCGGTGGCCGCATCGTTGAGGCTGCTCAACAATCAGCTGGACAATTCCTGATCGGAACGGGCCCTACAACAGCGCCAGCGGTTGGTCAAATCATTGCCGGCACTGGTATGACGGTGACCTACGCAACGCCGAACATCATCATTGCATCGACGACCCAGCCGGGAACGGCCAACGATCAGACACTCCGTTGGGACGTAGCATCTAACGCGTGGATTCCGACGAGCAACATCCTTTCGTCAGCTGCCGGGAACCTAACTGTTAACGGTAACACAACACTTGGTGACGCACCATTGGATCAAGTGCGATTCAATGCTGCAACAGTTGGCATTCCGAACATACCGACAACAACCACCGCCGCTAACGTGCTCATTCGCAATGCTGCGACGGGGAATGTTGAAGTCTCGACGGCGAACTTCTCAACCTCGACCGTCCCCCTGGCGGCCAATACGGCCGTACGAACCAATGCAGCTGGCCAGCTTGAGTCTGTGGTCCTTGCGAACGGCCAACTCCTTATAGGCTCAGCGGGCATTGCGCCGCAGGCAGCCACGCTCACGGGTACCACCAATCGTGTCATCGTTACAAACGGCCCGGGTTCGATCACGCTTAGTCTGCCGCAGGACATCGCGACAACAAGTAACGTAAACTTCAATACCGTTACTACGGCCAACAACGCTGTCATCGGTACTGGTCTGCAGGTAGGCGGGGCCGCACAAATCGGCGGAACGTTGTTGGTAACCGGCGGTACAACGCTGAATAGTTCACTCACGCAGTCCAATGGTCAAGTTGTCTTTGGCGGCAACGTTGATGCCAACAATGGCTTGGATGTAGTTGGTCCCACAACGATGAACGGTGCGCTGACGCAGTCCGGAGGTCAGGTCACCTTCAGTGGGAATGTCGACGCCCTAGGCGGCCTTGATGTGGCTGGTCTTACGACCATGTCTGGTGCCGTGACGCAGACCACAGGCCAAGTCACATTTGGTGGCAATGTAGATGCTAACGCCGGCCTCGATGTGACAGGCCTAACGACTCTTGCTGGCAATGTTACTCAGACAGGCGGTACGGTTACCGTCGGTGGTGCCACAACGATCAACAACTCACTCTCGCAATCTGGCGGCCAAGTAACTTTTGGAGGCAACGTTGATGCCAACGCTGGTCTCGACGTGCTTGGATCCAACCTCACTGTAGGTGGTGCCAATTTCACGGTCAACCCTGCCAATGGCAACGTGACGACCGCTGGTTCAATTTTGGCCAATGGCTCGGGTCAGTTTAACACGACGTTGAATGTTGGCTCGACCGCTACCCTCTCGGGCAATGTTCTAGCCGGTGACGGCAACGGTGATAATGTCACCATCAACACGGCCGGTGGAGGAGTACTCCGAATGACGGGTCTGCCGAATGTGGCCGGTGCGGATGTGCTCATGATCAGTGCTACGAATGACGTTTCTCGCTTCCCGATCACGGGGCTCATCGGCGCTGATGAGGGGCTGACGTACAACGAAGCCGGTAGCGCACGGGTTCGTCTTGGAGCAGTCAATGCGACTACGTCGACGATGACCGGTAATAGGTTCGTCAATCTTGGGAATAACGACCTTCGCTTTACAACCAATGCCGGTAACTCAACAGCTCTGTTGATTGATGGCGATGCCACAAACTTCAGCGTCGATCTTTTTGCGGCGGGCACGGGTGCTATCGATCTCAATGGGACGACGCGAATTGTAGGTGCGACAACAGTAACAGGTACCGTGACACAGACAGGTGGTCAGGTCATTCTGGGTAGCAATGTGGATGCTAACGCTGGCCTGGATGTTCTTGGGTCAGATCTCACAGTTGGTGGTTCGAACTTCACTGTGTCGCCCACAACTGGTAATGTCTCGACGGCAGGCACTGTTACCGCTAACGGAGCGGCCACGCTCAATAGCACTTTAGCTGTGGCTGGCACGGCAACAATGAACGGCAATGTTGTCGCTGGTAACGGAACCGGAGACAACGTGACGATCAACACTGCCGGTGGTGGTGCACTTTCGATGGTCGGTCTGCCTGTTGCCGCCGGTGTGGATGTCCTGATGGCCAACGGGGCCAATATCATTACGCGGACACCTATCAACACGCTCATCAACGCAGATCAAGCCCTCACATACAACGAAGGGGGCCTTGGATTCGTGAGACTCGGTTCTCCGAACAATCTGGGGTCGACGATGACAATGAATCGCTTCGTCAACATCGGCAATTTTGATCTGCGCTTTACCACGAATGGTGGTGCGGTAAACCTTGTCACCATGGACGGTGATGCTGTCAACTATGGTGTTGCGATTAATGCCGCGGGGACTGGCTCAATCACACTTACAGGATCGACTGTTCACGTTGGTCCAACTACATTCACCGGTACAGTCACGCAGGGCTCTGGTCAGGTAGTGTTCAATGGCAACGTCGATGCAAATAGTGGACTTGATGTCACGGGGTTGACAACTCTGTCTGGTAACGTCACGCAGTCTGCTGGCACCGTGACTATCGGTGGTGCGACGACGGTCAACAACACTCTGACACAGACCGGACCAACAAATCAGGTCACATTCGCCGGAAACGTCGATGCGAATAACGGAGTTGACGTCGTAGGCGCTACCACTCTTACCGGAGCTGTGACTCAGAGCGGAGGCCAGGCAACGTTTAATGGTAACGTGGACGCCATGGCAGGACTCGATGTTACTGGTCAAGACCTTACTGTTGGAGGCGCCAACTTTATGGTTAGCCCCCTTTCAGGAAATACAAGCGTGAACGGGTCGCTAACAGTCAACGGCGCCACCACCCTAAATGGTAATGTGACCATGGGTAACGGTACGAGCGACAACGTCGTTATCGATGTGTCCGGTGGAGCCGGCACACTGCGGATGAATGGTCTCGTAGCGGGAGCCGGTACAGATCTGCTGATGATCAATGCGACGAATATCGTGTCGCGTACACCGCTGGCAAATCTCATTGATGCTGATCAAGGCGTCACATATAACGAAGCAGGTAGCGCAAGGATGCGCCTGGGTTCTACAACGAACGTAGGGGTGCCGTTTGCAACGAACCGGTTTATCAACATCGGTAATAACGACCTGACGATCACGACGAATGCCGGTGCGCAAAACCTCGTTCTCTTTGATGGTGATGCCACTAACGCAGGTGTGACTGTGGCCCCGTCCGGTGCAGGTAGATTCGTTGTAAATGGAGGGTCTAACCTGAATGGGGCAGTCACAATGACCAATACGGTCACCCAGACGGGTACTTCTCAGGTGACGTTCGGCGGGAATGTTGATGCCAATAATGGGCTTGACGTGACTGGTCAGAATTTCACTGTTGGTGGCACACGATTTACAGTCGCTCCAGCTACAGGTAACACAGTTATCGGCGGCACGGCAGATGTTACGGGTGCGGCCCAACTTGGTAGCACGCTAACGGTTGCTGGTAACACGACACTTAACGGCAATGTCGTTGCCGGTAATGGTAATGGAGATGACGTGACGATTGACGTCAGTGGAGCCGGTGGTGTTCTGACGATCAACGGCCTTCCGGTAGTAGCAGGTACGGAAGTACTGATGTCGAATGCAGCAAATGTGATAACCAAGACCCCTCTCGTAGCCATCATTGATGCTAATCAGGGTATCACATACAATGAAGACGGCACCGGCAAGGTTCGTCTTGGCGGTACGACCAATGCAGTCAATCCATTTGCTGTCGATCGTTTTGTCAATCTCGGAAACTTTGATCTGAGGTTTACGACAAGCGCCGGCGCTAACAACATCCTCGTTCTTGATGGTGGCGCTCTCAATTATGGCGCGACAGTAAATGCCGGCGGCACGGGGTCGATAGCATTGAACGGACCTACAAACATCACCGGCGCGACGTCTGTAACCGGTGCCACAACGATCACGGGCACTGTTACACAAAACGGTTCCGGTCAAGTGACATTCAGTGGCAACGTCGATGCCAATAATGGTCTTGACGTTTCTGGTGCATTCACGGTTGCTGGTAACTCAACACTGACCGGGAATCTTAACCAGTCAGCGGGAACCGTTACGCTTGGAGGTGCGACGACAATTGGTGGCGCGACGAACATCAATAACACCCTCGCGGTGAGTGGTGCCACGACCTTGTCATCCTCTCTCCGAGTCGACGGCAATACGACGCTGGGCGATGCCGCTGCAGATAACGTGACAGTTAATGCAGCAACGGTCACAATGGCGAACCTGCCAACGGCAACGACCGTGAACAAGTTCATCATGAGTGGTACAGGCGGCGCACTCCAGGTGCGTGAAATCAACAACATCGTGACCGGTACAGGCACTCCAAATCGTCTCACGCGATGGGATGCAACGGGCGCTGGTATCCTTGATGCCAGCCTCTCGGATGACGGTGCAGGTGTGCTGTCACGCTCGGGTAATGTGTCAATCAATCCTGGCGCCGCTTTCACGCTCTCGACAAACGGCAACTTCTCGGTCAGCGGAACAACAACGCTTACCGGTACTGCAACGATGAATGGTGCAGTGAACATCGGTAATGGCGCTGACGCAGTTGCAGTGAATGTAACAGGAAGTCAATTGACTCTTACGGGCATCGGTACTGCTGTCGGAACAGACGTATTGATGGCCAATGGAGTCAACGTCGTTTCGCGTACGCCGATCACAAGCCTGATTGGTGCTGACCAAGGACTTTCATACAATGAGTCGGGATCTGCGAAGGTCCGTCTTGGTACGGACACTCGTGGACAGAACACGATCACCGGAAACAGATTCGTCGACATCGGTACGACGGGTCGGCTAATCTATACCACCAACGGTGGAAGCGTCGCTGACGACATGTTGACGTTGTCAGGAGGAGCCGCGAACTATGGTGTATCACTCCGGTCAAAGGGCACGGGTGCGATCGCGATGAAGGCCGGGGATCTCAACGGCGTAGGCGATGTTACGACTGGCACTTTGCTGAACATGACGACACTATCCGGTGCTCAGTTCAAGTATTTCAGTCCTGATCAGGAAATGGGTATCATTCTTGAACAGGGCGCCCGTGAGGTAATTATCAGCGCTGAGGATATCACTGCCGGTGAGATGAGCGAAATCCGCGTCAAGGGAAGCATGGTCGAGATCTCGGGACCTATTTACCAAGCAACACCAGATCTTGTTCAGTTCTCAGGCGATGTTGAATTGGCGCGTAAACTGGACGTGGTCGGAAACTTTGCCGTCAATGGCAACCGATTCATGGTCACCGCCTCCAACGGCAACACAGCTATCTCCGGAGCTCTCTCTGTGAACGGTTCCGTCAACCTTGGCGACGGTGCAGGGGCCGATGCTGTGACAGTGAACGTCACGGGTAGCAATCTCAAGCTTGTCGGTATCGGTACCGTACCCGGTACCGATGTTCTGATGATCAATGCCACCAACGATGTCTCACGCACTCCGATAACCAATCTCATTGGGGCTGACGAAGGCCTCACATACAATGAAGGTGGTAGTGCAAAGGTTCGCCTTGGTGGTACAACGAACACGACAAATCCACTTACCGGCAATCGTTTTGTAAACCTTGGTAACAATGACCTTACGTTTACGACCAACAACGGCACACAAAATGTTGTTGTGATCGATGGTGGAGCGACGAATTCAGGCATTGCCCTCAATGCTATTGGAACAGGTTCGATCGCAATGTCAGGAACGACCACCGTTACTGGAGCGTCAACATTCACCGGCCCATTGACCCAAACAGGTGGCGCGGCAACAATCAATGGCGCAGCAACATTTACCAATAGCATTACTCAGACAGGCACGGGCGCCATTACCCTTTCCGGAAATGTCATCTCCAATGGGAATGTGACCGTCAATGGTGCGACAACACTTGGCGATGCAGCCGGTGATGCTCTTGTAATCAATGCAGGCAATATCACGGCAAACAACATTCCGGTTGGTACGACCAGTACGTTCGTGACGCTGAGTGGTACAACTGTTCAGCAGCGTACGATCAACAACATCGTCACAGGTACCGGTACGCCAAGTCGCATGACTCGTTGGATCACTTCCAGCACCATCGGTGATGCTTCTCTGGATGATAATGGCACAGGAACGCTGAGTCGAGCTGCTGGTAATATCGCCATCAATCCTGGAGCAGGGGGCTTGCTGACGACAACCGGCGGTTTGACCGTCTCCGGTGCAACTTCTCTCGGTTCGACACTCTCCGTAACGGGCGCTGCTACACTCAGCTCGACCCTCGCTGTCACAGGAGCGTCGAATCTCAATGGTGCCGTGACACTCGGTAATGGAGATGCCGATGCGATCATCGTCAATTCAACAGGTGGGCTGGTAATCAATACCGGTGCAGCCGCCGATCTGACGATTACAGAGTCGGTCGTGAGTCGCAATGGAAACATCGCGGTCAATACAGGGGCCGGAAATAGCATCACGACAGATGGAAGCTTGGTCGTCGACGTTAACGCACAAGTGAAGGGTAACACAACACTTGGTGATGCCTCTACAGATCAGCTGACAGTGCTTGGAACGACGCTGATTAACACAGGTACGGCAACTGCCTCGACATCCATTGGTAACGCAACAGGAAACTTTACGCTCGTTTCGTCGGGCCTGAATATCACGTCAGCTGGTGTGATCAGCGATGCCAATAGTGCCGTTGAGGTCAACGATGACCTTACGGTTTCCGGTGCAACATCACTCCAAGGTTCACTGCAGGTAGCCGGTGCCAGCACTCTCAATGGTGCCGTGACACTCGGCAACGGAGATGCCGACGTTATCTCGGTAAACGCCTCAGGTGGCTTGGTCATTAACACCGCCGCCGGTGCCGATCTGACGATCACGGAAAGTGCGCTCACACGCAATGGACAAATTGACATCAATCCCGGTGCGACGAACAATGTCTCGACCAATGGTAGCTTGATCGTCGACCGAAACGCCACCATACGTGGCAACGCAAACATCGGTGATGCGGCAACTGATGTTATCAGTATCACCGGCCAGACATCGGTTGTTGGTATACTGAGTCAGTCCTCAGGCCAGGTGACGTTCGGTGGAAACGTCGATGCAAACTCAGGCCTTGATGTTCAGGGTGCCACGACGATGACTGGAACCGTGACGCAGTCGGCCGGTCAGGTAGTCTTCGGCGGTAATGTTGATGCTAACGCCGGACTGGATGTTCAAGGTGCCACTACGATGGCCGGAACGGTCACGCAGTCGGCCGGCCAGGTAGTCTTCGGCGGTAATGTCGATGCTAATGCAGGTCTGGATGTCAATGGCGCATCAACGTTCACTGGCTCCATGACACAATCAGGGGGCTCGGTGTCACTATCGGTGAGTGGTGCTGGAAATTCCCTCACGGTGAACGGCTTGCCAGCTGGCAGCGTCACCGGTGCTACGCCAGACGACGTCATGCTGATCACGACGGCAACCAATGTGGTCCGTCGTCGCTCAATCGCAGATCTTATTGGTGCCGAACAAGGCGTGTCGTACAATGAAACGACAACCGACGGCAAGCTTCGTCTTGGCGCCAATGCAAACAACAAGTCGCTGTTTGCAAGCGATCGTTTCATCAACCAGCGCGACTTTGGTTTGTCATTCACATATACTGACGGTGTGGCCCTGCCTCGGACCATGCTCTTCATGGATAACGGTATAGTGAACGTGGCTGGAACAGTCACAATCAACGGAATTGCCGGAACGGGTACGACCGCTATCGGCAACGGATCGAACCTGACTTCTCTCTTCGGTAGTCAGATTAACCTCCGCGGAGTTGTGGATCAATCGCAGGGAAGCGTCACGTTCTCAACCGGAACCGACCGATTCTTGGTTCTTACAGACGGAGCCGGACTTAGCACATCACTCGAAGTCAACTCCGCATCTGGAGGGATTTTGGCAACCGCTGATGATGGCACGAATCTGAGTGAATTGATTGTTGATCCGGGTACGATGGCTTTGAACACCACCACAGGCGTTCAAATCAACACGTTCAACGAAGGGTTTACGAGTATTGGTAATACAACCAATGGCGGTGCGGTTTCCCTTCTCTCGAGTGGAACGAATGATGTAACTGTCAACCCGGGTGGTGATCTCGTTCTGAAGAATATCGACACCGATGCTACGCCCACACAAATGGTAACGCTGACCGGATTGGGACAGGTCCGAGTCACAGCGCTTAGCGGCACTGCAGATCAAGGTGTCATTTACTCAAGCGGGAAGTATTTGCTCGGTGGTGCGAATAATACTCAGGTGCCATTCACTTCCGACCGCTTCATCAATATCAACAACCGTAATCTGAACTTCACCACAACGGCTGGTACGATCCTGAATCTTAGTGGGTCGTCAATTGTTGCAAATGCCAGCGTTGTTCAATCAGGCGGAACGGTTGCATTCTCGCCAGGTGCGGGCAATCAATTCCGTGTGACTGGCACTGCAAACATCAATGTTGCGGGAACAGATGCGACGTCGATTGGTAACACCGGCGCATTGCTGACCTTGCGTGGTTCGAGTGTCGATGTTACCGGAAATGTCACGGCTAACAACAACCTCACGGTCACGGGAGTTACAAATCTCAACGGCGCCGTGAACATTGGCAACGGCGATGCGGACGCTATTGTGGTGAACACCTCCGGAGCGTTTTCACTTGCATCCAACAGCCTCAACATTTCCAGCACAGGAACTATCACCGATATCGGCACAGATAACGCTGGGGCCGTCTTCGTTGATGATGCGCTGCTTGTGAGCGGAGCAGCAGGCTTCAATGGCAATGTTCGTGTCGGTGCGGCAGGTTCGTCGTTCTTCACTGTTGATGCCACTCAAGGCAATGTTGCCACTGAGGCGAATCTTAACGTAAAGGGTAACGTCAAGCTCGGTGATGCGGCAACGGATCTCATTGACGTCATCGGTGTGACCAACGTAACGGGCAACACCACGGTCAAGGGAGCGAACATCCTCCTTGAAACGACGGGTGCATCAACAAGCACAGCGTTGACGATGAGTAACAGTGCAACCGCACTTTCTTGGAACGAGGGAACGACCAGTGAACGTAACATCAGCCTTGAAACCGGAGGCGTGACGATTTCGTCGAGTACCGGTGCCGCATTCACTGAGATTTCCATGACCGATGCTACGGTGACCATTGACGGAAACACCACACTCCCTAAGAACTTGACGGTGAATGGAAACGTGAACCTCGGCAATAGTGTAAGCCTGGATAATGTTTCAATCACCGCCGCCACCAGTATAACGGGCGCTACGGGTATCAACACCACCGGCAGTGGTACGACAACTATCGGCAACGCCGCAACGGGCGGTGCCGTTTCGCTCTCATCGAGTGGCGCTAATAACATCACGATCAATCCGGGAGGGGATCTTCTCCTGCAGAACATTGATCCCGATGCGGCACCAACCCAGATGCTGACATTGACCTCCGGCGGTGCGGTTCGTAGAACAGTGCTTTCAGGCACAGCCGATCAAGGCGTGATATACACGAACGGTCAGTATCTGCTTGGCGGTGCAACGTCAACACAGGTTCCGTTTACGACTAATCGCTTCATCAATATCGGCGGACAAAACCTGAACTTCACGACGTCCGCCGGCACCCTCGTGAACATGACGGGTTCAACAGTTACGGTAACGGGTAATGTTACTCAGTCAGCTGGCGACGCGAGCTTCACCCCCGGAGCTGGCAAGTCGTTCTCAGTGACGGGCACTACAACAATTGCCGGACTTACGAACATTAATTCCGGCGCCGCCGCCACAACGAACATTGGATCGGGTGCGGGTACGAATACTATCCTTGGTTCGACGTTCATCAACGCCACCGGTTCGGCAGCGACATCCATAGGCAACACAGGGCCTCTCACGTTGAAGGGGTCTTCGGTTGACGTTACAGGAAATATCCTGGCGAATAATGGTCTAACGGTGACAGGTGCAACAACCCTCAACGGCGCCGCAACGATCGGTAATGGCGATGCAGATGCAGTTGCCATCAACACCACGGGAACGTTCACATTGAACTCTTCGAACATCAAGATCGATGCGAACGGCAACATCTCCGACAATGTTGGTTCAGTCGAAGTTGTGGATGACTTGCGTGTTTCGGGCGCAACCACTCTCGAGGGGGCTATCACCCAGACCGGCGGTGCGCAGGTTTCGTTCTCGGGCAATGTCGATGCCACAAATGGACTCGATGTTACGAACGCGGATCTCACCGTCGGCGGAGCATCCAAGTTCCAGGTAACCACTTCAGGGAATGTAACGGCTGATGGCAGTCTTGTGGTTAATTCTAATGCAACGCTTGGAAGTCAAAACACTGGTACCGGTGATAACGTGACGGTAGACGTCCGTGGTACCACGACCAACGGTGCTCTAACCGTACGAGGCCTGAATGCCACAGGAACATTCGCAGATGATGTGCTTCTGATTACCGGTGCTGACATTGTGCGGCGACGCTCGTTGAGTGACCTCATCGGCGCAGAATACGGCATCACATATAATGAAGCAGGCAACGGTAGGATGCGTCTTGGTTCAGCAACTAGTGGATCAACGGCAGCCGAAAATGTTCTCGGTGCCGATCGATTCATCAACCAAGGTGCTAGTGGCCTATCATTCACATGGTTGGATGGCGCAACGACAAGAACGATGCTCAATGCCAAGAATGGCATTGTAACGGTCACCGGAACATCAGTCGTCGATGGTACCGCGAACTTGAACGGCAATACCAACATCGGCAACGGTGATGGTGATGTGATCACTGTCAATACCGCGGCCGGGACCAACCTCGTGCTTGCCGAGACGGGGCTGACACGCACGGGCTCGGACATTGCGATCAACACCGGTGCCGGTAACAAGGTGACCACCAACGGAAGCCTAGAAGTCGCGGTGAATGCAACGGTGACGGGCAACACCACGGTGAACGGAACAACAACATTGAATGGCGCTTCCGCCCTGAACGGCAATACGGCCATCGGCAATGGAGACGGTGATGTGATCACCGTCAACACAGCTGCCGGCACGGACCTTACACTGGCCGAGACGGGTCTTACACGCACGGGCTCGGACATTGCGATCAACACGGGTGCCGGCAACAAGGTGACCACCAACGGAAGCCTGGAAATCGCGATGAATGCCACGGTAACAGGCAACGCAACGATTGGCGGCTCAACGAACCTTGGGGACAACTCGACGGCAGACAATGTGGTCATCACGGCAGCTACGTCGATCACCGGTGCTACGACGATGACAGGAAATACACTTGTGAACTCGACAGGTACCGGCACAACCACCGTAGGTAATTCCACAAACGGCGGTGCTGTTTCGATCGCATCCAGCGGGTCGAACAACATCACGTTGAATCCTGGTGGAGACTTGGTGCTGCAAAACATCGACCCAGATGCAGTCCCGACGCAGATGATGACGCTCACCTCAACCGGCGAGGTTCGCAAGACGACACTGTCAGGTACCGCTGATCAGGGTGTGAGTTATACCTCCGGCAAGTATCAACTCGGTTCTTCAACGAATGCTGGAGTGCCCCTTACCCAGAATCGTTTTGTGAATGCATCGGACTTTACGCTCGACTTTACGTACAACGACGCAGGAACAACACGTTCGATGTTCCGTCTCAATGACGGCGAAGTCGTGGTGACATCTCCGGCGAGTTTCCGCGTGATAGGGCCGACGATTATTGCCGGAAACACGCAGATCAATACGGCCGGCGGAGATGGCTCCACCTCTATCGGCAATGCCACCGGTGCATTCACTCTTACGTCTAACAATCTCAACATTAGCTCGGTTGGTGTGATCAGCGATGCAGCCGGTGACGTTGAGATCAATGACAATATGAATGTTTCAGGTGCGACCGCACTCAATGGTGCTGCCAACATTGGCAATGGAGACGCGGACGCTGTAGCCATCAACACCAGTGGCAACTTCTCGATCGCGTCATCACACTTGAATGTCTCGACTGCCGGAACCATCACTGATGCTGGTTCTGACAATGGCGGTGCCGTCTTCATTGATGACGCGCTGCTTGTATCGAACGCCACCACGATAAATGGCGCAACGACCATTAACAACAACCTGACAGTGACAGGTCAAGTTAAGGGGGCAGGAGCGGAACGTCTGAACTCAGCGGCCGCCTCCAACAAGTATGCGGAACGGGTTAAGATCACCGGCGACGCAAGCTTCAAATACACGATCACCAACTCTCAAGTAGCCGCCAATTCGGTGGTCATCATTACGCTGGAAGACTATACCGGGCCAGGTATCCTTTCTTACCAGATCAAGCGACCAAAGGACGGTGGTGGCAACGTCATCCCTGGTGCAATTGATGTGTACTTCTCACAGCCAATTCTTACTGGTGAGTCGGTTGTTGTGAACGTGATGGTCATTAATCAATGATCATGAAGAAGTTGAAGCTCCGGGGGGACACTGACATGAAGAAAATGAAAACACAAGGTCATACGACTATGAAGCGATTCCTTCTTCCATTGGTGATTGCTGTATCTGCGGTCGCCGCTTTTACCGCGCATGGACAAGACATCGGTACTCGAAGTCTGATCCTGCGAGGTCAAAATGTGAACGCGTCGTATACAGGTACGCTTCAGGTCCCACTGCTGACCGCTCCGCGGACCTATGGTTTGCCCGATGCAAGCGGATTCTTGCTCATTTCGCCTAACGCGACCCTTGAGCCGAATCGAGTCCTCGTTTCGAATTCCAATGGACTTGTAGAGACGCTCAACATGAACGTCGGCAAGCTTATCCTCGGAACGACAGGGGGCTCGTATGAGCAGCTGACACCAACGGGACTCGGTGGGATCGTCATCACCAATGCTGGTGGCGAACTCCGCTTTGACCTGCCAGCTGGCACATCGAATGCTCTGCTGAGATACAACAACGCCACCGGCAAGTGGGTGGCATCCTCCGGTGCAACACTCGATGGGACCGGCAACTTTACCACCACAGCTAATCTTACTGTGGATGGCAATGCAATTCTTGGAAACAACTCCACTACTGACCAGATCACTATCAATGGTAAGACCGTAGTTGACGTCACGGGTCAATCGATGACGGTAGCAGGGTTGCCGAGCACTGGAACGTTCACGGACGATGTGCTTCTGATCGCCCCCTCACCAGACAATTCGGTCAAGCGCCGCTCAATGGCAGATCTGATTGGTGCAGAGGGAGGCATCACCTACAATGAAGCTTCGAATGGTCGCATGCGCTTGGGTTCCTCCTCTAACACGGGCAACCCGCTTTTGGGAGACCGTTTCCTGAATCTTAATAACAACGATCTTACGTTCACGACGAACGGTGGAAGTACCACGCTGGCAACGTTTGAGGCCGGAGCAGGTGGTACTAACTATGGGGTAGCACTTAACTCGGCTGGGTCTGGGTTCGTCTCGATTACTGGTCCCGCTCGAATCAACACGAGCGGGTCTGCCGTCACTTCCATTGGTAGTGGAACGGGTAATGTCAATGTCGCGGCGAACATCCTGACAATGACGGCCGGATCCGGTCCGACCAACATTCAGTTCGTCATGAACTCCAACACGGCGTCTCTCCAGTCCACTGGCAGTGAACAGACGATTACACTCGATGATGGTGCTAATGAGATCTTGCTTGAGTCAAACGACTTCTCGATGCCAGCATTCACGTCGATCTCTATTAAGCCAACTCAGATCGACGTAATCGGCAACACGCTCATCAACGGTACGCTGAATGTAAAGAAGAGTACGACGATCGGTGACGGTAATGGTGACAATCTGACAATCGACGTATCGAATGCTGGTGTGAATGGATCGATGACAATCAAGGGGCTTAATAATGGTTCTCTCGCCGATGACGTCCTGATGATCGGGGCCTCGCCGGCAAACGTCGTCAAGCGCCGAAGTCTGGCCGACCTTATCCAAGCGGACAATGGCATTACGTATAACGAGAGTTCTCTCGGATACATTCGTCTTGGTTCGCCGAATGCAACTTCAAACGCCCTTACCACGAACCGGTATATCAACGTTGGTCCACAGAATCTTTATTTCACGGCTAACTCCGGTACGGCATTCCCGCTGACAATTGAGGGGGCTCCGAATTCCGCTAACTATGGCGTAGCGCTTGTTGCAGGAACATCAGCGTCTGCATCCATTTCGATGCTCGGCAATGTTACCGTTGACACGCGGAATTCAGGAACGTTCGAGGTGACCTCTGGTGACAACATCGGGACACGTCTGAATATGTCCTCGGCAGGTGCTCTGCTTAGCTATGAAGACAACGTGTCGAACGCTCAGATAAACTTCGCCCTAGACCCGGGTGAAACGATGCTTTCGCTGAATGCAACTGACGGCGGTGTCAATGAAGCTCTCCTCGAGGTGAAAGCTCTGGGACTGTTCGCCAGAGGCACGACGAACATCAATATTGCTGGCAACAAGGCAACAACAATCGGAAGTGCGACTGCGGGCGCCTTCAGTGCCCGTTCATCCAGCACGGTAACACTTACAGCTGGCAGCACGCTGACAGCCACGGGTGCCACGGGCGCCACGGTGAACGCCACGGCAGGCGCGCTGACACTGAATGCCAACTCGGCCACAGGCAGCGTGGTGGTGAACGCCACAAACGCCGCCGGTGATGTCGACATCAATGCCGGTGATGCCATCACGGTAGACGGCAAGTCGATTTCGCTTACCTCTACAAGCGGCAACACATCGATCAACACTACTGGCACCTCATCGACGAACATTGGTAACACGGATGGTTCAGTAACTATCACGGGTACAACGACTTTGAAGTCGGCGAGCGAACTTCGTTTTGAGGATAATGATGGGACGGCGCACTACTCATCGTTCAAGGCTGGAGCACAGACAGACAACCTGCAGTATACACTGCCCACGTCTGCGCCCACAGCCAAAAACAACTATCTAAAAGCAACGACAACAACGAATCCGCTCACACTGGCATGGAGTAATCCAAACAGCGCCGTTGTCTACGATGTAAACTCACCGGCTGCGTGGACTGGAAATCAGGACAATGTGACGATCCCAACTGATGCCACTGTTCTGAGAGTCTCGTCGACAGCAAATGTTGACCTCAATGGCTTGAGTCCAACTGGCTTAACAACGGGGCGCATAATTGTTCTCGTAAACACGGGTGCCAACGCCATTACATTGAAGGATAACAATTCGGGCACCGCAAATGCCGGATTCATCCTTCCTGGCAATGCAGACGTCGTTCTTGCTGCAGATGGTTCTGTGACGTTGATGTACGATCAAACCTCAGGTGGCTGGCGCGTCCTGTCGGTGAACTAAGAGAGTAGGGGAACTTGAAATGAACACGACATCAATCTTGAAGGCTACAAACATGAAGCGCGTTCTCATTGCCTTGGCAACCCTTGCCTGCATCGGGTCGTCGGTCATGGCTCAGACGTATCGCCCCTTAACCGGCACACGGATGATCTTGAACTCGGCGTATCCGACAGGGGGCTCCTTGACGCTTCAAGCCAATCCTGGAGCCAGCTACACATTGACGATGCCTTCGTCTGCGCCTACAGCCAATTACATATTGGCCAACGGGGCTGTTGCTGGCACAATGGAGTGGAAAGCCCCTTTGGATATCTACCAGTTTACCAATGGATTGACCGAAACTGGAACCAACACCGTAGAACTTGGTGGAACCCTCACGAAAAACACAGTCGTCGATGCTGCGTCGAACACGTTAACTCTGCAGGCAACGACCGGACAAGTTCTTGTCAATGCTGATTTTGAAGTTACGGCAAGCAACGGCTCAATCGACCTCACAGCTCCGCAGGGGGGTGTAAGCATCCAGGGGTTCACTAACGCTACGATCGGTGCAGATGGCGGACCAGAAAATTCATTGATGTACTTCGATCCTACCAATGTCGAAATTCGACTTGAAGATCTTGGGGCTACGAAGGGCAGCATGGCAATGAATTATATCCCAGGTACGGGCACCTCATACCAGCTGACGTTCGATGCCGTTGATATCAGTACGCTTGGAACGAACACCACCACGATTGGGAATGCAACCACAACTTTTTCGCTTGCGTCAACAGGTTTGAATATCTCGAGTGCAGGTGTGATAAGTGATGCTGGTGGCGATGTTGTGATTCTCGGTAATGTCATATCGTCGGCCCACGATACATACAACCTCGGTTCGAATGCCGTTCGTTGGCGAGACATCTTCATTGGACCGTCATCACTTCATATTGGAACTGCCTACGGGGCCTCGGAACTCCTCATTGGATACAGCGCCGGTACGGGCACTGCCTATTTCAATATTGACGCATCGACCAATGCGTTGACCATTGATGCGGGGGATGGTATCACTGCGGCACTGAGTCTGACCACCAATGCTGCGTTGACTGCGAATGGGAATGTGACCCTCGGTTCAGATGCGAGTGATCAAATCGCAATCAACGGTGTCATTTCTTCGACATCCGTAGTGTTTGAAGGTTCAACGGCGGATGCAAATGAGCTCACCCTGATCATTACAAATCCAACTGCTGATCGCACGATTACATTCCCTAACTCGGATGGCATTGTGACTCTCGCCTCGACCGATGGAAGCATGTCGGTCAGTAAAGACCTAACTGTAGGGGAAGATCTCCTCGTGATCGGAACGACTACGTTACAAGGTGCAACTTCTATAGGCGATGGTGACGCCTCGGATCTCCTAACAATCAACACCCAAAATGGAGCAGCAAATCTTGTTCTTCAGGAAGACGAAATCAGACGAAATGGCGGCTCGCTGACCCTCATCGGTACGAATGTCGGTGCGACTGAGTCATCTTCGTTGCTTCTTGATGCGGACGCCACTCTCTCGAACTCGTCCGGTGGTGACGTTGTTCTCAAGACGGTCAATGCTGGAAATGGTGGCAAAGTGTCAATCGAGGCAGACGGCTCGGTTCAGTTAACCGATACGGACGTCGGTGGTGCGAACTCTTTCCTCACCCTTGACGCGGGGAGTGACGCAACTTTTAGACTGTTTGACGGAACGGCCTGGACGGGCCAGATTGCGATTTACCCATCCTCCAAGGTAGTTGAGATTACGTCTGACAATGGTGTTGGTGTTGTGACATTCAATGCCGATGCAACCACCGGCACGGCCTCACTTTCAGCCACCTCGGCGGTAAACATCAATACTGGCACAAGCACTGGAGCGGTAAGTATTGCGAATGGCACTGGCGCACAGACCATTGGTATCGGAAACGGTGCGGCAGTAAAGACTGTAACTCTGGGTAGTACAACCGGTGCGAGCACGACTACAATACAATCCGGTACCGGAAACTTGGCTCTGACTGCAAGTTCGACAGGAGCGATAATCGCTTCTACGGGTGGTAGCGAACGGATGCGCATTACGAGTGCGGGCCGAGTAGGAATTGGTGTTGGAGCTAGCTCACCTGCCGGAATGTTTCAGGTGTTCGGTGGCGAAATCATCCCGTCTGTTGGGAGCTCGGCCACATCGGGCATAACGTGGCCCGACAATCCGGGCGGGGGCGGCAGTGATGATGCTTGGATTAGGTACTATGCCGAATCTGGTGAGAACACGAAGCTGCAATTTGGTACATCAAATGATGCCGACGATGATATTGAGTTCGTACAGAGTGGTGTTCGTGTCTTGTCAATAGCGACCGCCAATGTAGGTATTGGACAAGATGCAGACGCTACCAACAAACTGGCGGTCAGTGGCGGAGCGGTATCGCTAAACAACAGCTCTAACTTTGCTGTAAACATCGGAACTGGCACAAGCACTGGAGCGATCACTGTTGGGGGTTCGGCTGCTCAAACGATTGATATCGGCACAGGAGCTGCAGCAAAGACGGTTAGCCTCGGAAGTACCAACACAACGAGCACAACTTCGATCAATTCCGGCTCTGGTGGAGTCAGAATAAACAACAACAACAACCAGCCAACGAACATCAACACCGGAACAAGCACCGGAGCCGTAAGCATTGGAAATACCGGAACGTCGATCGCGATGCTTGGGACTACTACCATCAACACTACGGGTAGCGGCAACACGACGATCGGCAATGCATCGACGTCGGGCACGACCACGATCGCCACAAACAGCACCACTGGACGACTGGTGATCTCGGGTTTGCCTACAGGCACAACCGACGACGTATTGCTAATCAATGGCAGCAACCAGGTTTCGCGTATCACGCAAGTCAACCTTCTTGCCGGTTCAGCCTGGACGTTGCTGGGGAACTCGGGTACCAGCGCAGCAACGAACTTCATCGGCACAACAGATGCACAGCCACTTGTGTTCCGGACTGACAATGTTGAACGGATGCGCATTTCAGAAACAGGTTTACTCTCAGCCGTGAAGGGTGCTGACATTTATGGCGGAACAATTTGGTTGAACGCCAACCACAACTTTGAAACAAATATCAACACCGGTACGAGTACAGGTGGGGTGACGATTGGCGGAAGCGCTGCTCAAACAATCGACATCGGTACCGGTGCTGCTGCAAAGACAGTCAACATCGGTAGTACCAACACAACGAGCACAACCTCGCTCAATTCCGGCTCCGGTGGCGTGAAGGTGAACGTTGATAACAACCAGCCGACGAATATCAACACCGGTACGAGTACGGGAGCCGTGACGATCGGTGGAAGCGCGGCGCAAACGATCGATATCGCTGCTGGTACTGGAAACAAGACGCTCGGTCTTGGCAGTACCGATGGGGCAAGCACGACCTCGCTCAACTCCGGCTCTGGTGGCGTGAAGGTGAACGTTGATAACAATCAGCCGACGAATATCAACACCGGTACGAGTACAGGTGGGGTGACGATTGGCGGAAGCGCTGCTCAAACAATCGACATCGGTACCGGTGCTGCTGCAAAGACAGTCAGCATCGGAAGTACCAACTCAACAAGCACGACCTCGCTCAACTCCGGCTCGGGTGGCGTGAAGGTAAACGTCGATAACAACCAGCCAACGAACATCAACACCGGTACGAGTACAGGTCCGGTGAATATTGGAACTGGTTCGGCCTCCGGCGCAGTCAGCATCGGTCGCTCGGATGGAACAACCACCATCACGGGCACGACATCGATCAATGCCGACGTCAACAACGCCACCAACATCAATACCGGCACGAGCACGGCTGGGGTTACGATTGGTGGTAGCGCCGCTCAAACAATCAATATTGCCACAGGTACTGGCAACAAGACCCTCGGTCTTGG
Organism: Bacteroidota bacterium; assembly: GCA_041170435.1. Lineage (GTDB taxonomy): Bacteria > Bacteroidota > Ignavibacteria > Kapaibacteriales > Kapaibacteriaceae > UBA10438. Next base: position 87,584 of record JBEAYU010000016.1, read on the forward strand.
CAGCACCGATGGAACCAGCACGAGCTCTCTAAACTCTGGTTCGGGTGGCGTGAAGGTAAACGTCGATAACAACCAGCCAACGAACATCAATACCGGTACGAGCACAGGCAAAGTGACAGTAGGTAACTCAGGATCTGAGGTTGCCGTTGAAGGAAAGCTCCTGACGACGGTGAAGGTCACGAATGCTGACCTAGATATGCTGGCTGCCGGGAATGAACATTACAATGTTGTGGTGTTCCAAGACGACGGTGGAAATGCGGCAAGACTGCTCACTCTACCTGCCGGCACAGAAGGCAGGATTATCGTCGTTATCAACGAAGACGCCGCGGAAGTGATTACAGTCAATATTGACAACATCCCGACCGCGATTGCAAACGGAAGAACTGTTGCCATTCTGTCCAGCCAGACATTCGTGTACTCCGGTGGCGCATGGCACTAAAGGGGTTTTGGAGTGATATCCGTACAAATACTCACGTAGTAAATCAATCTCATCCATGATGAGTTGAAAAACTTCGTTGGTTTGGGTTGCACTTTTCCACATGAACCCTATCTTTGTCACCCAACCCCTGGGGAGGGGTGTCCCAATTCTCGACAAATAATGTTCTCATCTCAACGCAAGGATCGCGTCATGGCGATGTTTCGTACCCTTTTCATGGTCTGCGGCATACTGCTCGCAGCCATGTCACTTTCTGCACAGACCACATGGTACGTGCGTGCAAACGGTGCAGCTGGCAACACCGGTCTTGCTGCAAACAATGCCTTCCGCGAGATCGCTGATATCACGGCGTTGGCCGACGGGGATGTCATTGACATCGGTGCCGGTACCTTCGCCGGGGCCAACATTGCCGTGAGTGTGACAATCTCCGGCAGCAATGCCGGATTTGCCGGCTTTACGCAGGCCGCCACAAACCTTGGACAGATCACTCTTACGGGCAACGACAAGACGTTGACGATCGAGGGAGTACGGTGGTCAGGGGGCGTTGTGCCGGTCTCCGTCACCGGTACTGAGGCGATCGTGACGATCAGTAACTCCAAGTTCGACGAGGCAGGAGCAATCACGGCTACCGCAGCCAATTGGAACGAGTTGTTGATCTCGGCCTCATCTTTCGACGGCGATATTGACGGAGGAGTAGCTCCTATTGCTAATGCGATCGTGGCCACGGGGCTCGACATCCTGAGCGTAACTGAGAACACAATCCGTGATTACACGCAGACAGCCGTGATCGTCAATGGTGCCAATGCCAGCGTCACGATCAAGAACAACGACTTCATCGGCAACAATTCTTCGGGTGGTGCGAATCTGGCAGCAGTATCGTATGAAGGTTCCACTGCCGCCGGCGCCGTCGCAGACATTCTGAACAACCGTTTTGACGCGAACAAGAATGGCTTGGTCAGCAGCGGCACTCTTACGTCGTTGATGGTAGCTCGTTATAACATGTTCAGCAACACGGTCGTCGGTTTCCATGCCATCAAGCGACTTACCGGAACCGGCGCTCTTGTGGCGTCGTGCAATGCATATGGCACGAGTGCCGCGGCATCAACCGTGCGAGGACTCATCGACGGATCCATCACGGCTCTACCATATAACTTTGCCGGAACCGATCAGTTCCCTGCCACAGTCGGATTCGACCCTGTCGTGGCAGAGCAGTGTGCAGCCGACGGACCGGTGCGTTCGTCCACAACCGAGGGAGCTGGTACAAGTTACTTCACCATCAGCGAGGCAATTACGGCATCGGCTTCCGGTGCAACAGTGCGCATAGGCCGGGACGTATATAATGAGAACCTTTCGATCAACAAGAGGCTGTACCTCTTCGCGTACACGGATCAGCCAGCATGGGCAGACAAGGCCCTTGATACAGCTACAGATGGTCGTACGCGGACGAGCTGGGTTGACATAACGGGCACGGTGACCATTACCTCCGCCGCCGATACCGTATTGATCAAGGGTCTCAAGTTCCGCCGCCCGTCCTCGTCGGGCTCTACAAACGTAAACCTTCTTACGTCCAACGCATCGAAGTTCACTTTGCTTCGCAATTGTTACTTTGATGTTTCGAGTGGAACGACACTGACCTCCGTGCCGTCGAACGGTGTGATTCACTCGGTTCGCGCCGGAGATCTTATCGTTGAGAACTGTCACGTCACCCGTCCGGGTTCTGACAAGTTCGCTCGCGCGATCACCTTCGCATCCGGAAATGGATGTCGTGAGGTGAACATCGTTAACAACAACTTGTACGGTACTGTACAGATCAGCGGTTTGAGCGCACTGTCGAATGTGTACATCCGCAACAACTACATTGAAAACGCTGGTGTTGATGGCGTCGCTGTGACAGGGAACTATGCCCGCACACTCAACATCATCTACAACACCATTGATCAGTCGCAAGAAAACGGAGTCGCCATCCGCAATGGCGCTTCGGTTGGCGCAAATGTTGCCAATATTCAAAACAACCTGATCACGAACTCCGGCAAGTCGAATGGCTCGAGCAGTTTTGCAGCCATCAACATCGGCTCTCAGACGACCAGCGGCGAAAATGTTTTCTACACGAACAACCTGCTTGGTACACAGCACGGATCTTCACTGGCCTTCATTAATGGTCGCAGCACGTACGTTGCCACGGCCACTTGCAACTGGTGGGGTAACATCTCTGAGGACGTCATTCTGACGCGTCTTGGTGGAGTGGGGATTACCCATTACGATAACGGCTCAACCGGATGGCTGAGCAGCAGTGGAAATAGTCGCACGGGATCTGGCATCAATGGTTTTGAAGCCACCGGAACCTGCAGTGTTCGGTCATTCAACATCACCTTGAACACCACGAACATCAGTTGCAACAACTCGAATGACGGATCGATAGCAGCGAGCATCAGCGCGGGCAGTGTTCAAAGCTACCTTTGGTCAAACTCGGCAACGACAAGCTCGATCAGCGGTCTTTCTGCCAATGCATACTCAGTGACCATTACGTCGACCACCGGTAACATCCGCTCGAAGTCGGACGACGTCTATAACCCTACGGTCATTACGGCTGATGTAAACAAGACGAACATCACATGTTTTACGGCGACAGACGGCACGATCACTGTTAGCAACGCCGCTGGGGGCACTCATGCAGATATTGCTGGTGGCAGCCGCACGTTCCACTACAGTTTGAAGCAGTCTGGGACAGGTACGGTCGTACGTGCACCGTCAACCACGAGTGCGTTCACAGGACTGGACGTCGGTGTGTACGAAGTCTACGTCACGGCACTTGCGACGACAAACGGAACTTCTGTCAACCCGGCGTGCGAAACGAAGATCGGCACAACGTACGAGGTCACGCGACCGGCCGCGGTTACATCGAACATCACGGGAACGACAACGATCTGTACTGGTGGTTCGACCGATCTGACGATTGCTTTTAATGGTTTTGCGCCATTCACATTCAAGATCAATGACGGGGCTTCCCAAACCGCCCCCTCCAGTCCACACACAGTCACAGTCGCCCCAAGTGCTACGACTACCTACACTGTGACATCGGTAACGGACGCTAACGGCTGTTCTGCGCTCGAAGCTGACCGCACTGGCAGCGCGATCGTGACGCTGAACACCGTCACTGCCGGAGTTATCGGATCCGATCAGACGATCTGCTCTGGCGATAACGCAGCTGCATTTACAGTGCAGACGGCTGCAAGCGGTGCAGGAACACTCACGTACCAATGGCAAGTGAGCACATCCTTCCCAACGCCGAGCTGGTCGAGCATCAGTGGTGCAACTGACGCGACATTCGATGAAGGTGCATTGACAGCCGACGCGCAATACCGTCGCATCACCACGAGCACGCTCAACACAGTCGCCTGTTCAGCCGTATCAAACGTGGTAACGGTAACGGTGAACAACCTGACGGCTGGATCAATAACTGGTGATCAGACGATCTGCTCCGGCGGCGACCCAGCGGCATTTGGTTCGACGGCAGCCTCGGGCGATAGCCCGATCACCTACCAGTGGCAACAGAACACCTCATTCCCGACAGCAAGCTGGTCGAACATCAGCGGTGCGACGTCGGAAACGTATGACCAGGGCACACTGACAGCTGACGCACAGTATCGTCGTATCGCGACGAGCACGCTGAATAGCATTGCCTGCTCCGCCGTGTCGAACGTGGTGACGGTGACGGTTAACAATCTGGATGCCGGCTCGATCTCTGCCGATCAGACGATCTGCGAGGGTGGGGATCCGACAGGCTTTGGCTCGGTGGCCGCCGCGGGCGATGGAACGATCACGTATCAGTGGCAGCAGAACACCACGTTCCCGACAGCAAGCTGGTCGAACATCAGCGGTGCCGAGTCGGCAACGTATGACCAGGGCACACTGACAGCCGACGCACAGTACCGTCGTATTGCGACGAGTACGCTCAATACCGTGGCCTGCATGGCGGTGTCGAATGTGGTGACGGTGACGGTGAACAACCTCACGGCAGGCAGCATCAATGGAGAGCAGACGATCTGCAACGGCGCAACTGCCGCACAACTTGGCAATGCAACTTCGGCCACAGGAGATGGCGACCTCACGTACGGCTGGCAGACCAGTGGAAGCGGTCTTGATGGCGATTGGTCCAACATTCCATTTGCAAACGGAGCCACGTATTCGCCTGGTTCAATGGGCGCGTCAATGTACTTCCGCCGCCGTGTAACCAGCACACTTAACGGTGTGCCATGTACGAAGGTCACAGATATGATCAGGGTCACGGTTCAAGGACCGGTGACGGCCGGCGTGATCGCCGGAGCACAGACGATATGCAACGGCGGCAATCCGGCAGCATTCACGAGCACAACCAACGGCGATGGAACAGGAACGATCACGTATCGCTGGGAGTCATCAACCAACGGCACCGACTGGACAACGATCAGCGGTCAAACGGCATCGACGTATGACGTGCCGGCAGGTCTGACGACCACGACCCATTATCGCCGCACCACGATCAGCACACTCAATGGCAATGTCTGCGAATCAGTGCCAACAGCATCGTTGACGGTGACGGTGCAGAGCGTTCCAACGGCCGGCGTGATCGCCGCTGCCCAGACGATCTGCAACGGCGGCAATCCGGCAGCATTCACGAGCACAACCGACGGAACGGGATCGGGAACGATCACGTATCGCTGGGAGTCATCGACCAACGGTACCGACTGGACAACGATCAGCGGTGAAGCGGCATCGACGTATGACGTGCCGGCAGGTCTGACGACCACGACCCATTATCGCCGCACCACGATCAGCACGCAAAACAGTGTTGCCTGCGAATCGGTGCCAACGGCATCGTTGACGGTGAC
>JBEAYU010000017.1:0-32716 GCA_041170435.1 Bacteroidota bacterium
CGGCATCGACGTATGACGTGCCGGCAGGTCTGACGACCACGACCCATTATCGCCGCACCACGATCAGCACGCAAAACAGTGTTGCCTGCGAATCGGTGCCAACGGCATCGTTGACGGTGACAGTGATCAACCTGTCTGCTGGAAGCGTTGGTTCGGATCAGACGATCTGCTACAATTCAGATCCGGCGCCGTTCACCAGTATCGCTGCTGCGTCGGGTGATGGAACGATCACCTACCAATGGCAGTCTTCCGGTAATGGCTCGACGTGGACCTCGATCAGCGGCGCGACGGCCGTGACGTATGATGTGACATCGAACCTGACAGCAACGACGTACTATCGTCGGGTGGCAAATGCGTCGCTTAACGGTGTTGATTGCCAGGCAGCAACGAGTGCCATCACCGTGACCGTGCCTACGGCACAACTTTCTGCCAGTGTTGTTAAGACGCATATCACCTGCTTCAGCGCTACCGACGGCACAATCACGGTAAGCTCGCCGGCAGGGGGCTATGGCACGTACGAAACGTCGATCAATAACTCGACATGGTTCGACGTGTCAACGGCTACGGCCAAGGTGTTCTCAGGACTGTCCGAGGGAACCTATACCGTTTATCTGCGCGACAAGGCACAGCCTACATGTGTTGTTACGATCGGCAATAGTGCAGGTGGCACGGACGTGATCTATCGTCCATCACAACTGACCTTTAGCACATCAGTCACACATGCGTCATGTAACGGTCAGGCTGATGGTGTGATCAATGTGATCAATCCTTCAGGTGGAACACATCCCGAACTGCCAACGCAGTCGTATAAGTTCTCGCTGAAGAATGATGGCAACACACTTGTTCGTGCGGCGCAAACCTCTACGCAGTTCGCTTCGCTGCCTGCAAACCTCTACTACATTACAATCATTGCCGATGGTGTGTCACCGTCATGCTCTCGCGAGATTGGAATCATCCAGGTTGACGGTCCGGGCGACGCCATCACAGCGACTGTAACAAAGACAAACATCACATGCAACGGATCTGTCAATGGTTCAATTGATGTCTCGGGGGCGACGGGTGGTACCAGTCTGCTAGTGCCTGTTCGTGACTACCGGTACTCAATCGTGAAGAATGGCACAACCACAACAGGTCCTCAGGTGTCCGGTTCGTTCACGGGTCTCGGTGCAGGTACCTACGACGTATACGTCACGGCACTCGCATCCGGCAATACGCCAGCTTGCCAGGCGCTGGTATCTACGCAGATCATCTATGAGCCAACGACAATAGCGTCCACAACGTCAAAGGTTAACATCTCGAAAAATGGGCTTTCTGACGCTCAGATTTCCTTTACCGGGGCAACTGGCGGCACCCATACGGATGCGACTTCACGTACGTTCAGCTATTACATCGTGAAGGACGGCACAACCACAACTGGACCTCAGTCATCGGGCTCGTTTACGGGTCTAGGTGCCGGGACGTATACAACGTTCGTGATCGCTGCGGCTTCGGGGTCGACGCCGGCCTGTACGACGCAGGTTACCTCGCAGACGATTTTCGAACCAAGTGTTGTCAGCGCCTCGGTTGCTTCGACGAATATCTCGTGCAATGGAACCATCGATGGTGCCATCTCCGTGACGGGCGCAGCCGGTGGTACACATGCCGAGACGTCCTCGCCGCGTGATTTCCAATACACGGTCAGCCGCTCGGGAGGATCAACCGTCGGACCGCAAGCCTCGGGTTCATTCACTGGCTTGACGGCTGGAACCTACACCGTGTCGGTTACGGCACTTGCCGATGGAGCAACAAACCCGGCATCAACGACGGTTCTTACTTCAACTCTTGAGGTCTATGAACCTTCGGCCGTCACAACCACGAGCCCCGTTACATCTTCGAATCCAACGTGCTTCGGCGGAACAAACGGAACGATAGATGTGATCGGCGGTACGGGTGGCACGCACGGTGGCCGTGGCTCACGCACCTACACTTATCTGATCGTCAAGTCAGGTGGTGCAGCCATTCCGACACAAACGAATCCTCTGTTTACGGGGCTTTCCATTGGTACGTACAACGTGTTCGTGATCGCCGATGCAGTCACAAACAATCCTGTATGTACGACGTATGTTGACCAGAAGATTCTGACGCAGCCAACAGCTGTGACACACTCGATGGTTGATAATGCCAACACCACAGCACCGTACATCAGAACCGGAGGCACGCTGACCTTCACCATCACTGCACAAGGCGGAACGCCGAAGACGCATTCGTCTCCGTCGACAACCGAACCGCATTACACCGTAACGTGGTCGTCCAAGCCAAGCGGTGTCACGGCTGATCCAACCTTTGTGAGCTCCACAAATAGCAGTGGGGTCTATACGATGATCTACAGCATCACCGGAGTTGATCCTGATCTAGCCTCCGGCACCTATGCGGTGAACATCACTGACTTGAACAGCTGTCCGTCTGCAAACAATGGTGCAGTCAGCACAGTTGCGAATGTCTATTCAACCGTTGATCTCTATGTTGACAATATCAACGGCAGCAACGCCGATGGTACCGGCACGAGCCAGCGCCCTCTGTCAACGATCACGCAAGCTATTGATATTGCGTCAGCCAATGAGACGATCAATATTCTCCAGAACAGCTCCGGCTCTCCTTCGCCGGTTCTGATCAACGAAGCGCCGGACGGTCCGATCATCACCAAGCCACTTGCATTCAAGCGAATTGGGTATTCATATGATGCGGGAGCAGCTGTTGGATCGCGGTATTCCGGATTGTCGCAGTTGTCTTTGGAACCATCCTTCGCAGTTGGCCAGGCCTTTGTGCTCGGCACTACATCGGCGGCGTTCGAAGGTTTTTCGGTCTCGTCGCTGTACGTCAACACCAGCGGAACGATTCAGTTTGCAGTTGATACCATCGGTACCGGCGGCACGGTGCGCCTGTTGGCCGGAACATGGAATCTTGGTAGCCCAATCTCGATTTCGAAGCAGCTGACACTGACGGGTTCACCCACCAACCTGTCTTCGGAGAATTGTGGCATCGCACCAACATCATTGCTTGTTGTGGCAGGTTCGACCAAGATGATGCTGTTCACGGGAAGCACAACAAAGACGTTGCGTAATCTCGACCTCACGGTGGGCACCGATGGCACGAACACCGGAAGGTTCTTTGAGGTCATGTCGCAGTCGTCTGGAAATGTGAACGTCTCCAACGTCATCTATCGCTACAACAACGGTACGACCACCGCTCGCTTGTTCGGTATCACGAACGACGACCGTAGTGTGGGTGTCCTGACAGATGTGGCGAAGTTTGTCAATGATGTGGCAGATAACTCAACAGCCTACGGCTCAGGTCGCGTGACGTACGGCGAGCAAGGCCCGCTGCCGTACACAAATCTTGAGATTGGTTGGAAGGCCGAGGATGCCAGTACTGCCACGGACGGCGCCGGCATCGGTCAGTTGTGGCCTATGTTCGGTACACTGCAGCTTCGTCCAGGCCCATCCACCTCACGACCAGTTTGGCGGAATGCGGCCAACGGACTTGGAGGACGCGCTGCACTGTCGTTCAACTCTGGCCACTTCGTGACCGCTTCAGCGACGGCTAACCTGATCTCGGGTGGCGCCAAGTCGGTCTTCGTGGCTTTCAAGACGCCAACTGACAACATTGCCGCCGATGTTGTCCAGATCCTCTACAAGCACGGTAACCATGAAAATGGTGTGTCGATTGCGTTGGTCGGTTCAGGCGCAGCAAGTACTGAGTTGGTTCGTCTGAGCATCTACAGCAAGGCCACCGGTGGCACACAGTATGCACGGACGCGTGAGTTTGTTGTCGACCGCGGCACGGACTACATCGGTCAGATTTACTTTGATGGTGCGTCCGGCGTGAGTGGTAATCGTGTTGGTATGTCGCTCGACAACAATGGGGGTCAAGTCGGAGAGACGAAGTGGCTTGAAGCTGACTTCAACACAACGACGCTTGCTTCGCCGGCACTCTCGTCTGCGACCAACATCTCCCTCGGAGCAAAGAACGGATCTGTCCGCTGGAGCGACGAGGTTGCGGGCACTGCCGGAAACGGAACGCCGGATGATTACAACAACACAGCCGGACTTGGCAATTATTTTGGGGGTGCCTCAGGCCGTATCGCAGAGGTGCTCGTCTACAACACTGCTGCCAAGACAACACGCGACGCCGTCTATTGTTACTTGCGTAACAAGTACCTCTCATCGAGCACTCCTAGCAACGGTCTCGAAAGAGAGACGCCGAACGATGATGTTATCGCCGGTGGAGATGTCGGTTTCTCGGATGAGATTGACATCTACCCGAATCCGGCTGAGACGGAAGTTGTCGTCACCGTGGCAGCGGCCAACGCCGGTAGGTTGAAGGTGGAGCTCGTCGATGGACTTGGACGTGTTATCTCGACCATCTTTGACGAGCCTGTAGTGGCCAAGACCATTCTTCCGCTTTCGGTGGATGTGAGCAATGTCGCAAATGGCATGTATATGATTCACGTCACTGGTTCGGCAGGAACGAACATGTCTCAGCCGGTTGTCATCCGTCGATAAGGTCCGGAGTCTTCCATAGACTCCATGTCGATCTCGCATTCAACAACACCCGCAGATGGAGATCGTCTGCGGGTGTTTTCTTTCACTCCACTTGTTCTGCAATCAACGTGCTCGTTACCATGATCTACCGCCTCTATATCTGCAGCGTCATCGCTTGGTTCGCCCCCTACATGCTGTTGGGGCAGACGACGTTGTTTGTGCGTGCTTCCGGAAATGACTCAAACGACGGTACCTCCGAAAGCACGGCAAAGCGAACAATTGCTGCGGCCGTTGCAGCGGCCAATAGTGAAGACATCATTGATGTCGGTGAAGGAACTTTTGCCGGTGCAACGATCAGCAAGAGTCTGCTTCTGCAGGGGGCGAATGCAAACAATGCGCTCGAGCACTGGTCGGCCCCAACCATTGTAAACTCACCATTGATGCTCAGTGATGGCGCCCCGGGTGTAGTGGTGACGATCGTGGGTTTACAGTTCGGCGCTGTGGTTCCGATTGGTGGACGATGTCCGAATGCGAACGTCACGATGTATAACTGTAAGTTCGTCGGGTCAAAACCCCTCGTCACCTCCCAGTCTGGATGGGCAGAACTCTTTCTGACGGCGAGCACTTTTGAAGCGAAGGTCGATGCAACCAAGACGGGGCCTGCCGCGGCTACCACTGCCCTTGTATTGGGCGATGTAGGTGTGACGGTGGTTCGCGAGAACACCTTCAGGGACTTTACTAAGTCCGCAATTGATGTTTCGGGCACAGGCCAGATCCTGCGCTTGAGCTACAATGAGTTTGCCAATTGCAATGCGACCAAGGACCAGCTGCATGCGGCGATACGCATAGACGCCTCCGGTTTGGAACAGGAAGTCACAATTGAGAACTCACTTTTTACATCATGTGCAACATCAGTATCCATGTCCGGCACAATTGCTGGTAAAACTATTGGCGTTCAACGCAACAGCTTCAGGCAAACCCCTGCCGGTAGCGCGGCGATAAGGAACCTCTCGCCGACATCACTGGACGCCACGTGCAATGCCTTCAATGTACCTCACAAGCAGAAGGACAAGCCCCTTGATGCGAAGATGATATCCGAATCAGTTAGAAGACTCCTTTCCGGAGCGGTGGCTTTCATCCCGACGAATCTTGATGCCACGGATACCAACGGAGATTCCATTGGTTTCGAACCCGATAAGGAAAGGGGCTGTGCTGCAACATTTACCGAGTGACATCGCAGATTGATTGATAGAAATTGCGTGTAATTACGTATATTTAATGAGGGGCAAAATTCTAAAATCCAATGTATGTGCGAAATTTTCCACAGGCATTGTTTAAATTGTGGTGTTTGTGACGAGCAATGTACCGTTCCGGTTCATCATCGGCACGGCATTATCACGTGAAGAAAAGAACTGCGGTTTCAAAATTCATTGAGGGGATCCCATGAGAGGCATCCGGACACTTTTTTTGATCGCGATCATTGCAGTTGGAGCTATCATCTCCAATGCTCAGGTCACGGTCTTTGTGCGTACTGCCGCAAATGGTGGTAACAACGCAAATGATGGTTTGACGGCGGCCAACGCCAAGCTGACCATTGGGGGGGCCAATGGGGCACTTACCGTCGCCGGCGTAACGACGCTTGATATCGGAGCGGGCAACTTTGACGGTGCCACAACGACCGTACCTCTTACGATCAACGGTGCTAATGCAGGTGCCGCGTTTGCCAACTGGGGTGCAGCGACGGTGCTCAATACGCCTATCACGCTCGGTGCTGCCGACGCCGACCTAGTGGTTGACGGTGTGACGTTTGGAGCCGGGAGCACGATTAACGGTGCCAGCACGGGTGCCAATGTCGTCGTATCGAACTGTAAATTTTCGGCCGCCAATGCAGTCAACACGACTGGACTGGGGTGGGAGGAGTTGTCAATCTCCGGTTGTCAGTTTGATGGCAACAACGGTGGTGCGGCTGCCAATGCGATCATTGCAAATGGACTAACCACATTCTTTCTTACCGAGACAACATTTGAGGACTACACGTCCTCGGCCGTCACCGTCTCGGGTAGTCACGAAAACGTGGTCATCACCTCGAATGAGTTTACTCGCGTCAACACCGGAGGAACAACATCCGAAGGGGCGATGAAGATTGACGCCGCCGGAGTATCGACAGCTGGATCGCTTCGCGCAGCCAATAACATTGTCAGTGGTGGAACAACGACCAACGGCGTTATTGTTACCGGGGCTCTGGCGGGCAAGACGATCAACGTAGAGACAAACCTATTTACAGGTATTGCGGGTCACGCCATCAAAAATGATGGCACAGGGATGCTATCAGCAGGCTGTAACGCTTACGGTCTCAATGCTCCCGTCGCGACTGTGATGGGGCTGCTTAGTGGCGCGATTCAGGCAGGACCATACAACTTCGGAGGAGTCGACAACAACGGGGCCGGAATCGGATTTACTCCTGTTGGAGGCGCCTGTACGCAAGATGGACCTGTGACCATCAGCGGTAGTGGCAACAGTTACTTCCGGATCCAGGACGGTGTCACAGCAGTTGCATCTGGCGGCACGGTGACGGCGGGACTCTTCACGTTCACAGAAAATGTCAGCGTAAACAAGAGCGTTTCAATCACATCCGTCAGCACATCGGATTACACGCGTGCTACGCCGTGGACGACGTTGAATGGTACGATCACGGTTTCCATTGGTGCTGTGAACTTCACGCTCACAGGAATGAAGGTCACAAGCACCACAGCGACCCAGCTTGTCACGTCGAGCGCCACCGGTAGCACGAACATCACGAACTGTTTGATCGAAGTCAACCCAACGAGTGGACTTTCTTCGGTGCCGACGAACGGAGCAATACACATCGGCAAGAACGGCGACCTTACGATCAACGGAACAAAGGTTGGACGTCCGACATCCGGATCAGCCCCCTTCATTCGTGCTTTGACCTTTGGTGCTGGTAATGCCTGCCGACTTGTCGCCATCGGAGGCTCGGGGGCGAACCTGTTTGAGGGGACGCTTCAGTTCTCAGGTATGAGCCTCTTGTCAGATGTGACGATCAGTAACAGCACCATCACGAATGCCGGAATCGATGGTGTTTCGTTCACCGGTAATACGATCAACACACTGTCGATCACCAATTGCGACATCATCGATTCGCGTCAGAACGGTATTGGGATTCGGGATCGTGTGACGGTCGGTAACTCATTACCGGTTGCTTCCGTCAATAACTGTCAGATCACCGGTTCCGGCAAATCCGGAAGCGGTTATGCGGCGATCTCTATCTCGGGCACATCGTTCGGTACTCAAAGCTTTACGAACAACATCCTGCACCCGCAGGACGGTAGTAACAAACCATTGATCAACGGGCGGGGCACTGGATACTCCCCACTGATGACCTGTAACTGGTGGGGCTCGAAGTCGCAGGACGACATCGAGTCGAGCATCAGCGGTGGCGCAACCCTTGATGATGGTTCGAACGGGTGGCGTCGTGCCACGACGAACACGGGCGGAAACGGCGCGAACTTCGATCTCAACGCCGGTTGTTCGGTGCGTGCATTTACCATCACGCTAACACCGTCGCCCGTCACATGTTTTGGCACGGCAACGGGCTCGATCAATAACACACTTGGCGGCACATTCGCCGGAGCAACATTTGCGTGGTCGAACGGTGCCATAACCGAGGACATTGCAAATCTTTTCGTCGGCACGTACACCGTCACGGTGACCACGGCTTCGGAGAATACTCGCAGCAAGTCAGCGATCATCATTGAGCCAACACAGCTCACAGGCACCACGTCAAAGACGAATATTACCTGTTTCAGTCTCGTCGATGGAACGATCACGGTATCGAACCCTGCTGGTGGCGTGATCAATGCGATCACCCCAACGTATAACTACCGCATCGATCGTCTCGGTGGTCCTGTCGGAGACGTCGGTCCACAAGCATCGGCATCTTTCACGGGGCTTGCCGCCGGTACTTATGATGTGTACCTGATCGCTCAGGGAGTGACACCAACGTGTGAACGCGTCATTGGTACGCAGGTCATCGTGGAGCCAACGCAGATCAACGGTAGCGGTGCAGTGACATCGAATTACAACGGCGCCCAAATCAAATGTCCAACTTCCACGGACGGCCAAATCACGGTCACTGCTTCGGGTGGAACCGGTGCCCTGCAGTATAAGCTTGGTGCCGGAAGCTATCAGGTCAGCAACGTCTTCAACGGACTAGGTGCTGGCACCTACACGCCTACAGTGAAGGACGCCAACGGTTGCGAGCGTACTCTTGCCAATGTGACGATCACGCCTCCAACTCCGATCAGCGGAAGTGGAGCGGTAACGTCGGATTACAATGGTGCCCAAATCAGCTGTCCAGGTTTGTCCGATGGCCAGATCACTATCACGGCTTCAGGTGGTACCGGCACACGGAACTACAAGCTCAACAGTGGTTCATATCAGTCAAGCAACATTTTCAACGGCCTTGCCGCAGGCACATACACGCCGACGGTGAAGGACGCGAATGACTGTGAGAAGGTACTCACGGCAGTGGTCATAACCCCTCCAGTTCAGCTGACGGTTGCCTCTGCGGTGAAGAAGTCATACAACGGTGCCGACCTGAGCTGTCACAACAGCACCGACGGTGAGATCACGGTAACGTCCGCCGGTGGAACGGGTGCCAAGACATACTCGATCAACAACGGCGGCACGTATCAGCCAGGCACAGTGTTCTCGAATCTTGCAGCTGGCACATACAACGTCAAGATCAAAGACGCTAACAACTGTGAATCTGCAACGACCCAGGTTGTGATCGTTGCCCCGACGCAGCTGACGGTTGCCTCGGCAGTGAAGAAGTCATACAACGGTGCCGACTTGAGCTGTCACAACAGCACAGACGGTGAGATCACGGTAACGGCCGCCGGTGGAACGGGTGCAAAGACGTACTCGATCAACAACGGCGGCACGTATCAGTCCGGCACAGTGTTCTCGAATCTTGCAGCTGGCACGTACAACGTCAGGATCAAGGACGCCAACAACTGCGTAACGGCCGCCACACAGGTTGTGATCGTTGCCCCGACGCAGCTGACGGTTGCCTCTGCGGTGAAGAAGTCATACAACGGTGCCGACCTGAGCTGTCACAACAGCACGGACGGTGAGATCACAGTAACGTCCGCCGGTGGAACGGGTGCCAAGACGTACTCGATCAACAACGGCGGCACGTATCAGTCAGGCGCGGTGTTCTCGAACCTTGCCGCCGGTACATATCAGATCAAGATCAAGGATGCCAACAACTGCGAAACGGCAGCCACTCAGGTTGTGATCGTTGCCCCGACGCAGCTGACGGTTGCCTCGGCAGTGAAGAAGTCATACAACGGTGCCGACCTGAGCTGTCACAACAGCACGGACGGTGAGATCACGGTAACGGCCGCCGGTGGAACGGGTACCAAGCAGTACTCTCTCGATAATGGTAGCAACTGGCAGGCTTCGAATGTCTTTTCAAATCTTGCCGCTGGTACCTACAAGATGAAGATCCGTGATGCGAACAACTGTCAAACACTGCCAACAGTTGTTGAGATAGTTGCTCCTGTGGAACTCACGGTTGCATCAGCTGTAAAGACGCAATACAATGGCCGCGATCTTCGTTGCCACAACAGTGTTGATGGTGAGATCACCGTGACGGCTGCGGGTGGAACAGGCACCAAGCAATACTCGAAAGATAACGGAGTGACATGGCAAGCATCGAACGTCTTCTCGAACCTTGCAGCCGGAGGTTATCAGATTCGCATCCGTGACGTTAACAGCTGCTCAACTGCTGTAACGAACGTGACGATCATAGCACCACCAGCAATCGCTTCGGCGCCAGCTGTTACGTCGAACTACAACGGTGCACAGCTCACGTGCCCGAACAGCAGTGACGGTTCGATCGCAGCGAATGCTAGCGGTGGTACAGCGCCTTACACTTACCAGTGGCAGAAGTTCAATGGTACAAGCTGGGGTAGCCCAGGTGCGATGAATGCCACTCTGGCATCCATCACGAACGTCAACGCCGGTACGTATCGCGTGACGGTGACAGACGTCAACCTCTGCGCAATCACCAACACAGTGGAAGTGATTCCGCCTGCTCAGGCTGTGATTCTGACGGTTACCAAGACGCCGGCAACGCGCTACAACGGACGTGATGTCAGCTGCTTCGGTGCTTCAGACGGAACGGTAACGGTCATCGCTACAGGCGGTACCGGCAACCTGAAGTACTCCAGCAATGGAGGCACGACATGGCTGACGGGTGGTACGCTGACGCCTGGTGGTGACCCGACGTTTACCTTCACAGGTCTCGGAGCTGGAACCTACACTGTCATTGTGCAGGACGTGAACGGTTGTAACTCGGATCCACAGATCATTACTCTCCTGAATCCGCCGCTCCTTGAGATCACGTCACTCGTGACGAACGGCCCTGTCAATGCAGGTGAGTCAATCACGTTTACAGCTACAGTCGTAGGCGGCACGCGTCAGACCACACCTAACAAGTACACGTATGCATGGCAGAAGCCTCGTCTTACGGCCAACATGCCTGGATTCGGTTCGGAGACGGTGAACGCGAATGACGTCGTGACAACCTTCACGATTCCGGTCACAACGCCAGACGATAACGGATTCAGCACGAACTACATACTGACCGTCACAGATGCGAACGGATGTACAGCGGTTCTCTCTGTCACACCGATCATCTATCCATCCACGATCCATGTCGCAACAACGGGCAATGATCTCACGGGAGATGGACGGACAGTCAATCCGCTCCGTACGATTCAGAAGGCCATCGATGTGGCAGATCCTTCGAATACGATCGAAGTTGCAGCCGGCGTCTTTGATGAGTCACCAGTCGTGAGCAAGTCGCTGACCATCAACGGTACGGCTACGACAACGCTCGGTACTGGACGCTACTTCATCTATGGCACCACGAATACGATCACATGGGGTACCAACTGGCCAACATCCGTGTGGGACAACCTTGGCATGAATGGTACGGCATCGTCGGTCATTGGCACGGTGATGGCAAAGGTCAATAGCAACAGCAATGCGAACCTTTGGCTCATTGGCAACATCACATGGAACGCGACCATCACCGTCAGTAAGCAATTGGCGATTCGTGGTGCTACTGCTTCGGCGGGTGTTCCGTCCTACACAGGATGCGACATTGTGCCTCCAACTACGGTCACATACACCGGGGCAGGTGCAGACACGGTGCTGTTCAAGTTCACTGGTTCAACAGCGAAGTCGGTCCGTGACCTCATTCTGCAGATTCCAAACACCGGGAAGTTTGCAGAGATTCCGAATGGAAACTCATGCAATGTAGACCCTGTGACGAACGTTCGTTTTGAATGGGATTCCGATCCATCAGGAACAACTTCGTATCGTCGCATCTACGGCGTCACCAATGGAGCCTTCTCAGATCTCGAAAAGTTCGACGTTGCCAAGTTTGTCTATGACGCTGAAGACAACGGTTATGGTAGCGGCCGCTTCGTCTACGGAAGCAACGGTCCATTGCCATGGAATGATGTCGAGATCGGCTGGAAGGCCGAAGACGGTGGTGTTGATGGTAACGCAGAAAAGATCAAGACGCTCGAACCAATGAAGGGCGGCGTCAAGCTTCAGAATCTCGTCTCAAACAGTCGCCGTCCGGCACTTAACACTGGCGCGAACTACAACGACAAGTGGTCAATGGACTTCGAGGCAGTTTCGAGTCAGTATCTCGAGGCAAACACGACGACAGAGATCAATGGCGGCGATCAAAAGACGCTCTTCGTTGTATTCCGCCCACTTGATGGTGATGCCGATCAGGTCATCTACAAGCATGGCGATCAAACAAACGGCATGAGTGTAGTGCAGTTGGCTGATGGACGCATTTCATTGAATGTCTACAATGGTGCGACCGATGCAACCAGAGAGAGCTGGATTTTCGAAGCTGATGCAACGCACGATCAGGCCGAGTTCGACAACAAGGTTCTGATCGCGCAGATGTACTTCAATGGCAACGGTACCAATAATGGCGATCGACGTGTGGGCGCTGCGTTGGATCAAGAAACCGGTCGCTATACAACGGAGGTGAATCACACCGGTGCCGAACAGACGAACGGTTATGTCGGCAGCGGAAAGTTCTCATCAACAACACTGGCCACACCTGGTACAATTGGCCCGGCAAACGTTGTATCGGTGGGCACTCGTTCCGGCTCGATCTACTACGCCAGCTGGGATGCGGGACTTGCTGCGCCTGTCAACAACTCGATCACCACAAGCGGGCGCGCACTGTTCTACAACGGTAGCATCGCCGAGATCCTCATCCTGAACACGGCCGCGGAATCATCACGTGACGATGCCTATTGCTATCTCCGCAATAAGTACTTCGGCGGTTCTCAAGGCACTGGCAATGGTCTGAACAAGCGTGTTATCGCAGGCGATGCCAATGCTGATGATGAGTCCGTTGTCGCATGGCCAAATCCTGCAGACGATCGTGTTTCGATTGAAGCCGTAATCCCGACCTCTGGAATCGTAACGGTAACGCTTCGCGATGCCGTTGGCCGCGTTGCTCAGGTTCTCTATCAGGACTATGTTCAAGGTGGAACGCTTCTGCCAGTAACGGCTGATGTGCGCGACCTCACAAGCGGTGCGTATATCATACACGTCAATGGCGCTGAGGGCAGCATCAATCACTCGATGCCACTGATCATCAGACACTGATCAAGTATCTGAGTCTTTATCGGCCTTGGTACGTAAATGCAGAGCCCCCTGAGAGCAATCTCAAGGGGCTTTGCTCGTTTCCGCACAGTATCTTCGTAGACTGATCAACCTTAATCACATGAGAAACCGTATGCGTGGTCTAACGCTTCTTGTTTTCATCCTTTCAGTCGGCCTGCTGGCACAGGCCCAGCCTGCGTCAAAGAAGGCACCAGCGGAGGCTCCCCAGTCGGCGCCGACGGTCACGCCGCAGCAATCTGACAGTGCGGTACGTGGCACCAGGCGCATGCGTACCCCTCGGGCGCCGCGTCCGGGTATCTTTACCAGCCTCGATTCGGCGAAAACGATGCCAGACTCAGTCCTGGTTCTGTCATTGCGTGGAAAGGGGCTCACCTCCTTAGGTAGCCTTGCCGCGTATCGTAACCTTCAAGTGCTGGATCTTGCGGGGAATGCGCTGACGACATTTCCACTCGATGCATTGAAGATTCCTACGCTGGTTTCCATTGATCTGTCAGACAATCCCATCAAGTCCGTGCCCAATGAGATTGGTTCGCTTGTGGGACTGTCGCGCCTGGTCCTGAGAAACACAGGCATCAAGACTTTGCCGGCGTCGATAGGAAAATGCACGAACTTGACTCAGCTCGACGTTTCGCGCAACCTTCTGACATCGCTCCCTGTTGTGGAGTTGAATCTTCTCCCAAACCTTCGTACGTTGTCAATTGGTGGGTTCAAGGATGGACCACCGGCCGACACCTCAACATCTGCAACACAACCGACGAAGCAGAAATAAGGAGCAATGAAAATGCGCTTGGCTTTACTATGGGTACTGTCGATGATGACCGCAACGGCGGCCCTTGCGCAGATATCAATAGGCGGCAGTGGGCTCTCGCCCGCCATCAGAGTACAAGGGACCGTGGGTATTGGCAATGGGGAGAGCAACCTTCTTCTTGCCAATCCGAACACAAGTGGTCAGTTCTTGTTTCTGTTCCCGCACATCGCACAGATGCAACCAGGTGAGGAGGTCCCGCTTCGGCTCCATGCAGTTGCACAAAAGGATCAGATTGTTCTGGTTTGGAAACGCGATCAGTCGGTGCAGCCTAACGAAGAGGCTGTCGCAGGGGGCGAAAAGGGTACGTCGGCGAGTGTTCTGCATACGTCAGCAACCGTTGATATCCCTTCAATGCTATCAGGAACGTCGCATGTACTGCGCATTGATGTTCCGGGCGTAAAGGCAGGATCTGCCATATCTGTTTCCCCGTCTGACGAGCTTCCGGGAATGCTTACGATAGCCCACGCTTCTGCACCTGTGGACTGCGTCGTGATCGTCAAACTCGTCAACCCGGGCCCATTCGTACAGGCCATGTCCATGCTGTTCAGTATTGGTGCGATAGCGCCAAGGACAGCGGCTGATCACTGACGCGATAGTCTTCCTTATCACGAAAAATTAAAGAGCGCCGGCGGAATCCCGCCGGCGCTCTGTTTTTTACGCTGGATACCGGCCTTCGCCGGGATTACGTCATTTGTTCCAATCAATCCTTTCCTGGCTCAGAAGCCGTTGTGCATCAGCATAGCCCAAGCGAGCCGAGGCCTTGAAGGATTCAATCGCCTTTTCACGCTGATTCGCCTTCAAGTATGAATGGGCCAGATTGTTGTGTCCGATAGCATAGTTCGGATTAAGCTTCACGGCATTTTCGAAGGCAAGTATGGCACCGCCGAGGTTGTTCTGCGTCAGCAGAGCTAGGCCCTGGTTGTTGTACATCTCGTCGTTGCGTCCCTGAAGTCGATTGATATTTGCCAATTCAAGGTAGCACTGTGTGAAACCGCTGTTAAGTGTCAGAGCCTTCTTGAAAGATGCCGTGGCATCCTCATAACGGCTCTGCTTGACGTATACATTGCCGAGATTATAGTGCGCCTGAACGTTCTTCTCATCGAGCTCAATGGCCTTCTTGAAAGCTGTCACCGCAGGATCGAACTGACCCTTCGAGGTCAGGATGACGCCTTCGTTGTTGTGTCCCACCGAGGTGTCGGGCTTGATTTGAATCGCGCGGCGGATCACTTCCAGCGCACGATCAAACGTTCCCTTGGCAGCAAGAGTGTTCGAAAGTGAATACAGCGCCGGAATGTTGTCCGGACTTACCTCAACAGCCTTGTCGAACGCCGTGATCGCACTGTCGAGGTTGTTTCGCCGCACCCATGTGTTACCAAGTGCGCGCCAAGCATCAGGGTTGGTAGCATCAGCACTGATTGCCTTACGCGCCCATTCCTCTGACTTACCAATGTTGTTAAGGTCGGCATAGAGCTCACTTCTAAACACGAGCTCCTCGGACGTCGGCCCCTTACTGCAACCTACGGCAACCAACGCCGCTGTTGCCCAAATGGCAAACTTCATGTACTTCATAATCCTCCTGTGGAAAATAACCGCATCTCAGCGGCTTTATGCTGTCTGCGGGCCAAATATACAGCACGCACAGACATTCCAGGGAGTAGGTGGAAAAACATCGCTGTGGACGACGCGGTGGAAATCTTGTTGATAATCGGCTTGAATTTTGCAGATTCGTATCCGAAAAACTCCGCAAAATGATGCAACAGGACGGCATCATTCGGACAGGGGTATGACCGTGATATGCAAGGAGGGGGCGAAATGCCGATTCGAACGCTACATACATTGGTGAGGGGTATTGTGATCCTTGCCGTCGGTTGCGCTGCGGTCATTGCGCAGCCTGCCTCGACGATCTCGTTCCAAGGATTGCTGACGACGCCACAAGGAGATCCTGTACCGGATGGTACATATTCCGTGACAGTATCATTGTATAATGACAGCTTGAGCGCAGGGGCCACCTGGAGTGAGCAGCACATGGTTTCTACCGTGCTAGGTGTGTTTGACGTCGTGTTGGGGAAACGTCAGCCCCTTTCCTTTGATCCTACCAAGAAGTACTGGCTGGGCGTGACGCTTGGGAACGATCCTGAGTTCCGCCCTCGTGCAGAAGTAACCGGTTCGGCGTTTGCGTTTTTGGCAAATTCAGCGCTCGTGGCACAGTCGCTATCCCCAACTGCTACGGGTGCTGTGTTGTCAGTGAACGGATTGCAAGGGAATCTGAAGATCGAGGCCGGCCAAGGCATCAGCATTACACCAAGCGGCGAGTCGATTCAGATCGCATTGAATGTCGACTCCCTGAACGTTCAGCCCAGAGGTGCCGCAGGGGGCGACCTTCGCGATTCATATCCGAATCCGACAATCCGCGATGGCGCTGTTACATCGGCGAAGATGTCCACCACGGGCGTCGGTGCCGGCACTTACGGTTCTGATACAACCATCCCCATGTTTACGGTGGATGCTCAGGGTAGATTGACCTCGGCCAGCAACTTGGCTATCAAAACGCCCGGCATCAGCGGCCCGGCAGGGGGCGATCTAACGGGCTCATACCCTAATCCAAGCATTGCGGCCAGCGCCGGCAACTCGATCATCAACGTCCTAAATGGTCCGGCCACGACGCTGAAGATCAATGCTAACCGTTTGGCCGACCCGAAGGATGCCTCGGCATCGGATGTGGGGCTGCTCGGCCCCCTTGATAACCTTAACCTGCAGCTGAAGTCCGGAAGCGTCGGTAGTGCGGAGCTGACTGATATTTCGGGACTGCCAACCACTCCGGTGGGTGGACCGAACTTCATCCCAGTGATCACCGTCGATACGGATGGGCGTGTCACATCGCTGAGCACCACAACCTTTGAAGCACTGCGCATCGGGACAACTGCAGGTGGGGATCTCTCAGGCACATATCCCAACCCAAGCATCGCTCAGAACGCCGTAACGGCAAACAAGATCCAGGATGGAGCAGTCACCTCTCAGAAACTTAGCAACACAGGCGTTACACCCGGAGTGTATGGATCGTCTGGTCAAGTCGGCGTCTTCAACGTGGATGCCCAAGGGCGCATCACCTCGGCATCGAACGTGACCATCACCGGTGCTTCGCCAACAGGGACAGCCGGCGGCGATCTTACCGGGACATACCCGTCTCCACTGATCGCATCTGATGCAGTCACGTCGACGAAGATCAAGGACGGTGAGGTGAAGTCAACGGATCTTGACGACAACTCCGTTATCACATCGAAGGTGCAGGATGGGGCCATTACATCGGCCAAGCTTGCCAACACCGGCGTCACCCAGGGCACCTATGGCTCAGCAACAAAGGTTGGCGTCTTCACCGTAGATGCTCAGGGTCGTATCACGAATGCGAACGCCATTGATATCTCCGGCATGACAGTGTCGGGTCCGGCAGGGGGCGACTTGACTGGGGACTACCCGAATCCCACGATCAACGCGGGGGCTGTGACCACATTGAAGCTTGCCGACAATTCCGTTACGACCCCGAAGCTTGTCGATGGCTCCGTAACGGCACTGAAGCTGGCCAACACGACGGTCGCTCCGGGTTCCTACGGATCCGGGACGGCAGTTCCAACCTTTACCGTAGACGCCCAGGGACGTCTTACAGCCGCAGCAACAGTGCCTCTCGTCGGCGTCCCGCCAACGGGCAATGCCGGTGGCGATCTTGCCGGAACTTACCCGGATCCGGTGGTCGCCAATAACGCGATCACCTCGGTCAAGCTTGCCGACAACAGTGTGACCTCGGCAAAGATTCAAGACGGTTCGATCAGCACGGTGGACTTGGCCGACAATGCTGTCTCTACCCAGAAAATTGCCGATGGTGCCGTGACGGCCCAGAAGCTGGCCACGACGGCCGTAACGCCGGGATCGTATGGCTCGGCCACGCAGGTGGCCACCTTCACGGTTGATGCTCAGGGCCGACTTACCGCCGCGGGTACCGCAGCGATCGCTGGTCTGCCCCCTACCGGGAATGCCGGCGGTGACCTAGCCGGAACATATCCTGATCCCACGATTGGAACGGGCAAGGTGACAACTGCGAAGTTGGCTGATGCCTCCGTGTCGAACGTTAAACTCGCAGATGCCTCGGTGAGCACCGTCAAGCTGATCGACGGTGCCGTGACAGCGCAAAAGTTGGCCAACACGAGCGTAGCTGCCGGATCCTACGGTTCGGCCACGCAAGTGGCCACATTTACGGTGGATGCCCAGGGCCGACTGACGGCTGCCGGCAGCACCGCCATCAGCGGCGTGCCGCCGACCGGCGCGGCAGGGGGCGACCTGACGGGCACGTATCCAAACCCGACGATCGCCCCGTTGGCGGTCTCGACTGCTAAGCTTCAGGACAATGTGGTGACCTCGGCCAAGATCATTGATGGCGCTGTCACTTCATCCAAGCTAGCCAACACGAGCGTTGCGGCCGGATCATACGGCTCGGCCACCCAAGTAGCCACATTTACCGTGGATGCCCAGGGCCGACTGACTACCGCCGGAAGCGTTGCCATTTCCGGAGTACCTCCCACCGGCGCGGCAGGGGGCGACCTGACGGGCACGTATCCGAACCCGACGATCGCCCCGTTGGCAGTGTCGACGGCGAAGCTGCAGGACAATGCAGTGACCACGGCCAAGATCATTGATGGCGCCGTCAACTCATCAAAGTTGGCCAATACCAGCGTTGCAGCCGGATCTTACGGCTCGGCCACCCAAGTGGCGACCTTTACGGTTGATGCCCAAGGCCGACTGACCACCGCCGGAAGCGTTGCCATTTCCGGAGTACCTCCCACCGGCGCGGCAGGGGGCGACCTGACGGGTACGTATCCAAATCCGACGATCGCGAATCTGGCCGTGGGGACCACCAAGCTGGCCGACAACTCCGTGACCACGCCGAAGATCGCCGATGCGTCTGTGACCCCTACCAAGCTAGCCAATACCAGCGTTGCGGCCGGATCATACGGTTCGGCCACCCAAGTGGCCACATTTACGGTGGATGCCCAGGGCCGACTGACGGCTGCCGGCAGCACGACGATCAGCGGCGTGCCGCCCACCGGCGCGGCAGGAGGCGACCTGACGGGTACGTATCCGAACCCGACGATCGCGAATCTGGCCGTGGGAACAACCAAGCTGGCCGACAACTCCGTGACCACACCGAAGCTGGCCGATGCGTCGGTGACCCCTACCAAGTTGGCCAATACCAGCGTTGCGGCCGGGTCCTACGGCTCGGCCACTCAGGTGGCTACCTTTACGGTAGATGCACAGGGTCGCCTAACCAATGCAGGTAGCGTAGCCATCAGCGGCGTTGCACCTTCCGGATCTGCTGGTGGCGACCTGTCTGGTTCCTATCCCAACCCGCTGATCGCCAATTCGGCGGTCACAACTTCGAAGATTGCCGATGCGGCAGTATCGAACGCGAAGCTTGCCGACAACGCCGTGACAACCACAAAGATCACCGACGGGTCGGTGACATCATCGAAGCTCGCGGCTACCACAGTCGCTGCGGGTTCGTACGGCTCTGCAACACAAGTGGCAACATTCACGGTTGATGCACAGGGTCGACTGACCGCCGCCGGCAGCGCGACGATTAGTGGTGCCGCACCAACAGGCAATGCAGGTGGCGAACTCACAGGTACCTATCCGAATCCTCTCATAGCCAACAATGTCATCAAGACAGAGAATATTGTCAATGGTACGATCACCGGTGGTGACATTGCCAATAATACCGTCACAGGAAGTAACATCCTTGATGGAACGATCGCCACGAGCGAGCTTGCTGACGCTGCGATTACAACAGCCAAACTGGCCGACGGCTCCGTATCGACGGCCAAGATCATTGACGGCGCGGTGACAGCGACCAAGCTTGCCAATACGGCCGTTGCTGCCGGAACGTATGGCACGGCCACACAAGTGGCAACAATCACTGTCGATGCTCAGGGCCGAATCACCAATGCCGTCAACACCACCATCACCGGTGCCGCTCCAACTGGCGCTGCCGGTGGCGACCTTGCAGGTAACTATCCAAATCCTACCATCGCTGCCACAGCCGGCACAAACGTCATGACGGCCCTGAACAATGCTGCGACGGTGGGCACGTTGGCCATAACACGAGGTGGAACCGGTGCCGCAACGGCGCAAGCTGCACGCAATGCACTTTTGCCAACACAGACGGGCAACACGGGCAAGGCTCTTGTTACCGATGGTACAAACGTCTCCTGGGCCGATGTGGCCTCTGCAACATCAGTTGTTCAGTACAATGTGACTGCTGCTCAAACTTCGGCCGCAGCTCGTGGCAATTTCCTCTTCAACATTGCCTACGATGCGGCTGCCACCGGCACGGCTGCCACCGGAGCGCGTATCGCTTCGGTTGCCGGGGCTGGGGGCAACAATGACGCTACCGCGCTGACTGTTGAAGCAACCGCTCAGGGAACAGGTACGGCATGGGGCTTGAGATCGACGGGCAACATCAGCGTGGATGCCGCCTCGTACTTTGCCATCGGCACCACGGCCGCTCTGCGAAATCGAAACAACGGTACGTTCGTCGGCGGTGCCGGTAGTCTCACAAGTTCTGGGTCCGACAACGTCATGGTTGGATCCGGGGTAGCCCCTTTACTGAGTACGGGCGTCCAAAACACCGTTCTTGGACGGAGTGCGGGCACCAGCATTACAGGAGGCAACCGAAACGTGATGGTTGGCTTCGAAGCTGGTAACGTCTCAACCGGCAGCGACGGTGTGTTCATTGGAACCGGTGCAGGTCGTTCCTCGGCTACTTCGTCCGAGTTGACGTTCCTTGGCGCTTCAGCCGGAAGGTCTAACACGTCCGGTACGCAGAACGTAGCAGTTGGCTTCGAGTCGGGATTTACCAACCTGACCGGTGCGCGAAACACCGCCGTTGGCCATCGTGCGGGATTCCTTGCTACTTCGTCTGACAATACCATGCTCGGCTTCGAAGCTGGAGCCGGCATTCAGGCAGGTATCGGCAACGTTGCGATTGGAAGTAAGTCCGGTGGCAGGCGCACCATCCCTGCCTCGGCAGCTCTTGACGACAACACAATGGTCGGCTTCGAGGCCGGATCTGAGCTTGTCAGCGGTACGGCCAATACGTTCTTCGGAAGCGGAGCAGGCAAGAAGGCCTCAAATACGAATGACAACACATTCATTGGACGCAATGCCGGCATGAGTGTGACAGACGGATTTGCCAACACCTTTGTAGGTACAGAGTCTGCAAAGGATGCGACAACGGGAGACAACAATACGTTTGTCGGCTATCAGAGCGGTACGACCATGAGCTCGACCACGGCCAACAACAACACTTTTTTGGGCTATCGCGCCGGCACATCAGTGACAAGCGGATCACAGATCACTCTTGTCGGTGAAAACACAAGCGCCACAAGTGGCATCAGTAACGCCACCGCCATAGGCTCGGGTGCAACAGTTACGACTTCGAATGCTATTGTACTCGGTGCAAGTGGAGTGAACGTCGGTGTCGGTACAAACGCCCCAACAACGCGCCTTGATGTGCGAGGAACATCTCGTTTCGGGTCAAACGGTAACACGATCACCAACATCATCAAGCGCACCGTCACGGTGAACATCGGGAATGTTGCCGCCAATGCGGGCCTGACCGTAACGATCCCATTTGCGAATGCCGCCGTTGGGCAGTCAGTGATGATAAGCCCGATTGCCGACCTCGAAGCTGGCATTGTTATCGCGTGGGCACGAGCAGACGGTGGCAATGTCTATCTGCGCGTTCAGAACGTGACGGCAGCTGCCATCGATCCTGTGGAGCAGGACTTCTACATCACGGTGGTCGAGTGATTATGCATCGAATGCCATTCATACTGCTCGTGGCGTTGCTGATGTCGACCCTCTCGACGTCGGCGCAGCAGCTGCAGCGCACGGTCATCAGCAACGGTGCCGTCATGGCCCGCAATGGAACGAAGGGGGCTGTACAGGGTACACTCGGACAAGGGATCGTCGGAATTGCGCGCCGATCCGGCGTCGAGTCGGGCATTGGCTTCTGGTATCGCCCACCAAAGGCCACCACAAGGGTGGTCATCCCAAACAGTGAGGGAGATGTAGGGACTACTGTTGCCGTCCCTGTGATCTTGGCGACCTCGCGCCACCTTCTTCGAGATGGCCCTCGCGATGTCGTCATTAAACTACGGTACAATCGCACGGTGCTTGTTCACAAGGGCTCGCAATCGGTCACCTTCAATGGCGATGATGCGATAATGACCGTGACGGCGACGGTCCGTGATACCGTTGGCATCATCGCAGAGCTCCCGTTTCTTGTAGCACTGGGGTCGGTTGAAAAGAGCCCCCTCGAGATCATCTCCGTGGAATGGCCACGTGGTGGATTCATCCGTGCTCTAAAAGAGAGTGGGGAGTTTACTGTGCTTGGCCTCTGTAAGGAGGGCGACACGGTCCGGCTCATCAAGCGAGCCAATGCCACAGGAATAGTTGGTGTGAATCCCAACCCTGTCGAACGCGATGCCGTGGTGACAATCAGCGCCGGCGAGCAGGGACGCTATAGTGTGCTGCTCGTTGATGCTGTTGGCAGGCCGATTGCCACCCTGCATGATGATGCTCTCACCGTAGGTAGGCACGAGGTGCCGCTACCGGCAGCATTCCTTCCAAGCGGACAGTACTTTATCGTGCTTATGAATGGACAGCAGACCCATTCGCGAGCAGTGATCATAGGGAAGTGATCCGATTGTGAAAATGTGTTTCAAACGTCGCACTCTCATTCTTCTGTTTGCCACCTCGTGTGTTACAGTGGGCACGGTGTTTTCACAAGTCGCAGCAGTTGAGTCGCAAGACGGTACACGTTATGGAGTTGCCGGTGTTGCCGGCATTGGTCTCGACCTGCATGCCGCTCCGATACGTGGACTGCCTGGGATACCAAGTTGCTGCCCGGAGTATTCGACGGCAAGCGCGATGATGCCTGCCATTGACCTTATGGCGCATCTGCGCATGTCCGACCCGTTGCGCCTGGAATTGCGAGTTGGCTACGACCTTCACGCGGCTCTGCTCGAAGCTGAGCAGACACAGGTCATCGCGCCACGGGGGGTTGACGAAAGCATTCTCCTCGGTTATGAGCTCTCCACGAGCAGGTCGTTTCTGAGTCTTGCGCCGATCGTGGCGTATGACGTGATGCCGAAGCTCAGCTTGTTGGGTGGACTTCGACTCGGCTTCCTGATGTCGTCGTCATTCTCTCAGCGAGAGTTTATCAGCGCACCGGCCGATGTTGTGTTCGCCGATGGCAATCGTACACGCTTTGAGTTTGACTCCTCCTTGATCCCCGGTGCATCCTCAACGCGATTCGCAGCCGTTGTAGGTGTTCGCTATTCGATCCCAATCTCGTCGGACGAGCAATGGCGCCTCGAGCCCGAACTTGTGGCCAACATTGGCGTGTCTGATCTGCAGGCCTCACAGCCATGGAGCCTCACGTCAGTTCGTCTGGGTGTGGGCCTTGCGTGGCAGAACTACTCCGATCAAGCCCCGCCAATACCCGTGCAAGAACCTGCTCCGATCGTTGAACAGCCTGTTGTGATCGCCGAGAAACCTATAGAGAAGGTTGCGCCTGCACCGGTGACGAAGGTGGAGGAGAAGCCCAAGCGTCTCTTGATCAACAATTTGACATCCAGAATGCTCGACGCGGAGGGTAAGCCCCTTGACAATGCAAAGCTCACAGTGAGCAACATCATCTCACTGAACCTATATGCTCTGTTGAACTACATCTTCTTCGACGAAGCCAGCGCCGAAATTCCACAGAGATATCGGAGAATTGCACCATCGGAGGTTAGCTCGTACACGCTTGACCGTTTGAATGGTGCAGGTACGGTTGCCATCTATCACGATCTGTTGAACATCGTCGGCTACAAGCTCCGCACAAATCCGTCGGAGAAAATCATCGTGATAGGTTGCAACTCCAATGCAGGCGATGAAAGGGGCAATAGAGATCTGTCTCGTCAGCGCGCCATGAATGTTGCGCAGTATCTTACAAGTACGTGGGGAATCGACGCATCCCGTGTTGCCATTCAGGCCCGCGACCTGCCGGAGAACCCATCGAACATCAATGTTCCGGATGGAGTGACTGAAAATCGGCGTGTCGAAATTGTGGGTCAGGACACCCGGCTTCTTGACCCGATCTTCTTCACCGATACTGTGCGCACGGTGAACGTCGAGACGGTCGAATTGAACCCGAACGTCACAGCCGATACAATCATCAAGGAATGGAGCCTTGTCATCTCTCAGGGGGCTGATAATCTGGACACGCTTTCGGGAAGTGATTCTCTGCCGCGCCACGTTCTCTGGAACATCGGCAATCGAGTGTCGGCCTTTCCCCGAAATCAGGAATCGCTTGAGTATTCTCTCTCCGTGACGGACGTCACCGGGCAGCAGCTTTCGTCCCGAAGTAGGGGGTACGATGTTGAACAGCTCTATCGAACGGATAAGCGTCTCGAACGCTTCAACATGATCATTTTTGGGTACAATGAATCGGAGTTCACCAAGCAGCATGAGCGTATCCTAGCCACGATCCGCCCGAGAATTAGCAAGAACTCAAAGGTCACCGTTGAAGGCTATACCGACCGCGTTGGGAACCCCGATTACAACCTCAGGCTCTCGGAGCGGCGTGCCAAAGCTGTGGGCAGTAAGCTGAATCTACCTTCGGAGAACTCCATCGGATATGGCAGCGCGGGCGAACTTTTCGACAACAACACGCCTGAAGGTCGCCTATACTCCCGCACGGTGATCATCACGATCGAGACGCCTCTGGAGTGAGCGATCTACGGTAGGTTGAGGCTGCGACAGCGTAGCTTTAAGATTCGTTGTAGGATAACAGCGTAATGAAAGCCGCAACACACAATCAGGAGACGTCGCAATCTCGCAGCATCTCGCAGCTGGGCCGATCTTCGGCGCAGTGGAACACGCTGGCGATCATGCTGATCATTGCGATATGTGTTGGAGTATATGCGCGAAGCCTGAGCTACGGGTACACGAATCATGATGACGACGTGCTTGTAAAGAACAGCATGTCTTTCCTCAAGGATGTGGAGAATATTCCAAAGGCGTTTGTCACAGATGCGTGGTACAGCGTCAAGGAGATCGAATTGTATCGCCCCCTCCAAAGTGCTTCATTGATCATTGACGCACAGTTGGATTCCAACGTTGTCATGGCAGCGCACAGGACAAATCTGATTCTGCATATTCTCTGCTGCATCTGTGCATTCGGTTTATTGCAATTGTTAGGAGTCGATCGTCGAATCTCACTCCTGGGTGCGCTGATTTATGCTGCCCACTTCCTTCTTCTGCATGCGGTCTATTGGATTCCGGCTCGTGGGGATCTGCTGCTAGCTTTGTTTACTTTACTCACAGTCATCTCCTACGTCAAGATCGAGCAGGGGGCTTTGTTTCCGTTGATGCTTGCTGCAAACGTCATGAGCTTCACCTTGGCCCTATTCTCAAAAGAGTCAGCGGTGATCATCCCGATGATCCTGATCACATACAAGTTTCTGCTGGCGCCTAATCGATCGATTCGCTTGCATCATTGGCTGTTGGCAATTCTCTACGGGATCTCATACGTTGGCTTTTCGCTTTTGCGGTCAAGGTCGGTCTTGTCAGATACTCAAGCACTCAGCATCGGCAACTTTCTGCAGAACCTGCGCACAGTGCCGGAAACACTGGTTAAGTTCTTCGTGCCGATCAACTTCTCCACGATGCCATTTTTTGATACGACCACGACAATCGCAGGTAGCTTGATTGTGTTTGGTATTGCCATTCTCATTTATCGCTACCATGCGGCAACGCCTCGACTGGTTGGTATGGGACTGGTGTGGTTCACCCTGTTTTTGCTGCCTGGCATGGTGTATCGACCGATCTTCTCGGACTACACGTATGAGTATCTCGATCATCGTGCATACCTGCCGTTGTTCGGACTGATTGCTGCTCTATGCGTTGCATTTCAGCACTATGACTTATCTAAGCGAACGCTGGCAATGATCGGGGGAGGGATTGTTGCCTATCTCGCAGGAATGAATCTTGCTCTCGGCGGCATGTACCAGAACCCGCTTTCATTTTCGGAACGTGCCATCGAAACAAGTTCGCGTTCCTCATTGGCGCACTTTATTCATGGTTTGCAGATGCATGAAAGAGGCGATAGCGCTCAGGCGCTGGGCGACTTTTCGCGGGCACTTGCCATGTATCCGGGATTTCATCAAGCCCGTTTCAATCGAGCCGTACTGTACTTTAGTCTTGGTAGGTATCGTGAGGCGAAAACAGATCTTGACACGTTATTCATTACGAAGCCCCTTCATAGCGAGCGAGCACATCGGCTGCGAGCTCTGGCAGCAGTACAGATCCGTGACGCACGCACGGCGATTGCGTCACTGGAGCAAGTTCTTGTGATCAACCCCGGCAACCGTGAGGTTCCCGATGAACTGGCAAAGCTTCGTCAGCTCGACGCGGCAGGCAGTGTTGATTCAACACAGTCGGCACTGGCACTTCGCCTTAATGAACAGGGCGTACAAGCGGCTCGGGCAGGAGACATTCGAAGGGCCCTGGGCCTGTTCAAGCAGGCAGTCTCGGCAAATCCCAGCCATCATCCGGCCATCTTCAATCTTGCTAATTGCCTGCATGCGCTCGGAGATCTGCAGGGGGCATGCCAGCAATGGAGATCAGCTGCCGGCATGGGCAACGCCGCTGCTACCCAAATGGCCGATAAATTTTGCAGGTAACCCGGCGCCGGGCATTGTTCGGTCATCTGGTTTTTCTCCCGTATCTTCGTGGCTCTCCAAAATCCTGCCCCTGGTAGTACCACCATGCAGGGAAGTTCAAACAATGTTGCCCCACACATGTGGGAGCGAGGTACGAGATGAAGTATAATGGACCCAAGGTCAAGATCTCGCGCAAGCTTGGCTTCTCGGTAACGCCGAAGTCACGCAAGTATCTTGATCGCAATCCGGCCCCTCCGGGCCAGCACGGTGCCGCAAAGAAGCGCGCCAAGCTGTCTGACTACGCAAAGCAGCTGCTGGAGAAGCAGCGCCTCCGTTTGCAGTACAATCTGCACGAGCGTCAGATGACCAATTACATTGCCAAGGCCGCACGGATCCAAGGAAACAAGGTGGACATTCTGGTGCAACTGCTTGAGCAGCGCCTTGATTCATTGGTGTTCCGCTCAGGGCTTGCCCGCTCGATGTATGCCGCGCGTCAATACGTCCGCCACGGCCACATCTCGGTCAACGGCAAGAAGGTCGATATGCCGGCCTACGCAGTGCAGCCAAATGATGTGCTCGCAATTCGTGAGAAGAGCCGCAAGGTGGAAGCCATTCAGGAAGCGATCCGTTCGGCAGCTCCACCGCCATATCTCGACTTGAGCAAGGCTGACTACTCGGTCAAGTTCCTCTACTTGCCCCCTCGGGAAGAAGTCCCCGTCATCTGTGAAGTACCACTTGTTATCGAGTACTACTCGAGGTAAATCAGGTTACGGGTTACAGGTTGCAGGTTACAAGAGCGGTTCGCACGTTTGTGCGGGCCGCTTTTTCGTTGGTGGCAACAACAGCAATAGCTACGCACTGAGTTTCAGCAGAAAAGACGCCGTAATTGCGTACTTCCGTAAATCCGCAACTCTGTAACTTCCTGCCCATGGAAACGTTTGGAGCGATAGACGTTGGCGGTACGGGCATCAAGTATGGTGTCGTAGATGCCAATGGTGTGACGGTGTGGGAGGACAGCATTCCCACCTTGGCCGATGAAGGTCGGCAAGCAGTTGTCGGTAGGATCTGTGATGTCGTGCGACGCATCGAACAGCGTTCCGCCGATGTCGCTGCTATCGGCCTAGGTGTGCCGGGGATCGTAGACCCCGACACCAAGCACGTGCAGGCACCCCCGAACTTACCCGGGTGGGATGACGTGGACCTCCTGTCAAGTATACGCGGGGTGACATCCAAGCCAATTGATATCGAGAACGATGCAAACGCTGCAGCGCTGGCCGAGGCCCACATGGGGGCCGGTGCTGAACATCCGAACTTCCTGTATGCAACGCTTGGTACCGGCATCGGAGGGGGAATCATCCTGAATGGTCAGTTGTATCGCGGACCCCACGGAGATGCCGGAGAGATCGGACACATCATCATGGACGCATGGGCTGCTGAGGGGGCTCGCGATCCTCGGCCGTTCAGGACGGCGGTATTGGAAGATCATGTCGGCAACGCCGGCATCGTCCAGATGGCGCGCCAAGCCGGACACAATGTTCACAGCGTGCACGAGATCACCGACGAAGCTGTGCTGCGCGAGGCTGGACGCGTGATCGGCATCGGGATGTGTACAGCAATGGCCGTGCTGGGCCTTCGTGTGCTCATCATCGGTGGGGGCGTTTCGCAAGCCCCCTTCATGATCGAATCAATTGCGGCTACCATAAAACACCGTGCCATTCCAACGATTGCGGCCAATGCCATCGTGCTGCCGGCGCGCTTTGGGGCGCATGCCGGACTCTTCGGAGCGGCCGCCGTTGGCCGTGCGGTCATCGCTCGGTGATGTCGTAACTTTACAAGCTTTTCATCACCATTGTTCCGTAGGTCCATGCAGAACTCGACCAGAACGATGCACTATGCCTTTGCCGGGCTCGCATTCGCCATTTCGCTTGTTACGTACCTGATGACCGTGCAGCCTACGGTCCCATTCTGGGACTGCGGGGAGTTCACGGCCGCTGCCGTGCAGCAGCAGGTGCCCCACCCACCGGGCGCTCCGCTCTTCCTCATGATCGGCAAGGTGTTTCACCTTCTGCCTTTCGGCGATCCGGGCTGGAGAGTCAATCTGGTCTCTGTGTTGTCGAGCGCCTTCACGGTACTGCTGCTGTATTTCATCACGGTGCGAGTGATCCGAAACTTCTACACCGAGAACATCGACGAGCTTGGTAATGCACTGCCGGTGTTTGGAGGGGGCCTTGTGGCTGCGCTCACTTTCACATTCTCCGATACTTTTTGGTTCAACGCCGTTGAGTCTGAAGTGTACGCAGCGTCGTCGCTCTTCGTGGCGATCATCGTGCACCTGATGATGATCTGGAATGAGAAGGCCGATGAGTCCGGTCATGAAAAGTACCTCCTTCTGATAGCCTACCTGATCGGACTCTCGATCGGCGTACACCTTCTGTCCATCCTGACGGTGTTCTCGCTCGTACTTCTGGTGTATCTGCGCAAGTACCCATTCGCGATCAAGACATTGTTCGTCACAATGGGGATCGGACTCGTACTCTTTGTGCTGATCTATAACGTGATCATCATGAAGTTCCCGGCGCTGTTTGCCGGTAATCTTCCGTTCTTCAAGACAGAGGCCGGTGAGTTCCGAATTGAGGACAACGTCCTGTTCCGCCTGCTTGGTGTTGGACTCATCGCTCTTGGTGCCTACGGTGTGTGGCATGGAAATCGTGCGAAGAAGGGTGTTCTCTCGCTTGCTTCGTCGGCCTTCCTGTTGCTGATCCTCGGTTACTCGACGTACGGACACATCTTGGTTCGTGCGAACTCGAATCCTCCGATGAACGAGAACAAGCCAGAGAACTTCTCCAAGCTTGTCAGCTATCTCGGTCGTGAGCAATACGGCGAAGCACCGATGTGGCCGCGCCGCTATCAGAGCGAGCAGCGTTTTGTGAACAACTACATCGAGTACGGAAACTGGGTGCAGCCCCCGATTAAAGCTGTTGAGCGCAAGGATGGGGCTCGGTACTCACGTCCGGACTTCGGCAACTGGAAGACTGACGGACGTTCGAGGTACAACTCTGCGGAGTTCAAGTATCTCTGGGATTACCAGATCGATCAGATGTATCTGCGGTACTTCCTCTGGAACTTCATGGGTCGGGTCAGTGATGTTCAAGACGCACCTGCTGCAAGCCCCCTAACATCGAAGTCGACCATCGAATCGTATTCGTACAAGACCGGATTTGCCGAACACTATCCTATCAACTACTTCGCACTTCCCTTGCTGCTGGGCCTGTTTGGGATGGTGTTCCACTTTGTGCGTGATAAACGCATGGCGTGGGTGTATCTCGTCCTATTCCTCATGACGGGTGTGTTGGCGGCGATCCAACAGAATCAGCAGAATCCTCAGCCCCGCGAGCGGGACTACTTCTATGTTTCGTCCTTCATGGTCTTTGCCATGTGGGCCGGTATGGGTGCGTTCTTTCTGATGGAACGGTTGCGGCAGAACGTCGCTGTTGTCGGAGCTTCTATGGCAGCGGTCATTGCCCTCGTGCCGGTGAATATGGCCCGACTGAATTGGTTCACGCATTCGCGTGCGGGCAACTACCTGGCCTTTGATTACGCATACAACATCCTTCAGTCACTCGAGCAGAATGCCATCGTGTTCACCAATGGCGACAACGACACGTTCCCTGTGTGGTACCTGCAGGACGTAGCCGGTGTGCGTCGCGACGTTCGAGTTGTGAACCTTTCCCTTGGTCAGACAACCTGGTACATCGAGCAGCTCAAGAATCGTGAGCCATGGGGCGCGCAGCGCATTCCGCTCTCATTCAGCGATGAGCAGCTGACCGTGCCGGAGGATGACCCACGTGCGTTGTCGTATGATTTTGGTCCAGCCTCCACGATCACGATCCCTGTCGACAAGGCGATCCTTGCCAAGTACACCAAGGATACGGCACTGATCAACCGCGGCTCAATGTCCTTCTTGTTCAAGGGTACGTCGCGTGGACCTGACGAAGCAACGGGTCAGGTAACATACTTCATCGGCGTTCAGCATAAGCTTGTGGCCGACATTCTCAAGACCACGCGATTCACCAGGCCGATCTACTTCTCAACCTCCGTCGGCGATCCGCAGTACGCTGATGAGTTCTGTGGTCTCGATAAGTATGTGCGCCTCGAGGGTATGGCATACCGCGTATGTCCAACACCTCAGGTGTCGGCCATCGGCGAAGGCGTCAACGAAGAAGTGATGGAAAAGACGATCATTCAGAGCCTGGCTGATGATGAAGTGTACACCACGCCGCGGCTGGGTCTGAAGTTCCGTAATCTCAACAACCCGAACGTGTACTATGATGATGTTCATCGAGGGTACATCCTGAGCTACCGGAACGTCTTCTACAAGTACGCCACGTATTTGTTGTACGAGAAGAAGGATACTGCTCGTGCCGGTATGGTGCTCAAGCGGATGAACACGACCCTTTCGCTGGACATGTTCCCGATGAGTATGATGTTCGAGCTCCAGACGGCACGCTTTTATGAGACGTGTGGGATGCTTGATGATGCAGCCGCGATGGCTGATCGCGCCGTCGCAAATGCCGGGCGTCTTATCGCCAACCCTCGGCTGTACGTCGCTGAGCAGGGTTTCCCGGTACCTCGTGAGGGCAGTGAGTCAGAGATCCTGGAGTCAGTTGTCCGAATGTCTCGCGTCCTCGCAGGCGATGCTGCCAAGATCGCTGGAAAGTGGGATGTAGCAACTCGATATCTGAAGGAGGCCGGCGCCGGTCAGAACGTTTCCCCGGAACTGGATTATCAACTTGATGAGATTCAGATCGCCAAGGCCATGCGCGCAAAGGATTATCAGGGGGCTCTCAAGATCGCCGAAGGCCTGCAGTCGAAGTACAACCTTGCTACAGCCCGCAACCGGGACATGCAGCAGGCGGCCAGCGATCTGCAACAGATGATCATGACGCTGAGGGACAAGCTTGGGATGGCCCCACAAATGTCGATGATGCTTGCTCCGTGAGTGAGCTCCTTCTGTCGCCGCTAACACTTACGATCGTGATCGCCACTGCGGCGGTCACGATCGTTTCGTTTCGAAGTCATTCTCTCTACCGGCGCCTGCTCTTCAGCGTCGACGACGTGCTTGGCCAGCGCACCGAGTGGTGGCGCATCGCAACGTGCTCACTTGTGCATGCCGACTACATGCACCTTGCACTGAACATGTTCTCGCTCTTCACGTTCGGTCGGTGGTTTGAACACGTCATCGGATCATGGCGCTTCGGCCTTCTGTACCTACTCGGCGTGGTCGCAGGTTCGTTCGCTTCGCTGATCGTGTACCGCAACGCCCCCTCCTACCGAGCCGTGGGCGCATCCGGCGCCGTTTGTGCCGTGATTGCGGCCTCCACGGTTCTGATGCCGGATCTGCCGATGATGTTCATCTTCCTGCCTATCCCACTGCCGGCCTGGATCATGGGCAGTCTGTTCGTGTTCTATTCAGCCTACGTTTCCGGTAAGGGCTATGACAACGTTGGCCACGAAGCTCACCTGGGCGGTACGATCTCAGGGATCGGCATGATGATCGCCTTCTACCCGGCCCTGGCCCTTGAGAACTACTATGCCACTGCTGCCATGCTCGCCGCAGGGGGCGCTGCGTGGCTGCTGCGTCGGACATAGCGTCTGCGACGGGACTTTGCCAAGGGACTTGGCTGCGCCAAGGGACTTTGCCAAGGGACTTGGCTGCGCCAAGGGACACGCGCTTCGCGCGAGGGACGCTTCGCGGAGCTAGGCTGTCACCTGTCACCTGTCACCTGTCACCTGTCACCTGTCACCTGTCACCTGAATCACATCACAAAGCTCATCCCAACATTGACGAGCCCCCTGAAGCCATAGCCCAGCTCAAG
>JBEAYU010000018.1:0-3896 GCA_041170435.1 Bacteroidota bacterium
CTTTCTCGCGGTCAACGGCACTATTGCGGTAGGGGGCGAGTCGGAATCGCACCATCTTGGCA
This sequence comes from Bacteroidota bacterium, assembly GCA_041170435.1. Classification (GTDB taxonomy): domain Bacteria; phylum Bacteroidota; class Ignavibacteria; order Kapaibacteriales; family Kapaibacteriaceae; genus UBA10438. The sequence continues at coordinate 63 of JBEAYU010000018.1, forward strand.
AGCGTGATGGTCTGGGAGTCGTTGATGCGTCGAGGCTTGAGATCACCGCCGAAGCCGACACCTCGTTCATCATCATTGACGTGCCGATGGGGTGAGTGTGGACGCCGAATGTTGGTGTATTGAAACTGCACCTGAGGTTATGTAGATTTCCCCATCGAATATCATTCTTGGGGAGATCATGATCACTCGGTTCACCTGGCTCATGCTGGTCGTTGCTTCACTCAGTCGAGTGTCTGCCGAAACGTACTATATCAGTCTGTCGGGGAATGATGCGAACAGTGGACAGAGCCCAGCACTGGCCTGGAAGACCCTTGGTATGGTCAATTCACGAGATTTAAAGCCCGGAGATTCCGTCCTGTTGCAAGGGGGGATGACTTTTAACGGTAACCTATACCTCGATGCTGCCGATGGCAATGCCAAAGGCAACCCGCTCGTGATATCGAGTTACGGAGGGGAGCGAGCGACGATCTACGCAGGAGATGGGTTTGGGATTTCTGCATACAATACTCAAGGTGTTCATGTTTCGGACCTCAACGTTGTCGGTTCAGGAATGAATACCAACACGAAGAATGGACTCGAGTGGTACGTCGATGTTCCCGGTGACAGGCGTTTTGCTGATATCGTCCTTGAGAGAATTGAGGTCCGTGGATTCGGTCGTGTTGGGGTTCGGATCGGAGCATGGAACGGCAACACGGGATACGATGGCATCACCCTGCAAGATCTGGTCGTCCACGACAATCTGCACGACGGGATACTTGTTTATGGGTTTCCGTCGACCAATGGGTATCCGAACAAGGACGTCGTCATACGGGGCTGTGCATCATATCGTAATCCGGGGATAGCCGATCCCAAGTCCATCAAGGGAAACGGTATCGTCATCAGCAATACTGATGGCGCCGTCATCGAATACTGTGTCGCCTATGAAAATGGTGAGGCAAACATCCACTGTGGTGGACCGGGCGGAATCTGGGCCTATGACGCGAACCGGATCGTCATTCAATACTGCGAGAGCTACAGGAATAGGACAGCAAGTACCTGTGACGGTCTCGGTTTCGATCTCGACGGCGGCGTAACAAATTCCATCATCCAGTATTGTTACAGTCACGACAATGCCGGCGGTGGCTATCTCTTGGGTCAGTATGCCAATGCCCGACCGTGGCGCAGTAACGTTTGTCGATACAATATCAGCGTCAACGATGGTCGAACAAATGCAAGTGGTATCACCCTCTTCAAGGGAAGTCCGGAATCGATCATGGATGGTGCGTTGATCCATAACAACACCATCTACACAAGGCCGACCTCAGCAAATCCTACGCACGCCGCTTTCCAGATAACCGAGTGGAATACCGGTATGCAGAACATTGGAGTGTACAACAATGTGTTTGTCGCTGCAGGTGGGGTTCCTCTTGTTTCGGTACCTGCGAAGTACAGTGCATTCTTTGCGGGTAATCTTTATTGGACCGAGGGAGCGCCATTTACGATCAACTATCAGGGCATGAGTTACAACTCCCTTGAGGCCTGGCGCGGTGCCACCGATAACGAATTGTTGAAAGGTATTGCCACGGGGCTAACAGTCGATCCGCGACTGTCGAGCATGGGCTCAGCTCCCATTTCGTGGCCGCGAGCCTCTTCGTCAATTGACGCCTACCGTGCACAAGTTGGGTCACCCACGATTGATAACGGCGTGAATCTCACTGCATCAGTCGGCATCGATCAGGGCGGTCGGGACTTCTTTGGAACCACCGTTCCGTCTCAGAATGGGTTCGACATCGGTGCGCATGAATACTCATCCACGGATACAGCGCGTAATAGGCCCCCTGCCATCCTTCAGTTGCGCGATACCAGCATGGCCGTATCAACGGTGATCGACGTGCCATTCCGCATCACTGACGAGGCTCCGTATCGGCTGCGGTGCGCCCTTACGGTTCCAACGTCGGCGCTATTCCCCCTGGGCTCGGCGCGACTCTTCGGATCCGGCCCGATGCAAACTCTTCGACTACAGCCTGCCGCGGGTCAGACAGGTGTCTCTGAGATGACTATTTCGGTGACTGACGATTGGGGCCTGACGAGCATTCAGCGCATCCGAGTAACGGTTGGATCCTCCACATCGGTGGAGATTGTTGACGAGGCACCGTTCTCCATCCGAGTGTCTCCCGACGCAGCAGTGGTACACGTGGAAGTTCTGGACCAACAGGCAGGCACATTCACCTGCGACGTGATCTCGATATCGTCATCTGAGGTTGTCAAGAGCGCGAGTCTGAGCAGCCTATCCTCGCAACATTCTTTCGATGTTCCGCTCGACGATCTTGCCGCAGGTGCATACCTCATTCGAGTAAGGAGCGGGAACAGGCTGACAACGCAGGGCTTCGTCATCGTCCGTTAGAAGACGGTATCAATACCTTGATCTCGACCGTTCGGTTGTAGAGCCGCCCTTCAGGCAGAGTGTTGTCAAACGGTGGCTGTACAACGCTATCGCCCTCGCCAACAGCCATTGTCGAGAGCTGAAGTCGTCCGATGAAGGATTGTTGTGACTCTCGAACGCGATCTGCGGCCAGCTTCTGATTGAGCTCCGACGGTCCCTTGCGATCCGTGTAGCCGAAGATCTGAACCGTAGCATTACCAGGCAACATCGGTGTGATGTACCGTTGAATGATCGAAGACTGCGCTGATAGTAGCTTCTGATCATTGTATTGAAATTGCGTGAGCCGATATCGGTATTGAGCCGTATCACCGTCTGTTCTGCGCATGATCTCAGTTCGAAGCACGGTCTTAATGGGCAGGTGCGCAGTGTCCGCCGAAGTGCGGCCATCGTCCGAGACGGCGGAAAGAACGGCAGAGATCTCACGTCTGCTTGAGATCCCAGAAACAGAGCATGCAGCTGAGTCAAACATGTACTGGGGAAGGGGGCTACCTGTTCCAGTGAGCTCCTGAGATTGAGTGCTGCTGCCGCACCGTGCAATCAACCGCCATGAGTGGTCCGACGAGTCACTGATGATTCTCGGCAGAGCAGTGATCACAGGGTGACGTACGGTACGCAGTGTGTCGATGATGACAACCGGATCAAGCACTTCGGCGACGGTTGACTCGAGCTCAACGCGACGATTCTCTTCATGTCCATCGGCACGGTCCTGCACATCTGACATTGTGGTGCTCGCGGCAGTGGGTGAGAGTAGTCCCGCAGTCACAATGAGTCTTGACGTATCAATTTGCCACACCGAGCGAAGGTAGTCGCGCAAGGCCATGGCACGTCGCAGAGATAGTTGCGTCGCATTCCGTTCTGATCCCTGGTTGTTACAATACCCCGCGATCGTGAGGATCGCGTTAGGATACTCAGCGCGCATTCGCTGCCCAACGATGTTGAGCAGATTGTAGTAGAGCTCCAGAGTTGCCTTGGTATCACCTTCAGACGATGTGTCAGCAAGCGCCACTCTGGTCGTCGGCGTGTACGTGTTGGCTTGTTCAGAAGTCAATTGCGAGTATCGAGAGTCAAGCGCGCTGGCGCCTTGCGCAAAGAAGACAAATGGCAGAAGTGAGTATATACGGGTGCCGAGCGCCTGATTGATCTGGATAACTGCCGTATCACTCAGAGAAGTATCGCCTGACTGTGCCTTGAGTTCCAACGCACTCACCAGATATCGCTGGCGAATGTCTGGTGGCGGTGGAGGTGCAGGATCTGGTAGACGTTTAAAGAGAACCGAAACATCAAGGCGAAGCAGGCCGTACGCAAGCCCCTTGCCCTCGTCACTCACGATATCCGTCATTGGCAGCTCACCGGAGAGGCGCATGCGCACGTCAAATCGTTGAGCGCTGATTGGAGTCATCCCAAGTCCCGCG
>JBEAYU010000019.1:0-14073 GCA_041170435.1 Bacteroidota bacterium
CCGCCGCCACCACGCTGCTGATACTGGCTTGGTCGAGCAGCCCGCTGCTGTTGGCCAGCACGACGCGGTCGTTGGCGCCCACGGATGTCTTCACCGTGCCGCCCACACTGCCGATGGTCACGCTCGAGCCCGTATTACCAAGGGTTGTGGCAGCCGTGCCAGTGGAGTTGATCAGCGTTGCGCCGGTGATCGTAGCGCCACCGGTTCCGGTGATCAAGCCGGTGACGCCCATCGTACCAGTCACGTCCAGTGTGTTAGTACCACTGCTGGAGCCAATCAATACAAGACCCGAACTTGTCACGCGCATCTTCTCGGTGTTGTTCGTGCGGATGACAAGGGGCTGAGCACTGGTCGTTCCGAGGAACTGCGTAGAAGAGTTAGTGATGCTGTTACCCGCCAGCGCCCACGCATTGCCCGCGATGCCGGCACCGATCACTGAGCTGATGCTCGCTTGGTCGATCTTGCCATCACTGTCGGCAAGAACAATGCGGTCGTTTGAGCCCACGCTGGTCTTGACGCTGCCGGCGATACTGTTGACGAAAAGGTATGACCCTGAATTTCCGATCGTCATGTACGCAGTTCCAGTAGGGTTGATCTGCACAATCCCGGTCATGCGAGCCGAACCCACAAGATCAAGTCCATACGTTGGATCACTCGTTCCAATACCGACGTTCCCAAACAGTCGCGTCTTGGTGATGGCCGAGTTCCCAAGGACCACGGCGTTGGATCCAATACCAATCGCATCATAGCCAATCACGATCTGATTAGACTGAGAGTCTGCCACAGAACGTGTGTATCTGCCAATGAAGATGTTCCCCGATCCCTGCTTCATGATCGTGTTGTTGACGGTGGCGCCAACCCATGCCCCGGCCTCGGCACCAATAGCAACGTTATCTTGACTGGCACCGTCAAGATGCATAAAGGCATTATCTCCAACTGCGACGTTGAAGTTGCCATACTGCAGTCCATTCAGTGCACCGTTCCCAACCGCGACGTTGCTTAGACCGTTCGTCATGGCATACAGAGCTTGAAACCCTAATGCAATGTTATTACTCGCAGTCGTGCCCAAGGCCATGGCGGCTGTTCCAATCGCAGTGTTCTGCACACCGGTGGTTATGTTTGGCATCACATTCCAGCCTAACGCCGTGTTGTTAATTCCCGTTGTGAGGCGATTCAACGCATAGGTTCCAATGGCGGTGTTACTTGTGTAGTAGGGCAGTGTGCTCTTCGAAGCGAGTGCACCGCGGCCGACCGCCAAACTCATCGTGTCATCACCACTGCCGAGTCCGACGGTCACGCCGTTGACAGTCATGTCCTTTTGGGTCGAGAGCTTCCCATCTCCAGAAAGAATCAGGCGGACTTTGTTATTTGTCGCAAACCTGACATCTACCGAATCGGTTGTGCCGAGGAACTTGGACCCAGGCGCAGAGCCCAGCGCACCAGAGCTGGTAGTTCCAGAGTTTCCAGTGAGCGACCATGCATTACTCGACACTCCAGACGCAAGAACACTGCTGATACTCGCCTGATCAAGCTTTCCTGTGCTGTCGGCGATAACGAACCGATCATTAAGCCCAACTGAGCTTTTGGCCGTACCGGCTACACTACCAATGGTCACGCTCGAGCCCGCGTTACCGATTGTCGTGGCGAGCGTGCCCGTGGTGTTGATCGACGTCGTGCCTGTGATCGTAGCACCGCCCGAAAGTGTTGTGGCACCCGTTACGCCCAGCGTGCCGCCCATGGTGATGGCTCCGTCTGTGGCAACGATCATGCGAATCGCATTGTTCGTAACGATATTTAACGGCAGTGCGGTTGTCGAACCCAGGAAACTACCGGTTGGCGCACTGCCCAACGAACCCGAGGCAGAACTCAGACTATTCCCCGTCAGCGACCATGCATTGCCGGCAATGCCCGCCGCCACCACGCTGCTGATACTGGCCTGATCGAGCAGCCCGCTGCTGTTGGCCAGCACGACGCGGTCGTTGGCGCCCACGGATGTCTTCACCGTGCCGCCCACACTGCCGATGGTCACACTCGATCCCGTGTTACCAAGGGTTGTGGCAGCCGTGCCCGTGGAGTTGATGGTGGTGGAACCCGTCACCAACATGCCACTGAGCATGGTGGCCATTCCCGAGGCGCGGAACGTACCTGCTACGTCGAGCACCATCCCGGGTGAAGATGTACCAATGCCCACGAACCCACTTCCGCCGGCAATGCGCAGGCGCTCGGTGCCGTCGGTCCTCATGATCAGGGGGCGGCCCACCGCCTCGTCCGGACTCCCGAGAAACGCCGTTGTTGAGTCCAACAGCGTGTTGCCCGTCAACTGCCAGAAGGTGGTATTGGGCGCTACCCAGAGCAGTCCTCCGGCCCCGTCCGAAGACAACAACGAACCCGATGAGCCGCGCGTGGTGGGCAACGTAAGAGAATATCCCGCCGTACCCACAGGGGCATTGAGCGTGATGGTCTCTCCCGTGGCTATCTGCAAGCGCAAGTCACGAGTGTCAATCGGCAGCTGTGCATGCCCGCTCGTTACCAGAGCAAGAAGCCCAAAGGTAACGACCAGAATGCGCACGGCAAACCGGCGATATGGTGATGGTGTGTTAACAGTCTCCTCTTCGGCACTTACCCCTCGGGGCGTGCCGAGAGCACGGTGCAGCGGTGCTCCGCTCCATGCCGGTAGTCGGCGCGACAAACGTCGCTTCCGACTCCCGCAAGGCAGAACATCCCACTACCCCATGCCCTCGGCGCCCGAGGAGTAAGGGTCGAATGATGGAGAAGGCTTAGAGTGCGCCTATCACCATATAGTGCAGCGTGCCGGTGTAGTTGGCGGACAATGTCACCGTGAAGCCCGTGCCTGCTGTTACGTTGGTCACGATTGCCGTCACCGTAGAACCAGAACCTTGGAGTGTTACGATGATCGCGTCGGTCGCCGTGAGCCCAGTGATGCCTGACACCGTCACTGATGTTCCATTGATAGCGGCTGTGCCGGCCTTGCGAATACCGATGGCACTTCCGACGCTTTCCCATGCCGGAGTGGCCGAAGTTCCCTTTGAAACGAGAACGTGACCGCTTGTTCCGGCGATGCTGCCCATGCGGAGTTCACCGGTGATGGACGTTCCGCCATTCGTGTTACCGAGGCTGGTGATGGCCGTGCCAGTGGTGTTGATGTTCGTGGTACCCGTGACCGTTGTGGTGCCGTCGATCGTCACTGTTGCCGAGTTGACATCGAACGTAGCGGCGTTGACTTCCAGCTCGTTGCCCGTGTTACCAACAGTCACCAGTCCCGTACCAACGGTATTGATGTTTGTGGCACTGGCATTCGAAGCGTCTGTGTTGACGTTCACCGTTCCGTCGATGTTTGTGCTTCCATCAACGTCAAATGCACCGTCAACGTTGGTTGTGTGGCCGGTAGCACGACCAATCGTTGTGGATGAACCACCCGAATCACCGATCGTGTTGATGTTCACTGCACCGTCAGCGGCAATGTTGAGTCGGGTCTTGTTCTCCGTGACCACATTGATCGCTTGCGCCGTTGTGGTACCAAGCTTGCCTGCTCCGCTGAGTGCGTTACCCGTGAGCGACCAGTTTGGATTGTTTGCGCTCGCTGGATCAACCCAGACGATTCCACCACTGCCGCCATTGGCGTCGGCATCCCAGATTGGGGTGTAATTGTCACCGCCGGCTGCATTCGACCAGGCGAGAGTTCCGTTGGTCGAGCTCAGATACATGAACGATCCGACAGAGCCAACCGCACCTGGGTAGGTCAGCGTGTACGCAGTCGTCGCATCGGCAGTCTTCATGATCAATGAGCCGGAAGTAGCCCCTTGAAACTTGACTTCGCGAGTTTCGACCGGCAACTGAGCAAAAGCGTACTGCGGCACGAGTGCGAGTGCCGCAAGGATAAATGCAACACGCAAGAAGCGTGTAGGTGTCATGATGCGCATGTGCGCCTCCCTGTGAAAAAATGGAAAATGGAAAGTGGAATGAGAAAGTGGAATGAGCAGTGTCATGCACTTGTGCGTCGAATGGAGGAATCGGGCATTATGGTGCGTCGGTCGATTCACAGATTGAGCACCATCCAGCTAACGCTGGCGCCCGGGGGCAGGCCACCGGCGAATTTGATCCGAAAGCCCGTCGTTGTGCGATTGGTAACGGTGTAGGTTGTTGTACTGGTTTCGCTTTCCATCGTCACGATGATCCGTGCCGTTGGCTTGAGATCCGGAAAGGCAATCGGCTGGGCCGTGCGAATGTCAAAATCCGGTGTCTCGTAGATGTACCCGGGCGTTGCATTCGTGTACCTGCCGCTGGCGATCGGTGGGAGTTGATTGGCGATGTCTGATGAGATCACCAGCTGGTCGTTGGCATTTTGATCGAGTCGAATCCCGTTTCCGGCCGTCAGGGTGGTCACGCGCGGAGCCCCTCCGGTGCGTCCCATCACCACTTGCCGATCACCGAGCGGGTCTGATTCTGTCAGCACGCCCGTGGGGCTCGAAACAACAACGCGGTTGGGCAGCATGTTGTCGGGACGCCGCGGAATGCGAGCTGTGGACACACCAATGATGCGTCCATCACGGTCGATGGTAAACTGCGGAATGTTGATCCAGTCTCGGTCGTAGGTGACCTGTTTCAGCCCCGTATCCGCGATCGTTTTCGACAGGTACTTTCGTGTGAGTGACGTGTCCTTGATCGAAACTTCGACGATGGTCTTTTCTTCATTGGTGACCGAGTCGATCACTTTACGACGTTTCACGTCGATCACTGCCTGATCGCCTGATACCAGGTCGATCATATCCAAGAGTTTGGAGGCATCGATGATCACGTCGTTGTCATTTTCGATCACCGATACTCCCGACCCGCCCTTGATACGTACGTTCCCTTGCAGGTTGTTCAGACTCAGCACCGCCCCGGTAGCGTCCGGCGTAAGGCCTCCGGCAACCACGGCGTTCTGGGCATAGAAAGCATACGGAGCGGACGTCAGCTTGGTCCTCTTATCGAACGGTAGCGCGTCCGGAGCCTTGATGTCCAGCCACAGCTGCTTGGTGAAATCCACTCCCGTGAATGGATCGACCTCACCCAGGATCATGTTGAACACGCCCTTGACAACAGCAACCGGAACAGTGGTCGTGTACACGCGGCTGCCGCCGGTTTCATCATCGTACAGTTCGGCAGTGATGTTGTACGTACCGTCGAGATACAGCGTACCATCCTTGCGAAGCAGGAGACCCTGGAAGGCCAACAGCCGCGGCAGGTCCTGTGCTTGCAATGTCTGCACGAGTTCCAACCCGGTCATGACAAACATCACAACTGCAGGGACGAGCACGTATCGTTGAAGACGGGAGAGCATTGGTGCTTTAACGCGACCTCACGATCGTTGCTGAAAACCCGATGCGCCGCGATGAACCGGCAACCCGCGCGAGAAAACGCAACGTGTAGGTACCGTTGGCCACATCATTACCGGCCTGGTCACGTCCGTCCCACACAAACTCAAAACCGTCTTCATCGGCAGTCACAAGCGGCAGCCGCCCCAGTGCGCGGCCGTCCAGAGTTGAGACATAGGTCTCGACGTCTTCGAAGAGCCCCCTGACGACGCGCAGTCGCACGGACTCACGGAACGGGTTGGGCCAAGCCAACACCGATGGTCCAGTTGCAACATCCGGCGGATCACCGTCGGGGTCAGGCACGGACGTAACGACGTCCAGTCCAACCCAGAAGCCAAGCCGACGCTCAATGGTGATCAACTTTCCCGAACTGTCCATCGTGGCCTGAGGAAACTTGTCTGTCTGCGTCTTGATGCGGTCGAGCACCATCAGCCCAAGCGACGAGAACATATAAAGCGAGTCGCCCGAAGCAAGACCCGTCCTTTCATCAATCGCCGTGGCAGTGGTAACAGTTCGGAACCGTCGCTTGATGTTTGCTGCCGAATCTTGGTACAAACCGCCTATGCCACCATACACTTGGAACACGCGCTGCGGAACCGATGGCGCGATCTGCGTCGGCAAGGGGCTAGGAACATTTGGCCCAGACGTTTCCGCCTGGGCAGCTAGCCTATATGGAGCAATCATCACGGTCAAGAGACCGATGATCGCTAGTAGCCTTTGTGACATTGCCAGGGGTGCGTTTGGCAGTCGCCAAGGTGAAACAAACTTGAGTTGTGTAACAGTCTGAGTGGGTGTGGAAAAAAGTCGTTGTTCCTCAGACAGCATGCAAGATTAGCAAAAACTTGTCACGGTTTTGTCAAAATGTGCGACATATATATGTTTTTTTTACTGCATACGTACGTATGACACGGGATTATGTGAGGGTCATAATGTGAAAAACAGTGGATATTTATTCGTACCGGGGTATGTTTTTTGGGGAGGCTTTTACGATCTCGTGTCTATAAAAAATGCAATTTTGTATTCCATTCAGTCTATACTAGTGTCTAGTGTCTACAATGTTGCGAGTTCTCGCAGTCTGCTGCGTTGTGCTCGTCGGCTGCTTCGAAGCGTCGGCGCAACGCCTGTTCGACGCATTTGAGGTATCGAATCGCACCCCGAGTGTGGTTCCGATACTCATTGATTCTTTTGCCATCGTCAAGCAGGATACAGGGCAGTCGTTCAATCCGCGGCAGTTTCGGTTGCGGCGTTGCGACACTGACCAAGAGGTGCCCTTCTATGTTGAACCCTGGCAGCCCGGAACCGATTCGGTGATGTGCTGGGTGCGAATCACAGACGCACCTGCCAGCAGGTCGGTGGTGGTGCTGGTGGAGACCGATCCGCGCATCGCGACGTCCAAGTCAGACGGACGTTCTGTTTTCCTGACATTCCAAGACAGCATTCGGCCCACGTCCAATCAAGGGGCGGGCGGTCCGTGGGCGCCCTGGTTAGGTCCCTCACCTGCCTATGGTCGTGGCCTGTTCATCGACGCGGTCATAACAGCCCTTGAGCCGAAGGGTGGGTACTTCTGCTATTACGGAGCCGATGCGGCCGGCTCTGCAGGCTACGTGATTGAGCATGATGCACGCCTCGGCCGGCAAGACCCCGACCATCTTCGGATCAGCCCGGGATCTGTCGTGCCGGTCCCAAACGCCCCCGAGCCAGAGTACTTTCAGTGGGACGTGAACGAGCCGGTCCGATACAACATCACGCTGGAAGGACTAAACCACACGATTTTTAGGACAAGTCTCAAGAATCCCGGTCGACAGCACAAGATGTTCACGGTCCGAGACAGCTCGATGCCGTGGGTCATGCATGGCGTGGCATCTTTTCCCGGAGCATCCCAGAGCATTGCCGTTCAGTACATTCGGTCGCGACCCAGGTACCAATACGCTCCTCGTACGTCTCGCCGCGGCGTAACGATCACAGCAACGCCAACTGAAGCTGTGATCTGTAACGGAGAGCCGGTTACCCTTAAGGCACCGACAATAGGATGGCGCAGGTTCCGCTGGTCTACAGGCGATACGACGTCGTCGATCACCGTGCGCACGGCCGGCACATACTCAGTGCAACTCTCCGACGGTCAGGGTTGCACTGTTACCACCCCAAGCGTCTTGGTAACGTCTGATGTTGCCCCATCTGCGGGGAATGACACAACAATAACGTTGTGCCTTGGCAAGAAGGAAACGCTCCGAGTCAAGAGCGGATTTGCCAAGTATGAGTGGTACATGTCCTCGGGCAACGCCCTCACCAAGATGCCCTCTGACGGTCCAGAACTGCTTATTGATTCTGCCGACGTGTACCGCTGCTTTGTCCGCTCGGTTGGGGGGTGTCTTGATACCGTTCGTTTTGTGGTGAACCGGATCTATGACACCACTGCAAAGATTGTGTTCCCGTTTGCCAACCCATCCATCTGTGAAGGCGATTCGCTGGTGCTGCGCGTTGACCCGCCGCAGAGCGCTGAATACATCTGGAGTCGCGACGGTGTTCAACTGCAAGAGAGCACCGATCGACTTACTGTCCGCACCGCAGGAGTCTATACCGTGGCCGTGCGAATCGGCAATGCCACGGATGGTTGTCTGTCGGTCTCCAGCATCACGGTTCAAAGTGCGCGGAAGGACAGTTTTCTCTTTCCCGAGCGTGTTGAGTTTTGTGAAGGCGACTCCATCACCCTTGATGCAGGGCTGTTCCCACAGGTTGAGTGGTACAGTCTCAAGGGCGGCCAGCGAACCCTGATCACGCAGTTCTCGCGTGTGCTCAGGCTCAAGAGCAGTGACACCATCGAGTGTGTCGGTTCGAACAGTGGTGTTTGCCGAGACACCGCCCTTTGTATCGTAACGATGAATGCAGCGCCACGCCCCGTGCTGGCTACACTTGAAAAAAAATCGTCGATGTGCATCGGAGAAATCTTCACACTTCGTTCGAACACCACCGCCCAAAGGTATACCTGGCGCTTGTGGGACAACGTCATACAGAATACTCAGGACTCCTCGCAGATTCAGATCACCACACCCGGTGTTTACTATTTGGCCGTCGAATACGCCAATGGATGTCGCCGGTTCGACAGTCTTCGCATCGATGATGGCCTGGCTCCGCCGGATATCGTCGCTCTGGATGGCCAGGCACTGTGTCCGGGCGATTCGACACGTCTGACAACGGTCGGAAAGTTCGATAGTTATTTATGGAGTACGGGTGACACCACGGCGGTGATATGGGCCAAACAGCCGGGATTGTATGGCCTGAAGGTCAAACTTTTCGAATGTGAATCGGACACAACGATCCTCATAGAAGAAGCAGATCCGAGAGGGCCAAGCTTGTCGTATCGTGATTCGACGACGGTCTGCCCGGCTTCGCCGACGTTCTGGATGATCATTCGGAACAACCAGGGGGTTCCGCGCACATACAATATCAAGGTGCTTGATTCAGCAATGTTCACTGTGCGCGCACCGGCTTTGAGCATCCGGCCCCGGGATACCGCTTCGGTTGCCTTCAACCTCGTCAGTATGACATCGACTCAGAGGTTTGTAACATGGCGCGTTCTGCTGAGCGACGATTGTCTCTGGAGCCGCGAACTTGCCATCACGATTGAAAACCGAGAAAAGATCATTCCACTGGAAATCGTCGTAGTCAGCCCTCGCCCAGAGATCAGAGCCGGGGACGTGATAAGTATGAATATTCGCGGTGATGATGCGTCGGGACTTCGCGATTTCCGTCACGGTGATACGCTATGGATCGAAACATCTGTCCCGGCTGATCTATTTGAGATCAACAGCGCCACAGCTACGTGTGAGAATCGTACAATTGCGGTCGACGAGCCTAAGGGGCTTGTTAAGTACTGCATGACGGGATGTGAAAGCGGCACCACGGATCCGCTTGTTCAGCAAACACTTTCGGTGCTTGTCGGTGAGACCCTGCAGGCATTCATGGCCGTGGATTCGATTCGCACAAGCGGACCGTGCATCACGGCTCCGATCGTAGACAAGCGAATTGAGATTGGTTTAGCCCCCTTTGGCTGTGAACTGACCACTATCATGCGTTCGCCCACATTGATCATCGGAATCGGCTCGGTGAGCGAAGGTAGCGTCACGACGCAGGTCTCGCAATCTTCCGGCGTTGTTACGGTGCGAGCTGTCGACGTTCTTGGACGCATTCTTGATGAGCAAGTCGTCAGCGCTGGCACTGGCTTGCGAGCCACCACCCTGTCGGTCGGATACGACAGAATGTTTTACGTCGTGGCTTCTGACGATGCGTCTGTCGTCACCATTCCAGTGGCTGGGGTCGGCCGATGAGACTCTGGCCTTGGTGCGTGAGCTGTTGGTTCATCGGTTTCTTCTTCCTTACGGTGCAGGCCGATGCTCAACGTTTCGATGATGACTCGTTGTGGAATCGTCAGCCCCCTTCCGACACGGTACATCGGAGTCTTTTTACGTCGTCACAGTTTGGCGGCATGTATCATCTGGCTTCGGGTCTTGAGTGCCTCGAAGGGGGCCGATGCACGCCTTTTGAAGGTGGCCTGGGATCGCTCTACGGTCAGAGCGTAGGCGCTGAGCAACAAATCATGCCCTACTGGCTGGCCTCGGCCAGCCTTAGCGTCTATTCCTGGAACGGCATGATGCAGGTAAAGGATGGATCGGCCCGAGTGCGCATGCCGGATGGCTCGATCACCAACATCGAGCGGGAGTTGACCATGGAAACGCGCGGAACAAGTCTGGCACTCGGTGTCGGCATGACCTACTTCCGTGACGCCTGGCGGCTTTCTGCGAGCCCCGTGATGGAAATGTTCGTCGGCGATCCGGTGTGGACGCAGAGCGGGCGAATTCTCTCGCCGGCCGGGGTTAACTACCCGAACGGTTCGACATCAACCGTGATCGTCCCCGAGGTGGCCATCCCCACCACCACAGCCGTTCGTTTTGGCCTTGCGGCATCGGTCGGCCGTGACGTGCAGCTCTCCGGCGGTCTGACGCTCACACCTTCGGTCATGGTCCAGTACACACCTACGAGTTTTGTCACCGGAGCATCGTGGAATGATGTGCGCTGGATGGGATCCATCGCCGTTCGCATGAATGCCGATGATCTGCCCGATACGGTCATTCGGATTCGTACGTATCGAAAAATCGATACGATCTTCGTCACTCGTCAAGGTGCCACCAATAGCTCAGTTTTGGAGTTCGGGCCGATACGGATCAAGGCGGATACAACGATCGTAGAGCTCATCCGGCAGATCACCATCACCGAGGAACGCACCGATACACTCGTAACATTTGATCCGCTGCTCGAGAGCAAACAGGCCATAGCTAAACGTATTGAGGATCTAAAACTCGAAGAATCCAAACGTCTGATCGCGATCATCACCCTCGGCGATAAGAGCCTTCCGCTGAAGACACGACGAGTCCAACCGTCCATCGATTCGGCGTTAGGCACATCGATTGATCTGTTAGGTACATCTGACGGTATGGCTGATTTGATGAAGCGCATCGCTGAAGATGAAGATTCTATCCTCAACCGGAAGGTTGCTGACGACCTGGCGATTCGTCTGGCGACTGAACGTCAAGAATTGACATTCATGATCTTACCGTTCATCTTCTTCGATTCTGCCTCAGCTGCTATTCCCAGACGATATCGGCAACTGTCCAGCACCGAGGGGTATGACCCCGCACGCGATGTGTCGGGACAACATGAACTCAACCTTGATATTCTCAACATCATGGGGGCTCGCATCGACACCTCCAAAGCCAGCATCATTATCCGCGGTTTCGCTGATGAGACTTCGGAAGGGGCATCCTGTGAACTGGCGCGAGCTCGAGCACAGACCGTGGTCGATTACCTTAAGAACGTCTGGCGTATCCCTCCGGAAAGACTTCGTTTGGAAGTCGCACAAGGATCCTGTTCTCCAAACCCGGCAAGCGGAGGTAACTCCGTACGTGGACGTCAGGAAAACCGACGTGTTGAGATTTTCTCGGAGGACAACCAGTTCTTCCAACCGGTGCAAAAGGTCAACGTCATCGTCCGTCCATCTTGGGATATGTCTCAGGCACGAGTCAACATCGTCAACGAGACAGATCCGGTGTCTACTTGGGAAACCTCTTTTATACAAGGCTCCCGGCTTATCGCGTCGACCAAGGGTGAGGGCCCTGTGAATGAAACAGCCCTTTCGATCCCTGATAGATTGCTCGACTCACTCACGGACCAACCGATCATTGTGGTCTTAAATGTGAGATCCATCGGCGGTCTCGAATGGGAAACGATGATTGAGATCGCGGTGGATGCCTTCCAAAAGGACATCAAGTACGAGAACTTGTCGCTGGCCATGTTCGCGGTGCGCAGTACCGAACTCGGCGCTCGCGATCTTGAGCTCCTGAAGGATTTCGCCGCGCCTCTCGACTCCGGCGACCGCGTGGCGGTTATCGGATACAGCGATGATCTGGGTAATCCTCTGCGTAATCAACAGTTGTCACTCCGACGTGCCGAAGTCGTTGCCGACCGTCTGCGCACGCTTCGGCCTGATTGCGTGATAACCCGAGTCGAAGGCATTGCCAGTATGAGGTTCCCGATCGGGGTAACCTCGTATGAACTGCCCGAGCAACGATTCATGAGTCGTACAGTTCAGCTGATGGTAGAGCGTTGATCGAGGCCCTGCTCGGGGCCCTTCCCTGTGAGCGTTGTTCTGCCTGATTTTAACTCGCAGTTACGCGGCGTTTACTATTTTACCGTCCCAGCACGCTACGTTTTTGGGTGAGCGCACATTCATTGACTCCATTCCAATGATGTCTGTTCGTCTGATCAGCCCCGGAGTGACACCGGAGGTCAAGGAACGGATATGCCTGCTACAATCTTGCCTGTCCTGCTGATCGAGAATGACGACAGGCTCCGACGCTCATTTCTTGAGTACTTCCGACGTCATGGCCTATCAATCGTAGAGGCCGTGGACATTGATGATGCCGACGCCGTGCTATCCAACACTCAGGTGGGGATGGCCATCGTTGACGGGGACCTTCCGGGGGCTGATGGTGCATCATCCTGCGGTAGGCTGCGATCGGCTAACCCGATGCTTCCTATCGTCCTGATGACCCACAGAGTCGACCTCGACTCACAGCTCAAGGGTTTTACCTACGGGATTGATGACTATTGGCAGAAGCCATTTCCCTTGAGTCTGGCTGTTGCCAAGTCACGCGCCTTGCTCAGGCGGATCTCGGTTCAGCCAGCGAGTCACGACCCGTTTTGTCTCGGCAGTACTCTGGTTGATATGCACAAACGGGTGATCGTTCGCCAGGGCAACGTCATACCTCTCAAGAGCAAAGAGTACGGTATTCTGCTGACCCTCATCGAAGCAGAGGGCGGTCCGGTGCGGCGAGACGCTTTGCTGGCAAGTGTATGGGGCTACAGGTCGACACCTGTTACTCGCTCGGTCGACAACTACATCGTCTCTCTTCGTCAAAAGATTGAAGATGACCCCCGCAATCCACGATATCTGATCACCGTGGGCCGTGTGGGGTATCGCCTGAATCGAGACTGATCTGCACGGGAACTCCACGCCGGTGTAGCGCTACAAACTCAACAGAAAGTCGCTCAGCGCACCGCACAAGAACAAGGTGATGAAAAGGGCTTTTTGTGCGCACTCTGCGCAAGGGTCCCAGATGCTCATGTCGCAGCTCGTCATCTGCCATGAGGCTATGCCTTGGCGCGCCCCCTCCGCCGGAAACAATGAAGTCGCGCCCCTGCTTGCGGAAATGCTCAAATGCGTGACTATGTCCGCTGAGCCATAGTCGGGACTTGTTGGCCCGGAGAAACGTTGGCACGTAGTCTCGCTGAACATCATGATCATCACTAACGTTCATGGAGTTTGTGAACGGCGGATGATGTCCGCACACAACGATGCACCGCACGCTTGAGTCAGCATCGAACGCCTGAAGCGTTGAGTCATACCACCTTTTCTGATGCACCAGCATTGAATCGGTGATCCGTGTGAAGTTGGTGTTGATCATCACAAAGGCGATCGAGTCCATCACGACGCTATACCAAGTTGAGCGCATATCAGGGAAGCGGGTTCGAACATTCGTCTCCGCAGCCCGACTGCTACGAAGGTATTCGTGATTGCCGTAGATGGGAAAGACCGGCACCCGTGCCTTGGCAACGGGCTGCATGAGCCGGTCAAAGAACGCCCAATCATCGTCATCCGCCCCATCAAACACCATGTCACCAAGCACCACAACCGCGTCGGGCTGCTGTTTCATCATTGCAGCCACCACGGCCTGATGAGCCCCCTTCCGCTCCCGCCAGATCTCATACCTACTGGTGCGCTGCTGGTCTCCGATCACAGCAATGCGAAGCCCCGTTCCTGTCGGAACCGTTGTTGTGAATCGCACGGGTGGGGTCCGCACCGTGGCGCACGATAGCAGAATGCTCAGGGATAAAACGCACCATGCCCAAGAAGTCGCCCATGCTGATCGCGGATACCACATTCCTGCAAAATCTTCAATTATTGCGGTTCAACGGTGTTCTGCATTTGTCCGTAGCTGTCTTTGCACAATTGCCCAGGGCTTCAGCCCTGGGCAATTATGCGAGGATCAATGAATCAACTTTCCATCTCTCTTTCCCAGGGCTGAAGCCCTGGGCAATTATGCAGAAGATGGGGCTAGAGATTCAATGGAGCTCCGCTCTCATC
>JBEAYU010000020.1:0-10674 GCA_041170435.1 Bacteroidota bacterium
CGTCATTCCCGCGAAAGCGGGAATCCACCCGTCATTCCCGCGAAAGCGGGAATCCACCCGGATGACTAATGACCTAGGCAACCCTGTATCTTGCAACCCAAAACCCATAACCCATAACCCATAACCCGTTTGCGCATCCCCCAGCACATCATCGAGCAAGTACGTCAGCAGTCGGACATCGTGGATGTCATCGGCGAGCACGTGAAGTTGCGGAAGAACAACCGCAACTACATCGGATTGTGCCCCTTTCACAAAGAGAAGACGCCTTCGTTCAATGTCAACGCTGAGCGAGGGATCTTCAAGTGCTTCGGATGCGGCAAGGCAGGGAATGTCATCACGTTCGTCGAGCAGCATATGCACATGGGCTTTGTCGATGCTGTGCGACATCTTGCCCAAAGGGCCGGTATCGACATCCCGGATCAGCAACGGGAGGATCCGACTGGTGAGTTTGCGCGGCAGGACAATGCCATGCGTGCCCTGCGCGAGGCCACGGAGTTCTATCAGCAGGTGCTGGACTCCTCAGATGGTGCGCCGGCTCGGGCCTTCTTCACACGAAGGGGCTTCTCCGAGCAGACGTGCAGGGATTTCCGTCTTGGTGCCGCCCCTGCCGCATGGGATGCCACAATGCAGCATCTGCTTTCGCGGGGCTTTGCCATAGAGCACCTCGTGGATGCTGGCCTGGTGATCACGCGTGAGGACGGTAAGACGTACGACCGCTTCCGTGGACGCGCCATGTTCGCCATCGCAGACGTTGCGGGGCGCGTCGTTGGGTTCAGCGCCCGAACACTCACCGATGAGCCCGGGCAGCCCAAGTACGTGAACTCGCCACAATCGATCGTCTTCGAGAAAAGTAAACTGCTATATGGTTTGGATCGCGCCAAGAGGGCCATCCAGGCTGAACGCACAGCCATCCTCGTGGAAGGACAGGCAGACGTCATCACCCTTCATCAGGCAGGCATTGCCAACGTCGTAGCAAGCTCCGGCACGGCCCTCACGTCCGAACATCTACGGATCCTCAAACGATTTGCCGACGCCATCATCCTTGTGTTTGATAGTGACGAGGCCGGCCAAAAGGCCATCGTCAAGGGCATTGAACTAGGCCTTGCAGCCGGCTACGACGTTCGGTGCGTGGTCCTTCCAGCCGGCACCGATCCCGACTCGCTGGTGCGTGATGAGGGGGCTGATGCACTGCGACGATTGGTTGAGCAGGGTATGACGTGGCTTTCATATTCGATCGATCGTCTCCGATCCAAGGGACTGCTCGACGATGCAACGCAGCAAGCCAAGGCCGTACGCACGATGCTTGAGTGGATCGCGTCAGTACCCGACGCTTTGCGGCACCCTTTTCTCGTCCGCGATGTGGCCGATGCCTTTCGACTGAACGAGCAGGTTCTGTCGCAGGAACTTCAGCGCATCGTAGCCGGCGCAGCCGCGCGCCCCGCGAACCGTGCACCCGATGCGAGCACGCGTCCAACATCTGGGCAAGCCCCCTCATCGGCAGTCCCTGCCGCGACGGCGGTCCAGCCCACCTACGTTGCTGCATTACTCCCCTCTGAACGCGAACTCATCCGCACCATGCTAACGGTGCCCGATGCATTGGCCATCGCCCTGAACGAGTATCACGTCAGACCCGAGAGTTTTTGGAGCGAGGGCGGACGCATCGTTTTCCGCAGCATCCTCGTTGGTACAGAGGAGCATGCCGATGCGGCTGAATACGTCCTGCATGATCCGTTGCTGACGTCTGAGCAACGCCGCGAAGTAGCAGACATGATGTTCGCCGCCGCCTCCCCAAGTGCGTCGTGGAAGCAGTTCGATGTGGATGTTCCCGGCTACGACATCCATCGCACCATTCGAGACTCTCTGGCCAACATTGAGATCCATCGTGTGCACCAGCGCATCGATGCTGCAACGCAAGCGCTCGAGACCATGGCCGACGTCGATGAGCGCAAGCGCATCATGTTCAGGATCGCCCAACTGATCGCACGCCGCGAAGAGTTGCGGAGCGTCTTCACAACCGACCCATTGGACACCTCATGGCTGCGCGACGATCAAACGTCACAACACTGATCGTATCGGTGGCATTGGCCATCGGCTTGTGGGCCTATGTCACTCTTACCCGAACGTACGAGGCCGATATCGACGTAACCATCAGTGTGCTTCCTCCCGCCGGGCAGACAATCATCTCGAATGTTCCCGCACGTGTGACGGCACACGTGCGCTCAAGTGGCCTGGCCATTGCAAACCTTCTGCTCTACAATCGTCCGAAGACATGCACCCTTGCGCTTGCTGAACAGGCGATCGATGATCCGAGTGCATTTCGCATCGGCAACGCTGCCATTGTCAGCCAGGTAGCGACGAATCTAGGCGTCCGCGTCCTCAGCGTATCGCCCAACGACATCACTCTGCGAACCGGAACTCCCGAACTCAAGAGCGTTCCGCTGGTCGTATCGCATGGCATCGTCTGCCGTCCTGGCTTCGTGATGACATCGGAACCGCGTGCCGATCGGGCTGGGGTGACACTTCGGGGTATCAAGGACGTTCTCGCACCTCTCACGAAATGGTCAACCAAGAAGATCATCCTTGATGACGTCCACGAGAGCATTACCGTTGATGTTCCGTTGAGTGACTCGTTGCGCTCGATGGTCGACGTCATTCCCAAGAGTGTCCGTGTTCACTTTTCCGTGCAACAGGTTGCTGATGTCGCCATCGACGATGTCGATGTCACGCTTGCCAAGGGGCTCGCAGACATGGGCTACGAGGTGCGGCCGAGTCGGCTTCGCGTCACACTCCGTGGCGGTGTGCATGACCTGTCGGAGTTGACGAGTCTGGATCTTCGCTGCGAGATCAGCTCCATTTCTGCAGGCGGTTCGGTCGTTCCAACGGTCACATGCCCGCGTGGAATGCGCGTGATATCGACCTCTCCACGAACTGTGCGCCTTGTACGACGTCAGGTGGCCACGTTGCGGAAAAGCAGCGACGAGTCCCCGTAACTCAAAAAGCGATATCCGTTGTTGAGGGCCGCATCGTAGATGGACCTCCAGTTTTCCGTGCCAACGAACCCCGCGATGAGTGCAAGCAGGGTGTTGCCGGGCTGGTGGAAGTTCGTGATCAGTCGATCAGTGGATCGCACCCAACAACCCGGGGCGATCATCAATTGCGTCGAGCCCTCGAGTGACGTCATGCCGTTCTGCTGCATCCACGTGCTCACACGCGAAAAGGCCTCCTGCCGCGTGGCCTCATGCAGCGAAGGGTCGAAGGCATCCCACTGGTCAACAAGGATGGGGCCAGCCCCCTGCTCGCCGTCTCTGATAAGGCGCGAACCCCAGAGGTAAAGCGACTCCATGGTGCGGATCGACGTTGTACCAACGCACGTGAAGGTTGCTCCCCTGGCTGCGGCCTCTGCCATTCGTCGCATTTCACCGGCAGAAACGATGATGCGCTCGCTGTGCATGACGTGATCGCGCAGGTCGCCGGCCTCGACCGGACGAAACGTCCCCAGACCCACATGCAGCGTCACGCGTGCGATGTCGATTCCGCGACCGGCAATGTCCTGCATCACCCTGTCAGTGAAATGCAACCCTGCCGTCGGTGCGGCCACAGAGCCCTGATCGCGGGCATAGATCGTCTGATACCGCTCCTCGTCGGCCCGTTCCACCTCCCGCTGAATGTATGGCGGCAGCGGCACTGAGCCCAGACGTTCAATGATGTCGGAAAGTGATGAGCTCCCAGGCCACGAGAGTTCGACGATGCCCTCTGTGGACGTGCGCTCAAGCACGCGGATCGTCAGTGCATCATCGCTGCCAATCAGCTCCATTCCGGGATGAACATTACGTCCACCGATCAGACACCGCCACTGCGAAGATTCGGACGTCGCCAGCACAACAGCCGGATCTGTCGATGGAGCCACGGGGTCCGTGATCAACACCTCGACCATTCCACCTGTTGGTTTGCGCGCAAAGAGGCGTGCAGCGATCACACGTGTCTGGTTGACAATGAGAATCGAGTCGGCATCGAGCAAGCTCGCTACCTGACGAAACGTCGTATGCTCGATCGGCTGGGCTGGACTGCGCCAAACCAAGAGCTTGCTGGCGTCTCTCTCTTCGAGCGGATGCATCGCAATTCTGTCTGTCGGGAGGTCGTACGTCAGCATCGTCGAGGTCGGCAGTGAAACCTTCCAGGATTCTGCCGTGTCAAAAGCGCGATTCACGAAACGTCACTACCTCCATTCTGTCAGGAAAAGCACCATGCAAGATACACAGCCACCCATCCCGCCTCCGCCGGGGAGTACTCCTCAACCAATCCCCAACTACGCCGCTCCATACGCGCCCCCTCCGCGCAAGAGCCGCTGGTGGATACCGTTTGCCATCATCGGCGGGGTGTTGCTGGGTGGGATCTCCATCTTCTTGCTCATCGTTGGAATCTTCATCGGTGGGATCTTCTCCGCATTCGAAGATGGATCCACGCAAGACCCGATCAAGGAAAACACGGTCCTGATGATCGACCTGTCGGACGGACTCAAAGAGTCCTCCACGCAGGATCCTTTTGCAGCGTTTTCAGGGGGCGGAAGCGGCCAATCGCTCTACGATGTGCTGGATGCCATCCGCAAGGCAAAGAGCGACGACAAGATCAAGGGTATCTACATCACAGGTGGAGCATCTGGCGCTGGCATGGCCAAGTTGACGGAAGTCCGCGATGCGATCGAGGACTTCAAGAGCTCACGAAAGTTCGTCTACGCTTACATCGACATGGGAACCAAGTCGCAGTATTATCTGGCATCGGTGGCCGACTCGATCTTCATGCCGCATGAGGGACTGATTGAGTTCACGTCATTTGGTGCATCAGCCCCCTTCATGAAGGGACTTTTCGACAAGGTTGGTGTGACGTGGCACGTCGAGCAGTTTGAGGAGTACAAGTCTGCTGCCGAGATGTTCACGCGCGACAAGTGGTCGGAACCAGCTAAGGAAGCAGTTCGTGCTCTTCTCGAGCAGCGCACGGACATGTTCGTCACCACCGTGGCCGAGTCACGCCGCCTTGAGCCTTCCTACATCAAAGCCGTCATGGATCACGGCGTGTTTGAGCCTGACACGCTGAAGCACTACCGGCTGGTCGACGCGCTTGTTCATGAGGAAGAAGTGCGCCGCCGAATGCATGTACGGATGAATCCAAACGACACCACCGAGTACACCAAGCTGCGCACGGTAAGCGTGTCGCGCTACATCGATCAGGCCAAGGATAATGAGTCGAACGGTGACAAGGGCATAGCCATCGTGTACGCCAGCGGCACGATCAATTCCGGTAAGCGCGGTGGGCCTTTTGAAGACGACGGTGTTTATTCACAAAGCTTCATCAAGCAACTCAAGAAGGCCTCCGACGATGAGGACGTCAATGGCATCATCATTCGCATCGACAGTCCGGGCGGTTCAGCCTTTGCCTCCGACGAGATGTGGACTGCCATTCGCGAAGTGCGCAAGAAGAAGCCCGTGTATGCATCCATGAGCGATGTTGCCGCCTCCGGCGGGTACTACATGGCCATGGCCTGCGATACGATCATCGCGCACCCTGCCACCATCACCGGATCGATCGGCGTGATCATGTCACTTCCGAACTTCTCGGGCACCATCTCAAAGGTGGGAGTAACGGTCGACACGATCAGTCTGGGTGCATCGGCTTCATTCATGAACCCACTGCTGACAATGACCGATGCCGAACGTGATCGGCTTCGCAGCTATGGCGCCAACACTTATCGTCGGTTTGTTCAGAAGGTGGCCGACTCGCGCGGCAAGAATTTTGAATCCACGCGTCTGCTTGCCCGCGGACGGGTCTGGACTGGTGCCGCTGCTCGGGAAAGGGGCTTGGTGGACATCGAGGGTGGACTCACGGTTGCCATCGATGCAATGAAGAAGCGCATCGGTGCAGCCAAGAACGAAAAGGTCGAGATCATGCGCTTCCCACGTCAGCAGGATGGGCTCGAAGCCTTGCTTGCCATGTTCGGAAAGGAAGAGGATGCCGAGTCGGGAGATGAACCTTCAGCCGGTGCATCGGCCCGCAGCGTTGTCGAAGCCATGCTCGCCCGCGTATCGTCGGACCCGGTCGGTGCCCGCCAAGTGTACGAAGCCATGCCGGCACCTTTGCGCCGTCAGGTTGAGCATACGTCTGCTGTGACCCGACTGGCCGTCAAGGAGCCGGTTCTTGCGGTTCTGCCGATGAGCTATCCGATGGACTGAACGAAGCGTGCCCAGTGCGGCATTGCAACGCCAACGGCTTCGATGTGAACTAAAATCCGTTGGTTGTCGTTGACGCCTCTACCTTTCGAATTGCGCCGTCCCGTTGCGGATCTGCACCACGGATCCGACATAACACCGAGACAAATGGCGCCTCCCGGCGGCGCCGGCCAGCTCCATGGTCGGCGCCGTTTTTTTCATCCGAAGCCATCGACAGGTTCGCCTCCTGCCCGTCGGTACGCTCCCTGTGGTAATTTTGCCCCATGAATCTCGAAACCTTCCCCAATCCGCGCCCCGGTCGGCGTTACACCATCACCCACGTCAACCCCGAGTTCACCTCGGTATGCCCGAAGACTGGACTTCCTGACTTTGGCACCATCACCGTGGAGTATATCCCCAACGAGACCTGTATCGAGCTGAAGGCACTCAAGTACTACTACTTCGATTTCCGTCAGCGCGGCATCTTCTACGAAGCGGTCACCAACCAGATCCTTGATGACCTTGTGGCCGCTTGCGACCCGCTTTGGATGCAGGTCACGGCAGACTGGAAGGCTCGAGGGGGCATCAACAGCACGATCCGAGCCGAGTACACCAAGGCCTGATCATGCTCACGACAATCTCCAAGCAGTTCCGTTGGGAAATGGGGCACCGACTTCCCTTTCACGAAGGGCTGTGCCGCAACATGCACGGACATTCGTACGAGGCCCACGTCATCTTGACGGGGCATCCCGATGGCCACGGCATGGTGATGGACTACTACGATATGAAGGGGCTGATCCAGGATAAGATCGATGAGCTGGACCACTGCTTTCTCTGCGATGCTTCGGACTCCGTAGTGCTGGAGTTTCTGCAGACCCACTCTTTGAAGACCGTCATCGTCGATATGCCCACAACGGCCGAGAACATTGCTCGGCTTCTTCTTGAACATGTCTGCGCCAAGCTCCCGGCGCCCAACCGCATCACGGCAGTCCGAATTCGTGTGTTCGAAACGGAAAAGACCTATGCAGAAGTGGAGCGCACACTATGAGCGTACGCGTACGATTCGCCCCCTCACCAACGGGGTTCCTGCACATCGGTAGTCTGCGCACGGCGCTCTACAACTATCTCTTCGCACGGCATCACGGCGGCGTGTGCATTCTTCGCATCGAAGACACAGACCGCACGCGATTTGTCGAAGGTGCCATCGAAGAACAGATCTCGTCTCTTGCATGGGCTGGCATTACCTTTGATGAGGGCCCGCACGTCGGCGGTAATCATGGCCCATACACTCAAAGTGAGCGCTTTGATCTCTACCGCGAGTACGGCATGAAGCTGGTCGACAACGGCACAGCCTACTATGCCTTCGATACCGCAGAGGAGCTTGATGCCATGCGCCTACGCCAACAGGCCGCCGGCATCGCACCGAAGTATGACCGCTCGGCCATGAGGAATCAATTCACACTCGGCGAGGATGAGACGCGACGTCTCCTCAACGAGGGGGCTCTTCATGTGATCCGACTGAAGGTGCCGTTGCATCAAGATGTGCGCTTCAGCGACGTCATCCGTGGCGAGGTCATCGTCAACGGACGTGAGATCGACGATCAGATCCTTCTCAAGAGCGATGGCTTTCCGACGTATCACCTTGCCAATGTTGTTGATGACCACCTGATGGAGATCACGCACGTGATCCGTGCCGAAGAGTGGCTTCCGTCAACACCAAAGCACATCATCCTCTACCAGGCCTTCGGGTGGGAACCACCAACCTTTGCCCACGTCCCTCTGCTGCTGAATCCGGATCGCTCAAAGATGAGCAAGCGGCACGGAGATGTGATGGTGAAGGACTTCCTGCGCAAGGGGTACTTCCCCGATGCCCTCGTCAACTTCGTGGCACTCTGCGGCTGGAATCCGGGATCTGACAACGAATTCTACTCAATGCAGGACCTGATCCACTCCTTTTCGCTCGAGCGCGTCAACAAGGCCGGCGCAGTGTTTGACTATCAGAAGTTGAACTGGATGAATGGCGAGTACCTCAAGCAACGGGATCCCCATGATCTTGCGCGCGAACTTCATCCACTACTTACTGAACGGGGCTTTACCTACATCGACCCAGCGTATGTGGCCGACGTCGTCTCGCTCGTACGTGAGCGTGTGACATTTCTGGCTGATATCGCAGAGTTCGCTGACTATCTCTTTGGTGATACGTTGACAGCGCTTGGAAGCGAAGCTCAGTCGACACTTGAGGCGAATGACAAAATATCTCAAGCCCTTCATACGTTTCGTCAAGGGCTCGATGTGTCGTCAATTGCCGATGCGGATTCATTCAAGGGGCTCGCACAACGCTCGGCAGAGTCTGTCGGGCTCAAGTCTGGCGCGTTGATGAAGCCACTTCGACTGGTGCTTACGCATCGCGAAGTGGGAGCCGATCTTTTTAGAACCGTTCAACTTCTTGGACTGGAACGATGCCTTTCACGTCTCGACGCATTCATATCGCGGTCGTGATCCTGTCATGGGTGCTCGTCTCGTGCAGGACGCCTCGTCCGACGACGCCAGCCCCCTGCGTAACAGAAAAAACGAATCAGCTGGCCATTCGATGGGGCACGCAAGATGATTCCCTGCGAGTCATCGACGTGTATCGCATGAATACCAAGGGCGAGATCTTTCATTACTCAGGGCCCATCACCCAGAACGTGGTCGATGAATACCTGCTGCATATTGACCAGTCTGATTACTGTGCTTCAGCGGCATCCGTTAACGCGTGCTTTCTCAAGACGCAGGCACTGAACACGGCCGGTCGAAAGGGGCGTTTCATCGAATACTTCAACCCTACCACGGACGTATATTTACGCGCTGCTTGGAATCCTGAACTGCAGACCTTTCAGAGTCGAGACATGCGCAAAGAATACGACCAATTGATGAGCCTCGTCACCAAATGAACCCCTCATTGAAGATCCTCATCGTTGATGACAATCGTGACTTTTCGGCCACCATTGCCGACGTTGTGCGCGCGCAAGGTTGGACGCCCGAGGTGTACAACAGTCCTGAGCAGGCTCTCGCCTACCTAGCGCGAAACAGCGCAGATGTGGGGCTGATGCTGCTGGACATCGAGTTCGGCAGTGAGTCATCAATGACGGGCATCGAAGTTCTAGGTCGCTCCATCCGCGAGTACCCTTCTATCCCCGTGATCATGATCTCGGGAAAGGGCACCATCGAGATGGCCGTGCAAGCCACCAAACTTGGTGCGATCAATTTCATCGACAAGTCCACGCTGAGCAACGATCGCCTAGTTGGCGTTCTTTCAAGTTCAATGGATCGCCTGCGCAGTGCCGCCAATGAGGAAGATCGTCGGCGTGTCATGGAAGCACAAGGAATCGTCGGCACTAGTCGCGAGATGATGGAAGTTGCCGACCTGATCATGCTCTATGGCCGGACG
Organism: Bacteroidota bacterium; assembly: GCA_041170435.1. Taxonomy (GTDB): domain Bacteria; phylum Bacteroidota; class Ignavibacteria; order Kapaibacteriales; family Kapaibacteriaceae; genus UBA10438. The sequence continues at coordinate 9,631 of JBEAYU010000020.1, forward strand.
GACCTCAACGTATTGGTCCTCGGCGAAACCGGTACCGGCAAGAAGCTCGTCGCCCAGGCCTTGCACGCCGTAAGCAGGCGTGGCAAGCACCCGTTTGTGACGGTGGACATTCCGAACATTCCGCGGGATCTGTTTCAAAGTGAACTCTTCGGGCACAAGCGCGGATCATTCTCCGGCGCGATGGAGAACAAGGTCGGCCTGTTTCAGAAGGCCCACAAGGGTACATTGTTCATGGACGAGATCGGCGACATGCCTCCCGAGCTGCAGGCCAACCTTTTGCTGCCGATGGAGCAGGAAGGTGTGCGTCGTTTGGGTTCGGTAGAGGTGGAACCTGTGGACATCCGCTTCGTCAGCGCTACGGACCGCGATCTCATAGCAGCCATGGCCGAAGGGAAGTTCCGCGATCAGCTGTATCATCGGTTGAGGGAGTGCGAGATCTTCATTCCACCTCTGCGCGATCGCCTCGATGACGTGCCTGCAATTGTGGACTATTACACGTCGAAGCATAACCGAGAGACGGGCGATTCGAAATCCGTCTCCCCTGCCGCGATCGACTACCTGCGCCAATACCATTGGCCTGGCAATGTGCGCGAACTTGCAAGCACGCTGCGTGTGGCCCTTCAAACTCTCTCGACAGATGAATTGGAAGTGGCAGACGTACACCGCATCATCGGACGTTCGATGGATGCGGCACGCGCCACCTCAGCGCAACCAACTCAACCTGCTGCCTCTGTAGCGACGTCTGCTGCTTCCACAGAAGCAGAGTTTACTACCGACGACAGATCCAAGATCGAGCAGGCCCTGAAGCGCACCGCCGGCAATGTCTCCAAGGCAGCTGCCATCCTTGGCATGAGCCGCGAAACCCTTCATAACCGCATCAAAAAGATCGGCATCGATATCGCCGAGTATCGGCCGTAAGGGACGCTGCGCCGCGGGACGCCTGCGCGTTCTAGACCCCTAAATACTTGGACAGGTGATGTACCCGCGTTTTTGCAGGAGATTTGCCAATGCCCAAGCAAAGAGTGTACACAGATGAACAGCGCC
>JBEAYU010000021.1:0-30494 GCA_041170435.1 Bacteroidota bacterium
CTTCCTTGCCATCGGCCGCAAGCGCCAAGCCCTTCACGACATGGTCGTCAAAACTGCCGTGTTCAAGGTGCACTTTGTGACAAAGACCCAGGCCTGGTAACCAAGCTCGGGATTCATTGCCGTCATCCCGGCGCAGGCCCCGTCATTCCCGCGAAAGCGGGAATCCATTCCGCCATCCCGGCGCAGGCCCCGTCATTCCCGCGAAAGCCGGAATCCATTCCGTCATCCCGGCGTGATTCGCACATCGCACATCGCGTACCCCGGGCCAAGGCCCGGGGCTAATACTGATCGTCATTGATGCTGATTCCCTACGCACATCGCCCATTGCGTACCCCGGGCCAAGGCCCGGGGTGGCCATCATCCCGGCGGCGGGGATCTATCATCGTGAATGCCGCCTACGTTGGTCGCGAATGTATCGTACGACCTTATCGAGATCTCGGTAACCAAATGTGAATAGACCGTATCCGGCCTGCCATGAAAATCCATTGGAACGTGGCACCGCACTGCGAATCTCTCGTGTTGACAGATTCTTGATCTGACAAATCGCGTCAGACAATGAAACGGTGGGAGGAATTGATACGGCCACGTGTACATGGTCTTCGACCCCACCTATGGCATAGGGATGATATCCAAGACGCACACAGACATCCCAAAGGATCGACCATACCCGTTTCTCGATCGACGGTTCGATGATCGATCGTCTGTGCTTGGTGGCGAACACCAAATGATAGCAGAGTGTGTAATGCGATTGTGCCATTTCCCCCCATCGAGGCACGAATCGATCAGAACGTGACAATTCGTTCCCATGACGATCCGTATTAGCCCCGGGCCAAGGCCCGGGGTGCGCAATGGGCGATGGCCGAATCACGCCGAGATGACGGAATGGATTCCCGCTTTCGCGGGAATGACGGGACCTGCGCCGGGATCCGTCTCCGTCGCCTTTCATCAGTAAATTTGCGACCTGTCACCTGTCACCCGTCACCTGTCACCTGTCACCTGTCACCTGTCACCTGTAACCTGTCACCCGTCACCTGTCACCCGTCACCTGTCACCTGTCACCTGCATGGTCTACTATTCTGATTACCTCGGCCTCGACGCGATTCTGAATGCGCAGCACCTGGAGAGCGCTAAGCACGGTGCTCCGGCGCATGAAGAGATGCTGTTCATCATCACGCATCAGACGTTTGAGTTGTGGTTCAAGCAGGTGTTGTTTGAAGTGGACTCGGTAGTGAGGATGCTCGATCGGGAATATGTGCCCGAAACGGACATCGCCACGTGCCTGTCGCGCGTGCAGCGCGTGAACCGCATCATGGAGCATCTGGCCTCGCAGTTCACGCTGATCGAGACCATGACGCCGGGCGAGTTCATGGACTTCCGGGCGTTTCTCAATCCTGCCAGCGGCTTCCAGTCGGTGCAATGGCGTGTGCTCGAGCGACGCCTAGGTCTGCAGGAGTCTCGTCGCATCCTCAAGCACTATACCGAGGCACTTACGCAGGAACATCGGGATCAACTTGACGCGGCGAGTAATGCCACGTCACTCTTCGATGCCGTGCAACGCTGGCTCGAACAGATGCCTTTCATGCAGCATGGTGAGTACGCCTTCTGGGATGCATACAAGGCCGCTGTCCAGTCGATGCTCAACAACGATCGTGCCGAGGTGCGGGTACTCTCCGAAGCCGAGCACACCGATCCTACTCCGGCACTTGAGCAGATCGATGCCAATGAACGGGGCTTCTTGTCGCTCTTCGATGCATCACAATACGAAGATCTCCGCGCGCAAGGAACACGCAGGATCTCCCAGCGGGCCACACTCGCCACGCTCTTCATCTCCACGTATCGGGATCGCCCCCTGCTTCAGACTCCGTATAGATTCCTTGATGCGATCATAGAGCTCGATCGACTGGTTTCGCTCTGGCGGTATCGTCACACAATGATGGTCAGCCGGATGATTGGGATGCGCGTCGGGACAGGGGGCTCAAGCGGACATGACTACTTAATGCAGACCACCATGCGCCAGCGGGTGTTCGATGATCTTACGTCGCTCTCCTCCTACCTCGTGCCATCACATCACACTCCCCCGCTTCCGGCCGAGATCGAGTCACGACTGCAATTCGTCAACGAGTCAAGCAAGGGCTAAGGTCACATTACGAACCGGGTAATGCTCATGGACCTGTATGAGCACTGCCCTTGCTTCTTTCCTTGAAGTGGTGTCGGACGTGATCTATCCACGTCACTGCCTGCTGACCGGTGGGTATATCGATGAAACGTCGACCCTGCTTGCCAGCGTAAGCGATCTTGCACTTGCCGCCGAGAAGGGGGCTCCGCATGGTCCTGCCCTTGAAGTGCTCCTGCACAAGCATGTCCACGCTGACGACTTCATGCTGTATCGTGTCTCATCCTGCTGGGCCGTACATCGCACCTCGCGCATCGACGCGGTCATCCACAGCATCAAGTATGGTGGGCGCGCCAACCTGGCCGTGCAGCTGGGCACGTTGATGGCCGGTCATCCCGATATGGCAGATCTGCCCCCTGACATCATCATCGCCGGCATTCCGATCCATGCCGCGCGGCGACGTGAACGCGGATACAACCAAGCTCATCTGCTGGCCGCGGGGCTTGCCCGTGCCTGTGGCCGACAACTGCTCGATGAGGGCGTGCTGACACGACGACGCTACACACCAACACAGACCTCACTCGACCAGCATGACCGTCAGCTCAACGTGAACAATGCCTTTGGCGTGCGGCAACCATCACTGCTCTCGCTGCGTCACATCCTCCTGGTCGACGACGTACTGACCACCGGGGCTACTCTCAATGCCTGCGCTACCGCCTTGATTGAAGCCGGCGCTCGTCGCGTCGATGCCATAACGGCCTGCGTGGCCGTCTGACCCCGTCATCCCGGCGAAGGCCGGGATCCATGCGCATGACCCTTACGGGCGAGACTACTTCTCGCCCCTACCGGGGTGCGGCCATCAGGCGCTCGACATCGTCGGCTGTTCTTGCCAATGCGGCGGAGAGGTTCACTGGGCCCTCGGGCGTGATGAGGATGTCATCTTCGATCCGAACGCCGATGTTCCACCATCGTTTATCGCAGGGAGAGCCCGCGGGGATGTACACGCCGGGTTCAACGGTGATGATGCTGTTGGCCTTTAGGGGGCCACCGGTGCCGGGGTCGTGCACATCCAGACCGAGATAGTGTGAGGTGCCGTGCATGAAATACTGCCGCGCTTCTTCTGCTTTGGCGATGATGCCAAGTTCCATGAGGCGACGTTGGATCACGCGAAGTGCAGCCGAATGCGGAGCGCGAAAGGGGCTTCCCATGGTTGAGGCAGCGATGCCCGAATCTTGGGCCTCGAGTACCACTTCGTAGATCGTTCGCTGATCCTTTGTAAACGTTCCCGTCATCGGAAACGTGCGCGTGATATCGGCCGTGTATCCATGATACTCTGCCCCACAGTCGGCCAATACCAGATCATTCTTGCCCGTGCCACGTCGATTGGTGGTGTAATGCAGAATGCAAGCGTTGTAGTTCGAGCCAACGATGGAGGGATAGCCAACGTCCTGAGCGCCTTGACGTCGGAACGCATACTCCATCAGGGCCTCGAGTTCATACTCCTTCATGCCGGGGCGAGCCCCCTTCATGGTCTCGCGGTGACCCAGCATGCTGATCTCGATGGCCTTGCGCATCAGGCGCAGCTCGCAAGTGTCTTTCACCTCTCGCATGGCCGCTATGGCTCTGATGGGCGTCTTCAGAATGCACTGCGGATTGTTCTCCTTGAGCCACCGCTTGATCTCGCTCTCGGTGTAGAGATTCTTGCCGACGATGGGAACTCCCAGAGCTCGTGTTGGAAGCGTTGAGACGTAGAGTGTGTCGATGGACCTCACCAGACTATCCAGCATGCTGCGCATTTCTTTGGCGACAATCGCAGTGTCGACCCCTAAATGCAGCATCGCTTCCGCCGGCCCCATTGCCACTCCCTGCCAGACCTCTTGCTCGGGCTTACGCTCGGGCATGAACAGCACCTCGTTGAAGACACGTCCACCGATGGTCAACCCGTCTTTGACCAGCAACAACGTCGACCCTGGCGTGGGGCTGCCACACATGTAGAGCATGTCCGAGCTCTGACGATACTCATAGTCGACGTCATTCTGCCGATTCCGCACGTCGGCCGACAACACAATGCTGGCCGTACGCGGGGCCATCGCTTCGAGAAGCCGCACGCGCCGTTCCCGATAAACAGAAGGGGCGGGCAGGTCGTTGTCGAACACCTCATACGGAAACGTCTGCGCGCCCACAGAAATGGACGTCAGGATGGAAAGAGCAACGAAGAAAAGGTGCGCGCTGCAATGATGTTTGTATGTCATACCGCGAATCTAAAACGTGCGGCAAGTAGTCAAGCTGTTAGTTTAATCACGAGCAGCCGACTGACGATACCAATGAAGCTCTCGATCAGTCCCCTGCTTCTGCACCCTGCAGAGAAACCTGCCGCGGTGAAGTCGAAGCGGTGATACTCCGAATGGGAACTCAGTTATCGAGCGAACCTTGCCCGTCTGCGCATCAAGTACGATAGCGACTCTGATCCAGTCGCGTTCCGACTGTGGTCGCACTCCGGTCAGGTGTTCAATGGGAACATAGCAAGAGACGGCAATCAGTCCTGATTGCTGATCCAACATCAGGTCGGTCGCCTCCGAATATGTTATGCGTGGGTCCCGAATAAGCTCTGTTGAGTCCATCATCAACTTTAACCACGGCATCGAATCAGCGTAATAGACTGCAGGCAGTCGGAAGTTGATCTCTGAGCTATCTCCGGTACGAATCGAATACCTTGTCAGCACTCCCGAAAAGGAGTTCATGGTCCAATGAAACTCTCCACTTGTGGACACCTTTGTTCTCGTCAGATTTGGGAGCGTCTTGCCCTCATACCAGGCCGGCCTGCGTCCTGCAAACCTGAATGAGGCTCCGTTGTACACCGCAAACGTAGAGGGATCTTGTTTCCACCTAAATGTTGGCACGCTGTCGTTACGCAGACCAAAAAAAATGGTTTTAGCACCAGGGTTATAGGCTGCGTGTTGATTGAGTCTCGATTCAACGAGGTCGACATCATCGACGCGCGAGACTGAGTTGTCACCACGCCGGTACCAGTAAACATAGTTTGACAGGGTAAGCGGATCAATGTCCAACATCAGGATCGAGTCTGCTCTCTCGGAAAACCATACGAGTAGGGGATTCATTGATTTACGACCGCCCAACTCCGGATTCGCGACCCATTGATCCATGAGCGCACCGGTTGAATCCAGCAAATACATCTCAAAGGGAAGGAAGCAGTTGTAGAAGAGAATGTTGCCTGATTCCGGGTGAAATCGAACCCGCATTTCCGCCCAAGGATCCGGTCCGATCGTGTCGGGCAACGCAAGTGGCACAATGCCATCGAAAACCGCATGATATGCGTTGGGGCCGTGGAACACATCTGAAGGCCCCCTCATTTCCGGCGAGCCGATCTTCTCCTTCACGTGATCTATGTCAAGACTGGATGCGCCGGGCACCCCCTTAGATAGGACCTTCCCCGATCCTGCAACTACTATGAGCATCGGGGAGACGCGGATCCTAAACAGATCCGCGTACACCCCGAGTTCGTCATCGACCAAATCAATATTGGGATGCTGCTCCTTAAACTCCAGCCATAGTGGCGAGAACCGGCTAGACCTGATATATATCATCATCGGAACAGACAATGATCTACATCTCTGCGCTATCTGGCCTAACTCGTCCATACAGCCGGCACATGCAAATGATGCGCTAAAAACTAGAACAGCTCCTCTGGCTCTCATGCTTTCCTTCACGGGGATGGTATCGCCCACACGTATATCGTATGCGAAACATGTACGCACAGAGATCGCGAGCAACGCCGTCGTAATGATCCACCATCGAGCCATATTATCTCCAGTAGCTTATGGGCGACTTGCAATGAACACAGTGACTCGACCCTGACGGTCAACTGTGTGCCCTTTAAGATCGTAAGCATATCCGACAAATCGAGGATCCTTCGAAAACTCCTCAATCCGGAACATAACTTCATTTTCGCCGAACGTTCGTCCCACCGGCGGCCCCTCCGTCGTATGCGACCCGCCGTCACGGGTTACAAATGTAATGGACGCAATATCCATCGTGATGAGATATCCGCCGGGAGCATCCTCGACTTTCGGATCCGATTTGAGTCCCGCGCCAATACACTTGCAAAAGTTGCCGGGCCGCGGACAGATGTTTACCCAGCCATCAGGCCCGGGCACAGCATCTCTATCGTAGTCGAGGTTGAAGTCCGGGGTGTTGGGACCCGTTGGCAACATCATATGCAGTTTACAGCTAACATCAGCAAAAGGCAGGGCGCTGGAGAGCGCCGTGCATAGGACGCACGCAACCGCGAAAGCCGAAATGAACCTGAGCATACAAACACCTCACGAATTATGTGAAAAACGCCGCAGACACCCGTCATGCGACTTATAGTTTCCGCGTAGTCATTGCAATCGACACGTGGCCGTGATCAGGCCCTCATAACGGTTGAAACGTACACACACACACACACAAGCGATAGTTTTCCACACCAATGAGTTCCTATGATATGCCTGTCATGCGTTGACGGGAGTTTGTATCCGACAGCTCGAATGCGAATAGACGTTGTGGTCACTCGTTCCCCCGGGCCAAGGCCCGGGGCTATTAGCGTAAATTGCGCCATGTTCATTCGATCAATTTCCGGGCTTCGGGCCACGCTTGGTGATGACCTCACGCCGGAGGTGGTGGCGCGCTATGCTGTTGCCTTCAGTGCCATCCTTCCCGACGGGCCCATCGTGGTTGGGCGGGACGGACGTCCCAGTGGACTGTGGATGGAGCAGGTGCTGGTTGGTGCATTGCGCGCCTGCGGACGCACGGTGCGGCAACTTGGTATGGTGCCCACGCCCACCGTTCAGCTATTGACGGAGCACTCGGATGCCGTAGGTGGCATTGCCATCACCGCGTCACATAATCCGGCGCCATGGAATGGACTCAAGTTCGTTGATGCCGGTGGTGTGTTTTTGGATGCCAACGACAACCAAAGACTCTGGGACGTGGTCGACCAAGGTAGCGGGCAGCTCTCGTCCTTCCAGCAAGCCGGCTCACTCGACGTCGTCAACGACGCGGTCGAGCAGCACATCGAGCGCGTGCTCGCTCTGCCGGTTGTCAGCCAGGCGCCCCCTGCCACGGGAGAGACCGTGGTGGTCGATGCCGTCAACTGCTCCGGCTCGGTGATCGTGCCGATGCTCCTCGAGCGCTTGGGGTATCGTGTGGTTCGCCTCTTCACTGACGGCTCCGGTGTGTTTCCGCACACCCCCGAGCCCCTTGCCGAAAACCTCGTCAGCCTTGGCGCGGCCGTGCGTGAGCATGGTGCTGCCTTCGGTGTGGCCGTCGACCCTGATGCCGATCGGCTGGTGCTCTTCGACCGGCACGGTGTGGCCATCGGCGAGGAGAGAACCGTTGCTCTGGCAACGCGAGCCGTTCTGTCTGCCGGACATCTAGGGCCGGTGGTGGTGAACTTCTCTTCATCGCGTATGACCGACGACGTTGCCACAGAGTTTGGCTGCAGCGTCGAACGCGCCCCTGTGGGTGAGATCAACGTTGTTCGCCACATGCAACGCATCGATGCCGTGATAGGGGGCGAGGGTAGCGGCGGGGTGATCTATCCGACATGCCACGCCGGACGTGACAGTATCGTCGGGCTGGCATTGATCAGCGCGATGCTGCGTCGCGAGGGCATCACTCTCGAAGATGCGTGTGCCCGCATGACGTCGTACACCATGATCAAGACGAAGATCGACCTTGCCTCACGTCAAGACATGGAGCCGATCCTTGAGCAGATCACCAAGCGCTTTGCTGATGCCATCGATTCAACGTCGGATGGTATCTACGTGCGATGGAGTGACCGTTGGGCGCACGTGCGTGCCTCCAACACGGAGCCCATCATGCGCGTCATCGCCGAGGCACGCACCGAAGCCGATGCGCACGAGATTGTCTCGTCGATCACCTCATTGATCGGTGCCACGCCCCATGGCAACTAACGGGATCGCTCAGGCACGACGTGTGCTGGCAACGTGCCTGCAGTCGGCCGTTGGCGGCGAAGGATCACGACACATCATCGAGGAATTCAGCAGCGTCGAAGGATCTTTCCGCGTTCTGCGTGAGGCCTCCTCCAATCGGGCGGTCGCCGTCGTTGATGCCATCCCTCCGTTCGAGAGTCCGTTCGACGAGGTTCCGCGCGACAGGCTGCGGGCCGTGGCAACGCGCCTGCAAGCCCCCTACTTCATCCTGACAAATTTCCGTCGCGTCGTCAGCTATCGCACCGAGGGCGTGCTGCGTCGACTCCCCGATGAGCAGCATACCGTTGGATGGCAGAACGCGTCCGACGTGCGGACTGTGGCCGATGCCGAAGCATCCGGAATGCAGATCGGCATCACGTCGGCACTTCGGCAGGCCGTACAATGGCTTGCGATCGATGCCGCACTTTCTGAGCAGCAGCGCGTCACCGACGCGTCAGCCTTCTTCAGCGAGCGCGTACTGGCGCTGTTCGATGACCTTGTGCAGTGCTGCGAGTCAGGGGGCGAGCACCGCGAAGAGGTGCTTCGACTTGGCACGAGCATCCTTGCCTATGTGCTGATGCATGTGCGGGACCGGGAGAATCTTGATCGACTGTCACTCCCTTATGGACTGGGTAGTGCCCAGCTCATGACCGATCTGGTTGGCGCCTACTTCCGTCAAGCTCGACGTCGCGGACACACCATGTTGCCGGATTCGGTCGGGGATGTGCAGATCGTGCCCGGACGTGAGGGTGTGTTCCGGATGACCCTTTCGGATCTGATCGATTTTCTTCATCGGTTCGATCCTGAGCGGCTATCGGATCACGATCTTCACCGAGCGGTCGATGCCGTGTTGCAGCGATGTGCTCGCATTGCCCGGACGTCGGTACCAACGATCGATGCGCTGGATCTGGCGCTCCGCATGTCGCTGCATTCCCGCACTGCACAGGTCGATGTTCGGTCCGACCGGCAGCGCCTTCTGGAGATCGGCCAAACACAGGGTCTTGCCAGCGTTCGCTACCTTCTCATGTCGGGCGAAGCCCCCTGTGAAGCGCGCGTCTATGCCCGAACGGCCGAGGATGAGCGTGCCATCGTCCTACGGTCGAGCGGCCGACTCGGAGTTGATGCCGACGTGCAGATCCTGCGCGAGACACGTCAGGTCCGCAGTCCATGGAGCACGGTCGTCGCCACGTCAACCGATGTGCGTGAGCGACATCGCCTGCGCCTGCTTCTCGAGCGCCTCCCGATCGACGTCGGCGGAAGCGTTGTGCTGTTCCTGCCGATCTCGGCTTTGCATGACGAGCGCTATGACGCTGTGCGCACCGTGCTGGCCAGCCGGTTTGCCATTGAATGGCTCGTGGTGAGCGATGCCGAGGCGCTGGCAGAGCCGGATACCGGCGCATGCTTCATTGTGGCACGGCACGTCAAGAACGTCGCCCCCGATCACGCCGCACGATGTGTGTACCTGCGTCGCCCCATCGCCGCATTCTTTCCCTCGTCGAAGGCCTCGCGCGATCTTGAGCAAGATCGGCTGCGAGCTCTCGACACCTTCGTTGCGTATCTCGACGCATCCCGTCAGGGAAAACTCAACGACGAAGCCGTCGTGCGCATGATTCCGCAGGAGAATCTGCGACGTCACACCGTCTGGGAGGACTTCCTTGTTCCTCCCGATGTGCTGAGCTCCATCATGAGCAAGACCCTCCCCCACGTGCGACCTCTTCGTCAGATGGCCGACGTGTCAGGGGGCTTGCGCACCGGCGCATTTGACGTGTTTGCACCGGATACGCAACAGATCGCATCGGATGACATCGAGAACGAATACTGGCAACGCGTCGAATCCGATGGCCGCGTCGTTGACAACCTCATCCTCATGTCAGGCGACGAGATCGAGTCGATGCTCGGCCTTCCCAACGCCGACCGGCGTCTGCTCTGCCTTCCGAAGGATCGCACGCTCATGAGCGGCACCAATGCGCTGACGCGCATCGAGCGCGCCGAGCGCGAGGGTGTGCACCTGCGCACATCCGTGCGCCATGCCACGCACTGGTGGCATGTGCCGCCACCCGAGGCGCCTCACCTTGTGGTGCCAAAGCAACAAGCACAGCGCTGGGTTGTAGCCGTCAACTCCGTGCGTGCGTATGCGGCCGACGCGTTTGTGTGCGTGACGTTGCAGCGGCCTGAGCTGACTGAGAACATTGCGCTGTGGATGAACTCCACCATCGGTCTGTTTCTGAGCGAACTCATGCGCGATGGATCTCACGTGCAGAACATCACGGTTCGCGATGCGCAGGAGTTTCCGATCGCCTCGCAGCAGATCTTGGAGCGCATCGATCCGACGGGGTTCACGTCACTTGCTCGACGCCGGGTGACGACGCTGGCCGACGAGTTTGGGGCGCTTTCGTACGACAGTATTCGTCCCGAAACAGTTCTGCGCGATCGGCGCAAGCTGGATGCCTTCATCATGAGCGACCTGCTCGGGCTGACCGATGAGGAACAGCGCTGGGTGTATCGATTCGCCTACTCATGGTGGTCTCGTGCCTCGAATGTGCGTCACATTGCCAATGCCATCGTGCACGACCTTGAGCGGCGCCAACGCGTAAAGCCTCTTCGCACATGGTACTGGCCGCGCATCGATCAGCTGCCGGACTTGAACCGACGTCAGATCCTGCTCGACACGCCAGCGCTCAACGTCAACGTATCGGCCACGATGTTCGGCTGGCAGGTTCGCATTGAGATGACCTCGGGAGAGGATCTGCTCATCGATACATCCGGTGCCGAAGAGGCCGAGTGCATTGGCCTGTTTCTGCGGCTCGGCGTGCGCGCCGTCGAGATCCCTTCCGATGCCGTCCTCATTGCCGAGATCCTGCCGCAGCTGCGGCCATACGTCAACCTGATCGATGAGCATCTGCCCGAGATGCTCGCCCCCTTCCCCGATGACATGCGCCAGGCCATCCGGTTTGATGTGGCACGTGCCCTATGCTCACGCTGACGTGTCACGTCGGCCCCTTCGGATGACACGTAGAAGCATGACGACTCACCGTCGCCCACGGAGGAAGCATGCTGGACCACTTTGCGATCGTTGCGTTGCGACTGATCTCGCGTTTACCCCATGATGACATCAGACGGCTGAGCACTGAGTGCTCGGACCTCACCGATGCGCTTGAGCGCATCGGCCGACATCCCATGGATCTGTTCGAGCGGGCCACCGAGCACGCGGAGCGATGCCGGCAGATCGGCGTGAGCATGATCCCCTGGAACGACGAGCGCTATCCGCAACGGCTGCTCGGGATCGGCTCGCCCCCTGCCGTGATCTTTGTGCGCGGCACACTTCCCGAGGAGTCGAAGCCGGCACTGGCCATCGTTGGCACGCGTTCGTGCACCATCCACTATGGCAAGCCGGTGACCGAGGATCTGGTCGAAACCTGGACACGGCGCAATGCGACCATCATCAGTGGCCTTGCCCATGGCATCGACACCGTGGCGCACGATGCGACGGTGCGAAAGAAAGGCATAACGGTTGCCGTCATCGCTAGTGGTATCGACCGAATCACGCCGGTGGTGGCGCAGCGTATGGCTGACCGGATCGTGCACTCCGGTGGATGCATTGTCACCGAGCACCCATGCGGCGTGGCGGCACTGCCTCCGGCGTTTCCGGCACGCAATCGCATCATCTCAGGGATGAGTGACGCCGTGGTGGTGGTGGAAAGCAAGCGCCGCGGAGGAGCGCTCATCACGGCCGAGTTTGCGCGTGAGCAGGGTCGACCCGTGTACGCCGTGCCGGGTCCCATCACATCATCACGTAGCGACGGCTGCAATGCACTCATCGCCACCGGAGCAGCGCGACTTCTCCTATCGGCCGACGATGTGGTGGAGATCCCCTCTGCCCCCTCACAGCAAGCCCCGATGGAATTGATCGAGGGTCTCGACACGGGAAGTCCTCGACATGTTGATGATATCGCCGTGCTCTGGAAATGCACAGTTTCCGAGGCCATGGGGCGACTTCTCGACCTCGAGATCGAGGGCCGCGTCACACGTCTTCCGGGGAACCACTTTCTTGCGCGATCGTCCGGATTGTAACTTGTGGTGATGTCAATCCCCAATCGAAAGCGTTCCCACGTCGACCTTGCCATCAGCGGCGACGTGGCGTTTCGGAGCAAGAGCACCGGACTGGATCGATATGCCTTTGAGTACAACGCCCTTCCGGAGATCGATCTGGCCGACGTGGACACGTCGACAACGTTCGTGGGGCGCCCCCTTCAGATCCCCCTCATCATCACGGGGATGACAGGGGGCTATGCAGAGGCTGAGCGCATCAACACGGAGCTGGCCGAAGCGTGTGCCGCACTTGGCATTGCCATGGGCGTTGGCTCGATGCGAGCCGCTCTCGAGGATCCCTCGCATGCCCCATCGTTTTCCTGTGTGCGCCCCTTTTCCGATGTCGTGCCGATCATCGCCAACTTCGGAGCGGTTCAGGCATCGCGATGGAATCGGCAGGGCGTGCTCGACCAGATGATGCATCGCGCCATCGACATGACGGGTGCGGCGGCCTTGGCCGTCCACCTGAACCCGCTGCAGGAACTTGCCCAACCTGAGGGTGAGCCCGAGTTCCGTGGTGTACTCGACACGATTCGTCTCATGGTCGAGACATGTCCCGTGCCTCTGATCGTCAAGGAGGTCGGAGCCGGACTTTCGGCACGGGTCGTGCACCGACTTCGCGACGTTGGCGTCGAGATCATCGACGTTGCCGGAGCCGGCGGAACGTCCTGGGCCGGTGTCGAGATCCTCCGTCACGAATCACGCTCAACCGTCGAACACTTGTGGGACGTGGGCATTCCGACGGCCGAGTGCATCATCGACAACCGGGATCGCGTGCCAACGCTCATCGCTTCCGGCGGGATCGGCAGCGGCACGGACGTTGCGGTGTGCATTGGCCTCGGTGCCAACCTTGTTGGTGCTGCGCGCCCTGTTCTGCAAGCGCAGAACGCAGGTGGTGTTGCCGGCGTTGTCGATCTTGTCGGCGCATGGCGAACGTCACTACGTCAGTGGATGTTTCTGACCGGCAGCCCAACCATCGAAGCACTGCGCAGGGCTCCACTTATCCTCGTATCTTGACGTCCGATGCACATGCCGAGCGAACCTGCACACACCGATACATTCGCCCCTTACCGTGATCTCATAGAGTCGGCCCTTGCCGATGCTCTTGAAGAGTTTCGTGAGCCGCACTGCTTGTACGATCCCGTGCACTATCTCTTCGAGGCAGGGGGCAAGCGGGTCCGCCCCGTGCTGACGCTTCTGTCGTGCGAGGCCGTGGGTGGAGCAGCCGAGCACGCCCTGCCGGCATCAGTGGCCGTGGAACTGCTGCACACCTTTACCTTGGTGCATGACGACATCATGGACAGTTCGGCCAAGCGGCGCGGACGCGACACGGTGCACCGCAAGTGGAACACCAATACCGCCATCTTGTCCGGCGATGTGATGATGGGCATGGCCATGCGTCTTCTGCTGCGCAGTGCGGCACATGCACCGCGACCACTCGATGTGGTGGATGCATTCTCGACGGGACTGATCGATGTGTGTGATGGTCAGGCGCTCGACATGGAGTTCATGCTCCGCTCCGACGTCAGAGCCGACGAGTACTTCATGATGATCGAGCGAAAGACGGCGAGACTCCTCGAGACGTCGGTTGCCATCGGCGCCAGCATTGGTGGTGCGCAGGAGCACGATCGTGCGTCACTGCAGACATTCGCACGCGAGATCGGTCTGGCGTTTCAGATGCAGGACGACATTCTCGATGTGGTGGGCGCGGAGAAGTTCGGCAAAGCCCGTGGCGGCGACATCATTGAAGGCAAGCGCACATGGTTGATGCTGGAGTGCTGTGCACGCGTGGAGAATGACGCCCATGCCGTGGCGTCGCATCGGGACCTCGTGGCGATGTTCCGCTCCGGAACGCCCCTTACCACGGATCATGTTGATGCCGTGATCTCGATGTTTGACGTCTATGGCATCTTGGACGCTGCCGCCGCCGTTGTGGCGCAGCACACGCAGAATGCCTACGATGCGCTCAGTCGCCTGCCGCACTCGCCGGCCAGAGATCGTCTGCATGAGCTGGCAACCTCACTGATGGAGCGGACACACTAAGCACGGCGGCGCCGTATTTTTGGCGCCATGCGTATATCCGTTATCGGTGCCGCCAAGAGCGGCATCGCTGCAGCAGAGCTGGCCCAACGTCAGGGACATGATGTGTTTGTGAGTGAATCCCGATCATCCGATGTGGCATCGGAGGCTCAGGCACGGCTCCGCGAGCAAGGCATTGCTGCCGAGTTCGGCGGACATTCCGACGAAGTGTATCGCTCCGATCTCATCATCATCTCCCCCGGGATCGTCCCTTCGCACCCCGTAAGGGTCGAGGCCGAACGTCGCGGCATCGAACTCATCGGGGAGCTTGAGTATGCCAGCAGACATCTTACGAATCCGATCATTGCCATCACGGGCACCAACGGCAAGACCACCACGACGGCTCTGACAGCGTACATCCTTCAGCAGAGCGGCAGGTCGGCAGTGGCTGCCGGGAACATCGGCACGCCTTTGTGTTCGCTGGTTGGACAGATCACCTCCGATACCGTGATCGTGGCTGAGTGCAGTTCGTATCAGCTCGATACCATCAAGACCTTTCGTCCACAGGTGAGCATGATCCTCAACATCACGCCCGACCATTTGTCATATCACGGAACGTTTTCCAACTACGTTGAAGCAAAGTGGAAAATTGCTTCGAATCAACAGGCCGATGACATTGTAATTTTGAATGCTGATGATCCGGCGGTTGCGCCGGCAGCATCAGTAGTCCGAAGTTCGGTACGCTTCTTCAGCACCACTCGTGAGGTTGAAGGAGCATTCATCCGGGGGGGTGAAATCGTTCTTCGGGATCAGCAGCATACTGAGGAGATCCTTATGTCCTTGAGACGTCTTGGATTGCCGGGAGTGCACAATGCAGCAAACTCCATGGCATCCACCCTGGCGGCCCGTGCCTTTGAGGTACGCAACGAGAATATCCGTGATTCGCTGATGACGTTCAGCGGCGTCGAGCATCGACTCGAAACGGTACGAGTTCTCAAAGGCGCCAAGTACGTGAACGATTCGAAGGCCACCAACGTTAACGCCACGTGGTACGCGCTTTCGAGCTACGACAGACCGATCGTTTGGATCGCCGGCGGGCGTGGGGACAGCAATAACTATGCTGAACTCGACGAGCTGGTGTCGGCCAACGTCAAGTCGATCGTCTGCATCGGTGAGGAAGCCGACGCCATCTTCAATCACTGGTGCACGACCAAGCGCTGCGTGAAGGCCGAGACGATGGAAGACGCCATCCGTATCGCCTCTGACATGGCGCTTGCCGATGATGTTGTGCTCTTCTCCCCTGCCTGCAAGTCCTTCGACATGTTCGCCAACTACGAAGAACGCGGACGCGCCTACAAGCGACTTGTGGCAGCACTCTGATTCGCCATGTCACAACCCGTCATTGAGATCCGCGAGCTTCGCAAGAGCTACGGTGACTTCAACGCCGTCAACGGACTTAGTCTGACCGTCAATCAAGGCGACGTGTACGGGTTCCTTGGTCCAAACGGAGCTGGCAAGAGCACCACCATCCGCATGATGATGTCCCTGATCGCCCCCTCATCGGGATCGATCAAGATCTTTGGGATGGACCTTCGCACGCATCGCACACAGATCCTCGGCAGGATCGGCGCGATCGTTGAGCGTCCGGACTTCTACAACTACCTGTCGGCCCGACGGAATCTTGAACTGCTTGGACGCCTCAGTGGTGCCGACGTGTCGCGTCAGGCCACCACGCGCGTGCTTGGCATGGTGGGATTGGACACTCGAGCCGAGAGCAAGGTCAAGACCTTCTCGCACGGCATGAAGCAGCGGCTCGGCATCGCCCAGGCGTTGCTGCACTCGCCGGATCTGATCGTCTTGGACGAGCCCACCACCGGCCTTGATCCGCATGGGATGGTGGATATGCGCGACCTCATTCTTGAGCTAGCGGCTGACCACAAGAAGACGATCTTCCTTTCCTCGCACATCCTGCCTGAGGTCGAACTCACGGCCAACCGCATGGTGATCATCAACCGAGGCCAGGCCATCATCGAGGGGGCTGTGCAGGACCTGCTCAATGCCGGGCGGTTGAAGGTGACCATCGAGACACCCGATGCCGCAAAGGCTCTTGCCTGCGTAAAGGCATCCGATCTGGCAGAGCATATTCACTCGTTCACCGACAATGCCCTGATCCTTATGCTTGAGCAATCCGAGATCCCTCACGTGGCCGCCATGTTGGCATCGGCCGGGGTCGCCCTGCAAGGCATTGTTCCGGTGCGCTCTCTCGAGGAGTACTTCATTTCTCTGACGCGGGAGGCAGCATGATCCTCACAGCCTACCGGGTGGAGATGTCGAAGATCTTCTCCAAGTGGAGAACCTTCATCGGGTTCTTGGCCCTCGCCGTGCTGATCCCGATCGTGGTGGTTGGCATGAGTTTGCAGGGCGAACAGTTCTTCAAGTTTGCCACAGCGGGACTGAAGGACAACTTCGACTTCACGGGCCATCTTCTGAACGGCTACGCCGTTGCCTACATCATCTTCTCGTCGCTCTACCTGCACGTGCCCTTTCTCATCACGCTGGTGGCCGGTGAGGTGCTGGCCGGTGAAGCGACGGCAGGCACATACCGGTTGTTGCTCACTCGCCCCTTGTCACGAGCGACAATGGTCAACGCAAAGTATCTCTCGACGCTTACGTATACCTTTCTGCTCGTTCTCACGATGGCGATACTCTCGCTTGGGCTTGGCATTGGATTTCTTGGCACCGGAGAGGTCTTCATCATCCGTCAACAGATCACCATTCTGCAGGCCGATGACCTGATGTGGCGCTTTGCCTATGCCTACGGATGGGCATTCCTTGCCATGGCCACGGTCTCGAGCGTTGCGTTCCTGTGTTCATCGCTCGTTGAGAATGCCATCGGCCCGATCATGACAACGATGTCCATCATCATCGTCATGACGATCATTTCGGCAATAGACGTGCCGCTGTTCGACTACGTGCGGCCGCTCTTCTTTACCAATCACATGAACAGCTGGAAGTTCTTCTTCGACGACCCGGTGCGGTGGGATAGGATCATTCCATCCTTCATCACGTTGATGCTCCACATCGTCGGCTGTTTTACTGCTGCTCACATCATCATCCGCCGAAAGGACATCCTCACGTGATGCGCCCGCTGCTGATCTTGGCGCTCCTTGTCGCCCCCTCACTGCACATGTTTGCAGCCCCTCCGGCCGATGCCAAGGCGCTGCTACTCTCCATCCGCAAGCGCATGGAGTCGAGCGGCAAGTACACAGCCGACCTTCGATTGAAGGTGGACATTCCCTTCATCAAAGCTCCCGAGGCACGGGCGACCCTCACCTTTACGCCTCCCAACACAACGAAGATCACATCGAAGGGCTTCGCCATGATCCCCAAGCAGAGCACGGAACTCAGTGCTCTGTCACTTCTGTCGGGCGACTTCGCTGCCATCGACATGGGCACCGAATCATGGAAGGGGCTCACCCTGCGCAAGATCAAGATCATCCCCGCCGACGAGTCCGCAAGCATCGTCCTTGCAACGCTGTACGTCGATGCTTCTGCCATGCTCACTCGCAAGGTGGTCGCAACATCGAAGACCGGAGGCTCTGTCACGGCCGAATTGTCATACGATAATGCCAAGGCCGCATCCTTCTGCCTTCCGTCATACACCAAGCTCATGATGGAAGTGCCCAACTTCGAGATCCCTCGCACCATCACGGGCGACTTCAACGAATCATCGCAGCCCAAGAAGCCAGCCGATCCCAACGGCAAAACCAAGGCCACGGTAGAGATCTGGTACGAAAAGTACAAGTGGTGAGGCCCGCTATCCGGGCGTAACCATCCCCGCGAAGGTCCGTCATCCCCGCGAAAGCGGGGATCCATGGGCCACAGAGAATTGTCTCTTCGCACAACTGCCCAGGGCTTCAGCCCTGGGACAGAAAGAAAACAGCCCCAAAACAGACCTTGAACAAGATTGACCAACCCCTCTTATCCCAGGGCTGAAGCCCTGGGCAATGATGCGAAGAGTTTGTCACCTGGGCCACGACCTCGCGCCGGGGTGACGGGGTCACACAATCACAATTCCGACCGGACAATGATCTGAGCCCATGACGTCGGGGAGGATGAAGGCATTCTTCAGGCGTGGGCGCAGATCTTCGGTGATCCAGTGGTAGTCGATGCGCCAGCCGACGTTGCGTTCGCGGGCGCGGGTGAAGTAGTCCCAGTATGTGTAGTTATCCGGTTCATCGGGATGGAACTCCCGGAACGAGTCAAGCCAGCCGTCGGCAGCCATGCGGTCGAGCACGGCGCGCTCTTCGGGGAGAAAGCCGGTGTTGGTCTCATTCTCCTTTGGGCGGGCCAGATCGATCGGATGATGGGCGATGTTGTAATCGCCGCAGACCACAATGCCCCTTCCCTGCTTACGTTCTTCGGCGCACCGGGCAAGCAGTGCGTCATAGAAGCGCAGCTTGAAGGGCACACGCGAGTTGCCCACAGATCCATTCGGGAAGTACACGTTGTAAAGCAGAAAGGAGCCAAAGTCTGCCTCGATGATGCGGCCTTCACCATCAAACTCTTCAATGCCGATCTTGGTGGTGACGGAAAGGGGCTCTGTGCGACTCATGATGCCAACGCCACTGTAACCGCTCTTGATGGTGCAGGAGTGCCAATAGGTGTGCCAACCGGGATGGTTCTTCACCTCATCGGGGATCTTTTCGACGTCGGCCTTGGTCTCCTGCAGGCAGATCACATCGGCCTTCACCTCGTCGACCCATTCAAGAAAGCCCTTCTTTTGCACGGCGCGAATGCCGTTGACGTTCCAGCTGATGATCTTCATCGTCCGGCCTTCAGATCGGTCATCGTACAGAGTGACGTAAGCCGATATCCGGCCTCTTCGAGCTTTGCCCTGCCCCCTTGCTCGCGATCGATCACGCAGAGCACATCATCGGCATGAGCGCCAAGTGCACGTAGGTCATTGCCCGAGAGAATGACCTGTCCGCCACTGGTGATGACGTCCTCCACGATCAGCAGGCGCTTGCCCGAGATGTCCGGACCCTCAGCAAGTTTACATGTTCCGTAGTCCTTTGCCTTCTTTCGTACGAAGACCACCGGCAAGCCCGACGCGATCGACAACGCGGTGGCGATGGCAAGGCCCCCCATCTCCAGACCGGCAAGCATCTCCGTTCCGGCCGGGATCAGGGGAACAAGCTCTGCGGCAATGGCCTGCAGGAGCTTCGGGTCACTCTCAAACTGATACTTGTCGAAGTACTCGTTGCTGATGATCCCACTTCGGAGCTTGAACTCTCCGGTGATGTGTGCCACGTCATAGATGGCGGCGATGAGCTCTGTTATTGTCATGCGGCAAATTTCAGACTTCAACAGCAAACGGCGATGCCACTCGAGTCAGCATCGCCGTCATGTTGAAAAGTTATCTGCGCTTCGTTACGGCAAGTACACCAGCGGGAGCGTCATCTCGCCGGAGACAGAACGAAGGCGTACCACATACGTGCCCGCCGCCGGCAACATGGTTGCATCCAAACTGATCGAATGCGTTCCATCGCTTCCCACGACGAAGCTGCGCGAAGCAACCTCCCGTCCTGCGATGTCGATGATCGAGACATTCGCCGGACCGGTCAGCGCGCCATTGATCGACAGCACCGCGGTTGACTGAAGGGGCATCGGGGCGATGGTCATCGACATGCCGAATTCGTTCTCATTGACCGACGTCGGATTGTCGGGATAGACCGAAACATTGCATGCATTCGACACATCCGTTCCGCATGCATTGCGGACCACGCAGACGTAGCGCCCTGCATCCGTGAGCTTGATCGCATCGATCTTCAGCGTCGGCGAAGTGGCGCCAGGAATGTCCTGTCCCTCATACGCCCACTGATAGGAGACCGGAGCCGAACCGACTTTCAGTGTGATCGATATCTCCAGTGAGGTTCCCTCCTTAAGTCGGCGCTCGTATGGTGGCTGAAGTCCGATCTCGGGCCTGACGATGTTGCTCACCGAGATGGTTCGTGAACGCGCTGTCTGACCACAGGCTCCGGTGACAACAACATGATAGTCGCCAGGCTCGCGTGATGAGTACGTCGGAAATGTCGCAAGTGGGATGGCAACATTGTTTCGGAACCAGCGGTATGAAAGGGTCTCACCTTCAGCTACAATACCAAACTGGAAGAGCCTGCCTGTGCACAGCGTATCGGAAACTTCGCCATTCGGCGCCTCCGGTTGACGCGTGATCTGTGGTGCCGGACGCACGATCACACTCACACTGCGCGAGGCAAGACGGAACTGCGATGGTACTCCCGTGACGAGGCAGCTGTAGCGACGTGAATCGGTAGCCGTAGCTCGCAAGATCCGCAGCACATTGCTGTTTACGCCGGAGATGCGCTCATTACTGATAAGTGGTGTGCCGTCTTCGGTGCGCCATTGATAGCCGACGCCTGCATCACCTCCAGATGACGTTGCATTGACGCGCAGGAAGATCGTATCACCCGGACATACCACCGTGTCAAGGGGCTGCTGGCTGATCGTGATCTTCGGGATCAAAACGCGAGCATTCCGAGAGCGGACGGTAGCGCAACCGCCCGTGACGGTGCAGTAGTACGTGCTCGATGTGTCCGATAGCGTCACGTTGCGGATGGTCAATGAGGCTGTGGTGACGCCGCTGAACTTCTGATCGTTGGCAAGAGCCGTCGTTCCGCGGAACCACTGCAGCCTCTCACCGGCCGTGGTCGTTGACACGAGGTTCAACGTGACGGTCGTTCCGGCATCCACCTGCGTGAGCGATGGAGGCTCAGTGGTGATCCGCGTGCGCGTAAACACGTTCACCGTCGTAGGCCTTGTCGTCACGGCGATGCCCGCGCCCGACTGAATACGACATGTGTACGCTCCGGCGAATGAGGCGTTCACAACGTCCACAGCATAGGTGCCACCGGTGGCACCTGTGACGGCCACGCCGTCCTTGAACCACTGATACGAGAGCGCAGAGCCCCCTGCCGTGACGGCCAGCGTCAAACGATCAGGAATACAATGGTTGATCGTTGCTGCAGGCTGCGTGAGAATGCGAGGAACACGCACGCCGTAGGCACTGAGAGTGCCGCTGACCTCGTTGCTCACAAGAAGCATGTCCGCGTTGTTTGGACTGGCCGTTGACGGGACATGGATCAACACCTCCGGTCCAAGGTCACCAACAGTTCCATTGTCAACGTTGGTAAGACTTGGCGTTACGCTGAAGTTTCGTGCGTTGACGTAATCAACGAACGTGCCATTGATCGGGTTAGTGATGTTGTACATGAACACACCGCCGATACGTTCAAGCCCAACGAAGACGTAAGCCGAGTCGTTGATCATCGTCGCAGCGATCGCTTCCGGCTCTGGACCCTTGTTATCCGAACGATCATCGAGGGCGTTGGTCGTATGACCGGTGTTGAAGTTTGACGGATAGAGCGCAGCGAGGCGCGTTTCAAACTCGCTTCCGGTGTCGAAGAGAAGATTCCCATCCGTGTTCCACACCGAGAACGAACGTCCACCGAGCGTGTAGATCTCATCGAAGTCTCCATCAGCGTCGATGTCGCCGATGTTGTTCACCACGTTGAGTCGTCCGAGGAGCTGGTTCGTCTTCAATCCCGGCCAGGCATTGAGCAGGTCGGCGTCGATGTTGTAGGTCGTGGCTCCGGCACGAACCTCTTCGACGAACGTTCCCCATTCGCGCGCATCGCCCTCGTTGGCCGTCACGAGCACGGTTGACGAACCAATCGTAACAGCGGATATGGCATCCGGTTGGTACATGCCATACACCGGGTAGTTGGCGATCTTGATCGATGCGCCCGTTCCGGCAGCGTTGTCGCGATCGCCTGCATCGAGACCGTTTGGACGATCGAAGGTGATGAGTCCAAGAATTGGATCGGCGCTCGGGTTGACGGTGATGGAACCGTTCGGTGGATTTGGGAGGATTGCACCGCCGACACCGAAGTCATTGTCGTTGATCACGGCGAATGTTGTCGCATTGATGCGTGCAAGACCCTCAACCTTATCGACACTGCCGTAGCCCACGCCCGGTAGGTACACGGCCTTAGCCTTCTTGACAGCGCGGACACCGATAGAAGCAAGCTCTGCAAATGACATGGATTCCCATGTGCGGCCTGCCGGCAATAAGGCGGCAGCGCTCAAAAGATTGGTCGCCCCCTTGAGGTTGATCTCAAAGATGTACTTCCGTGCTGAGAGACCCGTGGCATCATCGCGTTCGACCACGAAGAACCTGCCACCGCCGAGTGATACGGCATCACCGATCTTGTCGCATGCACCGAACTTCTCGAACATCGGATACAGGTACTCACCAACAACCTGCTTTGTGACGGTGTTGAAGGCAAGGATGCGGCACCATGTTGATGCGCGCGAGTTCGCATCATTGGAAACATCCGGATCATCGATGCTTGACTGGATGAAGGCGTACAGAATATCGCCCTCAATGGCACAGGCCTCAAAGCCGCGATTGGCACGACGCTTTGCATACACAGCGGGAAGCGCTTCGTTACCATAGGTGCCGGCGGCGGCATTTACCGAAGCAGCAGTGCCGGCCGGGATGTAGCGATCGATCAAGCGTCCGGCATTCGTGAAGTTATAGATGGCCGGACGGTATTCATCCACCATCCACCATGTGCCACTGGCATCCACGCTCAGACCCTCGAGATCGGCGCCGAACGGATCGTTGGCAAGGTCGTTTCCATTGAGGTCGATCGGCAGCTCGTCGGTGTAGGCCAAGCCCTGCGCTCCAGCTTGAAGGTTCGGCAGACCCGTGATGGGTGTCGTACCGTCAGCGCGCGTGAGCTTGACTCGGTCGATGATGCTGAATGCACCCGTAACACGGTCGAGTTCGAAGCGCATCACTTCGCACTGGAAGTTTGGCAAGGCAAAGGGGCGACGTGTTGCGCCACGCCAGGTGAATGGCTCGCCATTCGGACCACGATCCGGATGCGTGAGAAAGCGCAGCTTTGTGCTGTCGGCTCCAAATCCCTCAAACCACAGACCGGAGAAACCACCGATGTTGATGGTCTGTCCTGCCGGCGTCGTCCCGAGGACCGGACGATTGCGCCACGTGTAGTTGGTGGAGCGTGGAAGCCCCCTGCTATAGTCCTTGTAACCAAGGGCAACAACGCGAACGAGCGTTGCGTTGTTGATGTCGATCACGGCAAGAGCGTTGTTCTCTTGAAGCGTCACGTAGGCCGTCGAACCATCGGCAGAGATCGCTGCGTATTCCGGCTCCAGGTCCTGCGCCACCGACGCATTGAGTCCGTAGATCCGCACGCCCATGGCTCGGAGTGAGTCTTGGCGTCCGTTCAACGAGGTAAAGCCAACAGTCCGCACCGTAGGGGCATCTACGTTTGCGACATTGATAATGCTCACCGAGCCTTCCGGATCGGCGGTGTAATTGTTCTCAGGTTCACCCTCATTGCAGACCACAACGGTCGGTCCGTTCGGAGTGAATGTGAGCATGTCCGGCAGCGCTCCGACGGTAACGCTGGACCGAAAGGTACCGCTCATGTCGAAGAAGACCACCCGGCCCGGGTTGCTCTTAACGGCATCTTCCATGGCGACGGCCACGATGCCGTTACGTACGGCAACGGAGTTAACGCCTGCTCCGTAGGGGGCCATGCTGATATCGCGAATCAGCACCGGAGCCGCCGGATTCGTCATGTTCACATAGCTGATGCGGTTGGCCCGAGCGTCGGACAATATTGCCGTCCTGCTCGTTGGGTCGTAAGTTATCGACTCAGCAGCGCTGCCGTCATAGACTGCAGGGCGCTGTGTGTGCCGGCCAAGATGTTGCATGACAACACCTTGTGCATTGGCACCTACACACGCAACAAACACGATCACACAACACAGCGTAATGAATCTTCTCATGGAACGTTCCCTTGGAAACACAATTGAATTGCGGGATTTCAGAATGCGCCGCAAAAGTCCCGCCGGTGTGTGGCCTAAACGTTACCGCCGCGTTACGTTTCTGTTTGCAAGGATTCACGATTTGATCACACACGTTCGTTCTTGTTCAGTTCTGTTACTGACGGTTCTGCTCCTGACGGCATCCTGCTCGTCAGTGGATGACTGCCTCAAGGGCGTTACGGTGCAGAACACGAGCGTGACATATGAAGCGGGTCTGTGCTTCGGAAACTGTCCGGTGTACTCGGGAACCATCCTGGGCGATGGTAACGTGATGTACGAGGGTCGACGCTTTACCGACCGCGAAGGGGTCTACATCGGAGCCGTGTCCAAGAGCAAGCTCTGCGAACTGGTAACGCTGCTGCGCACGACAAACCTTGCGGACGTGCCCAGCGAATCCGTTCAGAACGTACCCGACGCGCCCATCGCGGAGCTACGCATAGTGTACATGGGCAAGGTTCGCAGCTACAAGTGGAACATGCGCACGCCCGAGGCACTCAAACCGATCGTGAATTTCGTGACGCAGAACACGCACGAGAATCAAGATCTGCGGGCTATGGGGAAGTGATAACTCACATCCGTTTCTTGTTTTGCCCATTGAGATGGCCAAGAAGATCCTGATACCGACTCGTGGGAGAACCTCCGGTTAGTCTCGTGGCATGCGGTACACAACGAGCCTCATAATCCCACCCTCAATGGTTGTTGAGTAAAGGAGACCAGCGTGAATACTGTGCGGAAGCGTTTGGTCTGGCAGAGCTATGGTTCGACAGTTTTCCTTACCAACAGGTCCAACCAAGTAGCACTTTGCGTTACTTCCCAAGTGATCTCGGTTGACAAATGACGTGTACATGCGTCCAGTGTGCTCGTCGTACATGAGGGAATAATGTGAACTGACATACTTTCCAAGTCCCTTTTGAAAGTCGATTTTGGCCGTATCTCCAGCCCGCTTCGCGTGCCTCCGCCAGGCTGTTCTCCAGCTAGCCGAGTCATACTTCACCGGAATTGCCCTCGTCAGGCCAGTTGAATAATCATACTGTCGAATAGTATCGGACAAGTTGGATTGATACAACAGAATGCTGTCTCCCGCAAACACCATGTTCTGAAAGAAATACCCCTGGAGTTCATATTCACCGAAGATCGACTCCTTCGCACCGGTAAAGTGTAGAACACGGGGCTCACGCCCGACTGCGCAGATCGCAATTGTCTTCGTGGTATCAATGGTCACAGAAGTCTGCCCGGTCGAATCGACCAGTTGAGCGGGTGTGATCGTAGTAGCTAATAGCCGGCCGTTTTGCGAGGCCGCGGAGAACAGGAATGAACGGAAGGGATATCGATCCATCTCGATCGTGTCGTGGAGGGTGTGAGAGCCGGCCTTGCCGAACTTCACAAACGGAAGACTGCCAAGATCTGTCATCTCATCATGGATGTAACAGCAGCTATCCGTTGCCGATGACGTCATTATCACACTGAAGGAAAGAGGCTTAGGGAGGATCTTGCCTATTCGCCCGACAAAGACACACGAATCCTGTTCGATAAACGCTACCTCACCGTTACTAGGCAGCGATACAACATGAGACGTCCCGCTATTGAATGTCTGAGCCTGTCTCTGTGAGGTTGGTGGCAGCTTGCTGCCCTTGTATACAACGTCGATTTTCTTCACGAGTTCGATTGTATCCGACGTCTTGTTCTGTGGCTTACACAGCTGCCCCATCAATGATGCCGTAGACGTCCAACCATCACTTGCAGAACCAATGGTCCCCATAGCCAGAATAATACCGTCTCCACTGACGAGGAAATAAAAAGGTGATTGAAGAAGTCCGAATGCTGTGTGAAAAACTCCCATGGGATCAGCTACCACATCAAATCCCCACCGATACTTGGATTTCAGAATCCCCGTGATTGAGTCATCACCGGAAGCAACAAACAACTTCATGCCGACACACTCGTTTCGCCTAACCCATGACTCCATGGCCTGGAGACTCTCCATGCACAGATAGCAAGAGCTCTCCGATGCAAAGCAAAGCAATTGCACCTTACCTCTCAAGTTGATGGTCGGCGGCAGCCGATCTCCAACACGATATCGGGTGTATTGCGCCGTGTCGAACTGACCGAAAGCGGTCAGACCACCTGTTATCAATACAAGGATTGCCAGAGTCAATGACTTCAGGTTCATAGCTGGCCATCGGAGGAGCATGAATGAGCGGCCATTAGTCGCCAAAATGTGAGGACTGCTGTTTCATGATGAACTTAGCAACGGATTATGTCACAGTTGCCTATGGATGTGGTTTGGTCACCACCTGATCAAGACACTTGATTGAGTCAATGGCTGACAAACGAGGCGACGTGTTGACACTGGGCGACCACAAAACCCAACTTTGTTTCGTGTTACTTACCCCCCCCATTCATAACTGTTGTTTCGTGATCCACAAGTTTATCGATTCCTACTCGTACCGACAGTACCCAGCCTCTTGCGGATCATTTCCGCAAGTTCATCTCGACGGCTCGCTGCTACATCGTGATCGCCAAACAACTCTTCATATCGATAGAATGCCACGATCGTGGAATCGACAATGACATACATCGCCGTAGATATCGGCGGGTCGGTTGCTGCAACCGTGTCCATGATCATTCTGTTCAGCCAAGGGGCGAGTCGGTGTAGCGCCCGCACCGTATTGACTGGTTTCACCTCGTCATTCAGAGCATCAACATGAATCCGTCGTTCGAGGTTGGCCTTTGAATCGTACACGTATAGCGCCTGCGATATCATACCAAGTGAGTCGGTAAAACGGACCTGATCTAGCAAACACTTTCCACATGAAATGATACATTTGACGTGAACCACCGCGACAGGCGCTGAAGTATCCCCAGCCACGCAAGGTTTACTATGGCCTTCGAGACTTGAGGCGATAAGAAACAAGCATGAGAGGAAGCTTGTCATAGTTCCCCAGTTTATCGCTGACACATTCAGCATGCTTTGACAAAGGGACAACACCATTGCAGCATTCATTGATGGGAACTTGTAGAGTTAGGTTGATGAGGCGATTACCAATGGTCCGAATCCTTCCATCGGAAACTGAAATGGGATACCACTCACGTGTGCATGGTTTGTCACTTTCCATGTATCCGTTGGTTAGATTTCGTGCTATAGGCTCTATTCTATCTTCAGCTAATACATAGGCGTCGACGCTGTCAATGCCCCTCTTTTTGTCGCGCGCAAGATAAGACGACTTGACAACCAAAAGAATACTGTCACTTACTTGATGAACGGATTGTATATGCTGCACATCTTCCTCTCGATTGTCGCGCAATCGTTTCAGCAAGGATGACACATCTCGTGGCCTCTGATCGTCCGGCGGATTCGAGTAGAGCTCATTCGCGCTTCTTCGTAGACTGCCTGATTCGAGCATTCTAAACTTCGAGACCGTCGATGTTGCGTCAAGAGCCCAGATATCCCCTTTGATCGGATCTACAGCTATTACGTATTGCTTAACACAGACAACACAGCTGAATGAGGCGTCAAACGACAAGATGATTCCATCCCTAAATGGAATCCCGACAGTACGGATGTGACCAGTGCGCATATTAATGAGTCCGACCATGTGGCAGTTGGACACGGGTTTGAGAGATTCATATCTCCACGTCCAAGCCGCCACGATCGAGTCGTTAACGATGCAGCAACGATCAAACTCCTGCGGGAGTCGGAACAGCTTGGCGGTTCGACAGTTCTTGAGGTCATTGATCTTGAGAACGATCAAAGCGCTATCGCCACAGAGTGCAATGTATTCGCGGTTCATCGAGACGTCTGAAATATTCTTTGGCGCAACTACACTGTCTGGAGACTCTGAACATTCGAGGACCACTTCAGGTAGCGTATCTCCAGAACTTGACCAGCCCGTGAGCGAGGGTCCACGATCACGATTCACTGTGAAGACGCGCAATCCATCATTCGAGGCGAACCGTTTACGCTTGTGACGAAAATCAGTGAAATCACCAACACGCACAATGGTGTCTATTTCCAATAAATCGGTCAGATACGTGTACCGATTGGTAATCCCCTGTCCATAGGAAACCTTTGGGTCAAGAGAAGGAGGAAAAGCACGAGGAGAACATTGGCCATGACCATGCCTTCCTGATTATGTTGATGAACATGAGGTTCTTCTGTTATTGAGACGTAGGCTGCCATCACGAACATGCGACGGCAGCCATACGACGTCTTCAGCATATTTGATCCGCGTCTGAGCATTAGCAACGGAGAATATCGTACCAATTGCCAGAGCTCTTCCTATAACTGGTTTCACCTCGTCATTCAGAGCATCAACATGAGTCCGTCGTTCGAGGTTGGCCTTTGAATCGTACACGTGTAGCGCCTGCGATATCATACCAAGTGAGTCGGTAAAACGGACCTGATCTAGCAAACACTTTCCACATGAAATGATGCGTTTGACGTGAACCACCGCGACAGGCGCTGAAGTATCCCCAGCCACGCAAGGTTTACTATGGCCTTCGAGACTTGAGGCGATAAGAAACAAGCATGAGAGGAAGCTTGTCATAACTATTCAGCTGCTCCTGCATACAGTCCTTAAGTTCCGAAAACTTCGTCTTTCCGTTACAACAGTCCTGAAATGGCACGGCCAACGTCCCTGTTACAAGCTTACTACCGACGGTTCGAAGTCGTCCCTCACCAAGCAATACGGGGTATTTGTCACGCGTGCAAGGAACGTCAGTACCAAGGAAGTCATTGGTCAAGTCCCTCGCAATGAGATGAAGACTATCCCCTCGAAACTCATATACATCGACTTCATTGAGAGTTCCCGATTCAGCCTTGCGTTTCTTAGCATAAGGACACTTGACGACTATCAGAAGGCTGTCTGCCAACTGGTGAACGGATCGAATAACCTCGCCATCAATCTTCTGCCACGCTCCCGACATTTCCAGAAGTTTTGATACTCTGGCCCCGCCCTTCAAATCGCCGTTCAAATTCCGCAATTCGGAATCGTTTTCGAGCCTGAGGGTGCCGCGGACTACCCGCGAAAAACTCGGATCAGCATCCGTGAGCTTAGCTCTCCAGATGTCGCCAGAGAGCGGATCAACGATGAACATCTGACCTCGAATACAGGAGATGTTGGAAAAGTCAGTGCTGTAAGCAAGACACAATCCCTCCGCCACAGGAAACACAAGACGCCTCACCTGACCACTCTTGAGGTTTACGATTCCTAACGTGTAGCAGGATGGCGTCAATAGTTCACCATAAAACCGCCATCTCCAGGCTACAACCAGAGAGTCATTTACAATGTGACATCGATCAAACTCCTGCGGCAAAGTATATCGACGTGCCGACTTTCCTTTCTTTAGATCATCGAGTCTGACGGTTACAAGTGCATCTTTACCAACGATTGCCATTAGGCCATAACCTAGGGACACATCACCTACGAGTCGCAACGTCGTCACACTATCGGGTGCTTCCTCGCAAGCTGGTATCAAATCGGGCAGTTGAATGCCACGAGGCGTCCACCCTCGAAGACGCAGGCTGCCATCACGATCTCGCGATGGCAGCCATAATCCGTCTTCACTTGATGTCAATTGAGTCGGTACGAAGCTCTCATCAAGATCGCCCACACGCACCACCGTATCAATTTCAATGAGGTCGGTTATCCGCTGATACCTTGTGCTATCGTTCGCACCCTTGAGGATGGCGCACATCAACACTAGCAAGACAAGATACTTCATGACAAACCTTAGTGATGAGTGAATGGGATGATCTCGCGAGTTGCAGTCGAATCGAGCACGGAGGACAACAAAGTCCTCAGGGTTCGGGAGTTCCCCATGACCAAACCTTAATCGAACAATCAATCATAGTAGGGTCGGATGCAGTCCATTTTAACTGTTTGACGTTCGGGTTTCCTGGAACGATCACTCCCGTGGTACCGGTGAGTACTCCCTGACGAATCTGTCCCAGTGCAAAATCAACACCAGCCTGCTCAACGTCGGTGTGCTCGTCCGATGGTCGACCAGGGATCACCACTTGACTGGGGCATGTTTCACTACCTTCATCTTTGCATGTGATCCGTGTAACATCGCCGAGGAAACCAAGATTGATATGGACCTTGTCGACCTTGTCGTAGGTAGCTTCGGTACCCGGGCCATTGTTTCGTCCATTTTGCTTGGATATCCATGTTATTGCCGACACTTGTGCGTACGTCAACAACAGACAAAGGCAAGAGATGCAAGCGACCACGCTTGCGCGAATACGGTTGTTCATGATGACAACTCCTAAACTGAAAAAATGAGAAAATCAAAAACGTGACGATTGCGCAATCGACTTCAAGAACTTACCCCCCCCC
>JBEAYU010000022.1:0-75543 GCA_041170435.1 Bacteroidota bacterium
GTAGGGATGCTGCAACTGGGCTTGGCATGCGTTTCGTCGATAAGTCGGCACGCACTGGTGTTGCCTATCGATACCGCATCACGTTGCTTGGTGATACAAAGCCCTATCGTGTTGACCCTGCCCAGATCGACGTCGGGCCCGAACCAACGCGCGTAACGTTTGAGAATGCGGGACTTTCCGTTGATGAACTCGACCGATCCGTGTTGATCAAGTGGAACAACTCCACTGGTCACTCCACGTTCGACGTCTACCGTTCAACGGACGGACAGAACTTCAGCAAGCTTACACAGTCGCCCATGCTTACACTTAACACGGGTGTTGGAGCCTCAACGAACAGCTTCCTTGATACTAATCTTATCAACTACCGAACCTACACCTACAGGATCGTCGGCAACAATGCATTTGCCGAGACTGACATCATCGGAATTCTCAAGGCCACGCCGCGGGATGTCACGCCCCCTGCCATGCCAATCGCTGTGAAGGCCACCCACGATGGCGTTCGCGACGTGGTCATTACGTGGGAAATGACCGAACCGGTGAGCCCAGACCTTGCCGGATTTCTCATCATGCGCGATACTTCCGTCGACGCAGCCTTCAATCGTCCGATCGTGGAAAAGCCACTTGATAAGGGGGCTCGCACCTACCGTGATAACAACGTGATGCTCGACGGCACGTATTACTACCAGGTCGTAGCCGTCGACACCGCACGTAATGCCGTACGGTCGTACCCGGCGTATGTGGCGTTTGCCGACAGTGTGCCTCCGTTGCCCGGAGTGCTGGTTTCCGGTGCTATGGACACCAATGGCGTTGTGCGGATCGTTGTGAGGCATCCGGCGGATCGTGACCTGATGGGGTATCGACTTCTTCATGCAAATGATCCGTCGCACGAGTTCACGGTTCGTCGGGATCTGTTCCATGAGGATTCTGCGTTCGACCGTTCTGATACGATCATCATTGATACACTTACCGTTCGAACGCTCACCAAGAACGCCTACTATCAGGTGATTGCTCTCGACTACCACTACAACGAAGCATCTGTGAGTAACACATTGGTGGTTCCTCGCCCTGACATCATTGCGCCGGTCGCGCCGGTGATCCGCGACTACACAGTCTCCGATTCTACGATCGATCTCGATATCGTGCCTAGCTCTAGCCGTGATGTCCGCGATCATGTTGTCCTCCGACGTTTGCTCGACGCATCGAACCCCGATCGTGTTGCCTGGGACTCGCTCAGCCGCGCGGGGCGCCGTGACACTGTGTTTGTTGACCAATCGCCGGCACGAGCCAAGACCTACCAGTACGCTGTCGTTGCCTATGATAGCGCCGGAAACAAGTCGCCCCTTTCCAACATCGTGTCCATCACCCGCGTCGACAACATGATACGCCCGCCTGTGCGCGATCTATCGGCTACGTACGATTCCACAACGAAGCATACGACGCTGCGGTGGACGTATGAGACGCTTGATGAACCGCACAGCTTTGTGGTGTATAAGCGTACGGGATCGGGAATGCAGTCGTACGCACTGATCAAGGACTCATCGCGGCGCGAGTTCCTTGATCTTGGTACGGGCCGGAAGGACGAGGTGTACTCGATCAAGGTCATCTGCACCTCAGGTGCCGAGTCAATTCTGAGTCAGAGTTCGACGTCTCGCTGAGATCAGTCCACGTCAGCGAACGTAAGCACAACAACGAACCCCGTACCAAGAACCGGATGATTCATGCAAGGGGCTCCTCCCACACCAACGGAGCGGTAGTCAGGGTCAAACAACGTTGCGCGATGACCACGGCCGGGTACGTCGGGATCGAATAGGAACCGTAGGATCACCGTAGAAGCCGAGGCACTCAGCAGGTCAACGCATTCGCCAAAGGTGCCTACCCCTTTACACTGTGCGGTGAGACGTTGCATAAGGGTGTGTCCGTTCGAGCTCCTGTGCGGATGTCCGTTTGGGTGTTGTGCCACATCCAGCGCATGTGCATCGGCCACTCGCCGCAAGCACCCATGGAGCTGAAGTCGAGGTGCGGGCGTGACGGTGTCGAGGAATGCTCGTACTTCGGTCAATAGCGAAAACCCTTCAGTGCCGATCAGATGCTGAAGCATTCGAGGAGGGCGTCCATTGTTCCACCGACTGATCAGTGTATCGACAAAGACGCGCCATGATCGTGGGTTGCTCCGAAGCTCGTTCAGCAGATTGAGGAGTTCCGTGCCATCAACGTTGGAGCCGGCGGTAAAGCGGTCCGGACTCAGCCATTGATCAATGCTATGACCGGAACGTTGCGAGCTGGCCGAGGTAGTGAAAACAAGGATGATCGCAAGCACGGAAACGATTCGCATGGGTCAGCTCCTCAATGAATGGGGAAGCATGACGCGCGGCACGGGTGACGATTGGGGTGTTAGAAGGGTTTACGAAGTCATGCCGTAGCTGACAAGAAACGGTGGTGCTTGAAAAAGAAAGCGCTCCACCGGGGAGCGCTTTACGTGTGCGATGTCAATGTGAAGAAATTGGATTCTGGCTTAGTCAACCACGTGGAATAGATATGTCAGACCCAAACTTAGGCTTGCACTTTGCGGGTTGCTTGTTGTTAAAAACGTGCCCGGATAGCTCGGGACTTCTGTCGTGAAATGCCCATCCAACATGTACGTGCCACGAATGTTGAAGGTTAGATCTCCAAACTTGCTTCGTATCACCGGAATCATTGCTCCCAAGCGAACCTCAAGCGCAGGGGACGCTTGCTGCTCGCCAATGAATCCACCTATGAGCTCGTTGCCACTTACGGTTGCCGTTGTTCTGTTGGTTGGCAGCATGATGCCAACTCCCAGCGTTAAGCCACCGAGATACAGTGATGGGGCGATCGTGATGTAGCTGTGCCGAGTTAGATACGTGTTACTATCGTTAGCAAAATCCTCGTTCTCGGGGCGCACGATGTAGCCGTATCCGGTTGACTCAATGTCGAGTAAAAACCCTATGCCCAAATCCTTGGCGGGCATCAGACGTGTTGTAAGGCCGATGTCCGGCATATTGTTGAGTGCGAACCCCGTTTTGAGGCCGGTACCCGGCGCGACAGTGTTGACCGTACCCTTCACCGCAAGCGTGGGCCCGAGGCTCACTTCAATTGCATAAGAATGTGCAACTGCAGACAGAAGTACAACAGTCCAGAGGATAACAGATTTCATCTACAAACCTTTCAACTATGGGTGAGAATTACCGTTGTGAAGGCAAAGTTGGCGCATTCCGAGCTACCCACCAATCATTTTTCACCTGGAACGCTCGAAGAATGTATGTATGCACGGTACGTGCCGTTGAAGAAGACCATCCGATACCTAGGTGCGTGGCACTTGACTTCGCGACGTCCATCTTGTCCTCATGCTGAGCATTGCCGACAGGGCCGCGCCGGACAGAAGCAGCCAAGCCTCGTTGGACGCTGGCGGGAAACACAGCGACTGTGCCGAGAGTCCGATCACCGACACAGCAAAGAAACTATCTCGAACGAGTGTCATGATGTTCCGGTGCTTGCGAAATACAAGCGCGCCCGACACATAACGATTGTGATTGGTTTAAGTTACGCCTTCAACAAGAGCGGAGGAATCGCCTTCCATGGTCATGTTCTCGCCGGAACACTGGGCAACGCTGATAGCAACGATCGCCTTCTGCATCGTTGTGCCGGTTGTCGTTCGCAAGCGTCCAGAATGGACAGATCGGATGCGAATGACAATGGCCGGCATTCTTCTTCTCAACATCATTCTGTATCAATCATATCGCGTTGTAGCGGGGTACTGGTCTGCATCCACCGACCTGCCAATGCATCTGTGCGCATGGGCTAATGTGCTGACGGCATTGGCGCTGCTGACGAGAAAGCCCCTCTTTGTGGAGATCGCTTGGTGCTGGGTGATGACCGGTAGCGTGAATGCACTTGTCACACCGCAGCTTGACAACCCGTTTCCAGAGATCCCATTCATCTACTTCGTGATCGGCCACACGGGGCTTATCACTGCGGTATGTACCCTCGTTTTCGGATTGGGTATACGTCCGCGTCCAGGCGCTTGGCTACGTGTGATGGCTGCCTCACAGATATACTTCTTTGCCGCAATCCTCGTGAACGCCATCACTAAAGCAAACTATGGTTTCCTGGACCCCATGGATCCATTTCGAAACCAGACGGTCCTGGCTGCCTTCCCAAATGATGGCGTGTGGTTCTACGTTACGTTTGAGGTCGTAGGCGCCCTCTTGTTCGCGCTGGCACTACTACCATTCCGCTACGAAAGCACCTCGCCCGCTCCCAATGACCGGTGATATCTCCCTCTGCAAGCGTCCCTCGCGCAGCGAGTCCCTCGGCAAAGCCAAGTCCCTCTGCAAGCGTCCCTCGCGCAGCGAGTCCCTTGGCAAAGCCAAGTCCCTCTGCAAGTGTCCCTCGCGCAGCGAGTCCCTTGGCAAAGCCAAGTCCCTCTGCAAGCATCCCTCGCGCAGCGGCGCTATGGCATCCGATGCCGTGGGTTCGTCAGGAACTGATCGTCGGTGAGGGTCTTGAGGTAGGCCACAAGGTCGGCCTTGTCTTGATCGTCGAGTCGAAGGCCGGGAGCCAGGTTGAACTGCATCAGTGGATCCACCGTGGAGGAAC
This sequence comes from Bacteroidota bacterium, assembly GCA_041170435.1. Classification (GTDB taxonomy): domain Bacteria; phylum Bacteroidota; class Ignavibacteria; order Kapaibacteriales; family Kapaibacteriaceae; genus UBA10438. The sequence goes on from JBEAYU010000022.1 coordinate 4,615, forward strand.
GTCGGACGCCGGTGTTGTAGAAATCGACGACTTCTTCCAGTGTGCTGAAGCGTCCGTCGTGCATGTAGGGGGCGGTGCGGGCGATGTTTCGGAGAGTGGGAACCTTGAACTTTGCACGATCCGACGCGAGCCCCGTCACACGTTCTCGACCAAGGTCAACGAAGGAGGCATCGTCATCCAGACCATTGTTCATGAAGCGATCGTTGGTGAAGAATGGTGGGGCATGACAGTGGAAGCACTCAGCACCTTTCTTCTTGTAAGTCGGATCGAACTCGCGCAAGAAAAGTTGGCGGCCGCGTTCTTCGGATTCTGTGAGGGCTGAAAAACCCGACACGGCGCGATCGAACTTGCTTTGTGCCGAAACCAGTGTGAGCATGAATTGTTCGAGGGCTATGCCAATGCGTTCCGGGGTGACCGTGTCGGAGCCGAAAGCCCTGATGAATTGGTCGCGATAGAGGCGAGATGTCGACAGCTTGCGAACCACATTCTCAAGAGTCTCATCCATTTCTGTCGTGTCAATGATCGGATGTAATGCCTGCTCTCGCAATGTTGGCGAGCGGCCATCCCAGAAGAATCCGCGTCTGGTCCATGCGAGGTTAACCAGGGCCATGGACTGGCGGGTGCCGGCAATGCCGCGTACGCCAATGCTATAGCGGCGATTATCCGAGAAGGCCACGATCTGTGAGTGGCACGTTGCGCAGCTCTGCGTTCCGGTACGTGACAGGATACCGTCATGGAAGAGTGAGCGGCCCAGGTTTACCCGTTGCTGCGTCAGGGGATAGTCCGTGGGCAAGATCGGATCCGGCAAGTTGTCCGTCCTGAACGGAAATGGCGTTTCGTCAAGGTTGACCGGGACCTCAGGATCCGTGCAACCAGTGCCGAGAAACGTCATGCAGACGAGGAGTGCGAGAGCTAGGGGCTTCATGGGCGAAACCGAGGATTGGTGGTGAATCGATCGTCGGTGAGTGTTCGCAAAAATGCCTCCAGGTCCGCACAGTCCAAAGCCGAGAGGCCCAACGGACGAATGGAGGCGTCCTTGTTCGGGTGTGCATAGCCCCCTCGGTTGTATCGGTCGATGATCTCCCGAAGAGTACTGATCGAACCGTTATGAAGGTAGGGGGCGGTCAGGCCGACGTTACGCAACGACGGAACACGGAATCGTGCTTCGTCCGACGGCAGGTTGGTGAGTCGTGCTCGCCCCCTGTCGGAGTACTTCTCCAGCAGGCCATTGCAGGTGATCCGATTGTCCGTGTAGAATGGTCCACCGTGACATGTAGCACAGCCGGCCGACGTAAAGATGGTGCGACCCCGGCGCTCGGCGTCATTGAGTTGATCCAGATCAGCGCGTGAACGACCGCTGACGAGGGTTCGCTCGAACGATGCTATTGCACGTGTGATCACCCACACGTCGAGGTCGCGGCCGTATGCCGTTCGACTCATCGCCTGAAGGGTAGAATCTTGCGCCAGTCGCTGCGCCAGCAGCGGGGCCTCCATGTCGAACTCCGCATGTTCCTGAATTGGGGCCAGGATCTGCATTTCGAGAGTTGGGACGCCCCCTTCGCGCATCAGAACCGGCAGGTAGCCGACGTTGGCAAGGGAAGGGGCGTTGCGCGCGCCGATCCGTGAGGCCGTGCCCTTTGAAAGGGGCAAACCGTCGGTGAAGGCCCGTGCCTGGTCGTGGCACGTTCCGCACGAGACGTCGAGGTTTGCCGACATACGAACGTCATAGAACAGGCGCTTGCCAAGGGCTACCCGTGCTTCGGTTGGCTGATTATCCGGCGGAAAGATCTGTGCGGGAAACCCCGGCGGTTGGTCAACGAGGGGCTGTGGGTCTGAAGCGACCGTTACCTCGTTGGCGCAACCAACAAGGAGCACTAGCAGGGCAACGGCAGAGACGACCGTTGAGGTGAGCCCCCTATCGTGTGATGACGAGAGTTTCATACGTCGTTGAACCATCTTGCCGGCGCAGAAGAACGCCGTATGTACCGCTCGAAAGACGTCCGATGGACATCAAGGGGGCTGATGGGTCGCATGTGGTCGATAGGACCGTCGACCCCGAGAGATCGTTCACGTGTGCCTCGATGGTGCCCACGCTGAACCGCACAACGTCAGAGGCAGGGTTCGGCCAGACAGTCGATCGGGATGACTCGTCTGAATTGACCGATGTGGTTGACCCCGCAGAGAACACGCGCGTTCCGATATTCCTCATGAGGGTCACTGCCTCATCCGTGTTTCCGTGAAGTACCACGCCAAAGGAAACATCGATTTCGTCGAACAGCCGACCATAGTCTGCCCGGACAGGAATCTCGACGCCGGAGATCGTACGAGTTGACGATGCCTTGAATACCACACGTGTGTAAAGTGTCGTGTCAACGGTATGAATCTGGAACAGAGCGGCCAGATTGGTGGGTGATGTTCCGGAAGCCCCCTCGTAGGTTACATATCGGTAACCGCCGGCCCATCCCCAGTGCATGGAGGGCACCTTCAGTGCAAGCGGATGCCATTGCGGGTACGTTGTAGGATCAAGATGGTTCCGGGCGGGGTCGACACCGATGTGAAAGGTGAGCGAATCCACGCTCCCGACGTCCAGATTGCCCAGGTTGTAGCGCCCGAGCTCTCGCACGTCCACCAATAGATAGAGGTCGGGAAGATGCGTCTCCTTCGAGCCGTCGTGGTGGATGGTGATCTTCGAAATATAGTAGCGGAGCAATTCCGGACGGTAAAAGGAGCCCGGGCGTGTGCCTGGATAGACCGTCCCGAGTCGGAACGGAGCATTTCCCGCCCATGGATCGAGTACCAACGTCACATCGGTGGCCAGGGCGGGCGCTACCAACAGGGCAATTGCCAGAACGAATCTCACGATCATGATCGAACTCCGAGCGACGTGTTTTGAGGGGAATGTGGATAACCGCGACAAACTTACATCAAGTTCCGTCAGGACTCGTGACAGTGGCAAGGGGTTTAGGAACCGACCAAGTCGCGGTCATGGTACTCGAACTTTTCCGTCATTGCACGGCGTTTCCCTGGTGCGAGTGCGTATTTTCCCCCTACTTCACCTGGCACTATGGGATGACCTTATGGTACATGTTACGCGTCTGCTTCTGACAATGGTCGCGCTGTCGAGCATTTCGCTCGGTCAGGACGTCATTGACCGTATCTCCAGAACCGAGGCACGGATGGATCTTGTGGATCTGTTCCGTCCTGTACAACGCCCGAAGACATTTACGGCGCCCCACGAAGCCTCGTTCGTGGAACTCAACATGGATGCTTTCGGCCGTGCACGTCAAATTGCCGACAATGTTCCTTTCGTTCTTCGGCTCACATTGCCGGGCATCGGACCGGTCGAGGCCGTTGTGGCGCGATATCGCGTCATCGACGAATCGACGGTTGTTACGGCCATGACCCCTGACGGTCCGGTGCGCGTCTCGCCCCCTCAGAGCGTCCTGGTGCGAGGCTATGTTCCTTCGATCAAGGGATCATACGTCATTGCCGCCATCTACCCGGAATGGTCCACAGCGATGATCACGACCGGCAAGGAGTCCGGTGAGCGTACGTTCATCATGAGCAATCTTCCGGCTGATCAGTCCCCATCGACCATGATCATCTACGATCAGGCTGCGGTACCGGCCACCAACGACTGGACATGTCATGCAGATGACAACGCTCGGCTACCCAAGCGGCCGCGTATGGATAAGTCTAGTGAACAGAAGCAGGTTCGCTACCGTCAGATCAAGATCGCCCTCGAGTGTGACGAGCCGTACTACATCGATCATGGTCGCAATCTGACCAAGTCGACACAGTATGCCGAATCGGTCGTTGCTGCCTCAAGCGCCATTTACGAGCGGGACGTGACGGCTACACTACTCATCGCGCAGCTAGTGGTGTGGACCACCGTCGATCCGTATCCCGGAACGAATTCAACGAATCTGCTGACGCAGTTCACCAACCGCTGGACGGCTACCTTTCCAAATGTCGACCGTACCTTGGCCCACCTTTTGTCGGGAATCAATGGTATTGGAGGCATTGCATATCTGGACGTCTTGTGTGACAAGGGGTACGGCTATGCCGTCAGCGGTCTGAACAACAACATCACGTATCCGGCAACCGGCTACGTTTGGGATACTGATGTGTTCTCGCACGAGACCGGACATAACATTGGTTCTCCCCACACATTCAACTGCTGGTGGAATCCACCGATCGATTCCTGTGTGAATGCTGAAGGTGGTACCTGCTATACCGGCACTAAGGCCGTCAAGGGTACGATCATGTCGTACTGCCATTTGGCGGCTTTGGGCACGAATCTCAATATTCATCCGAGGGTGCAGGGTCTTATGAAGGGGCAGTTGCTTGACGACAACTGCACGCCCCTTACCTATGAACTCAAGGTCACACTGCCAGATACGATCCGTGCGTGTCAGAGTGGTACCAAGAGTGTGACTGCCACGGCTTCTGATGGTGCTGAACCGTATTCGTATCGGTGGTACAGCGCGTTCTTCGACACCACCACAACGTCAAATACCTTCACGATTCGTCAGCCGCGAAACTTCTCGTTCTTTCTCGACGTACGCGACAACACCGGCGCTATCGTGACCGATACATGCGTCATGCGTGTGTGGGACACACCGAAGCCAAAGCTCATCGTATCCGACACCAAGGTGTGTCCGGGCAAGACCGTTGATCTCACATGCGAAGTGACCGGGGGGTCGGCCCCGTTCTCCTATCAATGGCTGCGAAACGGCATCCTGCTTCCGACTGTGGGTGAGTTTCATACACAGCGAGTGGACGTTCCGACGCGGTTCACGGTGATCGTTACGGACAGCAACGGGTGCTTTGACTCGACGTCGGTACAGATCAACGTGTACAACTTCCAAATGTCGTTCAGTCCAGCGGCCGCCTCCATCCCATCGCTTCCTACGTGTCAGACGGACTTTGAACAGGAGTACACCCTCACGAACACCGGGGCAGATACGCTCGTCATCGACTCGATCGCACATGGGAATGCAATTCGTATCACGGCGCCACTTCCAGTGACGATCCCACCGGGCACGTCGATCAAGATACCGACGAAGATCACCGTGCGTGGAACCGGCATGATACGTGAGGACATCGCGTTCATCGAGCGCACATGTCAGTGGCGCTTCAGGGGTTCGGTTTCCGGGCTCCGCAGCGTGACGAAGATCTTTTCGCCGATGCCGTTCGACCTTGGAACGAAGCTCTCGTGTGACTCGGTCGTGGAACGCTACGTTGTGGTCGGTTTCAACAATCCTACCGGTCACGCGATGACGTTCTCGTCGGTTTCAGCGCAATCAACGAAGAACACGGTTCGTATGGATCGCTCGCCCTTTCTTGTTCCTGCTGGCAGTGACCGAACCATGCTGATCGTTCTGACCTCCACGCTGACGCAGGGCGTGCTCACGGACACGCTGTTGTTGCCGTACGAAAGTGGCACGTGTGAAGGGTTGTACAAGGTCCCGATCACCTTGCGCGTTTCTTCGGCCACGATAAGCCAGCCCAAGGGCGTCACGTTCGACACTGTGCGAACGAATGTCCGCCCGATAACCAAGCAAGTTCCGATCACGGCAACATTGGCCGGAACGCAGCAGGTCACAGTCCAATCCGTGGAGATCACGCCGCCCTTCACAACGTCGATGAAGAATGGTCTTGTTCTTCAGCACAATCGGCAGACAACGGTCTCGGTGACCTTGGATCCGAAGGATATCACGACCGGTGGCACCATCAAGGGTGAGCTGACGTACAGTCTGGACTCATGTGCGGTTCCATACACGTTGCCCCTGCAGGCAGACATCGTCGTTGTCAGCGTCGATGACGAGCAATCGGATCTTCGACGTTCGGTGCCCGTTGCCGTCCAAGACGGTGCGATCGTTGTCGCTCCTACCATTGGCAGCATTGGCGTGTATGATCTTCGAGGCCAACTCGTTCTCTCCTCCCAAGGTGCTGATCGGGAACAGACATTCACTGGTCTTGCCGTCGGTTGCTACCTGGTAACGATCCAGGATGACCGCGGAGGCTTGTTTCAGACCACCATTGCGTGCGTTGTGCGCTAACGTCGGAGCACATGTCAACCTATTCTTTTGACTTCGTCAGCGAAGTCGACCTACAAGAAGCAGACAACGCGATCAACCAGGCGATCAAGGAGATCGAACATCGATACGACCTGAGGGGGTCGAACTGCGTTGTGGAATTGAACCGCAACGACAAGGTCTTTCAGATCCGTGCCGAAGGAGAGCACTTTGTTGCGGCCGCTCTTGAGATCATCAAGCAGAAGATGATCAAGCGTGGCATCAGCGTGCTGGCTTTGGACGAGCAGAAGGTCGAACTTCTCGGCGGGCGAAGCGTCCGCCAGAGTGTGAAGCTCAAGGCCGGCTTCGATCGTGAGGAAGCCAAGAAGATCACAACACTGATCAAGGACAACAAGCTGAAGGTCACCACGCAGATCATCGACGAGAAGGTCCGCGTCACGGGAAAGAGCAAGGATGACCTTCAGATAGCCATAAAGCTCGTTCAGGGGGCTGACCTAGGAGTGCCGATCCAGGTTGACAATCTGCGATAGCCCCCTAACAATGTCGATATTTGCACGACATTCCATCGAAATCTCAACTCGGAGTCCACGTGGATCTCTTTCAAAGGTGTCATGAGTTCACCCGGGCCGACGAAGTAAAGGCCGCAGGGCTTTACCCATACTTCCGCCCGGTCGAAGAAAATGAGGGTCCGGTCGTCCAAATCGAGGGCCGGAAGATCATCATGGCCGGATCGAACAACTATCTCGGCCTGACCGCTCACCCAGAGGTGAAGGCTGCCGCCATTTCGGCGATCGAGAAGTACGGCACAGGCTGTTCAGGATCACGGTACCTGACCGGCACGATCAGCTTGCACATGGAGCTGGAGAAGCGACTTGCCGCCTATCTCGGTACCGAAGACGTGCTGCTATTCTCAACGGGCTATCAGACCTCACTCGGAGTGATCTCGGCTCTGGTGCAGCGTGGTGATTACGTGATCTCGGACAAGGAGAATCACGCCTGTATCATCAACGGATGTATGCTGGCCAAAGCTGGGTTTGCTGAGTTTGTGCGCTATAAGCACAACGACATGGAGGATCTCGATCGGGTGCTGTCACGCATTCCTGATTCTGCCGGCAAACTGGTGGTCACCGATGGCGTCTTCTCCGTGAGCGGCGAACTGGTCAACCTGCCGGACCTCATCACTGTCTGCAAGAAGCATGGTGCACGGGTATTGGTCGACGATGCTCATGCCACGGGCGTGATCGGCAAGGGTGGACGCGGTACGGCCTCATACTATGATCTCGTGAACGAGACGGACCTGACGATGGGAACGTTCTCGAAGACGTTTGCTTCGCTTGGGGGCTTTGTGGCCGGACCTGAGCGCGTGATGAACTATATCAAGCACCATTCACCCGCACTCATCTTCAGTGCATCGCCGACGCCGGCCTCGGTAGCTTCGGCACTTGCTGCGCTGACCATTCTGGAGCGCGAACCGGAGCGGATCGATCGTCTGATCGCCAATGCTGACAAGATGAGGAAGGGTTTTGCCGACATGGGCTTCAACGTCATCGACTCTCAGACGGGTATCGTGCCGGTCGTCGTTGGTGATGCGGAACTCGCCATGGTCTTCTGGCGCAAGCTCTACGACAAGGGTGTGTTCGTCAACGCCTTTATCCCGCCGGGCGTCCCACCAAACATGTCCATGATGCGCACAAGCTACATGGCCACACACGAGAATGAGCATCTCGACGCAATTTTGAACGTCTTCCATGAGGTCGGCATCGAGCTTGGCCTGCTGAAGGCGTAACAAAGGCCCCCTGACACAATGCAGATAACACGTTTTGAACGCGGACTTCGCGATCGCGTTGCGATCGTGACGGGCGCCGCAGTTGGTAGTGGCCGCGCCTTCTGCGAACGGCTTGCTGAGGAGGGGGCTCACCTGGTAATCGCCGATCTTTCGCCGGCTACGGAAACGGAAGAGGCCGTTCGGGCCATCGGTGGCAAGGTCATCAGCGTCACCGGCGATATGACAAAGCCCGAAGACGTCGAGCGTGTTGTAAGTGCCGCGATCGAGCACTTCGGACGCGTTGACATCCTCGTTCACAATGTTGGCTACTACCACGAAGAGCCATTCGATCTTCTGTCGTTCTCCGAGTGGAAGCGTACGCTCGACGTCACGCTCGACTCGCTCTTTCACGTCGTGCGCGGCGTGTTGCCTCACATGAAGCGTGCTGGCTTCGGACGCATCATCACGTTCTCGAGCGATACCGTCTGGCTGGGCACGCCGTATCTGGTGCACTATGTGACGGCGAAGATGGGCGTGATCGGATTCACCCGCTCTCTCGCAGCAGAGGTCGGCAGCTACGGCATCACGATCAATACCATCACCGTCGGCCTGACTGCCACGCAGAGTGTTGGCATGTCCGCCGAAATGCGCCCCCTGCTCGAGAGTATCCTTCCAACCCAAGCCGTCCACCGAGCAGACGAGCCCGAAGACATCGCCAATGTCGTCGCCTTCCTTGCCTTACCCGCATCCGGCATCATCACAGGTCAGACCATCAACGTCGATGGCGGAGTTGCGAGGCACTGATTGTCAGGTTTCAGCTTGCAGGTTTCAGGTTGCAGGTGCGTGATGGGACGAGACCTGTAGGGGCGAGACGCAGTCTCGCCCGCCTCATTAATTTACAGTTTCTCATCAATCAACCGCCAAAGCCATCCGTATGCTGTTTCGCATTCTGTTCACCATTGGAATGATCACGCTGTGTGCACCTTCGTTTGCGCAGCCGGGCGACACCATCTACGTCAAGACGCTGACCTTTAAGGACACCACCAAGCGGTCCGGGACGTGGCTCTTTCCGCCGCCACAGCGGTACGAGAAGGTGGTCATGCTCTACACGCTGAAGTGTGATCCGGCAACTACGCAGGACCGGTTTGATTGCGGTGAGTGGGACTACCTCACCTACACGATGCTGCGTGACTCAACGGGGGAGTTTGATTCGACGCGGATGATGCAGCCGAACTTCCGGGTGAAAGGGGCTACTCCTGATTCCTTCAGCTATAGTTCCACCTTCATAACGCCACGTGTTCGATATCAGACCACAACGGTTACCCGTGCGGGGGGGCGAGTCGGTGATTTCGCCAAGATCGGTACTGGTGGGCAAAGTAACTCAGCGATCATTCGAACCACCGGTGGTCGCGGACGCTTCGTGTGGAAGGCCTCGGAGTTGAAGGATGCAGGTGTTGTGCAGGGACCCATTCACGGCATAGCCATCAACGCCCTAGAGGCTGGCGCCGTCACGTTGATGACCGTGCGGATGCGCCAAGCAACCTTTGGCAGTGCTGGCAGAAATGTCGAACGTTATCTCGATAACGGCGCGGACCTTCAGACCGTTGTTCGCCGCAATGTAACCCTGGTGAAGGGCGAGAATCGTTTGCCGTTCTCAGCCCCTTTCAATTGGGACGGAACATCTGATATCGTGATCGACTTCGGCTGCATGGCTTCGAGCGCCAACATTGGCATTGACGCCGGGAACGCAACCAACCTCGGTACAGTCGATGATGGAACCCGACGTGCCTTCCAGTTCACGTCGGGTGACGCGATGGTCGTTCGTGGTGATATCGGAGCACAACTCTCGGATGAGATCACCATCTCTTTCTGGTGCTGGGGAGATCCTAACAGGATGCCTCGCGCACACAACACAATGGAAGCATATGATGCGCAGGGACGTCGCGTGGTGAACATCCACTTGCCGTGGGACAATCAGGTGGCTTATTGGGACTGTGGCTACGACCCGAAGACCGGTGCGTATGACCGAATCGAGAAAGGTGCCCCGGTCGAGTCAACTGAGGGGCGCTGGAATCATTGGGTCTTTACAAAGCACAAGGCTGGAACAATGCGCATCTACCTGAATGGATCGCTATTCCATGAAGGGAACGGAAAACTTCGAAAGCTTAACGGCATCGCTCGCTTTGTGATAGGTTCTGGGGGGTCGGCATCCTATGAAGGTCTTCTGGATGAGTTTCAAGTATGGAGAGTTGCACTTGACTCGACAACGATAAAGTCGTGGATGCACCGGACGATTACGGAACAGCATCCGCAGTTTCCTCAGCTCGTCGCCTACTATCGACCAGAGATCGTACAGAACGCTACCACTGTAGTTGATCAGTCCCTGAGTGGTTTCAATGCCACACTCTTTGGTATGCCTACGGTGCAGCACCTTGCCGGAGATCAACTTGGCCATCTAACGGTTGCCAGTTCGTCGCGGCCGGTAGTCAGCTTTGAAACAGGCACGGATCTCACAGTCTCTACCGCTCGAGGTGATCTGGATGTGGACATCGAGCCACGACGAACATCTCTCGAACTTTTCGGACGAAAGGTTGATGAGCGCATCTATCAGCCAAATGCAGTTGACCACCCTTCAATAGCGTCGGATACAATCGTTGTCCAGGAAGCGGGCGTGATACCTGTGTTCAATGAAAATGGACTGCGTGTTGATTCGATCAAGGTGACAGCTGAGAAGACTATTCGAAAGATTCTGTCGCCATACTTCAGTCCGATCGTCGACTTCGAGATCGGACGCTACATCACGCCTTACGGCATCGGACTCGATCTCGGGCCAAAGGGGTTCCGCTGGGAAGTGGACGTGACGGACTTCGCCCCCTTGTTGCGCAACAACGTGACGCTCTCAGCTGGTAATCAGCAGGAGCTGATCGACCTGACGTTCATGTTCATCAAGGGGACGCCCCCTCGCGACGTAAAGCAGATCGATCAGGTAGTCTATGAGCGTGGTGCATGGTATCCGGATGTGCTGGCCAACAAGGCACTAGCTCCGGTGACCGTGCCGCTGAATCCTGAAGCGAAGATGTTCCGCATCAAGGCCATGACGTCGGGTCACGAGTTCAGCAATGCCACCAACTGCGCTGAGTTCTGCCCACGTAATCACTTCATCGCGCTTGACGGAACCGAGCGATACACTTGGCGTCTGTGGAAGGAATGCGGAGACAATCCCGTGTATCCGCAAGGCGGAACATGGCTGATCGACCGCACAGGATGGTGTCCGGGTGAAATGGTGGATCTGTACGAGTTCGAAGCAACTCCGTTCGCTCAGGGTAAATCACAGCTCACGATCGATTACGGCATCAAGAAGGAAGCCGCCGAGGAGAACTGGGGTCGCTGGGAGGTTTCGACGCAGCTCATCGGATACAGCGCACCGAACTTCAAGACCGATGTCGCCGTCACCGACATCCGCAAACCGAATTCTTGGGAGTACTATAGCCGCATGAATCCCATCTGCGGTAATCCGGAGATCGTAATCCAGAACACGGGCTCCAACGATCTGACCGAGTGCACCATGACCTTCGGTGCGAAGGGGGCGAAAACATCCACCTACACATGGAAGGGACGATTGGCCTTTCTTGCCAAGGACACGGTTACGCTTCCAACACCGGATTGGCCGAGTGCCTCTGGCAGTCAGACCTTCACCGTCACGGTCAGTACACCAAACGATGAGTACGCCTCAAACAACAGTCGTAGTGCGGCATTCACCATGCCCCCTTCCTACTACGGAGATCTGCAGATCGCGCTGCGGACCAACCGTCAGGCAGAGGAGCAGTATAGTTGGCGCCTGACGAGGTCCGACGGAACGATCATTCAAGAAGTTGATCAACTCGAGAGCGAGAAGCTCTTCACCTACGATCTGAACCTCGAACCGGGATGCTATGAGTTTGAGCTCCTGAACCGCGAGGGGTATGGACTTGACTTCTGGTTCCTGCGTGATCAGCTGGGCACGGGAAGCCTGCTGCTGAAGTCGGGTGGAAACACCATCAAGGCATTTGAGCCGGACTTCGGTAATCGTGCGTGGATGCAGTTCACGGTGGCCATCAAGCCAACCATTCAGGTCAGCGCCGACACCATAACGTTCGAGTCGCCGACCCCGGCCAAGGTGGAGCGGCGCCTTGTGATCCGCGCAGCCAACAATGCGGGTCTTCGCGTCGATAGCGTGTCTGCGTTCTCAGTCCGCAAACACTTCAGCGTTGTGTCAACGTCGGTGCCGCTTCCAGCGAGCATCGAGCAGGGTGATTCGATCGTTGTCATTGTTGCTTTCGAGCGACCTGATGCCGGCACGACCTCCGGTTCACTGCGCATCTTCTCCAACGACGAGCGCAATGCCGCTCGGCAGATCCGCTTGCTCGGAACGGTCGGTACCACCAGTGTCGACGAACAGGAGCTCGACTTGTCGACGGCTCTGAGTGTTGCAGTGGTTCCAAATCCGGTGATCGATCGTGCTACGATCAAACTCGACGTGTTTCGCGCGGATCTACTGCGCGGTGCCACCGTCAGCGTTCGCGACATCATGGGCCGAACCGTGGCAGAGCTGCATACCGGCGACCTTGCTCTCGGTGAGGCGAACTTTGACATGCCTAGTATGCTCGCAGCCGGCACCTACCTGGTGATCGTCGAATCGGGACGTCTGCGCACGTCCCTGCCATTCATCATTTCTCGGTAACGTCGATGGCTCCCTCCGGTCTGGGTCGGTCTTTGATCCGTGTCCCATTGGATCTGTATTACAAGACCGGAGATCCACAGGATCTGCGTCTGGGCGACGTGATCGTTCACGCCTCGGAGATCACCGATGGTTGTGAGCGCGCCATTGTGCTGATTGGAGTTCCGCAAGACATTGGCGTGGAGCGCAACGGAGGTCGGCAAGGGGCAGCCCTTGCCCCAACCGCGATCCGCAGTGCGCTCAGCAAGCTCGCGGTGGGGCCGATGCAAGAAGCATTCGCTACCGGCCAACTCGTACTCGCCGATGCGGGTGACATAGACGTCGAAGGCAAGACGCTTGAGCAGATACACGACGAGCAGCATGACATCGTTGCCGCCGTTCTGCGTGCGGGCCACCTGCCGATCGTTCTCGGCGGTGGACACGATTGCGCATGGCCAACGATACGCGCGCTCGAGACAATGGGTCAGCCATACGGTGTGATCAACATCGATGCCCACGCCGATGTGCGCCCCCTGAAAGAAGGCCGCAGTCATTCCGGATCCCCGTTCTATCAGCTCCTCTCAATGTCGAACTCCCATCTGTTGGCAGGGGGCTTTGCAGAGTTCGGACTTCAGGAGCACAGTGTTGCTCAGTCCCACCTCGATTTTGTGCGAGATGCCGGCATGCATGTGTGGATGCTGGACCAGATCCGCCACGATGGTATCAACCACACATGGCAACGTGCCTGGGAAACATGCTCGCTGTCACATCGTATGTATGTGTCCCTCGACATGGACGCGTTCGCCTCTGCCTACGCCCCGGGCGTCAGTGCCCCGGCTGCAGATGGCTTTACCCCGTCCGACATCACCGCATGCCTGCGCCATGCCGCCGCCAGCGGCTCTCTCGTAGCCTTCGACATCGTCGAGTGCAACCCCACACACGACGTGGACGGACGCACCGCAAAGCTCGCCGCCACGATGATCTGGGAGGTGATGAGTCGAGTGACAAGTGACGAGTGACAAGTGACGAGTGACGAGTGACGATGATAGCCCCGGGCTTCAGCCGTGGGACATGAGATCGTCGCGCCGCATGGATCCCGGCCTGCGCCGGGATGACGGGGCGCACCCGCTAGCCTCGTATTTTCGCACTCTATGGCACAACCCGATACCCAGAAGATCATCTTCAGCATGGTGGGCGTAGGCAAGATCTACAAGCCCAACCGACAGGTCCTTCGCGACATTTACCTCAGTTTCTTTTACGGTGCCAAGATCGGCGTGCTCGGTCTTAATGGTGCCGGTAAGTCCACGCTTCTGAAGATCATCGCCGGACTCGACGACGAGTACGTCGGCCAGATCACGAAGAACAAAGACGTCACCTTCGGGTATCTGTCGCAGGAGCCGGAGCTTGATCCAAACAAGACCGTCCGCGAAGTGGTTGAGGAAGGGGCTCAGGAGGCCGTGCAGCTCCTGAAGGATTACAATGCGATCAGCGAGCAGTTTGCCGATCCCGACGCGGACTTCGACAAGCTCCTGGAGAAGCAGGCTAAGCTGCAGGAGAAGATCGATGCGATGGGAGCGTGGGATATCGACTCGAAGCTTGAGATGGCAATGGATGCTCTCCGGTGTCCGCCCCCTGACACACCCGTCAACGTGATATCAGGTGGCGAGAAACGTCGCGTTGCCCTTGTGCGCCTGCTCTTGCAGAAGCCCGACGTGCTGCTCTTGGACGAGCCAACCAACCACCTTGATGCCGAGAGCGTTTCTTGGCTGGAGCGCCACCTGCATGATTACGAGGGCACCGTTATTGCCGTAACGCACGATCGGTACTTTCTCGACAATGTAGCGGGATGGATCCTCGAACTCGACAACGGGCATGGCATTCCGTTCGAAGGCAACTACACCAACTGGTTGGAACAGAAGCAAGCCCGCCTGGCCGTCGAAGAAAAGCAGGAGTCAAAGCGTCAGAAAGCGCTCAAGGAAGAGCTCGAGTGGGTGCGCATGAATCCGAAGGGACGCCACGCCAAGAGCAAGGCTCGCATCTCTGCCTATGAGAAGCTCCTCGAAGAAGAGACCGTCAAGCGCAACGAGGAGATGGAGATCTTCATTCCAGCCGGACCTCGACTGGGAGACAAGGTCGTGGATGCAAACGATGTATCAAAGTCGTTTGGTGATAAACTACTGTACGAACACTTGTCGTTCTCCTTGCCACCGGGTGGTATCATTGGTGTTATCGGACCGAACGGTGCCGGTAAGACGACGCTCTTCAAGATGATGACTGGGGAGCTTCAACCCGATGCCGGTTCCTTCTCGATCGGCGATACGGTCAAGCTCGGATACATCGATCAGAATCGGCCGCTCGACCCGAACAAGACGATCTGGGAAGAGATCTCAGATGGCTTAGATGTGGTCCAACTCGGCACGCGTGAAGTGAACTCTCGTGCCTACGTGGCCCGATTCAACTTCAGCGGTAGCGATCAGCAGAAAAAGGTGACCCAGCTCTCCGGTGGAGAGCGCAACCGCGTTCACCTTGCCAAGATGCTCAAGGAGGGGGCGAATGTACTTCTGCTTGACGAGCCGACGAACGACCTTGATGTGAACACGCTCCGTGCCCTCGAAGAGGCACTGCAGGGATTTGCCGGCTGTGCTGTGGTGATCAGTCACGACCGCTGGTTTCTTGATCGGATCGCAACGCATATTTTGGCCTTCGAGGGTGATAGCCAGGTCGTGTGGTTCGATGGGAACTACTCTCAGTACGAAGAGGATCGTCACAAGCGTCTTGGAATCGATGCGGACCGTCCACATCGCATCACATATCGAAAACTCATGCGAGACTGACATGAAACGCCTTCCAATCTGCTTGTTGATAGTAATCGTTCAACTTGCCTCGGCAGCATCTCTTGCCGCCCAGTCGTTTGACGAGTCCATCAAAAAGCAGTTTGGCAAGGACGCCCGGGTCACGGCCGTTACCATGAGGTACGACTTCTCCGGCCTGGCCCGAGAGATCCCCATGCCCTTTGCGAGTTTCCAGTTTCTATCCGGTGAGCAGCCTGAAGGATACGAGGTGTCTTCTACGGTCAAGCCCGCCACGCCGGCTGCCAGGAAGCTCTGGGCTTCGTGGGAAAAGGTACTGCCTGACTTCGGGGCCCCTTCGCAAAAGATGATTCAGGCCTATAGGGGAAGGGAAGGG
This sequence comes from Bacteroidota bacterium, assembly GCA_041170435.1. Taxonomy (GTDB): domain Bacteria; phylum Bacteroidota; class Ignavibacteria; order Kapaibacteriales; family Kapaibacteriaceae; genus UBA10438. Next base: position 20,303 of record JBEAYU010000022.1, read on the forward strand.
GGCGTGATCATGTACTTCCGATGGGATGGACCCTTGCCGGCTGATGCTCGTCGCCAGATCTGCCGAGTCCTCTATGGCAAGGATGAGAAGCCGATCGGCTCGGATACCAAGGATGATCTGTTTGTGACTGATGACTGGTGTATGATTTGGTCCTTCTCCAAGCCCCTTTCAGAGCTCAAACAAGCCCATCAGAAGCGTACTTTTGAAATCGTCAATCAGGAGGCCCAGCGCTGGATGGATGCCAACCCTGAGAAGGCGAAGAAGTATCTCCAGCCGAAGAAACCGTAGGGGACGTCATGATCCTTTTGGCAACGTTCAATAGTGAACTCGAAGCCGAGCTTCTTGCATCAAAGCTGAAGGCGGCTGCGATCGATTATAAACTTCAGGATGGTCAGTCCGACGGCTTCAAGCTCTTCGTGTATGAAGACGACCTAGAAGAGGCTCGCGAGATCTACGATGCCGCTGCGTTTGAAGGTGACATCGGTGGCGCGAAGTTTGATGATGATGACGATATCAACTTCGATGAGTTAGAAGGTTAACGTGTCGCGCAACGCCTGATGCGTCACAGCCGGGCGATCATTGCTGGGAGCATCGCCCGCCACGTGGGCCAATCATGTGTCCACTCGTTTGACCACACGTCGATGATGTGCGGAATACCCAGTGCTGAAAGAACCTCTCCAAACATCACGCTGGCCGAGGGGTCTTCGTAGGATCCGCTTCCGGTGGCAATGTGAATATGCTTGTTGCTCCGGAGCATATCGAGAACTGGACCCTCTTTCATGTTCGGCAAAAAGTCCATCGGCGAGTTGAAGTAACAGTCCTCGTCGAAGTAACCCTTCGTGTAGGCCTTGAGATCGTAGATGCCGCTCATGGCCAAGGTTCCACCAAACAGGTCGGGTCGACGGAACATGGTGTTCACGGCGTGGAGAGCACCGAGAGAAACGCCTGACGTAAGGATTGGCAACGGTCCACCGCAGTCGGTGTGGATGAAGGGCACGACCTCATCGACGATGTAGGCATTGTACTGCTGGTGACGGATGGCCTTGTGTCGACCTTCCATCTGATCATTGAGCCACGCCTCGCTATTGATGCTGTTGATCGAGAAGATCTTGATCGCGCCCTGCTCAAGTGGTTCCTTGACGCTGTCGATCAGGTGAAAGCGCTCATACTCGAGGTAGTCTGCTGCAGCACTTGGAAACATCAAGATCGGTGTGCCGTAATGACCGTACACGCAGATCTCCATCGTCTTGTCGAGTTGTGGGCTGTGCCACGCGGTAAGTTCTCTTCGCATGGCGGCAAAACTACGCTATGGGCGCGTAGGCGACCTCAGGGGGCGAGCCGGCTTGCAACGAAGACGAGCGCCGAGCCTTCATGGATCGTCACACGCACAGACGTTTCGACGGCGCGATTGCGAGCCCCTTCCCTGGAGCCGAGCTGAAGAACCTCATCAGTCAGAGGCCAGCGCAGCCCGCTGGTTGTGAGTCGGGCATGGGGCTGAGGAATGATCGAAATGATCTCGTCGTGTTCCGCCAGATAGTCGAAATCATCATACACCGGAATACCAACGCGTCCGCCGTCAAGTGCGATGAGGCGCATGGTGCGTCCGTATCTCATCAGTACCGACCAGTTATTGAGGGTATGCTCAAGCTCGCCGCCGTGAATGCCGAGCACCAGGATGTTCGTCCAGAGTGACGAGGCAGCCACGCGAAGGGCCTTTTCAAAGTCGTTGACGTCCTGATCCGGCTCTTGAATCACCTGGCCATGTGCGCGCACGGCATCCATCACATCGGAACGAACAGAGTCAAGATCACCCACAAGAACATCGGGAATGACTCCGAGGTCAAGCAGGGAATTGGCAGCTCCGTCGGCGGCCACGAAGGGAAGCTCTGAGAAGATCTCAAGGACTGACTGGTCCGGCAGCGACCCATTCAGAACGATCACGGCATCGAGTGATTCATCCTGGGCAAGAACATGCTTCATGGACGTCCGCATTGCTCCCATTCGTCGAAGATCATCATCATTGCATCGATGCCGTCGGTGAGTGCAGCCGGACCCGGCTGCAGGATAACGGGCGAGGGAATCTCGCGAAGGAACCCTGTTCGAAGGGGGCGCATGGCCTCCCACCCCGGACGGGCTCGAACGCGATCTGGTTTCAACATCTTTCCGCACCACGATGCGACCATGATATCGGGATCACGTCGAACCGGATCCAACGTGTCAGCAACGATCCGGCTCTTGGCATCTGGATGCACGCGGTTCTCGGCATAGATATCCATGCCTCCGCAGATCTCAATGATCTCGCTCACCCAGCAAATGCCTGTGATCAGCGGATCGTACCATTCTTCGAAGTACACACGTGGCCGACGCTCGCGTTGAGCACCCCTATCGGCCATGTCGGCCACTCGCTGCTGAAGATCAAGAGCGTAGCTATGTCCTGCCGCGCCCCTTCCGACATATGCTGTGAGCTTTGCGATCATGGAAAGGATCCCATCAACAGAGCGATGGTTGAAGCAGACCACTTCGACGCCGCGGCGTATCAATTCCGCCGAGATATCGGCCTGGAGATCTGACCAGGCGAACACCACATCGGGCTTGAGGGCGATGATTTCCTCGAACTTCGCATCGAGATAGGTTGAGACCTTCGGCTTCTCCTTGCGAGCATGGGGCGGACGCACGGTGAAGCCGGAGATGCCAACGATCAGTTCGTCGGCATTGATAGCATAGAGCGTCTCAGTGGTCTCCTCGGTCAGGCATACAACCCGCTTGGGATATCCGATGCTCATCGACGTCGTCCGGACGAGGTTCGTTGCAAGCGGATCGGCATCCGATCCAGGTTGAGCATCTGACCATGAGCGTTCCGAAACGCGGGATAGTCCGACGGCAGAACAGTGTTGGAGTTGACCTTGACGATTCTCTTCAGCCGCAGCGTTTGCCCCTTCAGCGTTGAACTGATCGAGTAAGAGATCGACGGGAGCGTGAACGAACCCTTGGGAAGGGGCTTGGCAAAGGTGTAGCCTTTCGGTGCGGTGATGATGACCTCTGAGCTCACCGAATCATGTGAAGCACTGAGAATGACCGGGTATGTCCGACTCGGTGCATCCATGGCAAGCAAGGGGAAGCTTGGCATACTCATCCACCGAGGACGGATCGTGATGGTGTCCTGCGTCGAATCGGCCATGACGCGATTTCGCAGCACGATGTTACACGTCGGGCTGAATGGTTCATTCTTGGTGGACGATATCCATGTGGAATCATGACGCACGTCGGCGTCGGGGGAAAGCTCTCCTGCGGGAGCGAACGAACGTGCCATCATCATGATGGCGGTTGAGTCGAAATCCGTAGCACGGATCTGGGATCGCGAGGTGATCCAACCGACCGTATCGAAGGACATCTGCGTCGAGGCAATGAAGCTGCGCTTGGCCATGAACCTTTTCGGCAGCCGCACCGGAGTGCGCATGCGATAACTGATCGATGCGGCGAAAGCATTTTCGATCGACGGCGGGACAACGCCCAAGGGAACGGTTCTAAAGGAAAGGTCGATCATGTTTGCCGACGTGTCGCCGGGCAGCAAGAGGATCATGTGGTCGAAGGGCATCGACACGGCAGGCTCTGAAAAACTGACGTTGCAGTTTGTCTTGACGAGGGTTGGGAGCGCCTCGACGCCGCGCTCGGCCATCATTGCTGAGGCAAGGATGACCCTATCGGCAACGGTGCCGCTGCGCAACGCCAGAACGTCACACGCTCGATTGGGCGGCAGAGACAGGCCGGCCTGAGGCTGAAGGGTGATGGACTTTATGACCCAATGGGAGATTCTCGTGGCAACCACGTCCGGACTCCACTTCTTGTCAGACGGCAACAACGAATCGACCACGGACCGGAGCTGGTCACACGGCTGCAGGCGGCGTTCGAATGCTGACTGCATGTGACGGATCAGGACCCACCATCCGGGAGACGTGCTCAGATCTATCCGTGGCGTATAGTCGGCGATTGGTGGCATGAACGACTCCGGCACGATGGCCGGAACGTTGGCCGCCTCCCACATGAACAGCATGCCGGAGGGTGTCTCGATCTCGGATTGACTTGGCGTGTAGTTGCGAATGTTGAACGAGTAGTTGTCGGTCAGTGGAACGATGATCGAGGTTCGCACGCGCCGTGTAGGCACACGTGGCGAGATCGGCAGGTCGACGTATGTGAACTGCGTGAAGAGAGAATCGCGCTGCCATCTCTCGGCCGAATACACGATCACGTCACCGGGGGTGAGACCGTCGAGCGACGCATCGGCGTCAGTCATATCGATGACCCGTTGATCCCCACTACCCGATAGAACGGTTAGCTTCTGCCACCCGGGAGCATCATCACCAAACCGCTTGGGAAGGGGTAGCTTCATCAACGAGTCGAGCGAGTTGATACGAATCACGGCAGTGATACGTTGCAGCGATGTACTCCCGAAGATGACCGCCTGCTGCATATCCAGCAGAACTGTCTCGATCTCAAACGAGTCGGACGCGGGCATCCGCAGTGCGGCGGCAGCTATACTGTCGATATCGAGTCGGGGTATCTCATCGAGCGGATTGCGGCGGATCATGAAGTTCAGGCTGGTTCGTAGCGCTTGAATGCTACCAGGATCGATCTCCAGTGAGCGCTCAACGAACACATTCGCCGAGTCGGCCATGCCCTTTGCCTTGTAGATAAGCCCCTTGAGAAGCCAGAGGGAAGCATCCTCTTGAATCACCGTCAGAGCGGTGCGTGCAAGCAGTAGGGCCGTGTCGAGCGATGAGGTGTTGTATGCCGCCCATGCGGCACGACGTAGGTGTCCCGGTCCGAGAGTGTCGCTCAAAACGGCCTGACGTAGCATGCGGACAACTCGTGGGTCACGTTGAAACGTCGTGTCGATCTCTTGAGTCTTACGCGACAGAAGCTGGAAGGGGGCATGCTGTTTCGTGATCGTCTGCGGTGCTGTTGCGTAGGTGACGTCGGCCATATCCGAGCCCGTCGAATCGGTTATTCGAAGAGCGAACGAAAGAAATGGCATCACATCCCGTCCAATGCGGACGTGAATTCTGTTCCAACCTTTCCAGAGTGTGCACGCCATGGTCACCGATCCATTGCGTGCAAACACATCGTCATCGAATGCCGCCAGCAGTGAATCGTTCATGTAGAAGCGGGCTGCACCGCTGACGCCGAGCTCAATTCGAACGGCGCGAGTGCTCGGCGAGTACACGTATGTCCGGGCCAGAAACATGCACGGCACATCCGGGGCATGATCGGTGAGGTTGACCCAGCCGAGCATTTCCAGCCCCCTGTAGGGATGCCAACGGGATTGTCCACCCCATAGGTTCAAGAACGACGATGAGGTGTCACGAGGATCCTCGGCCGACAGTTTCAGTCCGATACCACTCCCGCCAATGTTTGGAAATGGGCCAATGATCGACCACGATGGGGTTGTCTGCGCCACACGCTGCGGAATCACCTGCGCATGAAGGGTCGATGGCATCCAACAATGCAGCAGAAGGCCAGCGATTGTAAGGATCACGATCTCGCAAATCGGCGATATCGCGAAATGACCGTTGTATGTGCGCATAGCGCGTGAGAAGGCGTTTCCTACATTGCGTATCATATTCACAAACTACCAAATGCCATGTTTACAGTTTCGTCGATCCTCGTCCCTACAGACTTCTCGGAAAACGCTCAGAAGGCCCTTGAATTGGCCAAGGAGCTGGCGCGTGGCACCAATGCGACGCTTCACGTCATTCACGTGGTTGAACCGGTCGTGTACCCGGCTGACTGGAGTTATGCGCAGGTCGGCTTTGCCGATCTTGAGCGAGAGCTGGAAGTCAACACCCAGAAGGAGCTGAACACACTCTGCGATGCGCTCCAGAAGCAGGGGTACAAGGTAGAGACGAAGGTCCTGCGTGGCCGCGCCAGTGATGAGATCTGCGCCTACGCCAAGGATCATAATGTGAGTATCATTGCAATCGGGACACATGGCAGGGGCGGACTGGAGCACTTCCTGTTTGGAAGCACCACCGAACGCGTACTGCGCAAGGCACCGTGTCCGGTTCTCTCAGTACGTCTCGATAAGTAGCATGCCCATCGTCAACACGTCGAAGCTGATCACCATTGAGCGCCACATTGCCGAGCAAGGGGCGATGCATCCTGATGCAACGGGTGAGTTTTCGCACCTGCTCCGAGATTTCACTCTGGCAATGCGCATCCTTGCACGTGATGTGCGACGCGCCGGATTGAATGACATCCTCGGTTCGACCGATGACACCAATGTTCATGGTGAACACGTCAAGCGTCTCGACCTGCATGCAAACGACATCATTTTCCGCGCCATGGATCATGGCGGCCATCTGTGTGTGATGGCGTCCGAGGAATCCAACGGATTGATCAGTATCCCTGACCAGTATCGTCGGGGTAAATACGTATTGGTGTTCGACCCTCTCGACGGCTCTTCAAACATTGATGTGAATGTGACGATCGGAACGATCTTCTCGATCTACAAGCGAATCGATCCAACGCTCACGGTTGACGGTACGCTCGAGGATTGCCTTCAGCCGGGCTGGAGACAAGTGGCCGCTGGATACTGCATGTATGGATCGAGTACGCAGTTGGTCTATACCAGTGGCAACGGGGTGGACGTTTTTACGTTCGACCCTACGATCGGGGAATTCCTGTTGACGTACGAGAAGATCAAGATCCCACAGCGAGGAAAGATCTACTCCGTCAACTCCGGTAATGCCCACATCTGGCCGCAGGGCATACGTGACTACGTTTCGTGGCTGCTGCGTCCTTCGCCCGATGGTCTTCGGCCATACTCGTTGCGGTATGTCGGAACAATGGTCGCAGACATTCATCGCACACTGCATTATGGCGGCATCTTCTTGTATCCCGGCGATGCACGCATGCCTGACGGAAAGCTGCGCCTCGTGTATGAAGTCAATCCCATGGCCTTCTTGGTAGAGCAAGCAGGAGGTCGCGCCACTGACGGTGTGAACCGTCTGCTGGACGTCAAACCAACGTCACTCCATCAGCGGATACCATGCTTCATGGGGAGCACGGAAGACGTTCTTGATGTCGAGCGCTTCCTGCGTGATGCCGTACAGGCGTGAAGACCTACGTCAACCGAACCACCAACCGGAAACAGATATATGTCAACACGACGTGCCTTTCTCGCAACCGCAGCAACGGGCGCAGCTGCCTTGGCAACAGGAGCCCCCTCTCTTTCCGCCATCGGTTCCATGCCGGCGCCGGCCCCCGGTAAGCACGAGCTTCCACCGCTACCGTATGCATTTGATGCGCTCGAGCCTTTCATTGATGCACAGACGATGCAGCTCCATCATGGCAAGCATCACCAGGCCTACGTCAACGGACTCAACAAGGCCGAGGAGGAGTTAGCCAAGGCACGTGCGGCAGATGACTTCGCACTTATCCAGCATTGGTCGCGCCAAGCGGCCTTTCACGGAGGCGGTCATTGGCTCCATTCGATGTTCTGGAAGGTTATGGGTCCGGCCGGTACGCAGGGAGGGGGCGAGCCCAACGGTGAATTGCTCGCTGCCATCAACGACGGATTCGGATCGTTCGCAGCATTCAAGAAGCAGTTCACCGCGGCGGCGGTCGCCGTTGAGGGCAGTGGATGGGCACTGCTCCACTATCGCCATGAAGACAGCAGACTCATTGTGCTCCAGGCGGAGAATCAGCAGAAGCTCTCATCCTGGGGAACAACGCCGATTCTTGGTATTGACGTATGGGAGCATGCCTACTACCTGAAGTACCAGAACAAGCGACCTGATTACGTTGCCGCATGGTGGAATGTTGTCAATTGGCAGGCCGTGGCTGCCAACCTTTCGTCCTTGCGCCGGTGATCACCTTACCTCCCCCGCCCAACTATTTTTTGCGTTTATGTGGAAAACTTCTTGTTTCGCGGTGGTTTGGCGGTAACTTGCACTCACCGTGAGGCAGGCGTGACGGCCTACCGGGGAATTCGGGTCGAGATAAATCAGTGATTCAACACCGAGTTCGTCCAATCGTCGCGCAAAGGGTCGATGTATGAATATCTATGTAGGCAACTTGCCGTATTCGATGAATGACGATGAGCTTCGCTCAGCATTCTCAGAGTTCGGCGCCGTGCAGTCCGCTTCCGTTGTGAAGGACAAGTTCACGGGGCGTTCACGCGGGTTCGGTTTTGTTGAAATGCCGGACGGTGCCGCTGGCAACCAAGCGATCGAGGCAATGAACGGCCGCAACTTGGGCGGACGTCCACTCGTGGTCAACGAAGCTCGTCCACGCGATGAGCGTCCAATGCGGAATGACCGCGGTCCACGCCACTGATCCCTGAAAACGAGATCATTCCTAGAACGGCCACCCATAGGGTGGCCGTTCGTATTTTTGCCCCATGCAAATCTTCGACACCCTCTCGACCATGGGTCACGAACAAGTGGTCCTCTGCTCTGATCCCGTCACTGGCCTGCGTGCCATCATCGGTATTCACAACACCTCACTCGGACCGTCTTTGGGCGGGACACGGTTCTGGAAGTACGATTCCGATGAGGCCGCCATCACGGATGTGATGCGCCTTTCTCGCGGTATGACGTACAAGGCAGCCGTCAGCGGGGTGAACCTTGGCGGCGGTAAGGCCGTGATCATCGGCGACCCTCGAACGGACAAGAGTGAGGGGCTATTCCGTGCCTTCGGACGGATGGTCGAGAGCCTGCGCGGTCGATACATCACGGCAGAAGACGTGGGTACCAGCGTACGCGACATGGAATGGATCCGCATGGAGACCAAGTATGTGACCGGTATCGGCGGCCCCGGTGGATCGGGTGACCCCAGCCCCGTGACAGCCCTTGGCGTCTACTCCGGCATGCGCGCCTCGGCCAAGGCCACATGGGGTACGGACTCACTGGCCGGTAAGGCCGTGGTGGTGCAAGGCGCCGGCAATGTTGCCACGTACCTTGTGGAGCACCTTGTTAAGGACGGTGCGAAGGTGCTCATTTCCGATATCTATGCCGACAAGGTACAAGCTCTGGCCGCTCGCACAGGAGCCGAGGTCATTTCGCCGGATGCCGTCTATACGACACCCTGCGACGTCTTCTCGCCGAATGCTCTGGGTGCGATCCTGAATGACGATACCATCCCGAATCTCACATGCTCGATCATCTGCGGCGGTGCAAACAACCAGCTGAAGGATGAGTCCAAGCACGCAGAAATGCTCCGCAGCAAAGGCATCTTGTACGCACCCGACTACGTTGTCAACTCCGGCGGTCTGATGAATGTGGCCTCCGAGGTTGAGGGCTATGATCGCGCCAAGGTGATGCGCCAGGCCGAAGGAGTCTACGACATAACGGCGAACATCATCCGGATCGCCTCCGAGCGGAACATCCTCACGATCGAGGCATCAAATGCCATCGCGGAGGAGCGTTTACGTCACGTGCGTCACGTTCACGGTTCGTATGTTGGCAGTCCCACGATTCGTGGCGTTTAACACGTCGGAGCACAATTGACAAGTTCATCACAGCAGGACGAGTTTCCTGTAAGCCGTAAGTCGACGGTACGGGGCTCGCGGCATCTTGCCCGCGAAAAGGTCATGCAGATCCTCGCTGCGATCGATGGTGGCGATGTCGACCTCGACGTGGCCTTCCGACACGTCTTCTATCGACAGTTCACGTTCGATCCGAAGGAAGCGCCTGAAGGACCTCGCATTCTGCATCCGGATGAGGTGCATGAACTCGAAGCCGACGTGCCGATCACATGGAGCAATGACGACGTCGAGTACGCTCGCCGGGTGATCTCTGCAGCCGAAACAGGTAAGGAAGAATCCACAACGCTCATCCGGAAATTCGCACAGAACTGGGAGTTCGAGCGGATCGCTGCGTTGGACATCATCCTGATGCGCCTTGCAGTGGCCGAGCTAACGTCGTGTGAAAGTATCCCCATCAAAGTAACGATTAACGAAGTGATCGAATTAGCCAAGAGATATTCGACCGACAAGAGCGGTACGTTCATCAACGGCATCCTTGATGCGATCATCGTCGATCTCAAAGCCACAGATTCAATCAAGAAATCCGGTAGGGGCCTGAAGCCCTGACTGGGGAGGGACACACCATGATTCGATTGTCGACACTGTGTAACACCGTCGTCCTGGCGCTTGCACTTGCCCTGTCTGCGCACACCGTTTCAGCACAGCGCATTACGTGGATCAAGACACTCACCGGGCCCAGCTTCGACGTGATCGATGCAATGCATGTGGCAGCAGACGGTTCCTGTAGCATCGTCGGAACATTCTCCGACTCGATGGATGCAGCCGGCATCGACCTGCAAGCCATCGGCAACTATGACATCTTCACGGCTCGATTCAATGGTAAGGGCAACCTCATCACGGCCCTGGCACACGGAGGATACGACTTCGATGAGGCGGGTTCGATCGTCGTCGATAACCGCGGCAACACCTACGTGTCAGGCTCCTTTATCGATGCCGCCGTGGTAGGGGGCGAACAGATCGAGACCTTTGATGCCTTCAGCTCCGACATGTTCGTTGCCAAGATCAGCAACCAAGGAATCATGCAGTGGGTTAAGGTCTTTGGCTCCGAAGACTACGATGAGGGAGCCCCCTGCCTTGCCGTGGATTCTACCGGTAATGTGTATGTAGGGGGCGGAACAGGCGCCGACGGGAAGTTTGGAACCAAGTCGTACCGCTCGGCCGGTAAGCTTGATGCGTTTGTCGCAAAGCTCAACTCATCGGGTGAGGTTCTCTGGGTTCAGGGATTCGGATCGGCCGAGAACGACCAAGTATCGCAACTTCAGGTGACCCCAACCGGTGATCGGATCTTCGCCGTTGGCACGTTCATCGGAAGCGTCAACTTCGGCAACACGAACATCGAGAGCTTCGCCGGTAAGAGCGACATCTTCGTTCGATCGATGAACGCAACGGGTCAGCCAGCATGGACCAAGCGCATTGGTTCAAGTGAGGTCGACGTCACCGTCGGCACAAGCATCACTCGCGAAGGATCACTGCTTCTGACCGGTCCGATGAGACTCACCACGACCTTCGACACACAGACGCTCAAGGCCGATGGAGAGAATCAGCCGGACGTGTACGTTGCTCGCGTGAATAAGGACGGAGCGTTCGAGTTGTTGCGCCGCTACGGTAGCACCTTCGAAGAGATCTCTACCAGCATTGCATGCGACGCCAAGGGAAACATGTTGGTTGGAGGAACATTCGACAGCACCACAACGATTGAGACATTCCAAGAAGACTCTAAGGGAGCAAACGACGGATTCGTGATGCGCCTCCTGTCGAATGGTGATGTCGACTGGGTGCGCACCTTCGGGGGTCCGTACGAAGACTATGTGACCGCCGTCGGCATCGATGGCAAGGGGATTCCGTACATGGCCGGTGCGTTCGACACGTGGGCGTTGTTCGACAATCAGCGCATCAACGGTGTTCGATTCGATGATTCTTTCGTTGCAGCCCTTGACTGTGGTCCGAGCACACAGATTCGTCCGCTCGCTCAGGAGATCAAGCTCTGTGAAGGCATGGACAAGCCGATTACGGCCAAAGGGGGCTACCCATCCTACGAGTGGTTTGTTAACGGCACAAAGGATTCGGAAACTCGTTTCACTTTCAGCACGAAGAATCTGAAGACAGGCACGTACACGGTGTATTGCCGTATCCGTGGCTACGACGAGTGCATCAAGAGTACCGACACGATCCGTGTCGTGGTCACACCGGGATTGCCGGTGCCTACGATCACCCGCACGGGTGATGATCTTACGTGTAGTGCCGATGGTGTGAACTACCAGTGGTACCGCGAAGGAAAGAAGATCGCCGGCGCAACATCACGAACCGTGAAGGTGCAGGGTGATGGAACGTACCGCGTGCAGATCTCCGATACAGCGGGTTGCGAACAATGGTCAACACCATTCGTGGTTGGTTCGACGAGTGTCGACGATCTGATCGAGGGTTCAACGATCTCACTGTTCCCGAATCCAACAAGTGGAATGATCACGATCGCCGGTGCTGAAGGTGTAGAGATCACGGTCACCGACATGATGGGTCGTACCGTAGCAAGCGTGATGTCTGCCTCTTCGAACGAGTCGATCGAGATCGATGGCGCAACGGGCGTCTATGTTGTCCGTCTGCGCTACGCAGGTCGGAGCGAATCAATCCTGGTCCAGAAGCGGTAAGGGGCCCCGACGCACATCGATCGCAAACGCGATCATCCCAGGCAGAAACTCAACAGCAAGGGCAGCAGGGTGTTCCAACCACACTCCGCTGCCCTTGAATGTTTCAAGGCCAATCGCATAGAGAGCTATCGTCGATGTCATCACAATGGTTGAGCGCAACGGAGTCAACAAACACAGTGCCAGCGGAGCCAGCAGATACCATGGATGCACCACCGGCGAAAGAAGCACGATGATGTTGAGGACCAACGAGGTGGCCGTAAGGGGCTGCCCCCTCCATCGCTGAATGACGTAGGCCGCCACAACCAACATCACTGTGCCGATGATCGGACGGATGAACGCCTCTGGTGTGAATTCTGCCAAGATTGTGAAAGCGAGAGAGTTGGTTTGCCACGTCTGCGCGAACGTTCCGAGCGAGCCAAGAAGATCCTCGCCGAGAAAGGGGAGGTAGATGACGCCGACCGTTATGAGCGTCAACGAGATCATCTTCACAGTATCTCTGCGAGTAGATCCCGCCACGATCGCAGGTATGAAAAGAATGGGGAGATACTTGATGCTGATGGCAATGCCGAGGATGATCGCTGATGCAACAGCGGATTCGCGTTGTCGCATGATCAGAGCCAACGCAATTAGCACTGCCATGAACGCATCAATATGCGCATCAGTGAATCCGTGAAGGAGTACCACCGGAGAGAGTGCAACGATCATCAGCCATACGCGTGACGGTTTCGGGGTCAGCCGCCAGAGCACCATACATGGGATCACGAGAAGGACCCAATACGTCAACTTCCACAGCACATCATTTCCGCCAGACACGGCGCTGGCCACGCCGAATAACATCTGTGCACCCGGCGGATAGATCGTGTGCATATCCCCGTACGGTAGTTGCTGCGGTAGAGAAGCCGAGCCGTTTGTAAACGACAGGCCCGATAGTGCAGGATCGATCGGCGCATACGCGTACGGACTTGCAGCGTGCATGGTCAGCCATCCGTCCCACTGATACCGCAGAAGATCATCCGAGTACAGACCATGGGGTAGCGCCGAGAAGGCAACACACAGCAGAATTGCCGGGAACATCATGCGCATGATGTGTTGGCGTGACGCTGTGTCGCATCGCACAACGCACGTTGTTAGTGCCAGCCATGCAACGCTCTGTACATACCAGAGCGTAGTGGTGTTGATACCAACAAGCCCCTTCCAGGAAAGTGCAGCCCCCAAGCAGCTTAGCGTGATGATGGCGAGCGAACTAGCGGCGAGAAAGAGCAAGGCGGGCGATGGTCGTAAGGATCTTTGTTCCGGCACGAAGCGAACCTACAATGGTTCCTGAGATCTTGGACGTGCCGATACGTCGTCGATAGCGCACAGGCATCTCCTGAGTGCGAATGCCGTGCTTTGCCGCCTTGATCTGCATCTCCACGGTCCACCCCCACGTGCGATCCTGCATATCGAGTCGCATGAGCGTTTCCCAGCGAACTGCACGGAGCGGACCCAGATCAGAATAGTGTACGCCCCATATTCTCTTGATGAGATCCGTCGACAGCCAGTTGCCGAAACGCTGCACCGGCGTTAGGGATCCGCGTTCGGCATCGCCCAGCACTCGACTTCCGAGGCACATCTCAACATCCGTATTGATCACAGTGTTGAGAATCATCAGCGCGTCCTCAGGATGATCACTTGCATCACCATCGAGGAAGAGAACCACGTCAGGGGGCTCTACAGCAAGCTCAGCAAGTCCACGTAGGCATGCTGCCCCGTAGCCGCGCTGCGGCTCATGCACAACAAGCGCTCCGGCATTGCGCGCAACATCAACTGTTGCATCTGTCGAACCATTGTCAACAACGATAACCCGGTCCACAAGCCCCTTGACAGACTCCACCACCAGTCCGATGGACCTCTCTTCGTTAAGCGCAGGAATGATGATGGCGGTGCGAAGTGACAAGTGACAATTTACGAGTGACGATCAGTACGTAAGAGCGTCAGTAATAGCCCCGGGCCTTGGCCCGGGGTACGTAAGATCGTCAGTAATAGCCCCGGGCCTTGGCCCGGGGGTACGTAAGAGCATCAGTAATAGCCCCGGGCAAACATCGAACGTCACGTTTCGTTGGCATCCAAGCACGAAGATGTCATGAAACCACCATACATCATCGTTGTTGCCGGACCCAATGGTATTGGCAAGACAACATTTGCAAAATGGTACCTTAAAATGTTTGCCGACTGCGAGTTGATCGTCGATTCGGACGCGATAGCACGTGAGCTCATTGATCTTCCCGAATCCGAGCGAAACGTCACGGCCGGTCGCATTGCATTGACGATGATTAACGAGCGCATCGAACAGCGACGATCGTTTGCAATTGAGACAACATTATCGGGTAAGACCTTGGCAAAGGTGCTCCACCGAGCACATGAGCTCGAGTACTATATTGCAATCCGTCTACTATGGGTTCCATCCGTACGGATAACGATCGAGCGAGTTGAGATGCGGCGCCAGAATGGTGTCATTCTATTGGGCTGGACGATCAATTGCGGCGCTTTGATAGATGTTACATCAACTTTTTCACCATTTATAGACGAGTATGCCATGATTGGGAGCTATACCTCGGAATTGACGAAAGCAATGAGTCGTTCGCCCGAGGAGAAGGTGGCCTCATTTAGAGAGCAGCTTGAGTCAGGTGATTCGTTCATCCAGCGATCAGCAGCTGCGGCAATCCGTGCCAGCTATGATGTGCGGGATCAGTATCGCCGAGCAGGTCGAAAACTTGTCATCATGATAGATGGCGAGATCTGCCACGTAGATCCGGATTCACCATTGTTGGCTGACTTCTCATCATTGGTGCCGCTCGTTAAGCAAGTCTGCCCCCTACCTCCTGAAGAAGAGCCGCCGGGATTCGAGTAGAGGCGAGGCGATTTCGGAACAAATAGTGTGTGTTCCAAAACTTTCCCGTGGCCCCCGCCCCGGTATGCGGGGTTATCGCAGCAATTCACACAAGCCGCACTCCAGCATCATGCAAGTCACTCATGTCAATTCAGATAATCGACAGCTCGCAACATGGTATGGGACACACGGCCCTTATGTTGCAAGCGGCGTGGTTTACCTTGCCAAATGCCTCGTCCAATGCGCGAATTGCAGCTTCCATACGGTGTTCCGTCGGATCCTGTGGAAGCATTCGCGCTTGTAGTGCGAGAGCGGAGACTCGAGTTGGGGCTGACGCAGAGTGATTTGGAGGATGACGCGTCGTTCGATCGTTCCTACGTATCGAAACTTGAGCTTGCCAAGCGGACGCCGGATCTCGTTGCGATCTTTCATATCGCAACCAAGCTCAGACTCGAGCCACACGAACTGATACGACGTGTCGAATCAGCTCTTGCGACGAAGAAGCTTCCTGCTACCTGATGTAGTACCGGGCGTTGTACGAGCCCAGCTCCTCATATTTCCAGCTTTGGGCGCTAGCGCGCTTGCCGAGGACGTCACGCGCATCATCAACCGTGATGTTCAGTGCAGTGGCAAACTGCTCTGCCTCAAAAGTGCCTGTAGCAGCCGACAGTGTGGATATGATCTCATCAACACGGGCATCAAACTTCCGCTGAAGTCGTAATCCAACAAGCAGAGTCGCTGCCGACGCGCCGATCATGACCAGCCCTAGCACAAGGTTGCCCATGGCCACGTCGAAATTGTCGCCCCGGTAGGCACCAAATGAAAAGACGAAACCGAAAACGGCAAACATGAGGAAGAGTGCCGACAGCATAAGGATGAGGCGATGAAGCATGGGGGGCAAAATACTGCCTATTTTCGAGCCTTCCGACGCTGTTTGAACCAAGGAGAATGCCGTGAACGAGAAGATCGACAAGCTACGCGCACTCAAAGCCGAAGCCCTGTTAGGGGGCGGACAAAAGCGCATTGAAGCGCAGCATGCCAAGGGAAAGCTGACGGCACGAGAGCGGCTGGATGTGCTGCTGGATGAGGGCTCGTTCAGCGAGATGGATATGCTGGCTCGACATCGCTCGACCAAGTTTGGTCTGGAACAGCAACGTCCTCTCGGCGATGGCGTGGTCACCGGTACGGGTCAGATCCATGGACGCACGGTATGCGTGTTTTCGCAGGACTTCACCACCTTCGGTGGATCACTCGGCGAGGTCCACGCCGAGAAGATCTGCAAGCTCCTTGACCTGGCGATGAAGATCGGTGCTCCGGTGATCGGACTGAACGACTCGGGAGGCGCTCGCATTCAAGAAGGCGTTGTAGCCCTCGGAGGCTATGCCGATATCTTCCTGCGCAACACCATGGCAAGTGGCGTTGTGCCACAGCTGAGTGTGATCCTTGGACCATGTGCCGGCGGTGCGGTGTATTCGCCGGCCCTGACGGACTTCGTCTTTATGACCAAGGGTACGTCGTACATGTTCGTGACCGGACCGGAGGTGGTCAAAACGGTCACCCACGAGGAAGTGACGTTCGAAGAGCTCGGTGGTGCAGATACGCACGCCTCTCGCAGTGGTGTTGCACACTTTGCCCTCGACAACGAGGTGGAGACTCTTCTCGCGGTCCGCAAGCTCATGAGCTACGTACCGCTGAACAACCGCGAAAAGCCCCCTATCAAGCCAACGAATGATGCTGCCGATCGAATGTGCGAGAAGCTCCGGCACATCATTCCCGCAAATCCGAACCAGCCCTACGACATGAAGGACGTGATCCGCGAAGTGGTCGATGAAGCCGACTTCTTCGAGGTCCACGCCGAATACGCCACCAACATCATCTGCGGTTTTGCAACGCTGGATGGTCAACCCGTGGGCATCGTAGCCAACCAACCAGCATCACTAGCCGGTGTGCTCGACATCAATAGCTCGGTGAAGGGGGCGCGCTTCGTCCGCTTCTGCGATGCTTTCAACATTCCGCTGGTCGTATTCGAAGACGTGCCCGGCTTCCTGCCCGGTACCGACCAAGAATGGCGTGGCATCATTCGTCATGGTGCTAAACTTCTTTATGCCTTCTGCGAGGCAACGGTTCCAAAGATGACCGTGATCACCCGCAAAGCCTACGGCGGAGCGTATGATGTGATGAACTCCAAGCACATCCGTGGCGACTACAACATCGCCTGGCCAACGGCCGAGATCGCCGTCATGGGTGCGAAGGGGGCTGTGGAGATCCTGTATCGTAAAGATATTGACAAGGCCGACGACAAAGCTGCTCGAATGCAGGAGCTGCAGGATCAGTACAACCATGAATTCGCCAATCCGTACGAAGCAGCCGAACGCGGCTACGTTGACGATGTCATCGAACCCCAGCAGACACGGCACGAACTCATCAAGGCGCTGCGTCGACTTCGCACGAAATCAGAAACGAACCCATGGAAGAAACACGGGAATATTCCATTGTGACAGGTTGCAGGTTACAGGTTGCAGGTTACAGGTTGCAGGTTACAGGTTACAGGTTACAGGTTACAGGTTACAGGTTGCAGGTGTTGAGTTTAAAGTTTTGATGACTCCGCAGGCATCCCTCCGCGAAGCGAGTCCCTTGGCGCAGCCAAGTCCCTCCGCAGGCGTCCCGCGGCGAAGCCGCCTCCCTTGGCAAAGTCCCTGCGCAGCAGTCCCTCCGCGAAGCGGTGTCCCTTGGCGCAGCCAAGTCCCTGCGCAGGTGTCCCGCGGCGAAGCCGCGTCCCTTGGCAAAGTCCCTGCGCAGCAGTCCCTCGCGAAGCGAGTCCCTTGGCGTAGCGCAGCCGTCCCTACACGCTCTCTCGCAAGATGTCGCTGAGTCGTGCCAGGGCAATCGCATCCGACTCAGTCAATGACTTCCGCAGTTGACGGTCGAACTGCTTCAGGTTTGGAGCGATCGAATCGAGTAGGGCAAGCCCCTTATCCGTTATGAATGTCAGTGAAAGACGCTTGTCCTCGTCGCTCTTTCCGCGCACGACAAGTTTCTGCTTCTCGAGACGGTCGATGAGGCGCGTGACGTCGGGTGCGAGTTGGATCATGCGGGCGCTGATCTCGTGGCGTGGATGTCCATCGGGGTGGACGCCGCGGAGGATCCGCAGAACGTTGTACTGAGCAGCGGTGATGCCGTAGGGGGCGATCAGCTCCTCCATCTTTCGGTTCAGAGCATCAGCGCAGGACAGCACGCCAAGCATGGCCTCCTGCTGGGCCGAACTGAATGAACTCTGCTTAAGCCGGTCTTTCAGTGCCATATCTACGCTGCCTGTTCTGTGACGCGCAAAGCGGTGATGATCTCGTCGAGCTCACCGTCGATGACGGATTGGAGTGGGTGGTTCTTGGCTTCACCTTCAAGGCGGTGATCGGTGACGCGGTTCTGCGGCCAATTGTATGTGCGGATCTTCTCTGATCGATCACCGGAGCGGACCATGTCCTTTCGAGCCCCGGCGATGGCCGACTGTTGGCGCTCGAGTTCGAGGTCGTACAGTCGGGCACGGAGCACCTTCATGGCCTTGTCTTTGTTCTTGAGCTGCGAGCGTTCGTCCTGACATTGCACCACGATGCCCGTGGGAATGTGGACAAGCCGCACGGCTGTTTCCACTTTGTTGACGTTTTGTCCGCCTTTGCCCCCTGATCGGAAGATGTCGATGCGCAGATCCGACTCGTTGATCTGTACATCCACTTCCTCGGCTTCGGGGAGTACGGCAACGGTAGCGGCAGAGGTATGGATGCGACCTTGGGCCTCTGTTTCCGGCACGCGCTGCACACGGTGGACGCCGCTCTCGTACTTCAGAAGTCCGTAGGCCTCGTCGCCATGCACTTCGAAGGTGATCTCCTTAAAGCCCCCTCGCTCGCTCTCCGTAATGTCGATCGTTTCAATCGTCCAGCCCCGACGCTCACAGAACCGCTGATACATCCGATACAGGTCGCCAACGAACAGTGCGGCCTCATCGCCACCGGTGCCGGCACGAAGCTCTACGATGCAGTCCTTCAGGTCGTTCGGATCGCGAGGAATCAGGAGTACCGTGAGCTGTTCCTCCAATGCTTCGCGACGTGCCTCAAGGTCACGCGTGTCCTCGTAGGCCATGTCGCGCAGGTCGGAATCAGTTGACGCATCATCAATAAGTGCGCGGTTGGATCGTACCTGTTCGACCACAGCAAGGTACTCACGTCCTGCGGTGATGACCGGCAGGAGACTCTTGTACTCGCGACTCGCCTCCCGCAGAAGGGAGGGGTTGTTAACGGTATGAGGGTCGTTAAGTGACTGTTCTACCTCGGCAAAACGGTCAATCAGGCTATGCAGACGTTCTTCCACAGACAAAAATATCGCAACTTGCCGTCATGACTTGTCGTCACGCCCTTTTCGGGCTCCTTTGCTCGGTCATCCTTCTGGCCGGGTGTGCCGAAGAGGATCCCAGCATTGTCAATCCCGTGCCAGGAGGACGTCGCATCACGATGCGACTCTATAACCTCGTACCTGATGGACAGTCGCGCCGTTTGGTGATGGAAGAAGGGTTTGCCTCGGGACTGGTTCCGATGTTCGCCTTTGCCGATACGGTGCAGTCGCCCGGCGATTCAACGCTCATTGAGATCCTGCGTGGCGATGAGGTGGAGTTCCGATCGCCTCGCCGCGTGCCGTTCATCCCCAACACCTCGTACAACTTCTACGCTGTTTCCGGACGGTCCAAGCCGCGGGAGTTCGACACGGTCCTGTTTGCCAATGCCAACACGCCCGCTTCGGCTCGTGGGTTTGCTCAGCTCCGGCTGTTGAACATGCACCCGGATGCCTCACGAGCGTACGAGCTCCGTCTCGGTTGCCCGAGTGGTGCACCGCTGACGTCGGCTCCCACTCCGCATCGCCAGATCTCTCAATTCGTCGAAGTCTTTCCCGCAAACACGGTCCTGTCCCTCATAGAATACAAGGCCGGCTCGGCCACGGTCCTAGGAACCTTTGAAACGAATCTGCGCGAGCGGCGGACCTACTCTCTGGTGGTTCATGCCTCGGAGTCCGGCGACGCGCCAGCGCTGATGTTCGTGGAGGAGTCCGACCTTTCGTCCTCTGCTCAGCGTTCGTTCACCCCAGTGGCCAGCCGCACGGCAGACATTCGTGTGGTGAATCTCGGTTCCAGTTCGGTTGACGTTGATATGCCGGAATTGTCGGTTTCGCTTGCCAAGGGGCTTGATGGACGCCGCGTCAGCCAGCGTGTTGCCGTAAGTACCTGCCAAACGTCATTACCGGACAAGGTACGGGTGCGCTTCGCCTCCGGGGCGACGCTACTGGATAGCACCTCGCTTGTCGTGCGAGATGTCTTCAGTGTGATCACGGCAGATTCCGGTGCAAGTGGCATGATGGTTGTGACACCAACGATCCAGCGTCCGATCGGTTCGGCCGGCAAGGCTGTCGTCAGGGTCGTCCACGTTGCCGCCACATCGCCGACGGTGAGAGTATCGACCAGTACGCGGAATTCACCGTCATCGATGAGCGGCATTCAACCGGCCATTACGCTCGCACAGAGGCTGGGCGTGAGGGGTGTATCGGCCCCGGTTGTGCTCGATCCCGGTCCAATGCCGATCACGATCACCTCAGAATCAACGCCAACGCGGATTCTGCGCCTATCGACGGTCAACATTGAGCCCGATCGGTCGTATGACCTGATTCTGCACGAGCGGTTGGGCGAGATGCAGATGGCCATTGTCGAACAGGATGCGTCCAACAGCAGTGTTGTCATGACGCAGGACGCTTCGCTCATCACGCTCGTCAACGGAGCAGTCGGACGAGAGCAGATTCCAATCCGTCTCGGTTCGGCCGTCACCAATGGCCGGTTGTTCTTCGGCAACACCGTCGCCACGTGTCTTGAGCAATCAGATGATCGCTTCGAGATCGATGGGACGCAGGGCCAGATCGTCATGAGGAATGCCGACAGGACGCTTATGGTGTACTGTCTGCCCAATGGTACGCCTGAGGTTCTGCAGTTCCGAACGTTGCCACTTGTTCCCACGGCCGGTCGGACCGTGCGCCGCGTGGTCAACGCTACGCAAGATGTTCCCCGCCTGACCGTGTCGGTCGATTCCATAGCCACCAGCGAAAAGGCTGATGTGCTGGCGCGCGACGTGCCGATAGGGGGCATATCAGATCCGATGGTCAGCACGCAGGATCGGCGCGGTACGTACTACTTCTTCGACACCGACTCACGACGTCAACTCTATACTCTTCCTGTGCAGCTTGCCACCTTGGGCAACAACTTCACGCTCATCGTCATTGGCGAGAAGTCGAAGGGCTACGACGTCATTGTTATGCAAGAGATATGAGGCCGCGTGTTGCGGTATATTTGCGCTGTATGCCTTTTAGCCCCCTGACAATCTTAACCACCATTCAACGCTCACTGGTGGCGCTTTTGGCGGTCGTGCTCAGTATACCATCAATCGCTGCTGAGTTCACGCTTCCGGATACGATCACCATCGCCGCGGGCGAGCGCCGCGAGATCCCACTTCTTGGTGTGATCGAGGCCGGCGGTGCTACAACCATCAAGATCCGCTACACCCCCGGCGTGGTGCGAATCCTTGCGGCACGTGGGGATGACAAGACCAGTCAGTATTGCCAGACAATCAATCTTCGCGACAGCATCGTTTCAGGTACGGAAGCTTGGGCGATTCTCTCATGTGAGTACAGCCGTCCGGCCATTGGTGACACGGTGTGCTATCTCCTACTCGAGGGCATTGGTGGTCCGGAGCAACGCGGGGAGGTCTCGGTCGCATCTGTTACTGCCGCCGACGTGTCGTTTCCCGTCATGCGCTCCTCGGGCGGCGTTGTTAACCGGACCGGACCGATCATCGGCGGACAGCGTTCGGACATCGCCATCACCGGAAACTATCCGAATCCTTTTGCGCAGCGCACCAGGATCGTCTTCCGGGTTCCGATCGATGAACCTGTGTACATGTCGATGCGGACCATTCAAGGTCGACTCATTCGCTCATGGACGGTCAACGCCACCGCCGGTGAGAACAGCTATGAGTTAACGATCCTTCCTTCGGAGGCTGCATCCGGGATGTATATCCTGGAGCTGCGGTCGCTGGCTGGAACCGCCTACCATAGTATGAGGGTGCAGCCATAATGCGCCTTTTGGGTCTTGTATCATTGCTCTTCGGGTTGACCGTTGCCTCTGCGCAAGTCGACGTTGAAAAGACCAGCTCAGAGGGACGTGAGTTCTGGTTGTGCTTCATGAAGAACTTCCGTGAGGCAGGCATCACAGATCAATCGGGACGTCAGGGAGGTCTTCGTCTGCAGCTCTTCGTTACCAGTAGTTACGATGCGACGGTGAGGATCCGAGTTGAGGGGATTCAATTCGATAATACCGTCACGGTGAAGGCCAACACCGTTGTCAACGTCTCACTTCCAGCCATGGCCCAGGCCAGTGCCCAAGAAAGCCCGGAACGTCTTGCCATTCACATTACCTCTGATCAGCCGATCAGCGTGTACGGCCTGAGCAGCCGCTTTCAAACCACCGACACATATCTCGGCCTACCCACGAACATCTTGGGCACAGAGTACCGAGTAATGGGGTACACCAAGATCCAGAACTCTCCCGAAATGCTCTCCGAGCTTTCGATCGTTGCTACCGAGGATGATACTGAGGTCACCATTGTTCCGCGCGCCATCACCTCTACCGGCCGTCCGGCTGGCGTTCCCTACAAAACGCGCCTCACCAAGGGTGATGTGTACTCGATCGTTGCCAAGTGGGAAGCCGCCGGTAACTGCGACCTTACGGGCACATACATCAAGTCAAACAAGAAGGTCGCCGTCTTCAGCGGCCACGCCTGTGCCTACATCCCGCCGAAGGTCGAAGCTTGCAACCACCTGATCGAGCAGATCCCACCGATCTCGTCATGGGGCAAGCACTTCTATCTCGGAATGCTCAAGGAGCGCTCACGTTACACGTATCGTGTTGTTGCATCGGCCGACAGTACGAAGGTTTTTGAAGACTCTAAGCTCATTGCCATTCTCAAGGCCGGCGAGTTTTACGAAAATCTTAACGCCCTGAAGAACACTCAGATCACAGCCAGCAGGCCCGTGCTTGTGGCACAGTTTGCCCAAGGCTTCAAGAATGGAGACAGCGTGGGTGACCCGATGATGATCATCGTGACGCCGACGCAGCAGTTCCGCAGCGAGTATCGTTTTGCAACGCCGATCAACGGTGATTGGCATCACTACGTGAACGTGATCGCCCCGAGGGAGAGCATCAAGGATATCCGCCTGAATGGCCGAATACTCGATTCAACACAGTTTCGACTCTTCGGCGAAAGTCGATATGCGATTGGACAGATCCAGGTTCCCTTCGGCACGCACGTTATCCGCGGCACGGTTCCCTTCGGTTTGTATTCCTACGGCTTTGGCTTTTTAAAAGCGGCCTTTGATGCCTATGGGAACATGGCTGGTCAGTCGTTCTACGATGCCACAAAATATGTGGACTCCGTGCCACCCGACGCAGACGATCGGTATGTAAAGGGCGAGTATCAGGTGATCGTTCGTGACGACCGGATCATGGACCTCGGCATCCGGTCTGTCAATATCGTGCAGGCCATCGGCTTGGAAGCCGCCATCCCATTCATCGATGAGGGAGCTCCCCAGGTTGTCGTCAAGGTCAAACGCATCAGCGGCTCGGATGTGTCAAAGCTCGTCCTGAAGGCCACCGATGCCGCTGGGAACGTGAGTCTGTTCACGGTGTGCCACCTGTACGACAACGTAACGTCGAAGTACGTGTTCAATATCTCCCGCGGTGCGGATCAAGAATGCGTCAGTGGTGGTGCCTGGCACGCCGGTGCGTTCATCAATGCCGGAAGCGCATTCCACAGTTTGAACACACGCTTTGCAGCTATACCATCACAGGGTACCTTCAATAGCGATGCTCAGGGGGCGAACATTGGCCTTGGAGGCATGGTCGGATATCGCCAAAGCGAGTCGCTGGTGCTGCTGGGTGGACTCAGCTTCACCTCCGTCAGCGGAGATCTCCTTGCGCCAGACACGGTGCCGTTCAACGTGTTTGATACCGCTAGCAAGGAGTTTCGTCAGTACCAAGAGGCGGATCGCATTGGTCTATCCCTATCGTACCTGCATGCTCATGTTGGGCTTGAGTACTTCCCTCGAAAGTTCTTCTACGTCGGAACGGGTCTGCAGCTCTCGCTGCTTCTGTCCAACTCCATCGTTTCCGAGCGATTCATCATGCGCCCATCGGGGTGGACGTTTGCAGACGGATCCACCGTTCAGACGCGCGATGTGACCACATTGTCGTCACTCAACAGCATGCTCGTTTCCGGTTATGGTTGCATCGGCCTCCTGTATCCGGTGAGTTATCGTGTTTCGGTCTTCACGGAAGCACGATACACAACGATGCTCACGCAGATGGCATCCGAATCGCCGTGGACACTGCAGACGTTTGGTCTGTTGGCCGGCGCTCGCTATCGTTTCTGAGAAAGAATGGCGATGGGGCGGGCAGGTTGGTTTGCCGTACTTGAGAAGGACCTACGATCCGAAGTCCGCACTCGTTATGGCATCACGTCGCTGACGCTGTTTGTTGTGACCTCGGTGATCCTCGTTGCCGTATCGACGGCCGACGAGGTGATCCCCCGACCCATAATCTCCGCCGTCCTGTGGGTGGTCATGTTCTTCACCGCCATGACCGGTTTGGCTCGGGGCTTCATCAGCGAAGAAGAGCGCGGAACAGCTCTCTATCTGCGCTTGAGTGCTCAGCCCCTTTCCGTGTACATCGGCAAACTTGTGGCCAATACGGTCCTTGCCGTAGTGTCGAATCTGCTGGCCGTGGCACTCATGACGCTGTTGGTGCCATCGCTCACCATCGGCGCCGTCACCCTCCTGATCGTCATCGTCGTACTCGCCAGCATCGGACTCGCTGCCGTCACAACGATCACATCGGCAATCGTTGCCAAGGCCGGATCGAAACAGGCGCTCCTTCCGATCCTTGCCTTTCCGGTTCTTCTTCCGCTGATCATGCCGGGAGTGCAAGCAACCCTCATCGCGTTGGCCGGCCTCGGCTGGCAGGACGCGTGGGGCGACGTGGGACTGATGATCGCCCACATGGGTATCATGGTGACGGTTGGAGGACTCGTCTTCGAGTCTGTCTGGACAGACTAGGCCGAGATCATCCGGGAGGCAATGGTTCCGCTGCTCATCACGCCGGGAAGGCCCGCACCGGGATGTGTGCCCGCTCCGACGAAGTAGAGACCCTCGATATCCTCGCTCTTGTTGTGCGGACGCCACCATGCACTCTGCAAGAGGATAGGCTCGACGGAGAAGGCGCTTCCGAGATACGAGTTGAGCGTGTCACGAAAATGCAGTGGATCGATGATGTGCTCGCTGACGATGTGCTTGGACAGGTCGGGCATGTAACGCTTCTCGAGCTCGTGTACGATCCTGTCGCGATAGACCGTTCTCATCTCATTCCAGTCGGTACCCGACGCAAGATGCGGGACCGGTGACAGCACATACCACGAATCACAGCCGGCAGGCGCAAGTGACGGGTCAGTGGCCGTCGGACGATGTAGATAGAGCGAGAAGTCGTCGGCAAGATGCTTCTTGGTGAAGATGTCTTCCACCAGATCCTTGTAGCGTGGACCCATGAGGATCTCGTGATGCGCCATGTCGGGGTATTGACGATCGGTCCCGAAATACATCACGAACAGCGACATCGAGTAGCGCATCTTCTTGATCTTTGCGTCCGTGTTGTGCTTGCGATAGGCCGCCGGAACGAGCGACAGATATGCCTGAGCGACGTCGGCATTGCAGACGACCACGTCGGCCGAGATCGACTCACCGTTGGCAAGCCGCACACCCTTTGCGTGAGGAGTGCCTGACGCGTTGTCGACGATGAGTTGGTCAACCTCGCTTTCATACCTGATCGTACCGCCAATGTCTTGGAACAGCTTCACGAGTGCTCTGACGAGTGCTCCCGTGCCGCCCATGGCAAACCACACACCCCACTCCTGTTCAAGCTTGTGGATCAGCGCATAGATGCTGGTTGTCTGAAATGGGTTGCCCCCTACCAGAAGCGGATGGAACGAGAAGACCTGACGCAGCCGTGGGTCTTTGATATGGGAGTTTACAAACGCCGCAACGCTACGATCGGAGCGTAGTCTGATGAGATCGGGCAGTACCTTCAGCATGTCGGTAAGGTGCGTGAAGGGTTGATCGATCAGGTTGAAGCCCGCCCGGAAGATCGCTGCCGTCTTCGCATAAAATCGCTCGTAACCTGCGACGTCGGCCGGATTGAAGGAGCGAATCTGTTCCATGACCTCTTCGCGCTTGCCGTTATAGCGGAACACTGTTCCGTCCTGGAAGCGGACGTTGTAGAACGGATCAATCGGAACGATCTTGACGTAGTCGTCTGTCTTCTTGCCGCAAAGCTCAAACAGGTCATGAATCAGCCATGGAGCCGTGATGATCGTCGGTCCACCGTCAAACACGAAACCATCCTGCTCATACACATAGGCCCGGCCACCGGGTTTATCGCGCTTTTCGACGATCTCAACGTCGTATCCCTTGGCACGCAAACGGATCGCAGCCGTCAGGCCGCCAAATCCACTCCCGATAACGATGACTTTCACGGCACATGTCCCATCAGTGATGACTGTAGGGCACAAACATACGGGGCCTCGCAGAGGGTTCCGTTGGAATGATCGATTTTTGCCAAATGTCACGTCTGTATGCGCTCGACCTTGCCCGCTTCATCGCGATGCTCCTGATGATTCAGGGTCATGTGCTCGATGCATTGGTCCTGCCAACCGTGATTGATGTGACTCAGCCACCGTGGAATGTGTGGGGTTGGATCAGGGGGCTGACGGCGCCGGTGTTTCTCACGGTATCCGGTGCTGTCCACGTCTTTGCCGCTAAGAGAGCGGCCGATGGAATGATCACTGAGACCACGTTGGAACGACGCATGCGTTGGGCCGTCACGATCCTCGTGATCGGCTACCTTCTAGTGTTTCCCGGTAAGCGCATCATCGACCTTCCCTATGTCGCGATCGAGGGTTGGAGAACGTTCTTCGCCGTCAACATCCTCCAACTGGTTGGAGTGGCCATGATCGCATTCGTTTCCGTGATGCAAACAACCAGGTCGGTGGCTGACATGGGACGGCGGGCTATGATCACGTCGGCATTGATCCTTCTCTGCTCGCCCCTTGTCCACCTCGAAGCCGTACACGCCCACATGCCGATGTGGCTGCGTCCGTATCTGACGTCGCAGTATGGCTCGCTGTTCCCGTTCTTTCCCTTTGCTACCTACCTGTTTCTGGGTGTCGTCATCGGTGCTCGCCTTCACGCGATCGCGGCAGAGGATCGTGATGCCGAACTCCTACGCCTGGGAACGCGGATCGGCCTGCCCCTTGCGCTGTTGGGTTATGGACTTCTCTATGGCTTGGTTGCTATGGGTGTACCGCAGCGGTCCATCGACAATGCCGATAGTATTCTGTTGGTGGCTGCACGCTTTGGTGTTGTGCTGGTGATCTTCGCCGGTGCTGTAAAGCTGCTCAAGATCACGTGGCGTCTTCGCTCTGCCTACATCCTCTTCGGGTCGAAGTCGCTCTACATCTACGTGATCCACGTCATCCTGCTGTTCGGATCACCGTGGTGGGACGGCATCGGAAGAACCAAGGCCAAGAGCTTGGAACTCTCCGAGGGGCTTCTTGCGCTGGTGATCATTGTGAGTCTGACGCTGCTGATGGCGTGGATGATCGACCGGTATCAGCGTGCCGCGATTCCTGACAGTAGACGACAGGTTATTCGGCGGGCTCTGCTGATGGTGCTTATCGTGACGTTTTCGATCGCGTGGTAGGACCAAACCCCTTTCGGAGTTTGGTTCCAAGCCGCTCTTCAAGAAGTGCGCGAGACTCGGGCGCGAGAAGTCCAAGACCGATAACGCTCTGACGGAATGTGAATGCTTTGTCGAGT
Organism: Bacteroidota bacterium; assembly: GCA_041170435.1. Classification (GTDB taxonomy): domain Bacteria; phylum Bacteroidota; class Ignavibacteria; order Kapaibacteriales; family Kapaibacteriaceae; genus UBA10438. The sequence continues at coordinate 48,366 of JBEAYU010000022.1, forward strand.
GGAAAGCCCCTTCCCTCGAGCACCCATGTCAGAAAGATCCCGTCTGACATACCTGCTTCAAGATCCGTAAAGGCGCTGACGTCAACATCACGAAACCAACCGGCCTGAACCAGATCGCGCGTAAGGTCTCGACCGATCGAACGTAGGAACTCACGTGTGGCATTGATCCGCTCGAGGAATGCCGGGTTGTCCGTTCGCAGAGCATGGGCCCAAAACTCCAGCAGCAATGGGGCTTGCTCTGCACGTGACTGGTAGAACTCCACGGCACTGTCGCGCACGGCGTCCACCTTCGAAAGGGCATCGGTGGCTGCATCAACGCGCCGCCGTACAAGGTCTTCGTACTGACTCATCCACGCGTCGTACACTGCCAGAAAGAGTTGCTCCTTCGTGGTGAAGTACTCGTAGATCGTGCCCTTGCCAATGCCGGCAGCCGTTGCGATGTCTGCCATCTTCGAGGCGTGATACCCCGTCTGAGAGAAGACCTCAGAAGCATGATCCACGATCTGTGCGCGTTTGGCGGCTTTGTCAACGATCGCTGGCATGATGGAGACAGGCGGTAGGGGGCTTACAGAAACTTGGAGATGCTCTCGATCACAGCATTCACGCTTTCGGTCGTTCCCTTGCCCCAGGTATGAAGACGCACGGTCCCTGACGCATCAATGAACAGAACGTTCGGCACTCCCGAGGTGAACTTGTAGTATTCGAATACGTCGCCGTCAAAATCGAGCAGGATCGGCGTCTTGTATGCATCTCGGAAGCGTGAGCGCAGATATCCTTCCAGGAAGCCCGGGGCCATCGATACGTCTGCAAGAGCAACGAACTGCACCTTATCCTTGAAACGTGCCACCAACGGATCTGTCCACGCAGCCGTGTAGTCGCTGCCTTTCCAGTCACTCATGACCATCACCGTGGGACGCCCCTTGCAGTTCTTGACCCATGACCATTCCTTCTCGTACTGGTCCAGAAGAACGAATTCCTTGGCCCGTTTGCCAATGGCATGATCGCTCGAGACGGCGACGATCGACGCGGCGCCTATGACGATGAGCGTTATGACGGTGATGAATCGCATGGGCTTACATCGTGAACTTGGTCGCATCCTTGAGGAAGGCCTCAAGTCCGGCATCGGTCAGTGGATGCTTCATCGACTGCATGATGACCTTGTAAGGAACAGTTGCAATGTGCGCGCCAGCCTTTGCGCATTCCAACATGTGGATCGGCGTGCGGATCGAAGCTGCGATGATCTGTGATTCCAGTCCTTGTGCATCCCAGATCTCGCATGTGTCCTGGAGCGCAACGAGACTGTCAGTGCCGATGTCATCGAGGCGACCCATGAACAGGCTCACGTAGGTGGCGCCTGCATTGGCAGCGATCAGTGCCTGGTTGGCCGTGAAGAGCAACGTCACGTTGGTAGGAATTCCCTGATCGCTGAGTTGGCGCACGGCCGAGAGTCCTGCCGGGATGAAGGGGATCTTGATGGTTGCATCGGGAAACCACGACAGGATCTGGTCGGCTTCGCGGAGCATCCCGTCCGTGTCGGTGCTGATGACCTCGACGCTTGTATGTCCACCGACGGATTCGTGGATCTGCAGGATGAGGTCCTTGATGCTCGTCGATGGATCTTCCTTGGCAAGAAGGGATGGGTTCGTTGTCACGCCGCTGATGAAGCCCATTGATGCGGCATGCTGGATCTCTTTGAGGTTAGCGCTGTCGACGTAGATCTGCATGAGTGGTGATCTCCTAGGTAGTGTGGGGGCAAAAATACGTGAGGAAGCTTAGTCGCGGCCGTAGAGCTTGATAGCCGGGATCTCGCGAAGGAGCTGTCGGAAGTAGAGAGCATTCAACGTTGCAACAAGACCTTCCTCAACCGAATCGCTCCATCGGTAGAGGATCGCCCCCTCCCGTGGTGCATGATCGGCTGTGATGGGAACGATCTCGCTGATGGGACGTTGCTGTTGCGTCGTGTCGGCAGATTCGGTCACGAGAGCATCGAAGCTCTCGATCTCCGCGTCCACCCGGATGGTCCAGAGTGCGACCGGTAAGGGGGCCTCAGCAAGATCGAACCATTCTTCACCGAGGTCGAGTGCCTGCGCGGCTGATGACGTGGGTGATCCAAAAATGCAGTCGGCCGCTTCGTCCTTTCGAGCAGGACGAAGCTCGATGTCGAACTTCTCCGATAGGGTCATGCTCATGATCGTGGACAGGAACGATTCCGGTTGGTCTGCGGAAAACGTCGACACGTCCGTTGCCCCCGGTGAAAATGTTGCCCCATACACATGCGTGTAGTCCTGCAGCGCAAGGCACGGACCGGACACGATGCGATAGTCCACCCGACCAACTCCAAGGCCATATCCAAGCGGCGAGACGAGGGCCGCTTCGACCATGTTTGCCAAGAGAAGCTCTCCACACTCATCAAGCGAGCACCGACGAAGCGTGATGCCACGTGCGGCACAGACCGCGTCAATGTTTCGAAGAAGTGGACCGAACAGTTCGTCGTTCGGGATGGCGATGGTCATGCAGATTCCTCGCGGTATCGGGTAGTGAGGGACGAGAGAAGAACGCCGGCGGCAACCGAAACGTTCAGTGAGTGTTTTGTTCCATACATCGGGATCTCGATGACCATGTCGCACGCGGCGAGAATGTCATCGGGGACACCCGTCAGCTCATTGCCCATGATCAGCACCAGTGGGTAGTCGGCGATGGTGAGCTGCGATGCCCGACGGGACCCCTCGGCGATCTCGGCGGCAGCGATCCGATGTCCCTGCCGGCGGAGGACGTCGATGAGCTCTGTGGCCGACCGGTGGTAGGAGTGCGGAACCACGAGCTCAGCGCCGAGCGCGGTCTTGGAGATCTCGGGACGGGGCGGCGCCGGTGTGAAGCCGGTCAGATACACGTGGTCGACGCGAAAAGCGTCACAGGTGCGGAAGATCGAGCCGACGTTGTAGAGACTCCTAACGTCATGAAGCATCACGCTCACCGGGTGTCGAGGAGATTCCGAGGCCTGCTTCGACGTCAGGCGCCGTTGTGTCAGTTCTTCATGAGTGAGCTTACGCACATGCGAATATCGTACTTTGCCGCCGCATGAACCGTCGACACTTTCTTGCTTCGCTACTCGCTACAGTGCCCCTTTCTGCAGGGGGCTGGACGCGCGTGCTCGGAGCGGACGAGTTGGTCTTTCTGGTCGTTGGTGACTGGGGAACGGGTGGGTCTCTGCAGCGTCGCATAGCTGCTTCTATGGCGCGTGTGGCCAAGAGCAGCGGCGCCTCCTTCGTTGTCAGCACGGGTGACAACATCTATCCCGACGGTGTAAAGTCGGCCACCGACCCTCAGTGGAAGACCAGATTCGAGAACATCTACAAAGACCTTGCCCTGCCGTGGTGGGCCGTTCTGGGTAATCACGACCACCGGGGAGAGCCCGACGCACAGATCAAATACGCAGCGTCGAACCCTCTCTGGAACATGCCGGGCCGAACGTGGTGCAAGGACCTTCCCGGAGGAGCATCCGGTGTTTCGATCCTCGGGATCGATACCACGCCTATTGTGCAGGGGGCTTCCGGGTGGAGGGAGCAGCTGACGTGGCTCGACCGAACCCTTGGCGAACGCGCGGGGCGCACGCTCGTCGTGGTGGGCCATCATCCGCTTCGCAGCTATGGTCATTACGGAGATACGTCGGTTCTTGTCAAGCATCTCAAGCCCCTTCTCGACGCGCACCGAGTGCGGCTGTATATGTGTGGACACGAGCATGACATGCAGTTGATCCGCAACCCATCCGATCAATTCAGCTGTCTGGTCTCCGGCGGCGGCGGCGGGGAACGTCCGGCTAAGTCGGGGGACCATTCGAGGATTTCTTATACTGGCGGTGGTTTTGCGTCGATCCATCTGGCAAACGCGGAACTTTCTGTGGAAATGTTTGATTCACACGGGGTAACCCGAGGACGCTTTGTGTTATGAAAACGCGCCTTTCATCGATGGCCATCGTGGCCCTACTCTGGCTTCTATGCGGCTCTCTATCGATAGCGCAGGAGGTGCCGGACAGTAAGGGGCGTGACTTTTGGTTCACGTTCCTTCCGAATTTTCACAACGGAGAGCGCCAGGGTCTTGATGATCCGGTGAGCCGCCGCGAACACGAACTGCAGATCTACATCGGCGCTGAACGTCCAACCAAGGGCACCATCTCTTGGCGCCTGGAGAACGGCACCGTGCAGTCACAAGATTTCACGATCACCAATCCTGCGAGCCTTTTCCGATTTGCGACCTTCTATCAGGGAATCGAGCTGCGTGGCATGTCACGCAGTGGTGGGAATCTTGACTTTCTCAATTCTCAGAACGAGCGCGTCGCCCCACAACACTTCCACATTGTTGCCGATGACGATGTGACGGTGTATGCTCTCAATCAAGCGCCTCTGACGAGCGAGGCCTTCCTTGTGCTGCCCACCGACGCCGTTGCCAATGACTACGTGGTGATGTCCTACCCGACGGATGTTTCAGGCGGCGGGACGCCGAATCCGAACACCACGCCGTCACAGTTTGCCATTGTGGCCACTGCAGACAGTACAGTGGTCACCATTGAGCCAACCGCTCCGACGCCTCGCAGTCCCCGAGCTCAACCATACTCTGTGACTCTGCAGCAGGGCCAATCATTTCTTGTTCAGGCAGATCCTCGTGAGGCCGCGCGAGGTGATCTGACCGGCACACGGGTCCGTTCGACCCAACCCGTTGCGGTGTTTGCCGGTCACAATCGTGCGATCATACCGACTCAGGCAAGCAGCCAGCTCACATCGAGAGATTGTTTGATCGAACAGATGAATCCGGTGAGGACGTGGGGCAAGAGTGCCTTTGTGACTCCGCTTGCACCGCCGACGGACGATCAGGGCGTTGGCTATGACATCTTCCGTGTGGTGGCAGGGTTCGACTCAACGGAGGTGTACGTTGATGGCCAGATACAAGGTATGCTCATGTCGGGCGACCTTTTCGAGGGGCGGCTTCTCGGAGCATACGAGATCACAACGTCACGTCCGGCGCTTACGGCGCAGTATAAAAAGTCCTCCGGAATCAACACTGCCGGGGGTGGAATAGCAGATACGCTCGAGTACGCTGATCCATTCATGATGCTGGTGCCACCGGCAGAGCAGTTCATGAGCTCGTATCGGTTCATCAACATTCAGTCGTACATCTACGAAATCGTCGGGACTCGACTCGTTGTCACCGACTCCGTATACAAAGAACAGTGGCTGAACATCGTCATTCCTACGATCAAGATTGGTTCACTGGTGCTCGATGGCGCTCCGGTAGGCCCCGGACGCTTTCGCCCGATCGGGTCGTCGGGGTTCAGTTATGCTCAGATACCCATGCGCGACGGTGTGCACGAGATAAGTGCGGACACGTTGTTTGGCATCTATGTGTACGGATACGGCGCGGCTGTTTCCTACGGATACATTGGCGGAATGTCCTTCCGACCTCTTGACGTGTACCCGCCGGTCATCAGCGCAATTCCTGCCTGCAGCGGGTTTCGGGGAACGATCGTTGACACGGTCATAGCCGATACCAAGGTGCGCGAGGTGAATGTTCTGGCCGACAGCAACATGGTGCTCGAGCTCGAAGCATTCAACCCTCCGCAGGCGATCGTGCCGTACGTCGCTAGGCTGCGAGACCCATATCGTGACGGAAGCATCACGTTCTCTGCCGTTGACGGCGTCAAGCAGAGGCAGCGTTTCAGCTTGCAGGTTCCGGGCTTTACGGTTGCCGTTGCCGGTGCCGGCCCGTCCGTGGTTCTGTCTCAACGCACGTCGGTGGTGGCTGTCGGCCGGGAACGATGCGACTCGATCGAGATTGAGAATTACGGTAAGTACCCCAGAACATTCACCGTGTCATTCACGGGAGTGACGCGAGTAGCCACCCCCCAGCCCCTTACACTCAACCCCGGCGAGCGGCGCATGCTTCGGTACTGTCGCGCCGGAACCGCTCCTCAGATCACGCTCGACACGCTGGTCTTTGCTGACTCGTGTCTGCGACGTCCGGTGGCGGAAATGACATTTGAGGAGCGTCTCGATGAAAAGGGGCCACAGGTGCAGCGGGACCCTGATCCGTGCTACAGCACCACGCTAGTAACGATTTCCGATGAGCGCTCCTCGGATCTTGGACTTCAATCGGCACGGATTCTGGACTCGGTCCTTGTCAACTGCACGGTTGACACGCTTCTCAATGAGGTTCTTGAGCGTCAGTATGCCATTCGTGCTCTTGATGCGTTTGCGGACGTCATCTATGGCTTTGAGGCGATCGACTCGATGGGAAACATTTCGCGCGTGATCGACACGATCCCGGGATTCAGCATGTCGATTGGTGGGGCTCTTGAACCGGTTGTACGCCACATATTCGACACCACACTCATCGGCTCGGTCGCGTGTGACACGATCCCTCTGAAGAACTTCGGCATCAGCGCGCTGTCTATCGAGAATGTCTTCCTGCGCGGCAATACGCTGTTCAGTGCACCTCAATCTCAGTTCTCACTTAGCCTCGCTGCCAATGGTGGCACGAGTTCGTTGATCGTCTGCTTTAGTCCGCTGCTCGGTGATACCACAAAGACATTTTCGGACACGATCGACTTCAACGTCAACTGTAAGATTCGGCGCCTCTTTCTCGATGGGGTCGGTCGGTCGGTGACATTTTCCGGCATCGGTCGCTGCGACGTTCCGGTCACCGTAGTAGCTCGAAAGTTGAAAGGGGCTCTCGTGACGCCGCAGCCGGCCTCCGACCGTTTGACCGTGACGTTCGACGAGGCCGACGTGCGGTCGGCCACGATTCGATTGGTTGAACTTACGGGCATCGTCCGATGGGAGCGGTCATGGTCCGGAGAGCCCACTCGCGCTCTGGAGATCGACTGTTCCGACGTGCCAAACGGGCTCTATTCCTGCCAGATCACCACCACGCGCACCCAGGCCGTACCGGTGCTCATCGCACGGTAAGTCACACTCTGCCAGCCCCCTGTGCGTCATCTGTCGGAATTCGTTTCCGTAGTTTTGCGACCTGAACCCCGCCATCCATGAACAGACCAACCGTTCGCGTTTCGATCATTGTTGCCGCCGCCGTCCTCTTCGGGATCGGCCTGGGCTTCGTCGTGCAACCCGTCATGTCCGGCGATTCAGTCATGGACCAGACGAGAAAGTTCTCCGACGTGCTCTCGATGGCTGTGAAGAACTACGTCGAAGACGTCGATACGCAGAAGCTGACAGAGGCTGCCATTCGAGGTATGCTCAAGGAGCTCGATCCTCACTCGGTCTATATCACGGCCAAGGAGATGGTCAAGGTCGAAGAAGATTTCCGCGGTTCATTCGAAGGCATCGGCGTCGAATTCGACGTCATCAACGATACCATCACGGTTGTGACGCCGATCATCGGCGGGCCCAGTGAAGGACTTGGGATCATGGCCGGCGATAAGATCGTGAAGATCAATGACACGTCGTCGGTCAAGACCACCCGGGAGCAAGTACCGAAGAAGCTGCGCGGACCCAAAGGCACCGTGGTCAAGCTTCACATCAAGCGTGCAGGTGAAAAGGACCTCCTGGTCTTCGATGTCACCCGTGACAAGATCCCCGTCAACTCCGTCGATGCATTCTTCATGATCGAGGGCACGGACGTTGGATACATCACCGTGAACCGCTTCATGGCAACAACGCACGATGAGGTCATGAATGCTGCCCGCTCATTGCGCGCTCAGGGCATGAAGAAACTGCTCTTCGACCTTCGGTACAATCCGGGCGGATACCTTGATCAAGCGTTCAAGATCTCCGATGAACTGATCTCTGATGGGAAGAAGCTGGTCTATACGAAAGGACGTCGTCCGGAGTTTGATGAAGACTTCTGGTCGTCTCCCGGCGGTGCTTTGGAGGACATCCCTCTGATCGTCCTGATCAATGGAGGTTCCGCCTCGGCCAGCGAGATCGTCTCCGGTGCCGTCCAGGATCTGGATCGAGGCCTCGTGGTTGGAGAGACATCCTTTGGAAAGGGGCTTGTTCAACGCCAGTATCCGCTCGGCGATGGCTCGGCTTTCCGCCTCACGATTTCGCGCTATTACACTCCGTCCGGACGCTTGATCCAACGTCCATACGACGACAAAGAGAAGTATTACATGGGCGAAGGCCGCGATGAGGGCGAAGAAGGCGAGAACATCGATCATAATGCCGACGATACCACAAAGACGCGTCCAAAATTCAAGACTGCCAGTGGTCGTACCGTCCTCGGTGGCGGTGGTATCACGCCCGATTACATTGTGAAGCAGGATACGATCAACGCCCTGTCCCGAGTCATCCGCTCAAAGAATCTTTTCTGGGAAATGGCCGATCAGATCATGAGGACGCGTGGCAAAGACATTCGTGCGACGTACGGTCCGGACATGAAGAAGTTCATCCGGGAGTTCTCTGTGTCTGATGAAGATCTCGACAGACTTAAAGCCGTCGCAACCGAGAAGGCCGTCACCTGGAACGACGAGCAGTTCGCTCAGGACAAGGAGTATCTGCGACTTGCCATCAAGGCATACGTGGGCCGGAGTGTCTTCAACAACAACGGATTCACATCCGTGATGCTCTCAATGGATAAGCAGGTGAAGAAGGCCCTGACGCTCTTCCCCGAGGCCGTCAAGGTCGCTCGTGCCCGCTGATCGCTTCATCAGCCCGAACATTCACAGTTGCGAAATGTATCGAATGAAGTTTCTTTCTCTTCTCTGGGTCAGTGCGGTCCTTCTCTTCGGTTCGATTCATGGTGCAGCCCAAGACGTGATCTTCCCCGGAGAGGAACTCACGTACCGTGTATCCTACCTCAACATCACGCTCGGTACGATCCGGTCGGTCTGTGAAGGATACACCACACGCAACGGCGAGCGTGTTGCCAAAGTAAAGGTGTATATCAAGTCAAGTCCGAACATCCCCTTCGTTTCCCTCAACTCGATCTATGAGTCGTGGATGGATACGTCGATCACTTATTCGCGCCATTTCACGGCCAACACGGAGATTGAGGGTGGTAAGTGGGAGTTCGACCAGTACGTGCTGGACTATCCGAACCGCTCGCTGGCAATGGAGAAGTTCCGGGAGAAGCAAAAGGTGTCTTCCAAGGCCTATACGATCGGCAAACGATACAATGACGGAAGCTCGCTCTTGTTCACAGCACGAAACCTTGTGAGCGCTAAAAAGACCATTCGGCTACCAACCTTGATCATGGACGACACCGTCAACACAGTCGTCAACTTTCGGGGAACGAAGAGTTCTGTCGAGATCGACGCACTCAAATACCCTGTCAAGACTCTGTACCTCGATGGAGTTGCCAACTGGACCGGCATCTATGGTCTAAGCGGAGTCTTCGAAGGGTGGTTTAGCGACGATGCAGCGCGTGTTCCCATCAAGGCCAAGATGAAGGTCTATGTCGGTTCAGTCACCATCGAACTCCAGTCATGGAAACGGGGCTCGTGGGTTCCCCCTCGCTCTGATTCGTAACAATGCGCCTGTTGGTCATCGACGGTGGGGCGACGTCGACCGACGTCGCGCTGTGTGATCAGGGTTCCATCGTTGCTCGCACGGAATTGCCGTCGGTAAAGCCAATTCGTGGTGATACAAAGGTCGACCAGCTCTGCCTGCTGTTGGGCTCATTCCTTGCCTCCACGCCGCTACCTGCCGATGATCGCCCAGACGCCGTGATCATTGGGATGTCCGGTGTATGGTCAGACCGCGAGCGGTATGAGTACTCCGAAGCCTTCAATCACGCATGGACGCAGTACGTGTCCACGGAACGCATTCCACTTGTGTTACTCTCGGATGCAGAACTTCTGCTCACGGCCGCCCACGGTGCGGAGGCGGGAGCGGTGTTGATCGGAGGTACCGGTTCCATGATGCTCATGCGTCAACACGACGGACTCCTTCAGCGCGTCGGGGGGTGGGGTCCAGCCATCGATGATGCCGGAGGGGGCATGTGGCTTGGTCGACGTGCCATGCGCGCTGTTGCGCGCCAGCTGGACGGACGAGGGCCGGACACGCTTCTGATCCGGCCGGTGGCAACATACTTGCGTGTCGATGATGAGGACGTTAACGCAGTGCGCGATGCGCTGCGTCGAGCCGATGCATCTCGCCTGTCACGTCTGGCAACGGCTGTGCTGTACTATGCGGATGAGGCGGACGCGGTCGCGATGGAGATACGCAGAGAAGGAGCGCTCGAATTGGCGCAGTTGCTCACCGCCGTACCACCTGAGGTCGAGGTCGTAGTGTACGGCTCGTTGTTCGACAACGACGCCTACCGTGAACTGGTGACGCGGTTCTCATCTCGCCCCTTGACGCGGTTGGATGATGTGATCGCGGCATTGGCTGAACGCATTCATGCAGCAGGACAGCTACCGATGTCGCCTATCTGATCAAGGGGCTAGCGAACGGCCGCTTCGACCAAACTCAACGAACCACCGCGCGCAGAACGCAGCACCACCTCAACGCCGATTGGCAAGGTGAACTTCTCTGCCTGATGTCCATACATGAGACCGCTGATGATCGGACCCGCTGCAACGTCCGTACGCTCGTGCAGAACCTCTCGCACATCACGATTCGGCGTGGAGATGGTGGATGGATCCGGTTGCGACCACGAGCCATAGATGGTTCCGGCAGCCTGTTGGCTGCGTGTGGCCTGGGCAAGGTGCACCAGCATTCGATCGATCCGATAGGTCGCCTCCCCGACGTCTTCCAGAGCAAGGATCGCATCCTTGAATGTTGGCAGATAGGGCGTCCCCATGAGACTCATGATGACGCTCAGATTGCCCCCTAACAAACGTCCGCGTGCCTCGCCCCGTCGGATGATCTCCAATGGCCAGGGCTGTTTGAGAGCGCCCATTGGACGTCGCGACGTGAGGATGCGCCAGAACTGTTCCTCCGATTGCGAATGAAATCCATCGGCCATGTCCACACTCGGCATCGCACCGCTGAAGGTGATCAGTCCGGTGCGTCGGAAGATCGCCAGCTGCAGCACGGTCACATCGCTGAAGCCAACGAAGATCTTGGGGTTGCGGCGAATGATGGAGAAATCCACAAGCGGGAGCAGCCGCGCACAGCCATACCCGCCGCGCGCGCAGAAGATCGCCGAGACCTGAGGATCGAGGAACATCTCATGAAGATCATCGACGCGCTGAGCGTCGGTTCCGGCCAGGTACGCGCCATGGGAGGCCAAGGCATGACGTGCAAGTTTGACGGTGTAGCCGAGCGACTCGAGATAGCGAACACCACGGTCAAGACGCGCACCGTCACGCTGCGGAGACGACGGTGAGATGATGCCGATGGTGGCACGACGCTCCAGTGCTGCCGGTTGAATGACTCTCATAGGCTACCAAGTTGGGTAATTTGCGCTATTCCGCAAGATGCGAGCCCATTACCACACGGTCGTCCTTCTATCGCTCATCCTGGCCACCTGCCTTGATGCGCAAGACCGTTCGCAACCTGCATTCGATCAACTACGAGGTGTGGTCAATCGATACCTCGAGGTCACAGACGTTGTGCCGTGCCGACGAACCGTCCGCGTGGCAGACTCGGCGACGATCTTGTCAAGCGGCGATCGAGTGGTGATGATCCAGATGCAGGGGGCACGCATTGTCGATGCAAACGACGCGTCATACGGAACCATTGTCGATCTCAACGGCGCAGGCTCGATGGAGTACCTCGTGGTGGAGCGTATCGGAGGCGACTCCGTGATCTTCACAACGCCGTGGGTGCACACGTACGACGTGTACGGTCGAGTGCAGCTTGTTCGCGTGTCTCGACATGTTGATGCACAGATCGCGGCGACCGTGCTTCCGCAGCCATGGAATGGTCGTACCGGCGGCGTTGTGGCCATCGACGTCGATAACACCCTCGCAGTCGATGCCGATGTGTCGGCAACCGCTATGGGCTTCCGTGGAGGCCGCGTTTCGGCCAAGAAGGATGTTTGCAACGGAACCGTGTGGTCTGCCCCGTACGCCTCGGGTGATGGGGGACAGAAGGGCGAGGGAATCGCTTCGACGACAACAGGACCGGACGTGTGCGCGCGTGGTGCGGCAGCCAACGGCGGCGGTGGAGGCAACGGAGCCAATGCCGGCGGCGGTGGTGGCGGTGGTGGTGGTAAGGGTGGCAATGGCGGTGATGCATCGTCCTTGTGCGATCCCTACATCGGCCTCGGTGGCAGGTCCGGCTTGGGCATGATCTCCCGCGTGGCCGAACAGCGCTTGTTCATGGGAGGGGGCGGTGGTGGCGGACATCAGAACAATGATCAGGGAACATCGGGAGCTACCGGTGGCGGCATCGTCATGATTCGAGCCCGACTCATTGCGGTGACGACCGGACGCATTATGAGTCTCGGCGAAACAGTTCGCGACACATCCGCCTGGCGCAATGGCGTACCCTTGCAGCCGGGAGACGGGACTGGTGGCGGCGGTGGCGGCGGAAGCGTCATGGTCGATGCCGAGACCATTGTCGGCAACCTGACGGTGAACGTTTCCGGTGGCGACGGTGGACATGTCGGCGCCCGCTACCAGCCCAACGGTCCTGGCGGCGGCGGTGGTGGGGGAGTGGCGCTCATTCCGCGTCCTCATCCGAACATGAACGTCATCGTCTCTGGCGGAAATCCCGGTGTGCACGTGTCGTTTGAGACCGGTCCGAGTGTCTTTCGTCGACCATGGGGTGCAACAGCAGGCGATCCCGGCTTCACAGTATCGCCGTTCACATGGCGTACACCAACGAACCCCGTCCTATCCGTACGTGGCGCTGACACGGTCTGCGATGGATCGTCGGTGGTGCTCACGGCAAGTGATGGCTTTGCCGCCTATCGGTGGAGTACCGGACAAAGTGGTCAAAGCATCACGGTCACAACACAGGGCAGCTACACGGTCACTGCAACGGACAGCGCCGGTTGTACACGAACTCCAGTAACGGTCGCAGTTGGCCTGAAGACGGCGAGCGTAGATCTTGACCGCGTAGTAAACTTCGGTACAACAGAGGTCGGCGTCAACCGCCGCTCGGGATTCGTTGTGCGCAACACGAGTCGTGACGCTATCACACTGTCAGGCATTGCAGCGCCCCCTGACGTGAGAGTCAGTGGAGTGACGTTTCCAGTGGTGATACCTGCAGGCGACTCGCTGCGCGTGGATCTTGAGTTCATTGCGTCACGAGTGATGGTTGTCCGCGACAGTCTGCGTGTTGACATATCGGAACCCTGCGCGGCAGCCTCGTACGTGTCGGTGTTGGCCGAGGTGACCGCCGACCGTGTGGTCTTCTTTCTTCCGGATGTCGAGGTCGAGCGTCCGTCATCATCAGTGTCAATTCCGATTCGTGTTGGACTCGAGTCATCAACGCCTGACATCCGAGGTATCGGCCTTCGGCTCGTCCTCGGCATCGATGCGCGGCTGTTTGTTCCGTCCGGTGCCGGTGGTGCGCAAATCTTCACCGACAGTGTCGATATGATCACGGGGCTCCGGCTTGTCGGACTTGAGATCGCATCGGCCGACGTTACGTCCGCCATCACCCAACTGGTGGTGCTCGATGGTACAGCTCTCCTGAGTACGATCAGCGAATCTCCGATCACGATCGAAGACGTTTCGTGGACCCGTCCGTTCGGAGGTCCAGTCTGGCGATCGGACACCGGCCGTCTGGCAGTCGGCAGTGTTTGCGGCTCATCCCGCCGTGCAGTGCGTTTTCTCACGGAAGGTTCGATGAGACTCCGTCCAAATCCTGCTTACGATCACGTCGTTCTCGACGTTGGCATGATGACAGGTTCTGAAGTTCAATGGTCCATCATTGATGCTCTTGGCAGCATCGTGGCGCACGGAAGGGGGGATGCTGCCAACAAGAGCAGCCTACTTCTGCCTCTGTCGGGAATTGCCGCAGGGGGCTATGTGATGCGCCTCACCACAGATCACGGGGTTGCGCATCGCCCCCTGATCATTCAGCGGTAAAGGGGCGACCCTGACGCGATCACGATGTCGGGTCGCGCTTCCATTACGGCACGGATGTCTGCCTGTGCCTCGGCCGAGGTCCAATCGGCGATGACCGACGGAAGAGCCATGATCTGCTCCATGAGCACGTCCTGCTCACGGCCGATGCGAAGTGCTTCGTTGTAGGGGATGTCACTTGAGAAGGTGACCATCGTGTAGAGTGGGATCAACTTCGACGGATAGTCGGCATGAATGCGTGCCTCGATCTTCTTACGCCATAGGAATCTGGCTTCGGCCACCTTGTCTCGCATCTCAATAAAATTGTCCAGGGCAAGATCGGCAATGGCATCTCCTGCGGGCTTGCGCAGACGTTCGTACTCTCGCAGTGCCGATGTCCAGTCATCCCCGTAGGCATCAATACACTCCATGAGGATACGACAATCTTCGAAGCCGCAGTTCATGCCTTGACCATAAAAAGGGACGATCGCATGGGCAGCATCGCCAATGAGCGCAACGCGGTCATTGACCACCCACGGACTGCAACGGACGGTGACGAGGGACGATTCAGGATTCGTAGCGAAGTCCTCCAGCAGTGTCGGCATCAGCGGAACGGCACTTGGGAAGTATTCTTCAAAGAAGGCCTGCACCTGCTCCGATGTTGTGAGCTGCTCAAACGAGACCGGCCCCTTGTGCGCAAGAAACAACGTCAACGTAAAACTTCCATCAGGATTTGGCAGACCGATCATCATGAAGCTGTGACGTGGCCAGATGTGGAGCACGTTCCGCTCAATACGGAAGCCCCCTGCCTGATCCGCAGGAATGTGTAGCTCTTTGTAGCTGTGTTCAATGTAGGTCTGGGAGTAGTTGAAACGGTCGCCGATCTGCATGCGTCCGCGCACCTGACTGAATGCACCATCGGCACCAAAGAGAACGTCGCCCTCGACGGTGAGTGTGCTTCCGTCCGCGCGTGCGAAGGTCGCGCCGGCACTTTCGAAGTCAACGTGCGTACACGCTGCATTGAAGACCATTTCAACGCCATGTCGCTCTGCCGCGCTCAGAAGCGTCTTGTTAAGCTCTCCACGCGATACGCTGTTGATGCATTGCCCTTCCGTGCCGTACGGCTGGTAGGTTTGATTGCCCTGATGATCATGCATCATGCGTCCGTGCATCGGGATGGCGATGGCACGGATATCGTCATCAAGTCCCGCACAAGACAGCGCTCGCAAGCCCCGGTCCGACATCGCGAGATTGATCGACCGCCCTGCATAGATCGATGCTGAGCGAGGATCGGGGCGGCGTTCGATGAGCCGCACGCGCATGCCGCGTTGCGCAAGAAGGGTTGCCAGGAGGGAGCCGACGAGGCCGCCGCCAACAATGTTGATGGTCTTAGTCATGTGTATCGTGTGTTACGTCAGATAGCGGTTGTGAACCAAGGATCACCAACAAAAATGTCGGATGCCTTCGGAACGGAAAGTATCACCCATTCGGTGCAATGACGTCGGGTGATGAATGTGCCACAGTCGGTGTGATGAACGCGAAGCGTCATGACATGTCCAAGGTTCTTGATCTCCACGACGAAGGGCTTGCCGATCGGAACGGTGGTAGCGATCACGTCGCGGCGTCCGTCATACTCCACCACCGTGCTGTCTCCGGCGATGGTGACGACAATGCCTCGGTCGTTCATCACCGAGTCATCGTATGGCGTGGTTCGCGTTTGAATTGTTAAGGGGCTTGCCGACCGACGAATGATCTCGGTAGAGAACACACCGTGCGTCACACGCTGGGCTCGGATGCCAACGCGGGCAGGACCCTTGATATCAAGGCCATTCTCGAATGTTCGCTTGACGGTGTTCGGCCGCGTGAGCACAACGGTTTGCACCGGATAGGCAAAGGGATCCTGCATGGTGAAGCGCGACCACGAGCACGACGTCAACACAATGCCGATCATCGTGACGAGAGTGAGCAGATGCATGCCCCCAATCCGTGCAGCAACTCTCCGGCTACTCATGCGGATATCCCTTGCCATAGCGAAGGTCTTTGCGCGAGAACAGGTGGTCGAACAACGAAGCACCAATTCCGAGATAGATCGCCCCGAAGTGCGGATCAACGAGTCGCCGTTGATCGATCGAGAAACCAAACTCCTCCAGGCCCGGCACGCTTGAACCGGTGTTTCCATTGGCCCAGCCGGCAACAAGTGTGATCGACATCTGATCGGCGATGGGGAAGGCCATGCGAACACCTGCATGGAAGAAGCTGGAAGGGGCGAAATTCACTTCGGCAAATGGCTCAACGCGGAAACTGTTGGTGAATGGCAACCAGTGATAGGTGAGTCGCAGAGGAAGTATACTGATGCCATACTCGGTAGAGCCCAGCAACACAGTGTTGATAAGAGATGTTCCGAGCGACAGTCGGTAGTCGAGAAATGGCAATGCTACGTCTGCAATGCCGAGCCGCCCCGTAATCCCCTTGATCATCGGAGCATCCGCGCCGCTGCGTCGGGTGGCAAAAATGGAGCGGTCGGCTTCGCTTCCGAGGATTGTGAATTCGACCAAGCCGACTTCCCACGCAGAATGCTCGTGGTACTTCCACTCGGTGTCGAGCTCTTCCTCGCGGTTGAGAAAGTCGAGCACCGAAACACCAAGTCCGGCATACGGAACCGTGATGAATTCCGATGCTGAACTAAAGAGGGCCGATCCGAAAGCATAACCGACATACGCGCGAAGGTTCACACCACCGATGCTTCCGATCTCAGCTGATACCGATGGGTTGACGTATTGCGTTGGAAGCATTGCCAACGAGACTGACGGACGGATGGTGATATAGGGAATCTTTTTACGCAGGTAGAATCGTTTGTTCACCGTCAGCACGCCTGCACCGATGAGGATGTTATCGTTGTCCGGGCGCATGATCTCAAAGGCCGTCACGCCCCATGACCAATCGGGAGCGTGATCAAACCAGTCAAGTTTCCATTCCGTGAGCCCGAAGCGATACAGGTATCCATCGAAAATGAACGATGTGTCCTGGGGGTCCACTCCAAAGAGCACATCGTTGATATCACGGTTCAAGCCGAACAGTCCCGTCTTCGTGCTCTCGGAGTTCGCATCTGCCGAGCCCACCAGGCTGACGCCTTCGAACATGCACCAGCGTATGAAATTGGGATACTCCCGTACAGAGATGCTGTCTGCGTACCCGATCGTGCGAACGCGGTTTTCAGCGCGCGCACTCGGGGCGATGATCCCGTTGTCGCGTTCACCGGGCGGATTGTTCACGCGCTCAGTCACGAGTGTATCGATGGTTGTGGCAGTGTACACATCACGTTCCGTACGCGTGATCGTTCCGCAGCCGGTGGACATCAAGGCGATGACGCACGCAAGCAGCAGGGGGCGAAGAAGACCGGTTGTCAGCGACATGTCGTTGTAAGGAGTGTTGAGCCATCCAAAGTTGCACGGATCACGTCGCCCGGGTGGAGAGGCCCCACGCCTTGAGGTGTTCCGGTGAAGATACAGTCGCCCCGTCGTAGCGTGAAGACACTTGCGATGAATGCGATGAGCTGCTGAATCGAGCGTTCCATATCGGCGGTCGATCCCTGCTGACGAAGGTCATTGTTGACGTGCAGGCCAAGCTGCCATGGACCACGGCCGCACTCAGATGTTGGGATGATGGGGCTCACCGGTGCCGAGCCTTTCCAGCTCTTTGCCAGAGCCCACGGGTGACCCTTGGATTTGGCGGTCGACTGAAGGTCGCGCGCCGTCAGGTCCAATCCGACGCCGATGCCTGCCACCACATCCCATGCCGATTGCGTATCACAGGCATCCGTGTCGGTGCCGATCACGATGACCAGTTCGACCTCGTGGTGGACGTCGTGCGAGAACGTTGGCAGTGTGATCTCTGAGTCTGGCGAAAGGTAGGCGGCAGGGGGCTTGATGAACACGATCGGATCATCCACCACCGGAGCTCCCATCTCGATGGCATGCGCTGCATAGTTTCTGCCAATGCAGTACATCGTTCCCACCGGGATGCTGCTGCCATCTGTGAACTGCCACGACCGTTGCATCATCTCGGACCTGTTGAATCGGATTGTGAGTCGGAAATCTCTTCTCGAGCGGGATTCATGATGTCCACGTCGGTGGCCTGATCGGTCGAATCCCTCTCAATGGCGAAGGAACGCTGACGCCATGGATTCATCGGATCGGCATACACCTTCTGCATCATGCGTCCCCAAACGGGCGCTGCGGCGCGGCCGCCCTGACCGTAATCACCGGTGAAACGTACGCGCTGATCATCGAATCCCACCCAAACGCCACAGACAAGTTCCGGCGTCATGCCAACAAACCATGCGTCGGCAAATTCATTGGTCGTCCCGGTCTTGCCCGCCGCCTCGCCGGTATAGAAGCGTCGAATGCTCGAAGCCGTGCCACCATCAACGACGCCGCGCATCATCGAGATCATGGCGCCGGCCACTTCTGGTGAGCATGCTTCCGTGACGACCCGCCGCGATGGCCTTGCTTGGTACAACACGTTGCCCATTCGGTCTTCGATACGCGTGATGTAGGTCGGTTGCAGGTGCATGCCTTGGTTGACGAAGCTGCCGTAGGCCGAGGTGATCTCCAGAGGTGAGACCTCGACCGAACCAAGGGCGATGGACGGAACGGCCTGCATGGCTGATGTGATGCCCATCTTGCGACACAGCTCGATGACGTTCGACGGGGTGGTGTATCCCGGCATCGTGACAAGTCGGGCGGCCACCGTGTTGGTTGAGAACTTCAATGCCGTGCGAAGCGGTATCGATCCGCCCCCTTTCCGAGAGCCATTCGGCGCCCACACGGTGCCGTCCTCAAGAGTCCAGCTGAACGGGCCACTCTCGATGAGTGATTCCGGTGTCAGCTCAGGCTGCTGTTCCAGTGCGCTGGCATACACGAATGCCTTGAAGGACGAGCCGGGCTGACGTCGGATCTGCGTCACATGGTTGAGCGAGTAGCGGCTGGCGGCATTCAGGCGCATGCTCTGCGGAGAAGCGCCGACCATGGCGATGATCTTACCCGAGCGCGGCTCGATGACAACCAGGCCGGTCTGGATCGTGGTGACGATGCGCTTGACGCTGTCGACAAATCGGCGGTCGGCCCGTAGGCGCTTTGCCACAGCCGGACGGGCATCCGGCCGTGCGCCGATGTAGGCGGCGTGACGTCGGATGGCGTGGTCGATCAGCTGACCGAGAAGCGGACCTCTGCCGCGCCATGACCATGAGGCATCGAACAGACGCTGATACTCGGCCATGTGCTCGGCAACGGCATCGTTGGCCGCTCGCTGCGCTCGCGAGTCGAGCGTCGTGTGGATCACGAGTCCGTCGCGGTAGACGTCGTGACCTTCCAGCGCTCGTTGCAGCTCTTCGTTGCGCGTCAGATCCTGACGTACCATTTCTACGAAGTGCGGAGCGATTCCGCGAAACACGGTGGCAATGGCGGGTTTTCGGAGTGGTTCCGAGGTTGCCTCGGCCCACCGCGCATCGGTCAGATAGCCCTGCTCGAGCATCATACCAAGGATGAGATTGCGGCGCTCGACGCCAACCGAATCGTCCGAACCGTATTTCTCGGGTGCTTTGAAAAGACCAACCAAGTAGGCACACTCGGCCGTCGTCAGCTTCATTGGTTCTTTGTTGAAGTACGAGTGTGCCGCCACGCGCAGTCCATAGGCACCGCGTCCATAGTACACGGTGTTGGCATACATCTCCAGGATCTCGTTCTTGGTATAGGCCCGCTCAATCTGTAGTGCCGTCCATGCCTCGCGGATCTTCCGGTAGACAGTCTGCTCCTGAGTGAAGTACAGGTTGCGAGCAAGCTGCTGCGTGATGGTCGATGCACCCTCTTTTGCTCGAAGGGCGAACACGTTCTTGACGATTGCTTTGAAGATCCGCGTAAGGTGCACCCCCCAATGATCATAGAACGCGCGGTCCTCAGTAGCGATCAGTGCATGCACAAAGGCCTGCGGAATCGAGTCGAACGTAAGGTTGGTGCGCCTCGTCGTCGCATACAGATCGAGCATGACGCCGTCTGCGCTATAGACCTGCGTAGCGAGTTCCTGCGGTGGGTTCTCGAGCTGTTCGAGCGTCGGTAGTCCGCTGCTCAGCGAATAACCGATGATGCCGACGACGCCCAACGTCAGCACGATGAGCCCGATGCCCGCAATGCGGGCTACTCGTTCAGGAGTGATGGACGCAGGAAGTCGCATGGTGGTTATTGGACCTTTACGAGTTCGACGCGTCGGCAGCGCCGACGCCAGGATTCGACGGATTCATCGGGTCTGCGGGCCAGAAGTTGCGTCTCTCCTGCCGAGCGACCCTCGAGAATATCAGCCGGCAAGCCCCCTTCGACGAGTCGGTCGATGATGAATTGGACGCGTTTCTTGCTCAGAGTGAGGTTGCTCTCGTCGGTGTCGACATCGTCGGTGTGGCCCGTAAGGACGAGCTTCTTGATTCGATCGATGCCCGCCTTGACGTTGCGGACCAAATCCGCCACGTCACGCTTCCATGACCGGTCGAGCTCCAGGCCATTGGAGTCGAGAGAAAACGGATACGGATCATCGAACACGGACGTCGGAAAGTTGACGCGCAGCGTGAACGTTGGAGAAAGGCCAAGGGGCTTTTCGGGGTTGACGATGCGACCCTGTTCACTGGCCGGGATCGTTGTGACGAAAGTGTCAAAGAACAGCTCTTCATTCTGAGCTGTGATCTCGACGGGGCGTTCGACAGGAACGCGCAGGCGATAGCTTCCCAACGTGTCTGTGCGTGTGCTGGCAATGATCTCGGTCGATTGGGGCAGGCGAGCGATAACCTCCGCGTCTGCCACCGGCAGATTCGTCGAGCTATTGATGACCGTGCCCACGAGGGTGGCCGTTGGCACGTCGGCCAATGGCGTATCTGCCGCGCCGGTGCGGCGCCGATGAAGAACCAGCACGTCGAAGTCACGTCGCGATGCTTCGCGTCCGTCAGGCCGCGTCGATGCCACGTAGAATGTCGAATCCTCCAGCATCACGGGAAAGATCTCGTCGGCAGCAGAGTTCAGCGGCAGGCCGACGTTCTGCACAGCCTGCGCCACGAGCGAGTCGGCCACTTCGACGAGGCGAGCTTCGTGAATGTCATATCCACCGTGCGAGGTGTGTCCGGCGGTGCTGAAGAGCAGCGTTCCACCCGGGGCGATCGATGGTGAGAGCTCATCACAGGGAGTGTTGGCCGCGTAGAGGGGGCGAGCAGATCCGGCCACCCCTTGGCGAAGCGGCGCATACCAAAGGTCGGTGCCGCCGATGGACCCTTGGCGTTCGGACGCGAAGACGATCCACCGTCCGTCAGGCGTCACCGCCGGATGACCATCCCAGTGGATCGGCTCGTCGATCATCGGTTGCGGCTCCACCTCAATGGTCCTCCCGATCACCGTCGCACGGCTCACGGCAGCGTCGCCCATGATCCGTCCGCCGGGAAACACCGTGAGCACCACACGATGACGCTGGGTGGATGCTTCGTCAACCACTTCACGAGAGACGCGCGTCACCTCGCTGCGCTTCACCACAACGGGTCGTGCATCCCGGGCCGTGGCCCCTTCGATGAGCAGCGCGGTGGTGGAGTTCAGGGTGGTGAGACCAAACTCTTCGGCTGTGGTGCTTGCCCCCTGAACCCGACTCATCGCCCAGTACGGCGTGCCCATCGTTTGCGGACGTGTGGTGTCGATCCGCCGCGCCGGGGCAGTCCCGGCAGCGCACGGTGGTGGCGGGGGAGGTGTCGGAGGGGGCTCGGCATTGCGAGCGTATCGCGTGAAGGTGCACGCGCTTGCCAACACCATCATGCTCAGCAGGGTGAGATTACAGAAACGCAACATGCCGCATCGAAAGCGCCATGGTGAGCCGTTCCATGTAGTCGGCATCGGGAATCTCGATCGCCCCAAGCGAGGCTGTGAAGTCATTGATGTATTGCGTGTCCAGCAGGACGAAGTGACGTTGACGAAGATGATCCACAAGCGCAGCGAAGGCGATCTTTGAGGCATTGGATCGACCAGAGAACATTGATTCGCCGAAGAAGGCAGCGTTGATCGCAACACCGTAGAGTCCGCCGACAAGTTCGCCGTCGTACCATGACTCCACGCTGTGGGCATATCCCATTTCGTGCAGCTCTTCATAAGCCTCAATGATCTCCGGCGTGATCCACGTCTGATCGCGCTGAGAGCACCGTAATATAACCGTAGAAAAGTCCTGATTGATCGTCGTCCGCACCAGCCCCTTTTCCATCTCTTTACGCACCGATGACGGTACCCGCGCGGCATCCAGTGGGATGACGGCGCGCATCTCCGGTCGGTGCCAGTACACCTCCCCGTCGGCCTCATCACCCATCGGAAAGAACCCCTTTTGATAGCCCATCAGGATGATCCTGGGGTCGAGCATCAGATCGTCGTCCTCACGGCTGAGTACCGCACGTAGGGGATCGAGCGAGCATCGCAGAACAGCTGCTGGTCCGTGCAGAACGGAAACGGCCAGCTCTCATCGGTCTCGTCCGGCCCCAGCGTGAAGTGCGGCGACTCGGCGATCACCTCGCGCTGCTGTTCGTCAACGTCGGGCCGATCGGTGGCCAGCCACAGGCGGCCGCCGGGCTTGATCACGCGATGCAGCATCGAAAGAAACTCCACCGTGAACGCCCGACGCTTGTGATGTCGCTTCTTCGGCCATGGATCGGGGAAGAAGTACACCGCGTACTGAATTGACGCGGGTTCGATCCAATCCAGTCCGTTAGCCAGCGAGTACCACTCGGCGTGGGCATTGGCAATGCCCTCGCCTTTGGCGATGCCATTGATGTAGTCCGGCAGGACCTGCCGCACCTCGATGCCCAGGATGTTCAGCTCCGGATGGCTCAGGGCGTGCCGCAACAGAAAGGCGCCGCGCCCGCATCCGAGGTCCAGCACGTCCGCCGGCCGGCCGCTCCCAAACCACGCGCCCCATTCGGCCTCCTGCCTTGTGGGCGGATACCAGGGGGCGATCACATGCTGCTGACTTGCCGGCATGTACACTTGCGGGTTGGCGTGATGGCGGATCCGAGGAATCGGATACTTCGCCCAAGCGATCTGCGGGGTTTCGGTCTGTCTTCTGTCCATAGGCGGTACAAATCTACCATTACGTATATTCGCCGTTCTTCCCACCGCCCAAGCGGTGTGGAAAGGCATTGCCGATAGTTTGACGTGGAGGACTCTTGAGTTCGAAAAATTTGGGCAAATGGCTGCTCATCGTACTGCCGCTCGCGGCAGCAGGCTTGCTGTTGTGGCCGACGATCAACTACTCGTTGCTTTCGTCGGAGCGTGCCGAACTGGAGGCAGACACCTCCGTGGCCGGACGCCAGGCGCTTGCGCGTTGGGACATTGACAACAAGGAATCCTACGAAAGTGCCCGTGCCGGCCGTATGAAGCTCGGACTCGACCTTCGTGGTGGCGCGTATCTGACGCTTGAAGTGGATGTTCTGAAGTTGATCGAGTCGTCGGCCGATGCCGAGGCGATCGATGATGACTTCCGTTCGATCATCGAAGAGACACGCAAAGCAACGTCCAATTCCGACGTCGATGTTCTGACGGTCTTCCTCGAGAAGTTCCGGGCACGCGGCAAGCAGCTCATCAACTACTTCCCGGCCGCCGAGCTCACTGAGCAGGCCGTGGAAGAGAAGCTACGTCGAGATGCCAACGGCTCGGTTGACCAAGCCATGGAAGTTCTTTCACAACGTATCAACAAGTACGGTGTGTCAGAAGTCAGCATCCAGAAGCAAGGGTCGCGCAGGCTCGTCATCGAGCTTCCTGACGAAAAGGACACGGTCCAGATGCGCGAACTTCTTCAGCAGACGGCTCGCCTGGAGTTCAAGCGTGTGTTGATGGATCGCAACCTCATTCGTGCCTTCTATTCGATTGATGCTGCCTACAAGGCCTATAAGTCGGGCGCTGCCCCAGTAGTCGATACCGTCAAGCCGGCTGCTGATACGACTGCCACGGCTTCTGCTGACTCAACAAAGAAGACCGACTCGGCCGCAATAGCGGCGGATACGTCAAAGAACGCAAAGGATCCGTACAAGGGGCTCAGCGACGAAGAGAAGGGCCGCCGAATCAAGGCCGACTTCCCGTTCAGCTACATGCTCTTCGGTAGCGTTGCAGCCAACGAACAATCCCAGCCGCAACAGTTCGACCTCGTTGGTCTGAAGATCAACGGCATCACGCCGGATCAGTTGCCGGAAAAGGGACTCTTCCAGTTCCGCATTCCTGCGCAGAGTCTGCAGGAGTTTCTGAAGATCCTTTCCATCCCGCAGGTTCGTGCCGCCATTCCGGCAGAGCTTGACGTGCTGGTTTCGGCCAATGGCAACGCCACCAAGCCGGGTGTCCAGCCAGATTACTATGATGTGTATGGCGTTGCTCGCGAGGCCGACCTCATGGGCGATGTGATCGAGGATGCATATCCGAGCTTCGACAATTCCAACCAGCCGGTCGTGATGATGAACATGAACGCCGAAGGTTCCGATCAGTGGGCTCGCATCACGGGCGCCAACATCGGCAACCGCATCGCCGTCGTGATGGACGATCGAGTATGGTCGGCACCGACCGTTCAGGGCAAGATTCCAAACGGCTCATCGCAGATCTCCGGTTCGTTCCGAACCGAGGATGCCATGCGCCTTGCCGTGGTGCTCAAGGCCGGCGCTCTGAAGGCACCGGTCAAGATCATCGAAGAACGCGTGGTTGGTCCGTCGCTCGGTGAAGATTCGATCCGCCGCGGTCTCACCAGTACGGCGATCTCGTTCGCGCTCATCATCCTGTTCATGATGGCTTATTACGCCGTTGGCGGTGCCATTGCCGATGTTGCTCTCTTGATGAACATCCTGCTGACGGTTGCCGGTCTGGCAGCATTCGGCGGTACACTCACGCTTCCCGGTATTGCCGGTCTGATCTTGTCGGTCGCCATGGCTGTGGATGCCAACATCCTCATCTTCGAGCGTATGCGCGAAGAGATCTACGCCGGCAAGTCGCTCAAGACGGCGGTCGAACAAGGCTTTAGCCGCGCCTGGAGCGCCATTCTTGACTCGAACCTGACGAACATCGCGGGCGCTGTTCCGTTGATCATCTGGGGATCCGGACCGATCAAGGGCTTTGCCATCACCCTTCTCGTGGGTGCCCTCATCACGCTGTTCACCGCCGTTGTGGTGACGCGCGCCATCTTCCAGCTGCTGATCGCCAGCGGCGCTACGACCCTCAACATTGGACAAAAGAGGACGGCCTAAATGGACCTGATCAAGAAGACCAACATTGACTTTGTCACCAACCGCAATTTCTTCCTGCGGTTGTCCATCCTTGCCAGCATCATCGGCATGCTTGTGGTGCTCGCTCCGGAGATCCCGGGCTTGGGCATGCCTCGCTTGATCGAGCCGGGCATCGACTTCACGGGTGGTACACAGACGACAGTCTCGTTTGCCAATACCGCAACGTCGGCCGAGCAGGTCCGGAATGCTCTTGCCAAGGCCGGCTACACGAGTGCCGAGATCAAGTCGTTCGGGAAGGACGGAGACTTCCTGATCCGCATCAATGACGTTCAAGACGATGCATCAAGAGTATCCGCCGACCTGGTTACGAAGCTCAACACCGCCTTCTCAAAGAACGGTGAGAAGGCCGTCATCCTTCTTGGTGCCGACAATGTGGGAGCTAAGGTGTCAGCCGAACTCGCCACGGACGCCGCCATCTCGCTCATCATTGCCACGATCATCATCCTTCTGTACGTGGCCTTCCGCTTCCAGTTCGTGTACGGTATTTCGGCAGTTGTCGCCCTTGCGCACGACGTCACGGTGGCCTTCGTCATCTCGGTGCTCGTGAACAAGCTTGGGATCCTCAACCTTGAATTGTCGATCAACTCGCTGGCTGCCTACCTGACGATTCTCGGATACTCCATCAACGATAAGGTGGTGGTGTTTGACCGGATCCGTGAGAACCGTGAGCGCCACCGCGGAATGCCCCTTGCCGAACTCGTGAATCTCTCACTGAACGAGACGCTGAGTCGTACGCTCATCACCGGTATTTCGGTGCTCGGCGCCTTGCTTGTGATGGTGTTCCTGGGCGGTGATGTTCTCGAAGGGTTTGCCTTCACGATGTTCATCGGCATCGTCGTCGGTACGTACTCATCGATCTACGTCGCCTCGTCCTTCCTGATCTGGTACACCGAACGCGTCAAGCACAAGAGCGTCGGCTCGGTTGCCCACACCGAAGCCTGAGCGGCCCCCTGAATGAGCGTCTCCATCATCGTTGGAGCTCAATGGGGCGATGAGGGCAAAGGCAAGATCGTTGACCTGCTATCGGAGCAGGCCGATGTTGTTGCGCGGTACCAAGGAGGTGCCAATGCCGGTCACACGATCGTGTTTGACGGCAGAAAGTTCGTCCTGCATCTGATCCCCTCGGGCATTCTCCATCCCGACACCACCTGCGTGATCGGCAACGGCGTTGTCATTGACCCTGTTGCTCTCATGGACGAGATCCACATGCTCGAGAGCATGGGCATCTCGGTGGCCGGACGCCTGCACATTTCGCACAAGGCGCACCTGATCATGCCGTACCATAAGATGATGGATGCGGCTCGCGAAAAGGGGGCAGGGCAGATCGGAACGACCGGACGCGGCATCGGTCCGGCGTATTACGACAAGGCACTTCGAACAGGCATCCGAATCGTTGATCTGCTCGACCGCGACGTGCTCCGGCAGAAGATCCGGGAAAATCTCGATGAGAAGAACCGTATCCTTCAGTCGCTCTATGGTGCCGAGCCCCTTGACGTTGAAGCGATGATCGACGAATACGTGACGTTCGATACGCAGATCGATCCGTACATCACCGACACCACGGTTCTGCTCAATTCCGCCATCGCCTCCGGTAAGCGCGTTCTGGCCGAAGGTGCTCAGGGGGCGCTGCTCGACCTTGACCACGGCACCTATCCGTTTGTGACAAGCTCCAATCCAACTTCCGGTGGAGCATGTACCGGCCTGGGCATCCCACCGACCAGCATCACGTCGATCATGGGCGTCGTGAAGGCCTACAGCACCCGCGTGGGCAATGGCCCGTTTCCGACCGAGCTGCTCGACGAGACCGGTGAGCTTTTGCGCAGCGAAGGACATGAGTTCGGAGCCACGACCGGTCGAAGCCGCCGCTGTGGTTGGCTCGATCTGCCCGCATTGCGCTACTCCATCATGGTCAACGGCATTTCCGAGATCGCCCTGACGAA
>JBEAYU010000023.1:0-6118 GCA_041170435.1 Bacteroidota bacterium
CGGCCGACGGTGAACGACTCCATCAAGGCATCGATAGGAGCCCCTTTATCCCATGGCTTCATTGCAGACTCCGCATTGTTGTTTCGAGCAGATGAATGAACGTGGCAATGCCCGACTCAACCTCGTCGATGCCGATCCACTCGTCGGGCGTGTGCGAGCGGGCACTGTCGCCTGGTCCGATCTTGAGCGATGGAACACCGACTGGTAGCAACGCCTGGTCAGACATCGTCGGACTAGCGTACGCCTGCATGCCCAGCGAGAGGCCTGACGCCACAAGTGGATGATCCATGGCGATGGATGAGGAACGCAGCCTCATGGAACGGGGCTTGCAGTCGCAGCTCACATGCTCGCGGATCACTGCCAGCACATCTTCGTGCGAATGCGAACCGGGCACACGCACATCAACAACGGCCGTGCACAGGTCGGGGACCACGTTGTGCTGCGTGCCGGCATTGATCTGCGTGACGGTCATGGATACCTCGCCGAGGTCGCCATTGGTATCGGCAAACTGAAACGTGCGGAACCACTCGATGTCAGCCTGCGCGGCATAGATGGCATTGATGCCTTCCTTGCGTGCTGCGTGACCCGTTCGACCGTGCCATGTGCAGTCGAGCACCATGAGCCCCCTTTCGGCCACCGCCATCTGCATCTGCGTCGGCTCACCCACGAGGGCACAAGCAAGCGGATACTTGTCGAACACCTCACGTGCAAGCAACGCCATCCCGCTATCGCCGCTGACCTCTTCCTCGGCCGTTGCAGCAAAGGCAAACTGCACGGGAGTATGGGGCTGGTCCGACATGTGTAGATACGCAGCCAGCATCATCACGAGTGCGCCACCGGCGTCGTTCGAGCCCAGACCGTAGAGACGTCCGTCGATAACGGTCGGAGTGAACGGGTCATACGTCCATCCGCCCCCTGGCCGAACAGTGTCGTGGTGTGAGTTCAGAAGCCAGACCGGACGTCCGTCGGGCGCAGGTAACGACACCACGTTGTTTCCAATGCGCTGAACAGGTCGACCGGCGACGCGCAAATAGTCCTCAAGGATATCCGCCGTCGCATTCTCCTCACGGGAAAATGATTGCGTAGCGATGAGTCGTTGAAGAAGCTCGATCATACGATGCGCGTACCGTTACTGGTACCACAATCACTGACGTGCTGGATCATCACTGTGACTCCGGCATGAGCGGCTCGGACGGCATTGGTGACCTTGGGCATCATCCCCTTCGTTATCACACCGTTGTCGATCAGCGATGGCACATCGACCGAATCGATACGTTCATAGACCGATGAAGGATCATCGATCGAGGCAAGCACACCGTGATGCTCAAAGACAAAGTGAAGAGACACCGCCTCATCGCCACCATTGTAGGCTTTCACAAGAGCAATGGCGATCTCTGCCGCCATAGTGTCGGCATTGGTGTTCAGAAGCTGACCCTCTCCATCATGCGTGATGGGAGCGATGACAATGCTCAGCCCCTGGTCGAGAAGCATGTGGAGACGGCGGACATCGACGTGATCGATATCCCCGACATATCCAAAGTCGATCGTCGGATGCTCCCGCCGATGGGCCCGAACAACGTCGGCATCCGCTCCGGTGAGTCCAATGCATGGGCAGCCCCGAGCCTGAAGCTCGGCAACAAGGGACTTGTTGACGTTGCCGGCGTACGCCATCACCACGATCTCCAGCGTGGCTGCATCGGTGACACGCCGACCCTCGACCATCGTCTGGACAACGTTCAACTCGCGAGCGAGCTTCGTAGCGATCACTCCCCCACCATGAACAAGAATGCAGGGCTCTGCCAGACGCACGATCGCTTCGAGCATCTGCTGTCGCAGATGCGGATCGTCCAGCACGGCTCCACCGATCTTGATCACCCTCATCAGGTGAGTCCTTCGAGCATGTATGACAAGACGGTCTGCGCCGAAACGACGCGGTTAGCGGCTTGTGGAATGACGATGGAACGGGGCGAGTCGATCACGGCATCTTCGACGATCATGTTGCGTCGCACCGGAAGGCAGTGCATGAACTTGGCGTTGTTGGTCCGCGACATCGCTTCGGGTGTTACCGTCCAGTGCCTATCCTGCGACAGGATAGCCCCATAGGGCTCAACAGCCGACCAGTTCTTGGCATAGATAAAGTCGGCTCCGTCGAATGCGGCATCACGATCATGCGTCACAGCAGCGTCACCGACGAAGGACGGATCGAGGTCGTACCCTTCGGGGTGCGTAACAACCAACTCAACATCTGCATGACGCATCCACTCCACAAAGGAGTTGGCCACTGCCTGCGGAAGGGCCTTCGGATGGGGCGCCCAGGTGAGCACCACCTTCGGACGCTGACGCGTCTTATACTGCTCAATGGTGATGAGATCGGCAAAACTCTGCAGGGGGTGACGCGTGGCACTCTCGAGGCTGATGACCGGCACGCCTGCATAGGAGATAAACTTTTCGAGGACCGTCTCCTGATAGTCATGTGCACGGTCGGTAAGGCCGGCAAACGTGCGCAGTCCCAGCACATCGCAGTACTGCCCCATCACCGCGGCCGCTTCCTTGATGTGTTCGGTGGTGGACCCATCCATGACCACGCCGTCGCGTGTCTCAAGCGTCCACGAGTCGCTTCCGGCATTGAGCACGATGGTCTCTGCACCGAGCAGCGAAGCGGCCTTCTGCGTGCTCATGCGCGTGCGAAGAGACGGGTTCATAAACAGCAGGCCCACCGTGCGCCGGCGTCCAAGAGCATCGTTGCTCCACGGATCTCTGGCATAGCCGAGAGCGCGATCCATTGCCGCATGTAGTCCCGGACCATTCACAATGTCGTGTACCGACGTAAATCGTTTCATCAGGGGGCTCCTAATACACCGACGCCTTTGTGCGCAGTCCGGCTGTTTCATCAAAACCGAACATCAGATTCATATTCTGCACGGCCTGACCGCTAGCCCCCTTCAAGAGGTTGTCGATGACCGAGACAATGAGCACGCCCTGATCAGAAACAGCAAAGCCGATATGGCACATGTTGGTGTTCACGACGGACTTCACGTCGGGTGGCGTATCGCGGACAACTACGAAGGGGTGATCATGATACCGTTCGGTATAAAGCTGACCAAGCTCAGCTGCGTCGAACACGCCGGGAACAACACACGTGGCATAGATACCTCTCGTGAAGGGTCCACGCAGCGGCACAAAGTGCATCTTCACGTCTCCCAGCGTTTGCTTGATCTCCGCCTCGTGCTGGTGTCGAAAGACCTTGTATGCATCCACGTTGCTGTGACGCCACGAAAAGTGCGTCGTGTCGATCGGCTGCAGTCCGGCACCTGTCGAGCCCGAGATCGTATGAGCGATCACATCACCCGTCATATCGCCCCGTTCGCACAGCGGTAGCAATGCCAACTCGATCGATGTGGCCAGGCACCCCGGGTTGGCAATATGCGTGGCCGTGGACAGGCGCTGACGGTACTTCTCCGGCAAACCGTAAACAAAGGGATGGTCGGGGCTCATCGCCCGGAAGTCGTGACTGAGATCGATGACCCGTGTGCCCTGTGGCACGTTATGCTGTCGCACCCATTCGGCGCTCTTGCCGTGCCCCATGCAGAGGAATACAACGTCGACGCCCTCCAGCGAGGTCAGCTCGGCGGCAAAGCATATATCGGTCCACCCAAAAAGATCGCTGTGGGCTGTGGCAAGGGGCTTGCCGGCATGTGAAGAACTTACCGCCAGGATTCCCGAAGCATCAACGTTAGGGTGTTGCAACAGTAGTCGAAGCGTTTCGCCACCCGTGTAGCCGGCGGCTCCAATGACGGCGGCGCGGATCATGATTGGTCTCCGTTGACGTTGTGCCAAATCGAGGTAGCAATGGATCCGATGGTTGCAAAGCCCTTGACGTCATCTCCACTCCATGCGAGATTCTCCTCACCGTAGGTAGCGAAGCTTGATCGCATCAGATCGTGCGCCGAGGTGATGCCATCGACCGAGAAGCCCCCTTCCCGCAGGCGAAGCGCTACCTCTCCGGTGACGTGTTGCTGCGTCTGATCGAAGAACGCCTCGATGCTCCGCATGGCGGGCTCAAGGAATTGACCTTCGTGCAGAAGCTGTCCGTACCAAAGCGAGAGCTGATCCTTAAGATTCAGTTGCCACTTTGTGAGCGTGTGCTTCTCCAACGCATGATGAGCCTTGATGGTCATCAGCGCGGCCGGGGCTTCAAAGGCCACTCTGCCCTTGATGCCAAGGATCGTATCGCCCACGTGCATGTCGCGGCCAATGTGCCAGTGCGCGCCGATGTCGTTGAGTCGACGCAGCAGCGCCACCGGATCAAGTGCCTCACCGTTGAGGCGCGTGGGAAGCCCCTTGTCAAAATGCAGATGCAGAACCTCTGAGGCATCGGCAGGGTGCTTCGGATGAATGCTCGATGGCCAGGCATCTTCGGGAAGGGGCTCATGCGACGTCAATGTTTCACGTCCGCCGATGGTTGTGCCCCATATCCCCTGATTGATCGAGTACTTTGCCTTTGTCCAGTCACCCTCCACACCGTGCTTGAGCAGGTACTCGATCTCGGCATCGCGTGAGAGTCGCTGATCGCGGATCGGCGTCAGCACGGGCAGGTCGGGAGTCATGATCCGAAAGATCGTGTCAAAGCGGATCTGATCATTGCCGGCGCCCGTGCTCCCATGGGCTAGATGCGTTGCCCCGATCGAGCGGGCATGGGTAGCAATGGCCATGGCCTGCACCACGCGTTCGGCGCTTACGCTCAGCGGGTATGTGTCGTTCTTCAGAACGTTACCTGCAATGCAATGACGCAGCACCAGATCGAACAACTCGTGCGTGCGATGCAGCGTGGTGTGTGAGGCAACGCCGCAGGCATGTGCGCGCGACTCGATCAGAGAGAGTTCGTGTTCGGAGAAGCCCCCTGTATCAACGATCACCGTATGCACTTCCATGCCGAGGTCCACCGCCAGATACCGAGCGCAGTACGACGTATCGAGGCCGCCACTGAAGGCAAGAAGCACTTTGTTCATGCATCCTCCGACGGGTTGGGATTGGGATCCGCATCAGCCGATGAAGGCTCTGCCAGCATTCCGGTGCACAGACACATGGCGCGCTTGGTTCGTTGCAGGATGTCGTAGTTCGGACACGACTGACATCCACTCCAGAAGGACTCGTCGTTGGTAAGCTCCGAGAAGTGCACCGGACGATAGCCGAGCTCAGAGTTGATCTTCATCACCGCAGCGCTTGTTGTGATGCCGAAAAGCTTCGCCTTTGGATAGCGCTCTCTGGACAGTTCGAAGGCGGCCTTCTTGATACGTCGAGCAAGGTTGTGCTTACGGAACTCCGGTTTGACGATCAGGCCCGAGTTGGCCACATAGCGTCCGTGTTCCCACGTCTCGATGTAGCAGAATCCGGCAAAGCGTCCATCATGGGTTAACGCTATGATGGCCTTCCCTTCCATCATTTTTCCGACGATGTACTCTGGCGTTCGACGTGCGATGCCTGTTCCGCGCTGCTGTGCGGCAAGGAAGATCGTTTCGCAGATCTCTTCTGCGAACTGTGTGTGTGTTTCATTGGCATGGAAAACTTCCACGCCAACGTCAACGAGCGGATCGTTCATGGACGTTGTAGTGATGATGTTTCAGGAACACGGACGCCCTGTCAGGGGGCGATTCGGGACGTCATCCGGAGTATCTCAACGGATGTGGTCGACACGAAGGCGTAGGTTGGCTGCGAGAGGGGTCAGATCCGAATGCACACGAGTGCGACCTGCCGGTGTTCTCGCAGCGGCAGTCGTCGTCGGTCATATCTGATGCGTCGCAGTATCATCTCAATGAGATCGTTCAAATGGAGGGCAAACATCGGCATGAGTAGCCGATTTTTCAACATCAAATGATCACGCTAGCCCCGAGTGACGAATTCTTCTCACGCGAAGCATCGGCCATCGTCTTCTTGAAAGCCAAGAGGCGCTGTTGCAGTTCGGGCATTGCCACTGAGAGGATCTCTACGGCAAGGATCCCTGCATTACGGCCGCCGCCGATCGCTACCGTGGCAACCGGAACGCCGGCAGGCATTTGCACGATACTCATCAGAGAATCGAGTCCTCGAAGTTGCTTTGTCGCTATCGGCACACCGATCA
>JBEAYU010000024.1:0-3365 GCA_041170435.1 Bacteroidota bacterium
TGCCTGCATTCATATGGGGATGAGCATCGAGGAAGCCATCGTGGCTGCAACCATCAACGGTGCAGCTGCACTGGGCATCTCACACATCACCGGCTCAATCGAGCCCGGCAAGCGTCCTGACATGGTGATCTACGACGTCCCGTCATACAAGGACGTTGTCTACCATTATGGGGTGAATCAGGTTGTGGGTTTTAGGTGATAGGTTTTGGGTGCCGTCATCCCGGCGTACTCTTTGCATAATTGCCCAGGGCTTCAGCCCTGGGCAATGAGGGAATCAAAAAATCCTGTGCATGCTGATTTGTCATGGGGCCATTTTCTTTCTGTCCCATGGCTGAAGCCATGGGCAATTGTGCGAAGAGGCAATTCTCTGTGGCGCATGGATTCCCGGCTTGCGCCCCCTGCCTTACCCCAGCATTTCCAGGAGAGTGCCGTGCCATAGGTCGGGAGAGATGGAGCCCATGTATTGACCCAGGCGCTGCTTGTCGACGGTTCGTAGCTGGTCAAGAAGGATGTATGCGCGCTTGCGCTTGAAGTTGACCGATGGCCGGCAACCGAGCGTCTGAGGTGTGGTCGTAAGCGGTGCGATGATCACGCGCGGCAGCGCCGTGTTCATGTCTTCGGGAGATATGATCACCGCCGGCCGCGTCTTCCGGATTTCGGTGCCGACAGTCGGGTCGAGATTGACCCAATAGACGTCTCCTCGTCGGAGCGGTCGCTTCATTCCCATACCCAGTCCGTGCTATCCTCATCGAGAGGAATTGACCCCAAAACGTTTGCGTCGGATACTGTATCGACAAACCACCCCTTGCGCAGCTCCGATGCCGCGCGGATGATGATGGCCTTGTCATGCAACTCGATCTCGACATCTTCTTTCATGCCACACTCCTCGATAAATGACTTCGGAATGATCACACCTCGGCTGTTGCCGATCCTGCGTATTGTGCTTTTCATAAGGCTGAACGTGACATTGTTAGGGAAATGGTCGGCAAGTATAACAATGTTGGAACAATGGTATCGGGTCTTTCTGTGTGGATTCCCGCTTTCGCGGGAATGACGGGGCTTTCGCGGGAATGACGGGGCCTGCGCCGGGATGACGAAATGGCGCCGGGGCCCAGCCGTATCTTTGCGCCATGCCTATCAGCCTCTACAACACCCTTACAAAGAGCGTCGATCTGTTTACGCCCCTTAACACAGAGGCCGTGCGTATGTATTCCTGTGGGCCCACGGTGTACGATGTTGCCCACATCGGAAATCTGCGGGCCTTTGTGTTCGATGATGTGTTGCAGCGCATGCTCAGAGTGGTAGGGGGCTATGAGGTGCGGTGGGTGATGAACATCACGGACATTGACGACAAGACCATTCGTGACAGTGCCGTTGGGTCGGCAAAGTGGCTACCGCAGATGGGAGAGCAGACCAATGATCTGCGTGCGAACCTTCGGGCATACACCTTGTATTTCGAAGACCAATTCAAGCGTGACCTTGCCCATGTCGGCATAGATCTCTCGCACTTCCATCTGATGCCGCGGGCAACAGCGTACATCCAATCGATGCAGGATCTGATCCGTAAGATCGTCGACTCGGGCTTCGGATATGTGTCAGACGGCTCCGTGTACTTCAACGTTGCTGCCTATTCCAAAGATCATCGGTATGGTCAGCTCTTTGCCATCGACGTGGAGAACTTCCGCGAAGGTGTGCGCATCGATGCCGACGAGTATGATCGCGAGTCGGTCAGCGACTTCGTTCTCTGGAAGGGGCGAAAGGGTGAAGAGCCATCGTGGGACTTCGAGATCGACGGCCAGAACCTTCCGGGACGTCCCGGATGGCACATCGAATGCTCCGCAATGTCGAAGGACATTCTAGGCCCCCTTCCTTTCGACATCCACACCGGCGGCGTCGATCTGCGCTTCCCGCACCACGAGGATGAGTTGGCTCAGTGCTGCGCGGGCTATCACGTAAGTGAGCAGGCGCGCTTCTGGATGCACAACGAGTTCCTCGAGGTCGAGGGCAAGAAGATGTCGAAGTCCCTCGGCAACTTCTACACGCTTCGCGATCTCATGCAGCAAGGGTACGATCCGTTGGATGTGCGCCTAACGTTGATGCTGGCTCATTATCGCACAGTACTGAACTTTACATTCGACAGTCTACGCGCCGCTTCGACTGCTAGGGGGCGTGTTCAGAATGTGATCTGGGATCTTCTTGATACCGTTGGAGGCGATGCATCTTCGGTGCCAACAGGGAAGGTTCCGGCAGAGGTGGCTGCGCCACTTGCGAACGATATCAACGTGCCGCAGGCAATGGCCGGGATGTATCTGTATCTGGCGGCGCATGCTGAGGCCAAGAACGACCCGGCTCGTGCGCGGGAAGTGCTCAGTGCGCTGCGAGCGATCAATGACATCTTCGCAGTGTGGTCTTTCGAAGCGCGTCCATCAGTCTCTGTTCCTGAGTACGTTCAAACGCTTGCCGACCAACGCTGGGCAGCCCGCACTGCCAAGGATTGGGCCGAGGCGGATCGCCTTCGCACGGAGCTGACGAAACATGGTTGGGCGATGAAAGACGGCAAAGACGGCTACAGCCTCGAGCCCCTTTCATGATCACGAACGTTACGATCATCGGTGCCGGAAAGGTCGGCAGGTCGATAGAGGCGCAGGCCGTCATCCCGGCGCAGGCCGTCATCCCGGCGCAGGCCGGGATCCACACACGGACATCCGTCATCTCCGCCAGAGAATTCCTGTCGTCTTCCACCCCGGGCCAAGCTCACTCTTCACTCGTCCCTGGTCACTCCGTAGTTGTCTTGGCTTGTCGTGATTCTCAGCTAGGAGATATCATTGATGTGCTGGCAGAGCATTACGCGCAATCGCTTGCTGGTGCGCTCGTGCTGCACGTCAACGGGTCACGCGGGACGGATGTTCTTAGCCCCCTGCAGGAGCATGGAGCGCTGTTATCGGCGGCGCATCCTTTTCAGACGTTTGCGAAGGCGGATGCGGCTCTTCTCGACAACATCGGTTGGGGTGTTGAGTGTGCTGACGCTGCATGGGAGCCAACGGCGGAGTTTGTGAGGCTGACAGGGGGCGTTCCGTTTCGCTTGCCCATGACCGATCCTGCATCGAAGCGTCGGTATCATGCAGCTGCTGTTGCGGCATCAAACTTCACTTATGCCGCCTACGACCTTGCGCGAAGACTTGCCGAGGACGCTGGCATTCCCGCGGAGACCTTTCTTGCGCCCATCATGCGGCAGACCGTCGAGAACGCGATCGAAGCCATCAAGCAGGATGCTCCATTTCCCATAACCGGCCCCCTCGTGCGCGGCGATATGGACGCGGTGCAACGTCAGCGCGAGGCCATGCCGGACGATCTGCGTCAACAGT
>JBEAYU010000025.1:0-24423 GCA_041170435.1 Bacteroidota bacterium
CCATAGCGTTCTGCATCCTTGCGCAGAATACCTTCGGGTACGCTTACCAGGAGGGGTTTTCGAGTGCCGAAGTACTCGTAGAGTTTGGCGCTCGAGATCGTGTCGGCATTGCGGGTGTTGCCAACCATCATCCAGAGTGCGTCGCTGTCGATCAGCATCTGGACCGCATCGCGGTGGGCACAGTAGCCATGATCGGTGATGAGATCCATGATGCCCATTCGCTGGGCGGCACGGCGGTACTCATCGCGCAAGAGGCCCACGAAATGGAGGTCCAACGGAATGTCGGGACGCTGACCGCGGAGCTTCTTGACGGCCTTAAAGAACGGGATCGGCGTTACCACGTCATAGAAGATGCCCGAGTAGGTCAGACGGAACTTGCCATCGCGCCCGCGCGATGGCTGCGAGGCGTTGATGTCGTCGGGATCGTAGCCATGAGGAATGATCACCACTTCGTCAGAACGCAGGAAGTCGTGACGTCGAATAAGGTGCTCCTTGATCCGGCGGTTGGTGACTGTCACTCGCGATGCCACGAGCAGCACATCACGTTCAAGCTGTTGGTGCTTGTGCGAGTGCCAGAAGGTAGGGTAGAAGTGAAACTGATTGCCGTACCAGAGATCGCGGTAATCGACCACCAGGGGGATGCCTGTTTCGTGACTCAGCTGGGCAGCGGCCGACATCGTGGAGAATGGGGGGCCGCTGACGAAGATCACGTCAAACTCATGCTCCTTCACAAGCTGACGTCCCAACTCGAGTGCCTGCTTCGACCACGCCTTTTTGTTGTCGGGAACATAGAACGTATCACTCGCCTTCCGAAGGATCTTTCGGAAGAACTCTCGTGGCATCGCCACCGTGCCCTTGTCCTTGAGCTTGGCATTGATGTCAGCCCCCTGCGTACGATGGATCACGATGTCGCGGCCATCGAGCTCGTCCAGGAGCGATGGGTCGTGGGCATAGTATGCCACCGGCCCGGTGGTGATGATGTGCGGTTGCCAACCGAAGTCCGGCAGGTACTTCATGAACTTCGCAACACGCTGCACGCCACTGAGTCCCATGGGAGGGAAGTAATAGGCGAAAACAAGAACCGAAAGTTGGTGCATCGCTTCTTACACTATCACCAGTTCTCGTGGAGCTGTCGTGAGGATCTTTGGTCCCTTCGGCGTGATCACGACGTCATCTTCGATGCGCATGCCGAACTTACCGGGAAGGTAGATCCCCGGTTCGATGGTTACGACGCAGTTCGTGGGAAGGGGCTCCTTGGTGTTCACGTGGGAAACACGAGGATTCTCGTGAACCTCGTAGCCGAGTCCGTGACCGAGTGAGTGTCGGAAGTTGTCACCAAAGCCGGCGCGCGCAATGACGTTGCGTGCGGCCGCATCAAGGTCAGAGGCGATCACACCGGTGACCGCCGCGTCGAGGGCCGACATATGGGCTTGGTACAGGACGGCGAAGACATCCACGATCTTCTTCGACGGAGTGCCGACGCAGAATGTGCGCGTCATGTCACTGTAGAGCCCGTCAACACAACATCCAAAGTCCACCGTGATAACATCGCCAGCCTTGATCTTGGCATCGCTGGCACGACCATGGGGCATTGCCGAGCGTGCTCCGGCGACGACGATGATATCGAAGGCATCCTTCTCAGAGCCCATTTGACGGGTTGTTGTAGCAAGGAACGTTGCGATGTCCCGCTCGGTCATGCCAGGTGCCACGATTCCCAGCATCTTCTCATAGGCGCGGCTGGTGATATCGGCAGCCTTGCCAATGCTGGCGATCTCGGCCTTGCTCTTGGGCAACAGCAGAGAGTCGATCAGGCCTGGCAGTGGCTTCAGGGAAGCCCCCTTCAGATGCTTCTTCATGTGAAGGAATCCGGCATGCGTATGACGTCCGGGATCAAAGCCAACGGACTTCAATGTGGAGGCAACGCCATTGCGTGCCAGAGCGCCCCACGCATCCCTGTCGATGATGACCTCAAGACCTGCGTGCGTGATCAGCTCCTTGCGAACCTGCACATCATAGAGGTCGTTCGTAACGAAGATGAGTTTCTTCTTCGTCACCACCACCAGTGCATACGAGCCAGAGAAGCCCGTGATGTAGCGAATACTCGGCAGGTGAGCGATGACGTATGAGTCGATCTCGTTCTGCTTCATCGCATGTCGGATCGAGGCAAGACGTTGCTCGGCAACGGCTCGTTGTGAGGCACTGGCCATGGGTTATCGTGTGTAGTAGTTCGGAGATTCTTTGGTGATGATCACGTCGTGAGGGTGCGACTCACGGAGTCCGGCGGCCGTCATGCGGACGAAGCGCGCCTCGGTCTTCATCTCATCGAGTGTGCTGCACCCGCAATAGCCCATGGCTGCGCGCAGTCCGCCGACGAGTTGGTAGAGAGTGTCGGCCACGGGGCCTTTGTAGGGTACTCGACCTTCAATGCCCTCCGGCACGAGTTTGGCGATCTCATCCTCGACATCTTGGAAATATCGGTCTGCCGATCCTTGCCCCATGGCACCCAGCGATCCCATGCCGCGGTACATCTTGTATGCGCGTCCTTCGAGCTGGATCTTCTCGCCGGGAGATTCTTCATGGCCGGCCAGCATGCCCCCTACCATCACCGTATCTGCTCCGGCGGCAATGGCCTTGGCCACATCACCCGTTTGCTTGATCCCTCCGTCGGCGATCACCGGCACACCATGGCGTGCAGCAACCTCGGCGGCATGCATGATCGCGGTGATCTGCGGGACGCCGACGCCCGCCACTACGCGAGTGGTACAGATCGATCCGGGGCCGATGCCGACCTTCACACCGTCGGCACCGGCATCGATGAGCGCCTCTGCGCCCTCGCCCGTGCCGATGTTGCCTGCAATGACGTTGAGAGAGGAGTACTTGGCCTTGATGGCGCTGACCATGGTGATCACGCCCTTCGTGTGGCCGTGGGCCGTATCGACAACGATCACGTCAACGCCGGCATCAACCAGAGCGTCAACACGATCCATCGTGTCAGCCGCGATACCGACGCCGGCACCGACGCGCAGGCGACCCTGGTCATCCTTTGCCGCGTTCGGATGTCTCTGCTTCTTGGATATGTCTTTGACCGTCATGAGGCCCACAAGGATACCAGCGGCATCGACGATTGGCAGTTTTTCGATCCGATGTTCGTGAAGGACCTGCTCGGCGTCCTCGAGGGTTGTGCCGACCGATGCTGTGATCAGGCCCTCACTTGTCATGATCTGCTCGATGGCATCGTGGGCATTGCGCGCAAAGCGCAGGTCTCGATTGGTCACAATGCCCACAAGCTTGTTGGTGTCATCCACAACGGGGAAGCCCGAGACGCGGTATCGCGACATGAGCTCACGAGCGTCGCTGACGGTGTCTGTTCGACGCATCGTGATGGGCTTGCGGATCATGCCACTTTCGGAGCGCTTCACACGATCGACCTCTTCGGCTTGGCGCTCGATGGACATGTTCTTGTGAATGATTCCCATCCCACCCTCGCGGGCGATCGCTATGGACATGGCCGATTCGGTGACCGTGTCCATGGCCGCACTGATGATCGGGATGCGTAGGGTGATGTGGCGCGTGAGTTTCGCAGCCGTATTGGCGTCTCGCGGAAGAGTCTCGGAGTACCGCGGAACAAGCAGGACATCATCGAAGGTGATGCCTTCGTGGAGTATCTTTTCGATTCGCATGGGCAAAAATAGGGCATGCGACTGATTGTGAAGAAGACAAAAAAGGGGCTGTGCATAACACACAGCCCCTTGATCAATTCTTCATGGTGACGTTCTCAGGAACCCTCGCGCATCATACGCGCAGCACGCATTCGAGCGGCTGCCCATGTTGCCGCCGCGCGGGCAGTTTCGCGGGCCTGACGGTCGTGTCCGGCGTTGGATGCTGAGTGCTCCCGCGCGTACTCACTCTCGGCAGCATCGGCGTCGATGGCCGAAGCAGGGACAAGCTCTTGAACGATGATGTTGACGTTGTTCTTCAACACTTCCACGAATCCTTCACGCGAGGCAAAGTACACCACGTGGTTGTTCTCGTCTTCGATCCTGATCACACCCGACTCGAGCGAGGAGATGATCGGTGCGTGGTTGTACAACACCTGAAAGGGGCTGTGTGCTCCCGGCACGCTCACGGCAAGGGCCTTGCCTTCGTAGGCAGTTTCCTTTGGTGTGACGATGCTGATGTTGAGAGTGCGGTCTGCCATGGTTTAGCCCTGTGACTTCTTATGGGCGTCCAACACCTCGTCGAGCGTTCCCTTGTAGCTGAAGAACGCCTCGGGAACGTCGTCCACATCTCCGTCAAGAATCGCCTTGAAGCCGGCGATCGTGTCATTGATCTTCACATACCGACCCGGGAAGCCAGTGAACTGTTCGGCAACGTGGAACGGCTGCGAGAAGAAGCGCTGAATCTTCCGAGCGCGGTACACCGTGAGCTTGTCCTCGTCCGACAGCTCGTCCATACCAAGAATCGAAATGATGTCTTGCAGATCCTTGTAGGTCTGAAGAATCTTCTTCACACGTGTCGCTGTGGTGTAGTGCTCATTGCCGATCACGAGAGGGTCGAGAATCCGTGACGTGGAATCCAATGGATCAACGGCAGGGTAGATACCGAGCTCGGCGATCTGACGGCTCAACACGGTCGTTGCATCAAGGTGCGAGAATGTGTTCGCCGGAGCAGGGTCCGTCAAGTCGTCAGCCGGAACGTACACTGCCTGCACCGATGTGATCGAACCGCGATCCGTCGAGGCGATGCGCTCCTGAAGTGCACCCATCTCTGTGGCCAGCGTCGGTTGGTAACCCACGGCCGAAGGCATACGACCGAGAAGAGCGGACACTTCAGAACCCGCCTGGGTGAAGCGGAAGATGTTGTCGACGAACAACAGCACGTCACGGCCTTCTTCATCACGGAAGTACTCGGCCATGGTCAGTGCCGTCAGAGCCACGCGTGCACGAGCTCCCGGTGGTTCGTTCATCTGACCGAACACGAGGGCCGTCTTGTCGATAACGCCTGACTCGGTCATTTCTACATAGAGGTCGTTCCCTTCGCGCGTACGTTCACCCACACCGGCAAACACGGAGTATCCTCCGTGCTGCTTGGCGATGTTGTGAATGAGCTCCTGAATGATGACCGTCTTGCCCACACCGGCGCCACCAAAGAGGCCCGTCTTGCCGCCCTTGGTGAACGGCTCGATCAGGTCGATGACCTTGATTCCGGTCTCGAACATCTCCTTCTGCGTTGACAGGCTGGAGAATGCCGGCGATGGACGGTGGATCGACCAACGCTTTTCGCTGCTGATCGGTGGCTTCTTGTCGATGCCTTCGCCGACCACGTTGATCAGGCGACCCAGCACCGCAGGCCCAACGGGCACCGAGATCGGTGCACCGGTGTCGACGGCTTCCATGCCGCGCACGAGGCCGTCAGTGGAGTCGATGGCGATGGCACGCACACGGTCCTCACCAAGGTGCTGCTGCACTTCGCAGACGAGCGTTTCTTTTTCTCCGTTTTCAATGGAGGTGCGCTCGACCGTGATGGCGTTGAGCACTGGAGGAATCTGGCCATTGGTGAATTCCACGTCAACAACGGGTCCAATGACCTGAACGATGCGTCCCTTGTTCATGAAAGATCCTGCTTCGATGACACGCCCCCGGGCGTGGATGAGAAAAAAGACGGGG
The DNA here is from genome assembly GCA_041170435.1 of Bacteroidota bacterium. Taxonomy (GTDB): domain Bacteria; phylum Bacteroidota; class Ignavibacteria; order Kapaibacteriales; family Kapaibacteriaceae; genus UBA10438. The sequence continues at coordinate 5,667 of JBEAYU010000025.1, forward strand.
CGAAAATACGCAATTGAAACATTTAATGTCAGCCGAACCCCCGTGAGGTTTCCACAGATACGTGGCCGGCTTGGGTCCGACCGGTCGCAATGCTCAACCTCATGCCGGGAGGTGCGCCGTAGACTTCGGAAGTGGTAAATTTGCCGCGCCCGCGTGCCGACCTCGGCGCTCATCACTCACCATTTTCGTGCTACCATGTCTTACATCCTATCTGCCGCTCGTACTCCGATTGGTTCATTGCTCGGTTCGCTGAGCGATTTTTCCGCCCCTCAGCTTGGAGCTGCCGCGATCGCAGCCGCCGTGGAGCGTTCCGGCGTTCCCGGTGAGTCGATCAACGAGGTGATCATGGGGAACGTCCTTGCCGGCGGTGTGGGTCAGGCCCCTGCTCGGCAGGCCACGATCTTTGCCGGCTTGCCAAAGTCGGTGCAGGCCATGACCATCAATAAGGTCTGTGGTTCTGGACTGAAGGCAGTGATGCTGGCCGATCAGGCGATCCGCTGTGGCGACGCCGAGATCATTGTTGCCGGTGGCCAAGAGTCGATGACCAATGCGCCCCATGCCATGCTGGACTCGCGTAAGGGCGTGAAGTTCGGGAACGCTCGGATGGTTGACCTCATGCAGTGGGACGGTCTCTGGGATGTGTATAACCAAGTACCGATGGGCGATGCCGCCGAGCTGTGTGCCAGTGAGTGCGCCATCAGCCGCGAGGCGCAAGACGAGTACGCGATCGAAAGCTACAAGCGCGCGCAGCATGCCCAGGCGCAGGGATGGTTCGCCGACGAGATCACGCCGATCACGGTCAAGGGGCGCAAGGGCGATGTGGTGATCGATACTGACGAGGAGCCGTCAAAGGTCAACTTCGAAAAGCTTGCCACACTCAAGCCTGTGTTCAAGAAGGACGGAACCGTTACTGCGGCCAATGCCTCGACGATCAATGACGGTGCCGCTGCGCTGGTGATCGCCTCAGAAGCTGCCATGAAGGCACACAATGCAAAGCCCCTTGCTCGTATCATCTCACAGGGCTCGTTTGCGCAAGACCCGCTGTGGTTCACAACCTCACCGGTCGAAGCCATCCGACGCGTCGTTGCCAAGGCTGGTCTGAGTCTGGAGGACATCGACCTCTTCGAGATCAACGAGGCTTTTTCGGTCGTCGCCCTGGCAGCAAAGAACCAGCTTGGCATCCCACATGAGAAGATGAATGTTCACGGCGGTGCCGTTGCCCTGGGTCACCCTATCGGTGCATCCGGTGCGCGTGTGCTGACGACGTTGATCTATGCCCTCAAGCGCCACAACAAGAAGTACGGTCTGGCAACCCTCTGCATCGGCGGGGGAGAAGCCAGCGCCGTCGTGATCGAGAACCTCGCCTAAGGCCGGAACCCGATCAGCATCATTTTCAGAACATCTCTCTCACCACAGGAACAACACGACATATGGACATGCGCACAGTAACGCTCATTCAGGGCGATGGAATCGGCCCGGAGATCTGTCAAAGCGTCATCGACGTCTTCGCAGCAGCCAAGGTGCCGGTGCAATGGGAAATGGCCATCGCCGGTCTCGAAGCGATCGAGAAGTTCGGTAATGGCGTGCCCCCTGAGACGCTCGAGAGCATCAAGCGCAATACAGTGGCACTGAAGGGGCCGACCACGACGCCGATCGCCGGTGGCCACAAGAGCGTGAATGTGACGATTCGGAAGGCGCTTGAGCTCTATGCCAACGTTCGCCTGGCCAAGTCCATGCCCGCCGTCGAAACCCGGTTTGAGAATGTGGATGTGCTGATCGTCCGCGAGAACATCGAAGACACCTATGCCGGCATCGAGCACATGCAGACGCCGAACGTGGCACAGTGTCTGAAGCTCATCACACGTCAGGGCTCAATGGCTGCCATACGCTACGCCTTCGAAGAGGCCCGCAAGCTTGGACGCAAAAAGGTCACCTGCGTGCACAAGGCCAACATTCACAAGATCAGTGACGGTCTGTTTCTGAATGTGTTCCGCGAGGTGGCTGCTGAGTATCCGGACATTGAGGCCAACGACATCATCGTAGACAATTGCTGCATGCAGCTCGTGTCGCGGCCGGAGCAGTTTGATGTTCTGGTGCTGCCAAATCTCTACGGCGACATCGTCAGCGATCTTTGTGCCGGCATTGTTGGCGGACTGGGCGTTGCCCCGGGCGGGAACATCGGACGCGACTGCGCGGTGTTTGAAGCCGTTCACGGATCGGCACCCGACATTGCTGGCAAGGGGCTTGCCAACCCGACGGCCATTCTGCTGTCAAGCATCCAGATGCTTCAGTACATGGGCCTGATCGGCTATGCCTCGGCCATTCAGAACGCACTCGAGTCAGCCCTCGCCGATGGCGTCAAGACCCGTGACCTTGGTGGTACGGCATCGACAACGGAGTTCACCGCAGGCATCATCGCACGTCTGAATCTTGACGGTGCAGACAGCAAGACCGTACCGGCACAGAGCACGGCGGCGAAGGAGCCGACGCTGATCTCTGAGCAGTGGGACCTCGTCGGTGCCGACGTGTTCGTTGAAAACCACGGCCTTCCGCAGATGCCCGAAAAGATCGGCCCCTTTACTCTTCGTCTCATCTCCAACCGTGGCACCAAGGTATGGCCGGGCCCGACGCCCGACATTCTTCTGGTTGACCATTTCCGCAACAGATACATGGCCGAGACGTCTGTGACGAGACAGGACGTGCTGGCGCTCCTTCAGGAGCTGACGGCAATGGGTAAACACTGGTGCCACGTCGAACTGCTCAACCAAGTGGCAGGCGAGGCGAGGTACTCAAAAGCGCAGGGTGAATGACCGAACTTCGACCAGAGACACAACAGACACCTGAGCCGGCGCCGAGTCGCTGGAAACGGCTCCTGTGGACGTTGGCTCGGGTCGGCTATGGCATTGCTGCCACGGCGATCATTGCTTCCGCACTGATCGTTCTGCTTGCGCAGACGCAGATGGCGCGCGACTTTCTGACGGCGCGCCTCGTCGGTCTTGTCAATTCCAACATTGCGGGACGTTTCGACTGTGGCACGATCTCGATCGATGTCTTCCATGGAGTGGTGATCTCTCGCCCCCTGCTTTCTGTCAGGGGGCGTCCTCTCCTCTCGGCCGATGAGATATCGGTTTCATACGACGTTGCCGCTCTGGTTGGCAAGACGTTGGCCGTCAATCGAATTGAACTGTCATCGCCGCGGATCAACCTGCAGCGTGGCCGTGATTCGGTGTGGAACATCTCACGGTTTCTCTTGCCTCCGGATACGACCACGGCACCACCGCCGAATCTGGTGATTCGGCTGCGGAACCTCGTCATCACCCGGGGCGTGATCAACGAAGACGATCAGACGGTGGAGCGTCCCACAGATGGCAGGTTTGACCCTCTGCATCTGGCTCTTCGCAACGTTGAACTGCGCGCGTCGGCTTTGCTTGACCTGCGTGCACGCGACTACACGATCGGGATCGATCACTGTTCGTTCCATGATCTGCGGCAGGAGCCGCTGAACGTGCTGGAACTGTTGTTGGCCGCGCGCATCCGACCCCAGGGCGTGTCGGTGCCGATGTTGTCGATCACGACGCCGACATCGCACGTGAACCTCAGCGCGGCAATTGATGGCCTCGACATCGAGGAAGCCGGAATTGATGCAGAGACGTTCAGACGTCATCCGCTCAAGGCCACGGTCGATGCTGATCGCGTCAATGGTCGGGATGTTCTGTACGTGGTTCCGGGGCTCGACATCGTCGGTGAGTACTCGCTGAAGGCCAACGTCACCTATCGTGGAGACCGAGTTGCTGTTGACGCGATGGATCTTAATGCTGGCGACGGACGCCTGCGAGGAGCGGTGTTGGTTACGTCACTCAACGATCAAAAGAAACTCGGTCTCGACATATCGCTGAACGAGTCGAGTATCCGATATGACGATGTACGGCGTCGTATGCGCTTCATCGGCCTGCCAGAGTTGAACTTCCTTTCTCGAGCAACAGCCAAATACATTCGCCTCAAGGGTCACCCCGCCGATTCACTGAGGTTCGATGCCGACATCTCCGATCGGCCCGGACATGTGGTGGGCAGCATGACGTTGTTCCTCGGTGGACCAACTCTTGGATACCGTGCGAATGTTGATATCACCAATGGCGAGCCGGCAGTCTTTGCGCCGGAGTTGGAGAGATCATCGATCAACGGCACCTTCGCCGTAAGCGGCGTTGGATTTCTGCCTTCCGAGCTTGACGGCACCTATGCATTCACTCTTCGCCCATCGGTGGTGCTCGGACGCTCGGTGTCTTATGCAACCATGGACATGGTGGCCGACGAGCCGGGTAAGCTCACGTTCAACCAGGCAGAGGTGCGTTTTGGAGTTGACCGTCCGGACTCGACGACGGCGTTCTTTGAGACAGCTCAGACCCGCTCGGTCCGTCTTGCTGGCCAGCTGGATCTATCCAACATGGATCAGGTGGCATATAAGCTGACATCGACCTTTTCATCGCTGGATCTTTCTCAACTGCTGCGAGACGAGTCACTGCCAGACATTCTCTCCGGCACCTGCTCCGTTGATGGCTCTGGCATCGAACTTGACAGTATCATGGGTAGCCTTACGGCTCGTATCGATGAGTTTGCTCTGCGCGACCGGGCACTTCTACCCTTCAATGTCTCGCTGACCAGTCGCGCCGACGCAAGCGGACGTCGCATCGAACTCGACGCGCCATTCGGGTCCGTTCGGTTGGCCGGAACATTCCTTCCGAGCGCCCTGATCGAGGCGACGACGGACGTGATCGCCGCCGTTGCCGATGAGGTGGGCGTGCGAACACAGCCATTCAGAAGCAACATTCGAGAGCGTTTCGAGCGGAGCAAGGTAGCCCCCTTCATGCCTCTTGATGCCGTGTTCGACATCAACGTGCGTGATGTCTCGCCGATCAACATTGCTCTTGATTCGATGACCATCTCCACGCGTGCACGGTGTAAAGGTCGCATCAGCTCCACGGCCGAGCAGATCGCGGTGACGGTGGAAGAGCTTGACGTCACGGACCTGCTAGTCCGGTCCGACTCGCTGGTTGTCATGGCGGATCCAACGCTTGTGGCCGGAAGCGTGGCAGTGGCATGGAGAGACTCTCTCGTGTCGGTGGATCGACTGCGTCTTCGAGCCACATCCAAAGGAACCACGTCTGTGAACGACGTGATGGTCAAGAGTCCGAAGCTCTCTCTCGAAGGGGGCGGATCGGACTACGACCTTGTTGCCGGTGCCAACGTCAATGGTATCGATGCTTTCCTCGATGCTACGGTGCTTTCTACCGTTGACTCAATGATCGTCAACGTCGACTCACTGCACACCGTGGTCGACTCAAAGAAGGGGCTCGATTGGCGTAGCATTCGCCGCTCTACGGTGAGAATTGCTAACGCGGAAATGACAGTGTCAAATCTGCTCCTGCGTCGACTGTATTCCGAAGTTGTGGCCATTGACGGATTGGTCTCTGCCGACCGATTCCGTGATCTGCGCATTCGACTCTCGGACTTTTCAATCCCCGACATCCGCCGTTTTGTGTCGCTGCCTGATGGACATCCGGTGACGTACCTCAAAGGTGGCATCTCGAAGTTGGACTTGATCATCAACGGGTCGTGGAGTGACCCCGAGCACATGATGCGCGTTGATGCCGATGATCTCACCTACAACGGCGAGCTCATCGGGTCGCTGGTGGCTTCGGTTTCCTACCGTCAGCAGAATTGTGTCGGCACGCTTACGATTCGCAATCCCAGACTGCTGACAGAAAAGAGCGCTCTGATCGTTGCGATCAATCAACTGCCCCTTGACCTGTCCTTGACGACAGTCGATAGGCGATGGGTAATGGACAAGCCTATCGACATTGATCTGACGGCCACGAACCTCGCACTTGCAGCCGTGGAACCGTTCCTCCCTGCCGTCGAAAAGGTCCAAGGTGTCGGCAATGGCTACGTGACAGTCAAGGGAACGCCGCGCGACATCGAACTAGGGGGACGTGCGCGGTTCAAGAATGCCAGCTTCGTGGCATCGCCCACGAATATTCAATACCGCGCTGAAGGATCGTTGCATCTGGATGGGTCGAAGCTCTATCTCGATACCATCACCGTACGTAACTATCCTCGTGATCGTCGCAACGGGATCGCCAACGCCGAGGGTACGGTGACATTCGATGGACTTTCGGTACAAAGAGTCGACTTCGAGGTTCGATCGCCGGGCATCCTCGTGATGAACAAGGGCTCGCAGGCTCGTAATCCCAAGATCTTTGGAGACGTCGTCATTGCCAACGGCAAGGGAGGACCGATCAAGTTCTTCGGCACACTCGACGAGCCCCATCTCGAAGGCGACGTCGATGTTCTCTTTGCTGACATCGTCTTTCCACAAGAAAGGGAAGGGGCAAAGGCACGATACACGTCGTTCATCTATAACCGATCGAGTGACTCCGCGCGGCGATACAACAGTATCATGGATGTGCTGCAGCAGGATACGGCAAAGCTCGCCGCTCAGATGCTCAAAGATGGCATGCAGGACGTCGGTAAGGTCGTAGAAAACGTTATCAAAACAACGACGGCATCGTTCTCAGACATTCTGCGGTACGATCTTAACGTGTACCTCAAGGGCCGAACGCTCATGACGATGGTCTTTGGCGTATTCGAGATCCTTATCGCCGACCTCGAGCCGGTGGATGCAACGATCCCTCTGGTTTTCACCGGTCGTTTCGTTGACAACTCAACAAACCTCCGTGGTCGCGTGCGCGTGAAGGACGGCACCAGCACGTACAAGTTCTACAAGCCCTTCCTAGCCAGCGGTACGTTGGACTTCACGTTAGGGGGCTTATCCAACCCCACACTTGACCTGACGGCCGTCTATCGCGATCGACGCTTTGTGAATGAACGTCCTGAAGACTTTCGCGTCGAGATCGCCATCTCCGGCACAAAGCAGAAGCCAATCGCCCGCTGGTCTGTGTATCGCAATGACCGCAAGCAGCAGGGCGATTCGGCGAAGATCACCGGAGATGCGTTGATGCTGATCCTGCTTGGCCGTACGCAGGATGAACTTGTCTCAACTGGTCAAGGCAACCTCGTCGGCGAGGTCAACGCATCACTTTCTGCCGTTGCCACATCGGCCCTCGGTGATCTTCTTAGCGGCATCGGCGGCATCGTTCAAAGTGTTCAAATGGACCTGGGTGCAGAGTTCTCACAGACCCGTCTCACCGTATCGGGTCAACTCTGGAGCGACGTCTCCTATCGCCTTACTGGGCAAGTCAGCGACTTTGCCGGCAACTCCACCATCACCGTGACCATTCCCTTCACGGTCATCAACAACTCCGACGCGATGCGCTATCTCAAGCTCGACGTGTCCCGCTCGGTGAACAACACCGGCAACATCACGCGCTTCCAACGCCTCTGGGAAGTGAAGTTCGGAGCACGCCTTCCGTAGCGCGGCTTCGCCGTGAGGGACGGCTTCGCCGTGAGGGACGGCTTCGCCGTGAGGGACCTGCGGTGCGAGACGGCTTCGCCGTGAGGGACCTGCGGTGCGAGACGGCTTCGCCGTGCGAGACCTGCGGTGCGAGACCTGCGGTGCGAGACCTGCGGTGCGGAACCTGCGGTGCGGAACCTGCGGTGCGGGACGCAGTCTCGCCCGCTGACGTCGTCATCCCCGCGAAAGCGGGGATCCATGCGGTTGATCGTCATTACCGCGAAATGTCTGTAGCGACCGTTCCTCGGCCCGAGGAGTGCACCATGAGCAGAGAGGGATTTCTCCACATGATGGAACAGATGGGCGACAATAGCACTATCGTCGATATCCGCGGTCGCCGAATCTACAACGTCCAATCCGTGCACAGCGGCATGATGGTGTTTGTGCAAACAGTAACCGGTGTAACAAAGATCATCCTTGAGTAGGGGCGAGACGGCTTCGCCCGTCGGTGATCATTGTTGCGTAGGGGAGAAATGCATTCTCGCCCGTTGAACTATGTTTGGAACACAAATGTGACTGAACTATATTTTGAACACGATAGTGAAGCAATCACGTATTTGTCAAAATCTTGAAGAGGCTTTATGAATAAAGTTCCTCAATATCTGATGTACTTGTCGCTGTGCATGGTCGTCATTATCGCGGCCGCAATCGTGCCCGTGTATTCACAGGGCGGGGGCAATCCTCTCAATAACAAGTGTGACTGTGCGATTGACAAGACGTACAATGTGGACGTCTGCATTGCCGGGGTAACCTACAACGTCGACCTGAAGTTCTGCGAGTCAAACTACGTTGCCCCGTTCCCAGCAGGTAACTGTTCGCCATTAGGACAGAATCGGAAGTCGGTATTGAAGGAGGTATGCTTTACCGCCGCGTTCCCAGTAGGAAGTACACATCGGGATATTCTTGGTGCGATCCTTTGTCATATTCGAGACACCGGGTGCATGCTACCATCACCCTACGGATTCGTGGTGCCGAATAATGGTCTGTACTGCTGGGAAGTGGCAATGCCTAAATGCACGAAACGTGTTGCGAACTGCATCAGATTCTTCGATGAGTGCAAGTTTTGTACGTATGCTTTTGCCTGGGACCGGATTAATGGTATCTGCGCTTTCCGCGTGTCGACCTTTGTAGTGTGTGACGATGGAATCTGCCAAGGTGCAAGCTGTGATGAAACGAGCACATGTCCGGAATTCAATTGCTGTCAGTAAGCGGTCTGCGCTGGCCGTTCTGCGACATAAACGTTGTTGGAGACTGTTGTCTTTTTCCAGCATAGCCAACCTGTGTCTTGATAGACCAAAATACTTGTGTTTCGCCACGAATTGGAAGCCCTCCCCCGATGAGCAACACGTGTTTGTTAGCGTTTCTGTGGATCAGCCTGCTGTTGTTACCTATGTGTGTTCCGTTCGAAGCTGAGGCCTCAGAAACCGACAGTAGAATGCGCAGGCTTTATGCCGTTCTAGCAGGCCCGCAGAGTGACTATCGAACGCAGGGAAAGGCTCGGCTTGGGGCATCGTCCTGGATCGTTTCTATGATGCAGAAACGTGGATTTCTTTGGTTTGACCTAGACTCGATGACTCTGCGTCTCGACAATCGTGGCATTGATGGAGTTAGCAACCTCGACTACGCCAACTGCGCCTATGTCGGAACGGGAGTTCGATTATGCGCACGTCAGTTTGCGATGCAGCAGTTCCTGATTCAAGATCGGTTCACTGTGACACCGCATTTCCTCGATGAAGCAATTCAGCTAGCAGGATTCAACAATTCCCCATATGGTCCGACTCGATCCGGTTACATATACACCGCTGATTTGACAGATAGTGCCTTGTTGCCGGAGATATTGGTCGGTGCCTCTCAGCTGCCAGGAGTTGATTCTGTTTTGTTTCTGCAGGACAAGAGTGGCAGGAAGTACTACACTACCGCGTGGGATTTTCCAACGGTCCACAGAACGCCCCTCCGAGACGGGTCAAAAGATAATCATCCCACTAATCGTCCACCCGTCTGGAACGGCCGCCGATGGTACACGATGCTTAATCGCGAGCCACAACCGCGTGCTCTGTTCAGATTTCTCCCAGGTGATACAACCTTTGTGCGTGTCGACAGTATGGCCGTAAACGGCGTCAAACGGAAGCTCTCACCAGAGCGAATGACGCGGATGTGGTCTGACAGTATCTTCTACCAAGACTCTACCGGCTTCTTTGCGATGATGGTGGGCGACTCAATGACGACATTATCACTGCCATTTCAGCCACATTCCTTTCGAATACAGAACGAATGGTTCTATGTCTTTCGCTTTGACAGCGATTCCGTTAGAATCGCCTTTACCGATAGAAAGCGTTGGCCGCAATGGATCCGCTGGAGTATTCATCCCGACTTTCAAACCATCCATCTGCAGTCCTGGCGTGACATCTTCCCAAGCCAGCATGTATACGGAGATCTCGGAGTTTCGCTTGGTCACAGCTTTTATCCATCCGATCTGATCACCTCACCGTTGCATCCCTATCCGTTTGCCTTGACCTCTCTCGTCGGGCAGGATTCAACGTTCCCGGCATATCAGGGTATGCTGGCCACGTGGCGAGATGGACAGGGCCGTCCCATAGTGGTCTCGGATCAGGGATGTGTCACACGCGTGGTGCGGCCCGGTTTTGGATACATAACCCATCCGTCGCTTTTCCATGACGAGCTCAAGGGCCGCGTCAAGGACATCTACCAGTCGACATTTCTGTACGGGGCCCTTCCGTGGTATGGCATCCGCCGTCCGCAGGCGTGGAGTGCCGACGATGGCGATACGCTGGTGCATGCCGGCGCTGTGGTGCGGCGTCTGAGACGTGGGGGAGACATGCTCGACACGCTGGCTCCGGTGGCGGCGCAGGCATGGAGCCGCCTGGATGCCAAGCGCTGGGCATTTGCCGATCACCGGTCGGTGACCATCGTGGGGCCGACTGGGGCAAGCACAACAGCAGTGCCGTATGACAGCGTGCGGTTCCAGCCCGGCTATGCCTCTTCGCTCGTGCCTCTGCAAGACGGGGCACTGTTGATATCGTACTATGGCGCCGTGCGCGCCGATACAGATCTTGTGCGCCAGCCGTATCGTCGCGGCGGTATGGTGCGCCTGCTCAGCGATGGCACCACCGCATCCGTAACGCTTCCGTCGGAGGCCGGCAGCTACGTGTATCCCGTGCAGCGCCTTGACGGTGGACTGCTTGTGGCTCTCTCGGCCACCTTCAGCGACGATACAATCATCGGAGAGAACATCAACCGGCAGGGTCTGGACAACGTGCGCGTGCTGACGTCCACCGACGACGGCACGACCTGGAGCGCCTCAGAAGCGTTGTTCTTCAACGGACCATGGGTTCCCACAACGGGACGCTTCGTGCGCACAGGAGCGCAAACGATTCTGGGCGTAATGCCTGGGTCGATGATCGTGAGTACCGACAACGGCACGACGTGGAACTTCGATGAGCGCTTCACATCGAACCTTTCGGTATGCGACTTCGACATTACGGGCGACACCATGCTGCTTGCCACAAGCAACGGACTTTATCAATACGCCCAGCAAACAACCTCTGTTGCCGATACCCCAACGCCCCCTGCATCAGAGAGCCGCACCATGAGCAGAGAAGCGTTCATCACCATGATGGAACAGTTGGGCGACAATAGCACTATCGTCGATATCCGCGGTCGCCGAATCTACAACGTCCAATCCGTGCACAGCGGAATGATGGTGTTTGTGAAAACAGTAACCGGTGTTACAAAGATCATTGTTGAATAGGTGAGGGACGGCTGCGCCGTGCGAGACCTGCGGTGCGAGACCTGCGGTGCGAGACCTGCGGTGCGAGACCTGCGGTGCGAGACCTGCCGTGCGAGACCTGCGGTGCGAGACCTGCGGTGCGAGACCTGCGGTGCGGGACCTGCGGTGCGAGACCTGCGGTGCGAGACCTGCGGTGCGAGACCTGCGGTGCGGGACGGCTCTTGGCATAACTGCCCATGGCTTCAGCTATGGGACTACGATGTCACTCGTCACAGTTCCTTCTGCAGCTCGCGTGCGATCACGATGTGCTGGATCTCGCTGGTGCCTTCGTAGATCTCGGTGATCTTGGCATCGCGCAGGTAGCGTTCGACGAGGTATTCGCGGACGTAGCCGTAGCCGCCGTGGACCTGGATGGCTTCGAGGGCGTTGTGGACGGCGGTCTTCGATGCGTAGAGTTTGGCTTGAGCAGCGGCCTTGATGTAGTTCTGGTGCTGATCCTTCATGTAGGCAGCACGATAGGTTAGCATGCGGGCGGCCTCGAGTCGCGTTGACATGTCGGCAAGCTTCATCTGAATGGCCTGCAAGTCTGCAATCGGCTTTCCGAATGCCTTGCGCTGTGTTGAGTACACGAGTGCAGCATCGAACGATCCCTTGGCAATGCCGAGCGCCTGAGCGGCAATACCGATGCGACCACCGTTGAGGGATTCCATGGCGATCTTGAAGCCCATGCCCACGCCGCCCAGGATCTGATCATCGGGAACGAAGACATTGGTCAGACCGATCGAACACGTGTCGCTCGAACGGATGCCCAACTTGTCTTCCTTCAGACCTGGCTCAAAGCCCGGTGTGTTCCGATCGATGATGAAGCATGTGATGCCCTTGTGACGCATCTCACGATTGGTCTGCGCCATCACGAGGTAGGTGCTGGCCGTCGTTCCATTGGTGATCCAGTTCTTTGTGCCGTTGAGCACCCAGCCACCGTCGACCTTTTCGGCCGTGGTGTGCTGCGATGTTGCGTCGGAACCAGCCTCCGGTTCTGACAGGCAGAACGCGCCATGCACCACGCCGGTGGCCAGCGGACGTAGCCACTTTTCCTTTTGTTCGTCGTTGGCGTAAGTCTCTAGACCCCAGCATACCAGCGAGTTGTTCACCGACATCACCACGCCCACCGCCGCGTCCACCGCAGAGATCTCCTCCATGGCGATGACGTAGCTCAGCGCATCAAGGCCAGAGCCGCCCCATTCAGGAGACACCATCATGCCGAGAAAGCCCAGTTCGCCCATCTTCTTGACGATCTCGGTTGGGAACTCGCCAGATTTGTCGCGCTCGATCGACGTTGGGGCCACCTCGTCCTTGGCGAACTGGCGGGCCGTTTCACGGATCATCTCATGGGTCTCGGACAACTGCAGGTTGAAGCTCATGGCTGCTGTGCTGTTATGTGATGGTAAGGGGCTGGGCGGTGCCGTGCGCAGAGAGCGGCGTTGCCGTCGGCTTTTTGACCGGCGCAAAACTACGAAACGCACGTGTCCGACAGAGAGTTCACGCGCGGGCAATTGTCCCCAAAACCACGGCGCGCTCGGCACCGGTGACCGATGGGATGTTACCCGGCAGACCCTGCAGGGTGCGCCAGCCGAGGTAGGCAAAGGCCATGGCCTCTTTGGCAGCCCATTGCGTATCGATTCGGAACGTCCAGCGCGAGGCCATCTCGGAGCTCAGGACCGATAGACGCTCCATGAGATACGTGTTCTGCGAGCCCCCTCCAGAGACGACCACCTCGTCGGTCTCGGCGGCATAGCGTCGCAGGTGGTCGACGATCGACCATGCCGTCAGCTCCGTGAGCGTTGTGACGACGTCTTCCAAGGGGCTTGACGGATGCGAGTACTTGGTGATGAGCCTCTTGAGCTCCTGCATCGTGAACAGCTCACGCCCGGTGGACTTTGGGGGATCAACTGCGAAGTAGGGGAGCGACGTGAGCTCGGCCAAAAACGGTCGCAGCACGCTGCCGGCTCTGGCGATCGAACCGTTGGTGTCGAAGGACTTTCCGTAGGTAAGCCGCGTGGCACCGTCGATCCAGACATTGCCCGGACCACAATCGAAGGCGATAACCCGTTCGGAGGAAACACCGGCCGGCAGAATGGTCATGTTCGCCATACCGCCGATGTTGAGCGCAACGCGGTTGACGGTGTCGTCGGCATACATAGCGTGATCATAGATCGGTACCAGGGGAGCCCCCTGACCACCGATGGCTACATCGGCAGAGCGGAAGTCATGGATCACCGTCATTCCGGTAAGGGCCGAAAGCGCGGGTCCGGCAAAGGCCTGCCACGTTGATGCGGGCGGGTGATGCCACAAGGTCTGTCCATGCACTGACACCGCCTCGGGCCGAATGCCTGAGGCATCCATATGATCAGACAACCGCTCGGCAAACTCGCGCGCAAGTACAAACGGCACGTCGCATAACTCCTGCATGCTCGCATCGCCGATCATGCAGCGATGGATCAGCAGACGCGTCTCTTCTTGAAAGGGGGCTGACGTAAACGACAAAAGGGAGATCGTCTGACGATCTCCCTTTGATGTGATATCACACGTTGCAATGTCGATCGCATCGACCGACGTGCCCGTCATGATGCCGGCAATGATCATTACGGGGTCAGGATCAAATCCGAGCGACGCACGTCGCCACTGTCCTTACCAAGGTTGATCAGCTGCGGCTTCGACTGGGCCACCTTTTCTTGGATGTACATGAGTGCCTTCATGAGGGCCTCCGGACGCGGTGGGCATCCCGAAACGTAGGCGTCAACCGGAAGAAACTGGTCGATACCCTGTACCACCGGATAGGAACGGAACATGCCTCCGGTGGACGTGCACACGCCCATGGCGATACACCACTTCGGATCGGGCATCTGATCCCAGACCTTCTTGACCACCCACGACATTTTGTAGGTCACCGTTCCGGCAACGATCATGAGGTCGGCCTGACGCGGCGAGAACGAAAAACGTTCCGAGCCAAAACGTGACGAGTCGGCACGAGGCCCACCAAAGGCCATCATCTCGATGGCACAGCAGGAGATGCCCATGGGCATCGGCCACAGCGAGTTGCGCTGAGCCCACGTGATCAGTGATTCAACGGTGGTCGTAACGAATCCGTCGCGTGCGATCTGTTCGTTCAATCCCATTTGAGTGCACCTTTCTTGAGTACATAGAGGTAGCCGGCAAAGAGCAGGACCATGAACAGGAGCATAGACACGAGACCATAGCCTCCGAGTTCCCGGAACTGCACCGCCCACGGGTACATGAACACGATTTCAATATCGAAGAGAATGAACATCATGGCCACGAGATAGAACTTCACTGTGAAACGCTCGCGAGCGCTCTTGAGTGGTTCCATGCCCGACTCATAGGTCGTCAGCTTTGAGCGTGTGCTCTTGCGTGGACCTAGGTTCTCGGCCAGAAGAATGTTGCTCACACCAAAGATCAGGCCGATGGCGACCATGATCATCAGCGGCACGTAGTTGACAAGTGGATCTGTTCCTGACATGGCTATTCCTCGTGAATCGTTGCAAAGATAGAAAGGCCGGACAATACCCGTCGTAACTTCGAAACATGTTCTGCTTTGAATGTGGTCCGGTGGCGACCAACTGCTACCTGGTAGGAGATCCAGCAACCTCGACGGCCTACCTCGTCGACGCTCCCTACGGCGCTCATGAACCAGTCATGCGCACACTCCGCGAGCAGGAATGGCGCTTGACGGATATCCTGCTTACCCACACACACTGGGATCACACGGCCGACTGTGCGCGCATAAAGCGTGAGACCGGGGCTCGGGTGACCGTGCACGTGGCCGATCTGTACCGGCTAACCGATCCGATGGCCCATACCATCTGGCCCCTTCCGTTCGTCATCGATCCAGTTCTCGATGCCGTTACGATCGACTCAACGGCCAGCCATGTCGGGCTTGCCTCAGGTGGGCAGCTTGATGTTCTTCACACCCCCGGGCATACCGAGGGTGGGATCTGTTTCGTGGACGAACCCAACGCACGGGTGTTCGTCGGCGATACGCTGTTTCATCAGAGTGTAGGACGCACCGATCTGCCAGGGGGCGATATGGAAACACTCATTGAGTCGATCCGCACGGAGTTGTTCAAGCTGCCGGACTCCTATGTTGCCTGGCCAGGCCACGGACCGCAGACGACGATCGGACTGGAGAGGACATCGAACCCCTTTGCCGGAGAGGTGCTTTGGTGAAAAACGATTCATACATCCGTCATCATGACCACACCGTCATGCATCTAGTTTCGCATGTCGTTCTTGGACTCCTGATGATCACGCTGTGCGGCTGTTATTCGTTCCGCGGCGGATCAGTTCCGGAGCATATCACGACGATCTCCATCGCTTCGGTGGTGGATCGAAGTGGATTCGGCGACCCAACGTTTCGGGAGTTCGCAACCGACGTGCTGGTGAGCCGATTCAGGAGTGACAACACCGTTCGCCTGGTCGAGGATAACGGTGATGCGAGACTCTCTCCGATCCTGGTCAAGGTACAGGATCAAATAGCAGCATTGCAGTCGGGGGATCTGGAGGGGAATCGACGCATCGTCGTCGGTGTCGAAGTCGAATACTTCGATGCCGTAAAGAACGTGGTGGTATGGAAACGGACGTTCGAGAATTTCGACGTCTACGACGTCAGCGATCCCACGCAGGGACGACGGCTCGCCGCAGAGCGAGCCATTCGCCGAATCGCTGATGACGTCCTACTGGCCATCGTCTCGGACTGGTGAAGCGGTGATGTGACAGACATCATCAGTTCAGCTTCATCCACCGTTTCAATAAGCCCCCTTCATGGAAGACATTCTTCTTGCCGTGTACTTCCTTTCACTGTGCGTGCTGTTCGCATTTGGACTGCATGGACTCGTGATGATCTACTACTACCACAAGACCCAGAAGGTAGTGCATGCCAGGCCGGAGTCGACCCTCGATGAACTACCGATGGTGACGATCCAGCTGCCATTCTACAACGAGCTCTATGTTGTCGACCGGCTCGTCGAGGCAGTCTGCGCGATCGACTACCCGAAGGATCGTCTGGAGATCCAACTCTTGGATGACTCGACCGATGAGACGGTGGAGATCTCACGTCGACTTGCTGACCGCTTCAGTGCCGAGGGCTTCGACATCAAGCACATCCACCGTACCAACCGTCAGGGATACAAGGCAGGCGCCCTCAAGGAAGGCTTGGCCGTTGCCAAGGGCGAGTTCATCGCCATCTTCGATGCGGACTTTGTTCCGAAGAAAGACTTCCTGCGCAAGACGGTGGCCTACTTTGCCGATCCGAAGGTTGGCATGGTGCAGACGCGCTGGGAACATCTTAATGAAGACTACAGCTTCCTGACCAAGGCGCAGGCACTTGCACTCGACGGACATTTTGTGATCGAACAGCAGATCCGCCACAAGGCAGGATTCTTCATCAACTTCAATGGCACCGCAGGAGTGTGGCGCAAGGCCACCATCGAGGACGCCGGCAACTGGCACAGTGACACGCTGGCCGAAGACCTTGACCTTTCGTACCGCGCCCAGCTCAAGGGATGGCGCTTTGTGTTCCTTAACGACGTGACCTCACCGGCCGAGCTGCCAGCCGATATCAACTCGCTCAAGACGCAGCAGTTCCGTTGGACGAAGGGGGCTGTCGAGACCGCCAAGAAGCTTCTTCCATCGGTATGGCGCAGCGGTTTGTCGCTCAAGCACAAGCTCGAGTGCACTGTCCACCTGACGAGTAACATTGTCTTCCCGTTCATCATCATGGTGGCGTTCTTGAATGTGCCGATCGTGGTGATCAAGAATGCGGCCGAGTCTTCGCCGACGCAGCTGTTTGGACTGATGTCATATAACGACTTCTACAGCATCATGTCGGTGTTCGTTCTGGCCAGCATCTCAACGTTCCTGTTCTACATGTATGCTCAGCGTGCCATTCACCTTGACTGGCAACGTCGACTGCTTCTGTTCCCGGTCTTCATGGCCGGATCCATGGGGTTGGCCGTGAACAACACGCGCGCAGTCATTGAAGCGCTCATCGGCAAGAAGTCGGAGTTCAAGCGCACACCGAAGTTTGCCATTCAGCAGAACAACGATCAGTGGAAGCAGAAGCGCTACGTTCAGCGCAAGATCAGCTGGATCGTCATCGTCGAGCTCGCCTTCGCCGCGTACTTCGTCTTTGGCATTGCCAACTCGGTCCATTATCTCGAGATCGCTGCCATTCCATTCCAGCTGATGTTCCTGTTTGGCTTCGGCACAGTCGGCATCCTGTCGCTGCGTCATGCTCTGAACCGTTAAGCCCCCTAACCCGACATGAAACTCTGTACGATCCTTCGCAATGGTGAGGAACGCCTTGGCGTCCTCGTTGGTGATTCAATCGTTGACGTTGCAGCAACCGGCATTGCCGGTGCACCCGCAGATATGCTTGCCTATCTGCGAGGGGGCGAGGCAGCACGCACGCTCGTAGAGCAGGCGGTGACGTGGTTCGCCGGTGCTGAGGCACCTGCACGCGCAGCATGCGCTGTTCCCGTTGGCGAAGCAACGTTCTGCGCTCCGGTGCCGCATCCAACGTCGATGCGTGACGGCTATGCATTCCGTCAGCACGTCGAGGCCGCACGGCGCAATCGCGGACTCGAGATGATTCCGGAGTTCGACGAGATCCCGATCTTCTACTTCACCAATCACCAGGCCGTGTTTGGTCCGGGCGATATCCATGTTCAGCCCCTTCACTGCCAGCAGCTGGACTTTGAGCTCGAGTGTGCCATCGTGATTGGCAAGAAGGGACGCAACATCAAGGCCTCCGAGGCTGACGCGTACATTGCCGGACTGATGGTCATGAACGACTGGAGCGCACGCGTTCTCCAGATGCAGGAAATGAAGCTGAATCTTGGTCCTGCCAAGGGCAAGGATTTTGCCACATCGCTCGGCCCGTGGCTGGTGACGCCGGACGAACTTGCTGACGTGACAACATCAACTCCGGTCGGGAACCATTACGACCTTGCCATGAAGTGTGTCATCAACGGTACCGACGTATCCGTCGGCAACGTCAAGGACATGTCATGGACGTTTGCGCAGATCATTGAACGCGCCAGCTATGGCGTCACCCTCTATCCCGGAGACGTCATCGGCAGCGGCACCTGCGGCACCGGCTGTTTCCTGGAACTCAACGGTAGCAAAGTGTACGATCCTGCCTGGTGGCTCAAGCCAGGCGATGTGGTGAACTGCTCGATCGACCGACTCGGTGACTTGGCAAACACAATTGTGTTGGACGCCTAAGGTCTGATAGGCCTTTGACTCGCCCTACGGCGTGCCGATCACAACCAGAGCATTTGCTCGTTGCATTCCAGCAACCAGCTCGACTGCATAGATGCCGGTGGCCAAGGCGGAAGCATCTATCCGAAGTGGCAGGGGGCCATCGTGGCGTCCGGAGCAGACAATCTGACCACGCATGTCAAGAACACTCCAGCGCGTTAGCGGTGCGGTCCACGTCAGTGACTGTATCTCAATGCGGCGCT
>JBEAYU010000026.1:0-9540 GCA_041170435.1 Bacteroidota bacterium
GTGATCCAGCGCAGGCGAGCCCCCTGCCCCATGCGTTCGATGATGTCGAGCGCCTGCGTCCCGATCGACCCTGTCGATCCGAGCACCGTGATTGATGAAGGGGCGTGATCGGACTGGGTCACAGGTACTTACTGGTGATTTCGTTCGAGGATGTGCCCGAGAAGCATCGGAAGTCACCGGCCTCAATGGTGTCGTCCTCGCGTAAATGAACACGCAGGAAGTACGAACGCAGCCATCGATTCATGGTGGCCGACCTATTCCGCTGAATGTAATGGATGATGTATGGATGCGAGGCGATCGTCACACCGATCGACCACGTGCCGGCACGGAACCGGCGAAGCCATCGGTCGATGTCGGCCACCACGCTCTCGGGAGAGATCACACGTCCTGTACCCAAACAGAAGGGACATTCCTGACTGGTGCGCTCGGCCATGCTTTGGCGGATGCGCTGACGCGTCATCTGCAAGATCCCCAGTGGGGAGAGTGGATGCACCACCGTCTTTGCTCGGTCTCGAAGCAGCTCACGTCGCATTTCGTTGACCAGCCGACGTCGGTTCTCTTCCTGATTCATGTCGATGAAATCGATCATGATCATGCCGCCAATGTCGCGCAGTCGCAGCTGCCGGGCCACTTCCTTGGCCGCCTCGAAGTTGGTCTTCACGGCGATGCCCTCTTGCGTGCGTTCGTTGGAGGCTCTTCCGGAGTTGACGTCGATCACCACCATCGCTTCGGTGTGATCGATGATCAGTGATCCGCCGCTCGG
Source organism: Bacteroidota bacterium (assembly GCA_041170435.1). GTDB lineage: Bacteria > Bacteroidota > Ignavibacteria > Kapaibacteriales > Kapaibacteriaceae > UBA10438. Next base: position 764 of record JBEAYU010000026.1, read on the forward strand.
GAGCGGCACGCGCCGTGAGTGAGATAGCAATACGTCTCGCTCGATACCGAAGACATCAAGCATAGGACGTGTGTCGCCGTAAAACTCCAGTCGATCCAGAAGGTGCGGGGCAGAGCGCTGGACGTAGGCCTTCACATCGCGGAACACCTTACGGTCATCGACCACCACCTGTGCGACGTCTTCCTTGAGGACGTCACGGATGACGCTATGGGCGATGCTTGCCTCACGATGCAACAGCATCGGTCCTGACGCTGTACGAACATCCTTCTCCATCTCGCGCCAGTCATCAAGTAGCGACTGAAAGTCGCGCCGAACATCATCATCGGTGAGCCCTTGTGCGGCCGTCCGAATGATGCATCCCATGCCGGGCTCGAGAAGTGAGGTCGCGATCTGCCGCAGGCGTTTGCGCTCACGCGGTGAGGTGATCCTGCGGGAGATGCCGATGGTCTCTTCGAAAGGAAGCAGCACCACGTTGCGTCCGGTCAGTCCGACCTTCGTGGTGATGCGCACGCCCTTCTGATGGTATGCCTCGCGCGTTACTTGCACGACCACCATTTGCTTCGCCTGGAGATTGATCTTGATCTCTCCGCTACGCTTGGTGCTGAACGTGGGCAGGCGGCGCTTCGAATCGACCTTTGATGTTCTCAGAGCTACATCGGCGGAACCTACCGATTCCGTGACCGGCCGTTCGTCATCACCGTCGTCGGTGGCATCTTCCTCCATCGTCGAGTCTACGTCGCTGAAGTGCAGGAACGCATCTTGTCCGAGTCCAATATCGACAAACGCGGCATTCATGCCTTGGGCCACCTTCATGACCCTGCCCAGGTAGATGTTGCCGACCTGATGCTCGCTGTCGGGCGTCTCGGTGAACAGCTCAGCAAGCTTCCCATCCTCGGTAATCGCTATCCGAAGATGACCTGACGTAGCATTGATGAGGATCCGACGTACCATCGTACTAAAAAAAGTGGCCAAGTTGACCGTGGCGCCTTGTACACATGCTGACCGTTGCTTCCTTCCGGACCTGGCGGGATTGGGCCTGGTACAACCGCACGGGACTTGGCCGTGTTTCGTTCATGGTTGTGATGGGGCGCAAATATACATCACGGCGTGCGAAACTCCGGCACGAGGCCCTGCCAGCACTCCCAGTAGTCGCTTTGCAGCTCTGCGCCAGACATTGCAAAGGCCGTTGGGCGGCACACGAACCGCGTTTCGAACATGAAGGCCATTGTTCCATCGATCTTTGTGGGCTTGAGCTCAGCGGTCGTCATCTTCTTGTACGTATCGGCGTCAGGCCCGTGACCGCTCATGCAGTTATGCAGAGACGAACCTCCCGGCACGAACCCGCCCCCTTCCTTGGCATCGTACACCCCGTCGATCAGCCCCATGTACTCATTCATGAAGTTGCGATGGAACCATGGTGGACGGAATGTGTTTTCGGCCACCATCCAGCGCGGAGGGAAGCACACGAAGTCGATGTTCGCCACGCCCGGGGTATCGGAGGCCGACGTCAGAACCGTGTAGATGGACGGGTCGGGATGGTCAAACGTCACGGTATTGATACACTGATACTTTCGCAGGTCATACTTGTACGGCGCGTAGTTGCCATGCCAAGCCACAACATTCAGAGGCGAGTGATCATAGGTTCCGCGCCAGAGATTTCCTTGGAACTTGGCGATCACGGCGAATTCACCGGTGCGCTCTTCATACCATGCTTCAGGCGTAAGAAAGTCGCGAGGATAGGCAAGACCATTTGCACCGATCGGGCCAAGGTCAGGCAGCTTCAGGCGCGAGCCGTAGTTCTCGAGAATGTAGCCGCGCACGCCCCCTGACACTTCCACGCGGAACTTGATGCCACGTGGAATGACGCAGATCTCATAGGGTTCAACATCCACGATGCCCATCTCGGTCAGGAATCGAAGGTTGCCCTCTTGGGGGACGATCAGCATCTCACCGTCGGCATTGTAGAAGAAGGTGTCGACCATAGAGGTGTTGGCCGCATAGACGTGGATGGCCGATCCACTATGCGTTGTCAGATCACCGCTTCCGGCCATGGTAGCGATCCCTTCAATGAAGGTGGTCGGCTTCGAAGGGATCGGCAGGGGGCTCCACCGAAGCTGGTTCGGAGTGGTCTCAACCTCATTGAACGGCGTCGAGCGGATCAGTCCGTTGTCGATCCTCTCATAGGGACGGTGTACGACCGATGGCCGGATTCTGTACATCCACGAGCGCCGGTTTTCCTGACGCGGTGCCGTAAAGGCCGTGCCGTTGATCTGCTCGGCATACAGTCCAAAGGCGGGCTTCTGCGGAGAATTCCGTCCAACCGGCAAAGCCCCCTTGACAGCCTCTGTGGCAAACTCATTGCCAAAACCACTCATGTATCCCATCGAACCACCTGCTTGTTGTGATGAGCACTCATCGGCGCAAAATGCCGCGCCCCTGCGCGCCCAGCAGGATTCGAACCTGCGGCCCGCAGCTTAGAAGGCTGCTGCTCTATCCAACTGAGCTATGGGCGCGTGAGGGCAAATTACGGCAGGTTTTGGGTTTTGGGTTTTGGGTTTTGGGTTTTAGGTGCCGTCGTGATTGTATGTCACGAAGATTGATCGAATTGGCTCTATCGGGTTAACCAACATTGGAGATAGCCAACATGATCACAACTTTCCGCGACCTGTTTGTCTGGCAGAGATCTATGGAATTGATTCGCGCCGTCTCCGGTAGCCGATGCCTTGCCACCATCCGAACGATACGGTTTAACACCACAACTTCGAAGAGCCGCGACGTCCGTTGCGCTCAATATTGCTGAGGGCAAACAACGTACCACACGGAAGCGGGCGAGTCTGCGTCTCGACCCTACTCCGGAATGATCTCGAATTCGTTCAGGGCCTCATCGATCTGGAGGCGCACCGGTCCGTACGGGGTGGGGATGGTGCTGGGGTCTTCAGGTTCGGTGCCGGAGAGCCGCGCGGATTCGCGCCGGATGTCCGACAGCCAGGCGTAGAGATGGGGAGAAACCGCAACCTCGGATGGAGCATGCCCGTTGGCTGAGACAAAGCGTTCGATCGACGCCATCAGCTCTTCGAATGCATCAAACCATTCCATTGTCGTCTCCCGGTGCGATACTGTGTGTTCCCGTCATTTTCCCCGAACCAATCGGTATGCCAAAAAACCCGGGTTAGGGCGAGGGGTTTCAGGCTGTCAATTGGCCTCTTTTGCGTAAGTTTGTGGTCTTTCCCGGGCCCTGGGTTTGTTACACTATCATGATGATTCCGTCGAGCTGATGGAGGGCCGCATCATTTCGACGGGCAATGTAGGAAAATCGTATGTCTGAATCTATCGAGCAAACACCGGATGCAACTCAAGAAGTTGCAGCAGCTGACGTTTCCATGGAAACGGTCGCTGCGGCGTCAGCGCCAGCCCCTTCGCGCAAGCATTCTGCTGTTGCTGACATCGTCAATGGCGAGATCGCTGAGCCCATGATGGGCGATGACGAGTTCCGGAGTCTTTTTGAGTCAAAGGTCTCAACGCTGAAGGCCGACGACATGGTGCACGGCACTGTGATCTCGGTAACGAAGGATGAGATCCTTGTTGATATCGGCTTCAAGTCACTCGGCGTAGTCCCACGCGCCGAATTCGTTGGTGCAGAGCTGCTCACAGCCGGTGAAGTCGTCGATGTCTTCGTTGAGAAGATCGAAGACGGCGATGGCCGCCTGATGCTGAGCCGCCGCCGTGCCGACTTCATGAAGACGTGGGAAGAGATCCTCAAGCTTGCCGAAACACAGACCGTCACCCAGGTCCGCATCCTCCGCCGCATCAAGGGTGGAATGGTCGTTGACCTGCTGGGCATCGAAGCATTCCTTCCCGGCTCGCAGATCGATGTTCGCCCAGTGCGCGACTTCGACGCATGGGTGGGTCGTGCAATCGACGTGCGCGTGGTCAAGGTCAACCATCCAAGCGAGAACGTGGTTGTTTCGCACAAGGTCCTGCTCGAAGAGCAACTGGCCGAGCAGCGTGGCAAGATCCTCGAACTTCTGGAAAAGGGGCTTGTGCTGGAAGGAACCGTCAAGGCCATCTCCGACTTCGGCGTGTTCGTCGATCTTGGTGGTGTGGACGGACTCGTGCACATCACGGATCTCTCGTGGGGACGTGTCTCGCACCCAAGCGAGATCGTACAGTTGGATCAGCAGGTCAAGGTCGTGGTGCTGGATTTCGACGAGAACCGCAAGCGCATCTCGCTCGGCATGAAGCAACTGACGCCACATCCATGGGATCAGATCGGCGAGCGCTACGAGCCAGGTTCGCGCGTACGCGGCAAGGTTGTCTCGCTGACCGATTACGGTGCCTTCATCGAGATCGAGAAGGGCGTCGAAGGTCTCATCCACATCAGCGAAATGTCGTGGACGCAGCACGTCAAGCACCCATCGCAGGTTGTCTCGCTCGGCCAGGTCGTCGAAGCTGCCGTTCTGAACATCGACAAGTCCGAGCGTAAGCTTGCTCTCGGCATGAAGCAGCTCGAGCCAGATCCATGGAACGACCTCATGGCCAAGTACCCAATGGGCTCGATCCATAAGGGTATCGTTCGTAACCTGACGAACTTTGGCGTGTTCATTGAACTTGAACCGGGCGTTGACGGACTGGTGCACATCTCTGACCTGTCCTGGACGAAGAAGATCCGCCATCCGGGCGAATTCGTCAAGAAGGGCGACGAGCTCCAAGTTGTCGTGCTTGCTATCGACAACGAGCATCGCCGCATCTCACTCGGACACAAGCAGATCTCGGAAAACCCGTGGGACATCTTTGAGTCGGAATTCGCCGTCGGCATGCAAACCGAAGGAAAGATCGTTCGCCTCATCGACAAGGGTGTGATCGTCGAAATGCCGCAAGGCGTCGATGGATTCGTTCCTGTCTCCCAGCTGTCGTTCGCGCCTGTGCGCACGATCTCGGACTTCTTCAACGTCGATGACGTCCTTCCTCTGAAGGTCGTTGAGTTCGACAAGGAGCAGAAGAAGATCGTTCTTTCGGCCGTCGAATACCTGCGCGCAGCCTCAGCCGATGAGATCGCCAAGTACAACACGAACCACCCCGTTCCAAACGCAGACAAGTACAATGCGGATGGATCGGCGTCGGCCTCCACGACGATCGAAGACCTCGAAAGCAGTGAGCCGGTTTCAGAGTGAATGCTCTGATTTAATGTGGTAAAAATGTAACGCCAAAGAGGCCCGCCATACGGCGGGCCTTTTTTATGTTGTGCCCCGATGAGCGTACAACACATACTCGATGAATTGTTCGCAATGACCTTTCATGCGGGCATTCGGCCGGGCCTTGAGAGGATCACGGAGTTGTGCGGAGGACTTGGAGATCCGCATCTGCGGCTTAACACGATCCATGTGGCAGGGACCAATGGCAAAGGCTCGACGTGCTCGATCCTTGCATCGATCCTCACTGAGGCCGGCTACACTGTCGGCCTATACACGTCGCCCCATGTGCGACGTTTCAACGAGCGCATTCGCATCAACGGCGTTGCGATCTCCGACGACGACGTCGCACGCCTTGCCGTGCCCCTCATGGAGCAGGCCAAGACCATGGGCGGTACGTTCTTCGAAGTCACCACGGCCATGGCCTTCCAGTACTTTGCCGAACGGCGCGTCGACGTTGCCGTGATCGAAACAGGACTCGGAGGACGCTTGGATGCCACGAATATCTGCCAGCCGATCGTGAGCATCATCACATCCATCGACTTCGATCACATGGAGTACTTGGGAACGACGATCGCTCAGATCGCGGGCGAAAAGGCCGGCATCATCAAGCCGGGTGTTCCGGCCGTGATCGGACCGAACAGCTCCGAGGTGTGTGATGTTTTTGAACGTCGGGCCAAGGCCACAGCCTCGGAACTGATCTTCGCCGAGGACGTTGTTTCGGTTGATGTTGATGCGTTCTATGCCGACCTATCGATGAGTGTCTCCGTGATCCGCGACGATACGCGCCAGTACTACGTCAGCGAGCTGACGGGTCAGCATCAGGCCGCCAACATCGGCACTGCCATTGCGGCACTCACCGTTCTTGAGCGCTCCTTTGCGATCGACGATGAGGATATTCGAAGGGGGCTTCGCTCGATTCGCAGAAACAGCGGCATTCTGGCTCGCACGCAGATCGTACCGGGTGAGCCGACCACGATCGTGGACGTGTCCCATAATGCAGCCGGACTTCATGCGCTAGTGCGCACGCTCATGGACTCACGCATTGCCGGCCCCCTGCATGTCGTCTTTGGTGCCATGGCCGATAAAGACGTCGAATCAATGCTCACCGAGATCCTACCTCTGAACGCAACTCTGCACCTGTGCGCGCCGCACATCGCCCGCAGCATGCCGGTGCACGATCTGGTTGCCGTCGCAAAACACGTCGGCCACGAACACATCACTGAGTATGCATCCGTGGCCGAAGCTGTGCAGGGGGCTCGTGCTATGGGCACGACCGTTATCTGCGGTAGTTTTCACGTTGCCGATGAGGCCGCCGATGCACTGGGTGTCATCGGCTAAAGCTGTCCGTCGGCCTTAGAAGATCATCGCCAGCGCAAAAAGGACGGCAAATGCCACCTGAAGCTGAATGGTGGCAACGTTGCCCTTGACGAGTGCGCGACTGTTGATGTTCTGACGCATGTAGTTGGTGATCCATCCGCCCCAGATGGCGCCGATGGCAGCCACGCCATAGAGCAGGGGCTTGCTGTAGGCCAACGCGAGCCACACCGTTACGCCAAGGGCTCCGGCGAGGAAGATCGCATAGAACACCGGTGCCATGCCGTATCCGAACGTCACCACAAGGTGGTTCTTGCCCGTTGACGCGTCGCCCTCGGTGTCGGGCACCTGATTGATGAGCAGGATATTGGTCGTCAGCAAGCCCGTTGGGATACCAAAGAGAAAAGCTTCCCAGCTGTACTGTCCCGTCAGAACGTAGTACACACCCATGGTGATGAGCGGACCAAAAGCCATACCGATGGTGATCTCACCAAGACCGTGACGAGCCACGAGGCGAAGCGGTGGTGCCGTGTAAAAGTATCCGAGTGCCAAGCCCGTTAGTCCAATTGCCAGCACGCCCGTGCCCACTGCCGAGGTCAGATACAAGCCGATTCCAAAGGCGATCACAGCAAGCACGGAAGCAACCTTTAGTGTGCCCTTCAGATCGATCAGACCAAGCTCGATGGCACGTGAGCCCCCTGAATACTGAACGAAGTACTTCGTATTGGCTTGGTCTGTGCCGCTCTTGACGTCGAAGTAGTCGTTGTAAACATTGCTGGCCAGGTGCAACAGGGCCACGCCGAGCATCGTCAGACCGGCAAGGAACCAGTTGATGGGATCAGCCGGGTTATCGATGCCACGGTAATAGGCCAGTCCGATGAAGCATGGCGTCAATGCTGCCGAAAGGAACGGGGCTCGCGTGATCACGAGCCACGAGATGAACTTTGTACTCGATTTGATGGGGACGTTCACGGGAGCATCAAGCTCCTCGGTGACCCCACAGAAGCCAACCTGCTGTCCACCCTTGAATGTTGGCGTGATGCGAATGCGGGCACCAAACTTCTCGCCGTTCTTGCGCATGAAGTTCGTCTCCCCCACCCACTCACCTTCCTTGACGGCCGTTGCCAGCCACCCTGGAAGATTCTGAAGTACGACCTCGCCAGGTGAGAACGCGCTCACCCGCAGCTTACCGATCGTTTCGTCCTGAGAGTACCCGAACATCGCCTGTGCGCCCGGACTGAAGGTCTCGATAACCCCTTCCATGTCGCACGTGATGACCGACTTATCTAACGTCGTTGCCATGTCTGCTCCTGTGAAGAAAAATCTGCCGTTGGATGGGGCGAAAATACGACGACCGACCCGCCGGTCGGAAACAGAACCGTAGCTTTGCGCCGAAAGTTTCCCTAAAAGTTTCATCGGACATCAGGGCTGATTCATGACCGCACTTCTGTCGGTTTCGGACAAGACAGGGATCGTCGATTTCGCTCGTGAGCTCCACGCTCTGGGCATCGACATCATCTCCACGGGAGGCACCTCAAAAGCACTAAAGGATGCCGGGATCCCCGTTACCAGTGTCTCGGACGTGACGGGGTTCCCGGAGATCATGGACGGACGCGTCAAGACGCTGCACCCGAAGATCCATGGCGGCATCCTGAGCCGAATGGACAACACCACGGACCGCGAGCAGATGCAGCAGCACGGCATTGAGCACATCGACATTGTGGTGGTGAATCTGTATCCGTTCGAACAAACGGTCGCCAACCCGGCGTCGACCGATGCAGCTATCATCGAGAACATTGACATCGGCGGACCCGCCATGGTGCGCGCCTCGGCAAAGAACCATGAGCACGTCACCATCATCGTCAACCCGAACCACTACAACACCGTCATCGACCAGCTCCGCGGCGGCGGCACGACGTTGGATCTTCGACGTCAGCTGGCCATGGAGGCGTTCTCACACACAGCACAGTACGACGCACGGATATCGCAGTACTTCTCACGCGGTATCACGGGCTTCCTTGCAGAGGGGGCTCTGCCGCTGCGCATCGATCAGCCCCTTCGATACGGGGAGAACCCGCATCAACACGCCGTGTTATACGGCACGTTCACGTCGCTCTTCGAGCAGCTTCACGGCAAGGAGCTGTCGTACAACAACATCCTCGATATCGATGCGGCCATGGGGCTGTGCGTGGAGTTCGACGAGCCGACGGTGGTGATCGTCAAGCACAACAACCCATGCGGCGTAGGCTCTGACGCCTCGCTCATTGAGGC
>JBEAYU010000027.1:0-18785 GCA_041170435.1 Bacteroidota bacterium
AATGGGCCGAGGTCCTTCGTCGCCTGCGGCTCCTCAGGATGACGCACCGCGCATTTCTTTGGGGGAACAATCAAATCGCCGCGCTACGCGCGGCGATTACAGATGTTGCTTTTCAAAGCGAAAGCGAGCGTCATCCTGAGGCCCGAAGGGCCGAAGGACCTCGCGGGAATGACGCAATGGGCCCCGGCCTGCGCCGGGGTGACGGAATGTCGGGCGAGACTGCGTCTCGCCCCTACGCGTCTCGCCCCTACGACACGGTCCTCACCAGAAAACAATGCGATATCTTTGGGCTTCATCTGTAACAAAGGGGACGAACATGAAGACGTATCAGATTGCCGTGACGATCGTCTGCGCCATCATTGTTGGGGCTGTGAGTACGCAGGCACAGGTGCGGTTTGGGGCGAAGGCCGGACTCAATGTCTCGACAATGAGTTTCAGTCCGGATGTGCCATCGACGATCTCGTGGTTGCCGACGTTGCACGTGGGGGCGCAGGTGGATGTTCCTCTTCAGGGGGCGTTTCGACTTAACACGGGCCTGCAGATCTTCGGTAAAGGGTTCACAAGCGAAGCAACGACATTCGGCGTTGCAACGTCCGGAAAGGCCAATCCGATCTACCTCCATGTCCCAGTCACCGTGCACTATAGGTTCGACGATGTTTTCGTCGGCGCCGGACCCTACCTTAGCTACGGCTTCGCCGGCTCAGGCACTACCACCACAAACGGCTCAACTGTCGATGCTGATCTGACCTTCGGCTCGGAGAGCGGATCCGACTTCGCCACCCTCGACTATGGCATCGGCCTGGAGGCAGGGATCGACATCGACGCTTTGCGCGTGTCGGCCTCATTCAACTTCGGCCTGGCCAATGCCGTCCCGAGCAGCATTTCAACACCCGACCTCAAAGGTTCGTTCTCGGTCTTTAGCCTCGGCCTCGGTTACATGTTCTGATCCCCCTCCCCATGGTCATGGGGCGAGGGATCATACGTCCGGTAGCTGGCTTGGGTCGTGGGATAGACGGTTCTATCGTTTCCGTTTCTTTTCGGAGAGCCGCAGGCGGATATACTCCGGTAGCGTGACTGCGGCCAAGGCGAGCTGCTCCATGGCACGCTCACGCTGGTCCGCATCTTCTCTGCGCTCAACACAACTCACGTACAGGTAGTAGAACACGATGCGGTTGTAGAGGTCGACCTCGGAATCACTCACGATGGCGAGTATTCGGGATTCGATGTCTTCGCGGACACGTGATTCGGCAATCGCGCGGCCAATGCGACCAAGTGATCCGCGGTAGTGGTTCGCTGCCGGATTGTCGATCCGAAACATGGTGCCGAGCAACAGCGTCGGAACACCGATGTTCAATTCCTCCAGCTCGCGAATGTAGGTGTTGCGTCCACCCATGGCATAGCTACCGTCCGACCTCCGATCGAAGCGGTCGTTCATGATATCAAGATGCGCCTTGATGAAGACACCCCAGCGTTGGGTTTCGGCAGAGAGAAGCGCAATGTTCAGGGCATGGATGCGTGGACCCTCGTCCATGCTGCAATAGCCGATGACCTTCGTGCGCCGCATCGAATCAAGCAACGCCTCCTGCGCGTTGCGGCCAAGCTCGGTCCAGTTTGCCGGGAGCTGCACTCTTCCATCAGACATTTCACTCATGTACTTCGTCGTGGATGTATCGATCAAGCAGTCCGCATAACCGATCATCTGCGAGTACCGCTCCGGCAAGGTGTACCGTCGCAGTTCAGTAGGAAAGTACACGCCCTCGAGATGTTCTCGTGCATACTTGGTTGAAGCACTGTATCGAAAGAGCCATCTGCCCGATAGATCTCTTAACTGTGCCGATGGCTCTGCATCGGTGATCGAGAAGGATCTCTCAAGCGCAGGATCAAGCACCTCATAGGAGACCTCCCAAGCCCCCTTCGAGTCTGTGCTTGCGTGCCGTATGACCAACGTGTTGCGCTCAACCGTCGCCTTAGGGAATCGCTCAATGAACACCTCGAATGGCATGTTCTCGGCCAGTGCCTGACGTGCCGCTTCAACATCCCCGACGTCCAACCGAATCACATGCCCAACAGCCTGAGCACGCGAAACAAACCTTGCCTCGAAATCACAGACCTTGAATCGAAGATTGAGCGAATCGACGATCCGCCGCAGATTGCCCATCGTGTGTTCACTGTAGATCAACCCGTTTGGGTGAACCACAAACTCCTGGCGTTGAGAGTAGGCTGACTGCATCATGTGCAGTCCAACGATCATCAGCATGACGAGTTTCATGGCAATTCCTCCATCGTCTGTGATCAATGATGGGCGCGCCACCGTGTGCACACCCCTGTTTTATCGACGATGGCACCACGCCGGTATTTCACGGGGCCCGTCATCCCCGCGAAGGTCCGTCATCCCCGCGAAAGCGGGGATCCATGCGTCATCCCCGCGAAAGCGGGGATGACGGAATGGGCCCCGGGCCTCGCATAATTGCCCAGGGCTTCAGCCCTGGGAAGAGGAGAATCAATCACAATTGATTGTAAGGGGGCTTGCCCCTCTGTTTTCCCATGGCTGAAGCCATGGGCAATTGTGCAAAGAGCAGGGTTTATCTTCACAATCCATGGATTCCCGCTTTCGCGGGAATGACGAAATGGGCCCCGGGCCTCGCATAATTGCCCAGGGCTTCAGCCCTGGGAAGAGGAGAATCAATCACAATTGATTGTAAGGGGGCTTGCCCCTCTGCTTTCCCATGGCTGAAGCCCTGGGTAATTGTGGGAAGCCGTCTCGCACGGCGCAGCCGTCTCGCACCGCAGGTCTCGCACCGCAGGTCTCGCATGGCTGAAGCCCTGGGCAATTGTGCGAAGAGCAGGATCTATCTTCATAACGCATGGATTCCCGCTTTCGCGGGAATGACGGAATGGGCCCCGGGCCAAGGCCCGGGGCGACGGGATGTCACGGAATGACGATTCGCTGCCTAATCGCGGCCGAGCTCTGTAGCCAGCTGTTTCAGAAAGCTCTCCATGTCGGCCCTGTCTGGTATCTCCAAGGCATAGCGGGAGACAAACAGCTGATTCGAGATATCCCCGAGGGCAAACTCAACGAGTGCTTCATTCTTTTGGGTACAGAGCAGAATTCCGATCGGTGATTTATCACCTTTGGTCATTTCATGCCGCTTGTAGTAGGCAACGTATGTATTCAGTTGCCCCAAATGCTCATGACGAAAGGCATCTGCTTTCAGCTCAACGAGGACATGACATTTGAGTATTCGATGGTAGAAGACCATATCCACAAAAAAGTACTCATCTCCAATGAGGATGCGCTTCTGTTTCGCTTCAAGACAGAATCCGTGCCCCATTTCCAGCAAGAAGTCTTGCAGTCGATCGAGGAGTGCGCCTTCGAGATCAGTCTCTCCCATTGCTTCTCGTGGCCGAAGACCAAGAAACTCAAACACATACGGATCACGTACGATCTGCTCAGCATTCAATTGCTCGGCTGATGCTCTCACACGTTGAGACAGCTTAGCCTTGTCCCTCGAGAGCCCGCTACGCTCGTATAGCAGACTGGCAATCTGCCGCCGCAGCTCGCGAACAGACCAGTTACCACGCATGCATTCAAACTCATAGAATCTGCGCTGAGACTCGTCAGGTAGCTGAATAATCTCGGCCAGGTGAGTGAACGATACACACAACAGAAGCTCAGGATGCGGAACGCATAAGTCGGGAGCGGACTTCGTTGAAGATCCTGATCTAGTGTGTTCGAAGTCTCGAATGTGGCCAGTAGTCCTCATCATCATGGCAGCTAGTTCGCCAAAACCTGACCGCAACATTGATTCGGGAGTCGCTGACTCCCAAATGTTCGGATAGGCGTTATAGAACTGTCGAAATCGACGCAACTCGCGGGGTGTAACTCTTTGCATACCATGTTCGGAAAGGCGTCGCGAAAGAATCTCCACTAGCCGTTCCCCATAGGCGGCTCGGTTGCTCCCTTTCTGCTCGAATTCAAGAATGTGGTACCCAATGAGCCAATTCCGAATCGATAGTGCAGCATTAACAGCCTTTACAGCGATCTTCTGTGTTTGGCGATTGACATCAACGATGCTGGAAACTAGAGAGTCAAAGTCTAGTGTTTCCGCCGTTGTTACGACCGACGATTCTTCTCGCTTAGCCACGTTCCCCACCTCAATTGGGTTGAACAAGACGCTTACTGATGCGCCCGAGTAACACACTATTGTGCTCTCGCTACGGTCTATGAGTCATTGTTACCCAGAAACGTGACGCATCTACCGGAATGGGCCCCGTGCCAAGGCCCGGGGCTGTTACGGTCACTAGTAACTCGTCACAATCAATTGATACAGCGGCATGCCCAACGTGATGTTGAAGGGAAAGGTGACGCCGAGGGCCATGGGGATGTACAGGCCGGGATCGGCCTTGGGGACGGCTAGGCGCATGGCGGCGGGGACGGCAATGTAGCTGGCACTGGCGGCTAGGACGGCGAACATGAAGCGGTTACCGGGGTCGTGGGTGACAAGCTGGCTGGCATAGGCCACAACACAGCCGTTGATGACCGGAAGGAGGATGCCGGTGGCAACGGCCGACCACCCGTGCTCGCGGAATGACTTCAACCTGTTGCCGGTGATAAGCCCCATCTCAAGCAGAAAGATGGCCAAGAAACCCTTGAAGATGTCCGTGGTGAATGGCTTGATGCCCATGGCCGCCTTCTCGTCAGAGATGATGCCAATGACAAGACTGCCCGTGATCATGAGCACGCTGCCGTTGGTGAAGGCGTGATGCAAGACATCGCGCATGCGTACCGAAGACCGACTGTCGCGATCGTAGAACAACACCAACATCACGCCAACAATGATGGCCGGCGATTCCATCAGCGCCATCACTGCAACCATGTGCCCGCCAAAGGTCATGCCCTGGGCCTCGAGGTACGATGAGGCCGCTACAAAGGTCACCGCACTCACGGAACCGAACGACGCAGCAATGGCCCCCGCATCCGAAACCGATAGCCACCGACGTAGCAGGTGGAATGCGTAGAGCGGAATGGCCGAGGCGATGACAAGGCCGGCAATGCATGACCAGACGATCTCCGCCGTGATGGCATGGTGCGCCAGCTCCTGACCGCCCTTGAAGCCGATCGAGAACAAGAGATACAGACTGATGAACTTGGCCGTTGTGGCCGGGATCTCCAGGTCGCTCTTCAACCGCACGGCAATGATGCCAAGCAGGAAGAACAGCAAGGTGGGGTTCGTCAGGTTCGAGATGAGAAGGGCGAGGTCCATGGTGCAATTGCTCCGCGAAGATACGAGAAGCAGAAAGGGGCGATGCACCGTGTGTCGTGCATCGCCCCTTGAAATGTCAACTGGTTGATGATCCGGGATCAGCCGACGAAGAAATCGTCGCCCCCACCCTTCGACTCGTCACGCGGTGGACGTTCCTCACGGGGCGCGTCGTGACGCGGTGCGTCGTCGTTGTGACGTGGACGGTCATCGTCGCGACGTTCCGGACGTGGGCCCCTGTCGTCGCGTGGGCCGCGATCACGGTCACCACCACGGCCGCCATAGCCACCACGACCGCGGTCTCCACCACGATCGCCGCCGCGTCCGCCACGGTCACCACCACGGCCACCGTAGCCACCACGGTCACCACCACGATCGCGATCGCGCGGTGGACGTGGACGATCCTCGTATGGCTCCATGCCCTCGGGCAGTGGCAGAAGGGCCTTGCGCGACAAACGGATCTTTCCGTCCGGCTGCACCTCGATCACCTTCACCTCGATGATGTCCCCAACCTTGAGGACGTCACCAACGTTCTCGACGCGGCGGTGGTCGATCTGCGATACGTGCAGGAGACCTTCCTTCTTGGGCTTCAGTTCGACAAAGGCGCCGAGGCCTTCGCGGACTTCCTTGACCCTGCCCTTGATGACTGAGTCGAGCTCGATCGGACGCGTGATGTCGCGAATACGCGCAATCGCCGCGTCGGCACTGGCTTGGTCGATGGCCGCGATCGTCACCGTTCCGTCGTCCTCGATGTTGATCTCCGCACCCGTCTCCTTGACGATGCTGCGGATCATCTCGCCCCCTGGCCCGATCACCGCGCCGATGGACTCGACAGGGATCTGGATGGTGGTGAGCTTTGGCGCGTATGGAGACAGCTCGGCGTTCGGCTGAGCCATGTGCGCGTTCATGATGCCAAGGATGTGCAGACGTCCGTCACGGGCCTGCTGAAGAGCCGTGCGCATGATGTCCACCGACAAGCCCTCGATCTTGATGTCCATCTGACAGGCCGTGATGCCCTCGTAGGTACCCGTGACCTTGAAGTCCATGTCACCCAGGAAGTCCTCGTCGCCAAGAATGTCGCTGAGTACGGCAACACGATCGTCCTCCATGATCAGACCCATGGCGATACCGGCAACAGCCTTCTTGAACGGCACGCCCGCATGGAACAGCGCCAGTGAACCGGCGCAGACGGTTGCCATGGAGGAAGAGCCGTTCGACTCGAGAATGTCCGACACCACGCGAATGGTGTAGGGAAATTCGTTCTCATCGGGAATGAAATGCTTGAGCGAGCGCTCAGCAAGATCTCCGTGGCCGGTTTCGCGGCGGCTCGTAAAGCCAAAGCGACCCGTCTCACCCGTTGAGAACGGCGGGAAGTTATAGTGCAGCATGTACCGGATGTCATACGTCGGCAAGAGTCCGTCGATGAGCTGCTGGTCCTTCTTCGTACCCAACGTCACGGTCGTAAGCGACTGCGTCTCTCCACGAGTGAAGAGCGCCGAGCCGTGCGTGCGTGGCAGCACACCAGTCTCGACGGCGATCGGACGGATCTGTGTGGTAGAACGTCCGTCAAGACGGCGTCCTTCACCAAGGATCATCTCACGCATCTCGCGTGCTTCGATCTTCTTGACGATGCCGCCAAGCATCTTGCTGACGTTGATGCCGGCATAGGCCTCAGGATTTGCTTCCACCACAGCGTTGGCAGCTGCCGTCGCAAGGCTCTTCACCTCAGTGCGGAAAGCGCTGCGCTGCTCCTTGGAAGACTCGATGCGGATCTGCGTGCGGATGCGCTCGGCGATGGCGGACTCAACCGCGGCAAGGAGTTCAGCCGGTGTCTCGGACGGAACAACCTCGCGCTTCTTGATCTCCAGCATGCCCATCAACTCGCGCTGCAGAGCGTTGATCTCGCGGATCCAGTGGTGGGCGAACTCCATCGCGGCGATGAACTCGTCCTCCGAGATCTCCTTGCTCGATCCTTCGACCATCACAATTGATGAGTCCGAACCGGCAACCATGATCTCGAGGTCCGACTCAAGGATCTGCGAGTGCGTCGGGTTGATAACGAACTCACCGTTGACGCGTCCAACGCGTACTTCGGCGATCGGCCCCTTGAACGGAATGTCGCTGATCATCAGCGCCGCAGAAGCGCCGATGGCCGCAAGCACATCCGGCTCGTTCTCCATGTCGTAGGAATACACCGTGGCGATCACCTGCGTGTCATTGCGCCATTCCTTCGGGAAGAGCGGACGCAGTGGTCGGTCCAGCAGACGGGAGGTGAGGATCTCCGTCGTCGTGGGACGTCCCTCGCGACGGAAGAAGCCACCCGGAATCTTGCCCGACGAGGCAAGCTTTTCGCGGTATTCGCACGTAAGTGGGAGAAAGTCGATGTCGGGCTTTGGCTCAGCACTTGCATTGGCTGCAACCAAAACCATTGTCTCGCCGTAGGTGACCATCACCGAGCCGGCCGAGAGCTTGGCAAAGCGACCTGTCTCGATGGACAGTTCCTTGCCATTGATAATTTTCTTTACTGTGTGCATGATGCACTCCGAAAGTGATTTGATGCCAACCCATTATGTGGGTTGTCACGGCATCGCGGTCGATCATCACTCCTTGTCAAGGGGCTTGCAGAAAAGCCCCCTGACAAAGAGTGCCACGATGCCATGGAGAGATAATCAAGATGGGCGGCGAACATCATGATGATGATCGCCGCCACGATTGACAGCGTTGTTTACTTGCGCAGGCCGAGCTGAGCAACGATCTCGCGATAGCGGAGAATGTTGTTCTTCTGCAGGTAGCCCAAAAGGTTCTTCCGCTTGGCAACGAGCATGATCAGGCCACGACGTGAGTGGTGATCCTTGCGGTGCTGCTCGCAGTGTGCCGAGAGCGCCTTGATGTGTTCCGTCAGAAGTGCGATCTGCACTTCCGGCTTGCCGGTGTTTGCGGACGAACCGCCGTACTGGGCGATAACCTCTGCCTTACGTTCCTTGGAGATCATTGTGTCCTCCATTCCTTGATGAGATGTTGATAGGTAGTTGTTTGAATTCTGTCGTACTGCAATTGCGCGAGGAACTCCTCGCGGGAGTCGAAGCGGCGTTCATCGCGGATCTTGGCGATGAAGGCCACGTCGAGATCGTGTTCGTAGAGATCGGCGTCAACGTCGAGAAAGTGAACCTCGAGCGTTGGCGTCGTGTCCGACGTGAACGTCGGCCTCACGCCGATGTTGGCCATTCCGAGTCGGGCTTCCCCGTTGATGACGCTCACCACGGCATAGACGCCGTTTGCCGGGAGCAGCTTGTGTGGATCGATCGGCGCAATGTTGGCCGTCGGTATCCCTAGCTGTCGTCCGCGTCCATCGCCCCGCACCACCGTGCCACGCAGCACGTAGTACCGTCCAAGCATCGTTGTGGCGCTGGCCAGATCGCCGCTCTTCAGAGCTGCACGGATCTTCGTACTGCTCACAACCAGTCCGTCAAACGACAGTGGTGGGATGCGCTCGACGCTGAAGTCGAGCTCGGGAGAGAGGCGTTGCAACAGCTCTTCATTGCCGCCACGATCCTTGCCGAACACATGATCGTGACCAATGAAGAAGTGTTGTACGCCAATGTCCCGAACGATGATCGATCGGACGAAGTCCGATGCCTCGGTGGAAGCGAACTCTCGCGTGAAGGGGATCACCACCGTCATATCCACTCCTTGCCGCGAAAGCAGCTGGCATCGCTCATCGATGTCCGTCAAGAGCTGCAGCGGCTCGCGTCCGGCCTTGGCCAGCACGATCTGCGGGTGCGGATCGAACGTCACCACAACGATGCGTTCGCCTTCACGTTCGGCCACTTGGCGCATCAGCTGTAGCACGCCGGCATGACCTACGTGAACGCCGTCGAAGGTGCCCACGGTGATGGCTGTGGCCTTCTGATACGGGATCGGATCGACGCCGTAGCGAACCGTGATCATGCATCCTCCTTCGGCGTCAGCAGCGTTCGCACCTCGTCGATACTCAGCGCTTGACTCACATCGTGATGCCCACTCGCCGTCCGGCGCAGCGACCATACATATCCGCCACATCCCAGGGTGCGACCGAGGTCGCGGGCAATGCTGCGGATATAGGTTCCGCGCGAACAGACGATCGTGCAGCGCACCATCGGCCAGTCGATGCTCACATTGTTGATGTCGTGGATCGTCACCTGTCGCACCTTCGGAGTGAAGTCCTTCCCCTCGCGGGCAAGGTCGTACTGACGTCGACCCTGGTGGCGGACGGCGCTGTAGTCAGGGGGCGTCTGGCTGATCTCTCCCCGGAACGACATCAGTGCCTGGAGGATGGCGTCATCATCGATGCGCTCACATCCATGTTCCGTGATCGTACCGCCGCGGTCATCCGTCGTGGAATCGGCCGCAAGGCGAATCTCCACCTCGTAGGTCTTCAGGCCTTCCTGGAGCGACTCGATATCTTTCGTTGCCTTGCCAAAGCACAGAACCAGAAGCCCCGTTGCAAGAGGATCCAGCGTGCCGGCATGGCCGACGCGTTTGATGCGCGTCAGGTTGCGAACCTTTGCCACGCAGTCAAACGAAGTCCAGTTTTCCTGCTTGTCAATGAGCGCGATCGCACCATCCGTCCGTGCTGCTTCCAACCATTGCTCGATCACCTCACTCGAGGCACGACCGAGCGTCATCCGATCAGTCATTCTCGTTTGTGTCATCGTTATGGCCCCCATCGACGGGTCGCACACGATCCAAGATCGCCTCGATGCGCTGAGCACGGTCGAGCGAATCGTCGATGAAGAGCTGCAATTGCGGTGTGTACCGAAGTCGGAGCGATGTGGCAAGACTATGCCGCAAGCGCCCCACGTAATGCTTGTCGATCTGTTCCAGCACTTCGGCAGGAGTGATCCCCTTGCCGCCGAACACGCTCAGAAACACGCGGGCGATCTGAAGATCCGCCGACAGGCGCACCTCGGTGACCGAGATGAAGCCCGCCGAAAGTTCCTCGGCGATCGACCTCAGGGGGCTTGCCAGGGCCTTTTGAATTTCGCCGGCCACGCGTTCGGTACGGATCGACACTGCTTACGACAACTTCCGTTTCACTTCAATGGTCTTGTAACTCTCGATGATATCGCCCTCCTCAAGGTCATTGAATCCCTGAATGCCGATACCGCACTCGTAGCCGGTATCGACTTCGCGGACGTCGTCCTTGACGCGCTTGAGCGACGTGAGAGTGCCCTTATAGATCTCGAACCCGTCACGCAGAACGCGCACCTTGTCATTCCGGGTGATCTTGCCGTTCTGCACGTAGCAGCCGGCAATCGTTCCGAGACGGCTGATCTTGAAGATCGCACGGATCTCGACGGTGGAGGTGATCTCTTCCTTGATATCCGGAGTGAGCATACCCTCGAGGGCAAGCTGCACTTCATTGATACAGTCGTAGATGATCGAGTACAGGCGGATCTCAACGCTTTCGCTCTCGGCAAGCTTCCGCGTGGCAGGGGGCACGTTGACCTGGAAGCCGACGATGATGGCGTCGGATGCCGAGGCCAGCATGATGTCGCTCTCGCTGATGGCGCCCACACCCGAGTAGAGAATGCGGACCTTGACCTCTGCGGTTGAGAGTTTCTGGAGCGAGTCCGAGAGAGCTTCCACCGAACCTGACACGTCTGCACGAACGATGAGGCGAAGTTCCTTGACGCCCCCTTGCTGGATCTGTGCCGAGATATCGTCGAGCGTAAGATGGCGCATACCACGGAACTGTTGCTCGCGGCGCAGTTGCTGACGTCGTGTTGCCACGTCACGTGCTTCGGCATCCGTCTCCATTTCCAGCAGCACGTCGCCGGCATTCGGCAGTCCATCAAAGCCCGTCACCTGGGCCGGCATCGATGGTCCGGCAGAATCCAAGCGGTGGCCGCGTTCGTCGAACATCGCACGAACACGTCCGGCAAACTGACCGCAGACGAAGATGTCGCCCACGTTGAGCGTACCCTTTTGAACGATGACCGTGACGACGTTGCCGCGGCCCTTATCGATGTGTGCTTCGATGACCGTTGCACGGGCGTTACGGTCCGGATTGGCCTTCAGCTCGAGGATGTCTGCTTCGAGGAGGATCTTCTCCAGAAGCGTCGGAATGTTCTGTCCGGACTTTGCCGAGATCTCCACGCACTGGTACTTACCGCCCCAGTCTTCGACCAGCACGCCGTGATCGGCAAGCTGCTGGCGGATCCTGTCGGGATTTGCCTCCGGACGGTCCACCTTATTGATGGCCACCACGATCGGCACACCGGCGGCCTGCGAGTGCGAGATGGCCTCGATGGTCTGAGGCATCACGCTATCGTCTGCAGCGACCACGAGGATCACGATATCCGTCACTTGGGCACCGCGTGCACGCATGGCCGTGAAGGCTTCGTGACCCGGCGTATCGAGGAAGGAGATCGTCCGACCGTTGGGCAGCTCCACGCGATAGGCGCCGATGTGCTGCGTGATACCGCCGGCCTCGCCGGCAACCACGTTGGCATTGCGGATATAGTCCAGCAGCGACGTCTTGCCGTGATCGACGTGACCCATGATGGTCACGATCGGAGAGCGCGGCTTGAGCGTCTCCGGTGCATCCTCGATCTCAACCTCTTCCTGCTCGGCCTGTTCATCGAGGAACGAGACCTCGAATCCGTAGTCGGACGCGATCAGCGTGATCGTGTCCTTATCCAGTCGCTGGTTGATCGACACCATCAGTCCCAGACCCATACACTTCATGATGATGTCCGAAGCGGTCACACGCATCATGTTGGCAAGGTCGGCCGTGGTCACGAACTCGGAAAGGCGCAGCGTTGAACTTTCGCGCGCCAACTCCTCCTGACGGATGGCCTCTTTCTCTTCGCGTTCGAGGCGCTTGCGCATACGGAGCTTGGCACGACCACCGGACGGGGCAAGTTCCATGCCCGAAAGTGTCTGGCGGATCGCGCGCTCGACGTCGGCATCCGACACTTGCGTGCGGAGACTCTTTGCGCCTGTTTTCTTCTTCTTCTTGTCGTCTGCTTTCTTTGCTGCTGCCGAAGGGGCTGGTGGACCGAAGTCCCGCCGGCGTGTGGCATCCGACGATGTTGATGACGCACCACCGGTACCGGTGCCCGCCGGACCACGTCCACGAGCCACCAACGCATCACCGATGGCTCCACGTCGGGTATCACGTCCGTCACCCGGACGGCGCTCGTCGCGCTTCGGACGAGGCGATGTCTTCGGGGTCAGATCGATCTTGCCCACCACCGTCAGTCCGCGCAGCTGCGTCGAACCACTCGGGTTATACTCCACTTCGATCACGCCCTTGCGGCGGCGCTTGCCCTTCTTTTCGTCAACATCTTCACCGCCTTCGGCACTTGCCGGGGCGCCCTCGGCAGCGACAGCGGCGGCCGGGGCGGGTTCCGCAGGGGCGGGTGCCGCAGGCTTGGCAACAGCAGACGGTTCGTAGTTCCGTCCCGCTTTGTCAAGACCGGCCTTGGCGATCTTGTCGGCTTGTTCCTTCTTCTTCGCATCCGAAAGGTCGATCACCGCACCAACGGACGGGCCTGCGAGCGCCGCGGGCGCCGATGGAGCTTCCTCGACGGATGCGGCCTCGGCAACCGGGGCTGCAGGGGCTGCTTCGAAAACTTCCTCCTGCGGCGCCGCTGCGACCGGTTCCGGAGCGGCTGCCTGCGCGGCAGGCGCCTCCGGGGTTGCTGCAGGGGCTGCAGGGGCGGCCTTTGCAGTGACGTCCTCCGGACGCTCAAGGCGCTCCTCGATCACTCGCTCGCGCTCTTCGGCCTCAGCGAGCGTGTCGATCGATACCGTGCTTCCCTGCTCAAGATGGCTCTTGCGAACGGCCTGCTGGCGCTGAACCTTCTCGCGCTGTTTTTGCGCGGTCTTCAGCTCCTTGGCGAACTTTTCGATCACGAGATCCAGCTGCTCATCGGTCAACGCCGTCGTGGCCTTGTTCTCGAGCTTGTGGCCCTTCGATGCAAGGTATTCGACGATCGCATCGCGCCCGATATTGATCTGGCTCGCGACCTTGAACAGTTTATTTCCGGTAGAACCTGCCATACATCCTTCGATTACTCTACTTCATTTTCGGTGGACTCGTCCGAGGCCTCTTCAGCTTCGGTCGATTCCTCGACATCCATCTCATACACTTCAGGTGTGTCCTCGGCGTATGATTCGGCGATGTCAGACTCAACAGTCGTCGTCGTCGGCGTCAGCGCCGCAAGGGCGGCATCTTCGAGTGCGATCAAATAGTGCTGGTCCTCACGCTCCTCGAATTCCTCAAGGATGATGCGGCGAACGCGCACAACCTTGTCTTTATCCATCAGCGCCAGCACGATGTGCGGCTCCGCTTCGAGGAACTCCCGTGCCGTGTCGATTCCAGCACGGATCAGACGGTCGAACAACTCACGGCCAAGCTCATCGCGGAACTCAATGAGTTCGATGTCCTCAGCCCCTTCCTTGACAAGTGACAGTGAGTATCCGGTCAGCTTCGAGGCAAGTCGCACATTCTGTCCCTGCTTGCCGATGGCAAGTGAGACCTGATCATCCGGCACGATCACCGTGGCGGTACGCCCGTCGTCACTGATGCGAACGTCCCGAACCTTGGCCGGCGACAATGCACGTGCGATGAACAGACGTGGATCGTCGTGGAACTCGATGATGTCGATGTTCTCATTTCCGAGTTCACGGACGATCGAGTGGATGCGGATGCCCTTCATGCCGACGCATGCGCCAACTGGGTCCACGCGCTCATCAAACGATGTGACGGCAACCTTGGCGCGCTCGCCCGGTTCGCGAGCGATCGCACGGATCTTGATGATACCGTCGAAGATCTCCGGGATCTCCTGCTCGAAAAGCAGCGCCATGAACGTATCATCGGCACGCGACAAGATGAGGTCCGGCAATCCCGTGGCTCCACCCGAACGGCGAACTTCCTTGAGGATGGCCTTCACCTGCTGGTTCTTCTTCAGACGCTCGGTTGGGATCTGCTCTTCACGCGGAAGGCGCATCTCCACCTTGTTGTGCATCACCAGGATGTTGTTCGGACGGACCTGATAGATCTCACCGATGATCACCTCGCCGACGCGCTTGGAGTACTCTTCGTAGATGTTGTCCTTTTCGACGTCGCGAATGCGCTGGTTCAGATTCTGAATGGCCTGAGCGATAAGTCGGCGCCCGAAGGAATCGGCAATGTTTTCGAGCGTGATCTCTTCGATGTGCTCGTCGCCGATCTCCGGCTCGTTGCCGGTGACTTCGCGAACCTCTTCGGCAGAGATCTGCGTTTCGGGATTCTCGACCTCTTCGACGATCTCGCGCATGAGGTAGATCTCGATGTCGCCCTTCTCCATGTTCACGATGATGTCAAAGTTTGACTCCAAGCCATACTTCTTGCGCACCATCGCCGAAAGGGTTTCTTCGACGATCCCCTGCAGAAGGTCACGATCGATGCTCTTCTCACGAGCCATCTCGTTGAAGGCCTCAATGATGAGCTTCTTGTTGTCGACCTGTTGTTTGACTTTCCGACGTGCCATGTGTGTTGACTCCATGACGGGCAGACAGTGCCTGCCACCTAAAACATGATCATTACCATTGCCTCGGCAACCTCGTCAGCAGCAATGCTGATAAGGGGCTTCGGCTCCTTCTTCGTTTGTTTTGGCTGAACGTCCAGCCCCGTTTCGTCCACCCTCTGCAAAACCCCCTCAACGGTGGTCGCATCGGTGCGTTTGACCCGTACCGAACGTCCGACGTGCTTTCGAAGCTGCCAGAGATACTTCACGGGCGTTTCGGCACCCGGCGAAGAAACCTCGACCGTCCGAAGACGGCCAGCATAATCGTCACCCTCCAGTCGCTCGTCAATGCCGCGACTGACCGACCGACAGTGATCGTGCGTCACCCCATCGACGGCGTCAATGATGACGTCGAGAACAAGCTGACGAGCCTGGCCGCGGATCACCACATCGATGAGTGTGACCCCGGCCTCGTCGCAGGACTCAGTGATTGCCATCCGGACAGACTCCGGAAGGGTCTCCTTCATACCTCTCCACGACTTGTTCACGAACACTGTAGCACAAACGAAAAGTGGGCGACATCGCCCACCCCTCGAAATCGGCTACAAATATAGGGAACTTTTCCCCACCGACCTACGCAAACGCGTTCAGTCCGGTGATGTCCTGACCTAGGATAAGGGTATGCATTTCATGGGTTCCCTCGTAGGTTTTCACCGATTCGAGGTTGGCCGCATGACGCATGACGGGATACTCGTCGAGGATGCCGTTGGCACCGTGGATCTCGCGGCTCATGCGGGCAATATTGAGGGCCATTTCGCAATTGTTGCGCTTGGCCAGCGACACCTGCTGTGGACGAAGCTGGCCGGCATCCTTGATGCGACCGAGCCTCCAGCACAAGAGCTGGGCCTTGGTGATCTCGTTCAGCATCAGGACCAGCTTCTCTTGGATCATCTGGAAGCCGGCAATGGGCTTGCCGAAGGCGATACGTGTTTTCGCGTAGTTGAGCGAGGAGTCGTAGCACGCCATGGCCGCGCCAACAACGCCCCAGGAGATGCCATACCGTGCCTGCGTGAGGCATGAGAGGGGGCCACGCAGACCCTCAACTCCCGGCAGGATGTTCTCCTCCGGCAGGAAGACGTCCTGGAAGACCAGCTCGGAGGTGACGGAGGCGCGCAGCGAATGCTTGCCCTTCATCTCAGGCGCCGTGAAGCCCTTCATGCCCTTTTCGACCAAGAAACCGCGCACCACTCCGTCGAGCTTGGCCCACACAACCGCAACATCAGCCAGCGTGCCGTTGGTGATCCACATCTTGGCGCCGTTCAGGATAAAGCCCCCTTCCACCTTCTTGGCGTTGGTGCTCATCGAGGCAGGGTTCGACCCCGCATCGGGCTCGGTAAGGCCAAAGCAACCGATGGCATCCCCGGCGGCAAGCTTGGGCAGCCACTTGCGACGCTGCTCCTCAGAGCCGTAGGTGTAGATGGGATACATCACCAGCGAGCTCTGCACGGAGGCAAACGAGCGAATGCCCGAGTCGCCCCGCTCAAGCTCTTGCATGGCAAGACCATAACAGGTGCTGTTGAGTCCGGCACAACCGTACTCCTGCGGCAACGTGATGCCGAACAGTCCGATCTCGGCCATCTTCTTGACCAGGTGCTGCGGGAACACTCCCTCGCGAGCACTGTGCTCAATGATGGGCAGCACTTCGTTGTCCACAAAGTCCCGCACCGTCTGGCGAACAAGCTTCTCCTCTTCGGTCAGAAGATCGTCGATGTTGTAGTAGTCTGGGTGTTGGAACATGATCAGGTTACAGGTTACAGGTTACAGGTTACAGGTTATAGGTTCACCGTCATCTCGGCGAGGGCCCCCGTCATTATGCCTGGATTCCCGCTTTCGCGGGAATGACGAATGTGTGCGACTCGATGACGAATGTGTGCGACTCGACGACGACTGCGGCCGCAAATCTACGGCTCTGACCCGAAACAGCGTCGGCGGGCGCGGGGTTCCGCCGTAGTTTTGCCACGGCCCGCCATGTGCGGGTCGAATTGTTCCAACATGGAAGTGTCCACCATGGACAACACGACCAATAGCGGCCACGCGGCACCCACCGGGAGCAAGGCGATCGCACTGACCATTGCCGCCATCGGCGTGGTGTATGGCGACATCGGAACCAGTCCGTTGTACGCTCTGAAAGAGTGCTTCTCACCGCACTACGGTCTCACGCCCGGGCGCACAGAGGTGCTGGGCATCCTGTCGCTGATCTTTTGGGCACTGACGCTGATCATCTGCGGCAAGTACCTGACGGTGATCCTGCGCTTCGACAACGAGGGCGAGGGCGGCGTGATGGCTCTGATGCAGCTGGCGCTGAGCAAGGTCGGTAAGCCCGGTCGATTGGGGTTGGTCATGGCACTCGGGTTGTTTGGAGCGGCCATGCTGTATGGTGACGGGATCATCACGCCGGCCATCTCAGTGCTGTCTGCCGTAGAAGGTCTGCGCGTTGCCGCACCGGCTCTTGATCGGTTCGTGCTTCCACTAACACTCGTCATTCTGCTCGGAATCTTCAGCATTCAGAAGTACGGCACCGGAGGCGTGGGACGGATCTTCGGTCCATTCATGCTTGTGTGGTTCTTTGTTCTCGGGGCCGTTGGACTCTTCAATGCCGTGCAAACGCCAGATGTGTTCAATGCCATCAACCCCATGCACGCGGTCGACTTTTTCCGTTCGCACGGGATGACGGCCATGGTGGTACTCGGGAGTGTCTTCCTGGTTGTGACGGGGGGCG
Source organism: Bacteroidota bacterium (assembly GCA_041170435.1). GTDB lineage: Bacteria > Bacteroidota > Ignavibacteria > Kapaibacteriales > Kapaibacteriaceae > UBA10438. The sequence goes on from JBEAYU010000027.1 coordinate 17,538, forward strand.
AATCGCTCTATACCGACATGGGCCATTTTGGACGCAAGCCCATCATGCGAGGGTGGTTCTGGGTGGCATATCCCGCTCTTGTTCTTCAATACTTTGGCCAGGGGGCTCTGCTGCTGCGCGAGGGGCACATTCGGTCCACCGTTGAGAGTCCCTTCTTCCACATGGTCCCATCTTGGGGCGTCATTCCCCTCGTCATCCTCTCGACGCTTGCGGCGATCATCGCCTCGCAGGCAGTGATCTCGGGTGCCTACTCGCTGACCTGGCAGGCACTTCAGTTGGGCTTTCTGCCGCGCCTGAAGGTAACGCATACATCGCACGAAGAGCGCGGACAGATCTATATGCCCACGGTGAACTGGGTTCTATTCATCAGTTGCGTCCTGTTGGTTCTGTCCTTCAAGACGTCAGGTGCGCTCGCATCTGCCTATGGCATTGCGGTGGTCTCCACCATGGTCACCACAACGATCCTTGGATGGATCGCCATGCATCGAATTTTGGGATGGAGCACGGTCGTAGCAACGTCGATCACCGCCGTCTTTTTGGTCATGGATCTGGCTTTCGCCTACGCGAACTGGCTGAAGTTCTTCGATGGCGGCTACGTGCCGTTCACGATGGCCGTGCTCACGTTTGTCATGATGGTGACGTGGCATCGTGGACGTCAGATCCTGCAGGAACGCATCAGACAGCGCAGCAAGCCCCTAGCCGACGTGATCGCCGAGGATATCGACCGCTATACGATCGTGCCGGGAACGGCGATCTACATGACCGGGACAGGGGGCGTGGCACCACCGGCCATGATGAGCAACCTGAAGTACAACCGTGTTCATCACGAGAACGTGATCCTGCTTACTGTGGACGTTCAGAAGGTGGCGCGCGTAGATCCAATCTTCCGAATCGAGAAAGAAGAAATCCGCCCAGGGGTCTGGACGGTGATCCTAAGTTATGGCTTCATGGATCAGCTCACGCTGAAGGACGATATCAAGTCCTTTCCGATGAATGGCATATTGGTCGACTTCACGGATGTGATCTTCGTGCTCGGCCATGAGACGCTGACCGTTCAGGATGGCCAGGGCATGGCACGCTGGCGTAAGGAGATCTTCGTGTTCTTGCATCGAAACTCCAGGACGCCCGCGAGATACTTCGGCATCCCCGTCAAGCAAACTCTCGAGGTGGGCTCACACTTGTCGATCTGATGCCACAGCGAACGCTTAGAGTCCGAGCTCGAGTCCGGCTGACAGGCGCAATCCACTG
>JBEAYU010000028.1:0-13035 GCA_041170435.1 Bacteroidota bacterium
TGGCAGGATCGTGCGGATTGAGCACCACCTCTACGTGCCAGATCTTGTCGGCATGCACCGGAAGCGATGGCACGATCATCGGCACAAGGTCCACGTCAAGCGTCGTCATGAGCGCCTTCACAAGTCCATCATACGGCACCACGCGACGCCATGATTCGAGATGGTAAAGGGGCTCGGCGTTGATGATGTAGCCCATGACGAAGCCCATGGCTCCAAACGATACGAGCGCGGCATTGAACTTGTCATCATCACGTACGATGCGCGCACCGAGTCGTTGTGCCAGACTCTGCGACGCTACGGGATCCGATGCACGCTCCAAAAGAACGCTGTCAGTGGCCGGGTTGGGTCCGGTTATCAGATGAATGCCGACGATGCATTCCTGAATGGCCCCATACGTAAAGGCCGATCCGTGCGTGCCGGTGGACACGGCACCGGCAATGGTCTGCCCGTTACTTGCCCCGCTGGTCGGCAACGTGAGTTTGCGCTCCTCAAGACGCGAATACACCTCACCAACCGACGAGCCGCACTGCATGTAGTGAATGCGCTTTTGATCATGCCTGGTCGATGTATCCAACGAGACTTTGGCCAGAGGGAACCACAGATTCAGATTCCGCGTGCCAAGCATGATGTCCTTGCTCGCGGCAACCGGACTTAATGACCACGCGCCCCCTACCGTGCGCACCGTCTTGCCTCGTGCAGCAGCATCGGCGAGGATGGAACACACCAACGCTGTTGTTGCTCGCACATCCTCCGGGATGCGCGTGCTTCGTGGCGGCATGGGGTTCCATAGTTCATGATACTCACTCACCGTGAGCTGCACATTCTCATGGAGGTTATTCCAGGGAAGGTTCTGCTGGCTGACCGATGATGCCGCGCGACTCATTGAGGCTCCGGAGATACGTCACAAGGCTTGGCGCAGGTGTACTCAACGGTCAGGGGGCAGACAAAACCGAGCGTGGCGACTGTGATCAGGGCATACCCCAGATTGGTTGACGTGCGCACATCCTGCAGAGCCTGTGACTTGCACTCGGGTGCAACCACGCGCGGCTGCACAAGACCCCACGCATACACCCACACGGTGGTGCTCGTTGGATTCGCATCCCTCTGCGTCTCCGGATTGGCGACTGTGCGCACGTGATAACACGACGTCAGACAGCAGCACGCCAAAAGCAGTACCATAAACTTCTTCATGATGACTCCCAGAATAACCCCTTGATGCAATGTACGCAATCGGGTTTCAAGTGACAGGTTACAGGTGACAGGTGACAGGTTACAGGTGACAGGTTACAGGTTACAGGTGACAGGTTACAGGTTACAGGTGCCGGGTTGACGAGTCTCACCGATTCGACGGATCGCCATCGCTTCGCGCTCCGGATGGAGGTACTTCGTCAGGTGCACCATCAAGCCATACTTGTCATCAAGAGCCATACCGGTGATGATGAATCCTGCCTTGAGTTTTGGTACCAGCACGGAATTGTTCGACGCGTAATGCTTTGATGTCACCAGCTGAAAGCCCAATTCCCGGGCATGCTCCAGAACAAGCGCAAGGATCCGCGTGTAAAGCCCCCTACCCCGATGAGCTGCATCAATGGCGGTGTTGCACATGTACAGCGTCTCATGGTCCACTTGATACCCATAGGTCCACCCGATCAACGTCCCATGATGCTCCAGCGCCCACTGCATCCGCCATGCCTGCGGAAATGCCTCTCTTCGCTCACGCGCCAACTGACGGTCCTCATCGGACAGATGCGACGTCACATCCACGATCAGAGACGCCTTGAAGTACTCCTCGTGCTTGGCTGCATAGGCAGCATGGAACTCCTCTGCGGTCATCTCTCGCAGCGTGTATCCATTGTGTAGGTCGTGCATAGAAAAGGGACGAGTGACGAGTGACAAGTGACGTGCGCAAACTTACGACGCCTTTTCGGGCAGGGTGATGATCGTCGCCCCGCGAGGTCCTCCGTCGCCTTCGGCTCCTCAGGATGACGCACATCGTCATCCCGGCGTTTTCGCGCATCGCCCATTCCGTACCCCGGCGCAGGCCGGGGCCCAGGTGATATACTCTTCGCATAATTGCCCAGGGCTTCAGCCCTGGGAAATGAGGGAATCAAAAATCCTGTGCAAACTGATTTGATATGGGGCTGTTTTCTTTCTGTCCCATGGCTGAAGCCATGGGCAGTTATGCGAAGAGGCAATTCTCTGTGGTGCATGGATCCCCGCTTTCGCGGGGATGACGGCTTTCGCGGGGATGACGGACCTCGCCGGGATGACGGAATGGATGACGGGCCTACCCCGTCATTCTTCTGTCACGATCGTGCACGCCTGGTTCTCACACACAAGCACAGCGCCTGGAGGAGCGGCTTCGTATGGGTAGAGTGCAGGAGCGAGAAGTGCGCGGGCTGCTTCGTCCTGTGGACGAAAGATGAAGACGGACAAGGGATCAAAGGGCGTCATGAACCGACGCTGGGCGCCGTGGGATGATGCATGATCATCGCAGAAGAAGACTTGCTTTGTGCCATGCACCAGCGTGTCCCACGTGCATAGCAGCATGCAGAAGCCGGGGGCCATGCGGGCAAGGGGCTGACCATACGTCTGTACGCAGGAGCGGGCCGCATCAAGCAGACGCTCGTTGTGACAAATGGAGCCAACGCTGGCAAAGAGCCACGCTGCCATGCTGTTGCCGCAAGGGTAGGCGCTGTCGTATCCCGACTTCTGCCTCACGGGTACATCGGTGACGTGTGACGACGTCATGCGAAGCGCGCCGTCGCTATCCATAAACTCGGTTAGGATGCGCTCCGAGGCCTCGACAGCGTCGCTGAGATAGTGAGACTGGCCGGCGCTCTGATACAGTTCCACAGATGCCCAGCCCATCATGGCCACATCGTCTAAGAAGGGGCTGATAGCCCCCTGACCATTGCGCATGCGATGCACGGTGAGCGGATGATCGAAAGCCCGCCATGCCTGCTCGGCCATGGCCGTGAGCTCTGGCGCGTCAAATGCGCGGCCGGCCCGCGCCAGTGCGCCGATCATCAGTCCATTCCAGTCCGCCAGTTGCTTGTCGTCGGTAAGGGGCGGCACACGCTCAGCGCGTCGCGTGAGCAGCTCCAGACGCAAGGCATGCCAAGCGTCTGATGCACAGAGTTCACGAAGCCGTGTGGTCTTGACGTGTAGAATGTTCGACGTCATGGGCTCGCCCGATGCTTCGTCGGCAAAGTTGCCATGCTCGCGCACGCCGATGAGTTCGAGCAAGGCCGCGTCGTTCGAGGGGATCTCGTTGATGTGCCATACGTAGTACTTCCCTTCCACGCCCTCGCTGTCGGCGTCCTGCGCCGAATAGAATGCTCCGTTGTCACCGGTCATGTCACGCCGCAGGTACTCGGCAATCTCCATCACCACCTGACGATACAGCGGGTCTTGCGTGATCTGCCAAGCTTCGGTGTAGGCCATCATCATCATGGCCTGATCATAGAGCATCTTCTCGAAGTGCGGCACCAGCCACTCCCGGTCGGTGCTATATCGGTGAAAGCCAAAGCCCACCTGATCATAGATCCCGCCGGCGCGCATGGCATCGAGCGTGGCGCAGACCATGCTCAGAAGCCCCTTGTCACCCGTACGATGTGAGATGCGCAACAGCATCAGCAAGTGATGGGGCGAGGGGAACTTAGGTTTGACAGAGAAGCCGCCATGCACATCATCAAACATCCGACGATGATGGTCGGCAAGGATCTCGAAGACGTTCTCCGGCACGTCTCCCCGAAACGACGCCTCGGCTTGTTGCCGCAAGGCGGAGGTGATCTCTTTGGCAGTCTCGATCACCTTTGCATGGTCCAAGACCCATACTTCCTTCAGACGTGCCAGCAGATCCAGAAATCCTATACGTCCACCATGCGAGTATCGCGGGAAGTATGTGCCGGCAAAGAATGGGCGTTGCTCGGCGTCCATGACGATGCTAAGGGGCCAGCCGCCGTGCCCGGTCAAGGACTGACAGACGTCCATGCACATCGCGTCGACATCTGGCCGCTCCTCACGGTCAACCTTGATGCTGACGTAGTTGGCGTTCAGATACGCGGCGACGTCTTCGTCCTCAAAGGACTCGTGCTCCATCACGTGGCACCAGTGGCACGTGGCATAGCCGATGCTCACAAAGAGCGGCTTGTTCTCCGCGCGTGCCTTGGCAAATGCCTCCTCTCCCCACGGATACCAGTCCACGGGATTGTGGGCATGCTGAAGCAGGTACGGCGATGCCTCGTGAATGAGGCGATTCGGCACGCGCTCGGAACTCATCCCTTTGCGTACACCTTGGAGATCGTTGGGATCAGATACTCGTCAAACGCACGCTGCATGTCGTAGTCCGGACTCCATCCCCAGTCACGCCGAGCGGCCGAATCGTTCACATCGGCACACCAAGAATCCACGATGGCCTGACGTTTCGGATGTGGGGCATAGGTGACGTCGGCATTGGGGAAGGCCGACTTGACCTTCGCGGCGATCTCTTCTGCCGAGGGGGCGAATGCGCCGATGTTATACACGCGCTGTGTGAGGTTCTCAGCCGGTGCGGCGGCAAGATCGAGCAGGGCCTTCACTCCATCGGGCATGGCCATGAAGGGAATGCGGGCGTCCGGACGCACAAAGCAGGCGTACGGTTTGCCTTGGGCTGCCGCATGGATCATCTCCGGCGCGTAGTCACTCGTGCCCCCTGTCGGTACCGTGGTGGCCGAGATCAGTCCCGGGAAGCGCAACGCACGGAAGTCCAGCACCTTGACGCCGGCCTCATCCGTGAGCTGACCAAACCGGTCGCTCATGTATCCGCCCAGCTGTTCGCAATACACCTTGTTGATGCCGTACATGGTCGTCGGCTGAAGATACTCGAACTCGGTGACGGCGCCGGCAGACGTCTTCTGCTCGACCGAGCGCATGCCATAGACGGCGATGGTGCTCGGGAACAAAAACTTCACCGCACGACCCGTGCGCGTACCGATGCGGCGCGCCATCATCAGCAGACCCATCGTGCCGTTCACATTCACGTGATGGGCAAGCGCAGGATTCTTTTCCGAACTCGTCGAAAGAAGGGCCGCCAAGTGGTAGATCTCGTCGATGTCCTCGCTCTCGAGCTCGGCCACGATCGCTGGGTCGGACACGTCTCCCTGCACGAAGCGGTGAACGTGAGATGCGAGCCCAGCACCGAGTGCATTGAGGTCGAGCGCGATGATGCGACGATCCGGCTGTGAAGAAAGCGTTTCAAGCAGACTGTGGCCAATCTCACCATTGGCACCGGTAACGAGTGTTGTAATCATAGGTGACAAAACTACGGAGATTGCTTCAAGGGGGCGTACAGCCGCGAGTACTCCAGAAGACCTTGTTGCTGCCACACATAGTCCTGATCGTGCTCCGGATACCGACGTCCAAGCGATCCATAGCGATGGAGCGCCGGCGTGGACCAGTACCATTGTAGCAGCACAACGAATTGCTCGTTCGATCCGAGGGCGCAGCACATTGGCAGGACCACGTTGACAAGTACCTCGCGGCGCAGGGCCGCCCCCTCGGAGGCGATGCGCACGCGCTCGGATGTGGTAACAGCGTCAAAGAGGGCGGCACCGGTCAGGTCTGCGGACGTGCGGATGAGCTGACCCATCGGAGAGCTCGGCAGCAGCTGACGCAGCAGGCGCATCTGCTCGTCCCCGATCGGGTGCGTACGCTTGCGCCGGATTCGATCAAGCCACTCCGACATCATGGCCACGAGGGCCTCGTCGATGCCAAGACGATCGATGAGCTCCACCGCCCGCTGCATGTTACGCTGCAGCCGCAAGAGCGCCGCGCGCTGCACCTCTTCGATGCTCTGTCCGGTGCCCACCACCGGCGGCTCGGTCCTGCGCAGCGATCGCACCACGTCCATGTACGGCACCACAAGCGTCCACGGAATGCGCTCCACGGGCGCATCGTCCTGCAGCACCACATGCAGGATGACGTCGCTATAGCGTCGGTCATGCGAGTGATGATGCTGTTCCCAGGCCGATGAGCGGACATGGAACTCGCCTGCACCAACGGTGACGATACCGTCGGCAAGTACTGCAAGATGCAGGTAGTCCGGACCCTCATGCACGTTCACCGTACCGGGTGAGATGATCTGGACGACCTGCCCGTTGGTGCACGTCCACCGACGCCCACCCACTGCCAGCGCTCGGTGCGCAGCACGTTGGAGCAACCGCTCCGGAAGATTTTCGATAGCCATAGGACATCTCCGTTTGATGTCCCTATGTGCATGAAAGGGGGCTTACCGTGACATCAGAAGGTCATGCAGCCGACGTGCCTCGGCAGCAATGCTCTCCATGCACCGCTCCGATGAGTCGATATACAACAGTCCACGCGACACATTGAACACCGCCGGGCCGGCACCATTGGCTGCCATGGTCTCGGATGCATCGCCCCCTTGCGTGCCAATACCCGGGATCAGAAATGGCACGTCCGGGAAGAGAGATCGTACGTGGGCCAGTTCAGCAGTGTCCGTTGCTCCGACCACGAAACCGATGTCTCCGGCACGCTGCCACGTCAAAGCCGTGCGCATCACGCGCTCATAAAGAGGCATGCCCGCGGCATCCAACCTCTGAAAGTCGTGCGAGCCCGGATTCGACGTCAATCCAAGAACATAAACCATTTTACCTTCGTGCGCCAGGAACGGTTCGACCGAATCTCGTCCCATGTAGGGGGCTACCGTGATGGCATCGGCACGTAGGTCATCGAAGCCTGCGGTGGCATAGGCGGCCGAGGTATTGCCGATGTCGCCGCGCTTTGCATCCAGGATCACATAGCTCTGACCACAATAATCGCGCACGGCATACAATGCGTCGATCCCGCGTCGACCATACTGCTCATAAAAAGCTACGTTGATCTTAAAACAGGCTACAAAGGGGCGCACGGCATCGATGACGTCGCACGCAAAGCGTTCCAGGTCATCGGGTTGGCCCACATACGGGGCAGGCAGCTTCGCTCTGTCGAGATCAAGTCCGACGCATAGACCACTGGATGGAATCATGGGTCAAAAATAGCCCCCTACCTGAAGAACACGATAAATTTCCCCATAGTAAACGAAAAGCCCGGGGGCGTCGTTCTATCACATGTCCCCTCATATATGACGTGTGGCCGCCCCCAGATACGGCCCCCAGAACCGAAAGGCCACACGATCACCACAGACGCCCGAGCTCCAAACTCCCCTCCCCTGAGTCAGCCGGGCGTCTCTTTTTTTATCAATGCATAGTTTCGCGTCACCAACTCCGCGACAGTTATCCCCTCCAGAGGTCATCCATGCTCCGCTCCTTCTTCCGATGGGCCCTTGCCATCGTGACCCCTTCGCTGCTCTTCATCGGCTGTGCTTCTGCGCCGCCCCCTTCCCAGATGACCGATAAGCCGGCATCGGAAAAGGACAAGAAGATCAAGCCATATGACAAGGTGATCACCAAGGAGGCGGTGTCGGATTCGGGACTGTTCATCGTTCATCGCATCGATGAAAAGGTGTTCTATGAGATCCCGAATACTCGTCTCGGCAAGGAGCTCCTGCTTGTGAGCCGCATCGCCAAGACGCCGCAGGTGGGCTATGGCGGCGAAGAGAACAACACGGAGGTGATCCGTTGGGAGCGCAAGTATGACAAGATCCTGTTGCGGACAGTATCGTACGTGAATGTGGCTGCAGATTCAGCGCCGATCTCCCGTGCAGTGAAGGCATCAAACTTCGAAGAGATCATTCGGGCCTTTCCGATCCAAGCATACAACAAGGACACGTCGGCAGTGGTCATCGAGGTTACGGACATGTTCACGTCGGACGTGGGAATCCTTACTCCCGGGCGGGGCGTACGTCAAGAGTACAAGATGGGAGGACTCGACAAGGAGCGCTCGTACGTTGAGTATGCGAAGAGCTTTCCGACCAATGTCGAGGTCGAGAACGTCGTGACGTTCTCAGCCGAAACGCCATCGCAGAACTCGGCCTCCAAAACGATGTCGTTCACCATGCACCACTCGATGGTTGCTCTGCCAGAGAATCCAATGCTGCCGCGCCTTGCCGATCCACGCGTGGGATTCTTCGCACTGCGTCAGACTGATTATGCCCGACCCGAAGCAGAGGCAGTATCGCGTGAGTACATCTTGCGTTGGCGCCTTGAGCCGAAGGATACGGCGGCCTTCTTGCGTGGCGAACTTGTAGAACCGATCAAGCCCATCACGTACTACATCGATCCTGCCACACCCATCAAGTGGCGATCATGGATCAAGAAGGGCATCGAAGATTGGAATCCCGCCTTTGAGTTGGCTGGTTTCAAGAATGCCGTTCGATGCATCGATCCGCCTACGCCGGAGGAAGACCCCGATTGGTCGCCCGAGGATGCACGCTACAGCGTGATCCGCTACTACCCGTCACCGATCGAGAACGCCTATGGCCCGAACATTCACGACCCGCGTACGGGTGAGATCATCGAGTCGGACATCGGATGGTTCCACAACATCATGAAGTTGCAGACGGGATGGTTCTTTGCCCAAGCTGTCAGCGATCCCAACTCGCGCAAGATCCCGTTTCCCGACTCGGTGATGGGTGAGCTGATCCGCTTTGTGGCAGCACACGAGTTCGGTCACACGATCGGCATGCCCCATAACATGAAGGCCTCCAGCGCCTATCCGGTCGACTCGCTGCGCTCAAAGACGTTCTGCGCCAAGTACGGCACAGCCCCGTCGATCATGGACTATGCCCGCTTCAACTACATTGCCCAGCCGGGTGATGACGTGGACGTCTTGCCAAAGGTTGGACCCTATGACAAGTTCGCCACCATGTGGGGCTACCGTCCGGTGATCGGGGCCACCACAAGTGATGAGGAGCTCGATTCAACGCGTGCGTGGGCACAGGCCACCGAGCGCGATCCGATGCTTCGCTTCGGCGCTCAGCAATGGATGATCGTTGACCCGACCGCGCAGACGGAAGACCTTGGTGACGATGCCATCAAGGCCGGTATGTATGGGGTCAAAAATCTTCAGCGGGCAATGTCCTATCTCTACATGGCTACCTACGAGGATGGGAAGGACTTTGATCAGCTCAATGACTCCTACGACGACATCATCGGTCAGTGGTCGCGCGAAATGGGACACGTTGCGAACATTCCCGGCGGCGTGCTGATCGAAAGAAGAGTCTTCGGCTCGGAGGGTGTAGTGTACTCACCCCTGCCACAACAACGGCAGAGGGATGCTGTCACCTTCCTCAAGGAGTACGTCTTTACCACGCCCACCTGGCTTATTGATGAGCGCATCGTGAGGCTCTTGTCGCCAACCGATGTTGCCTCGCGTCTCTCGTCGCTTCAAACACGGATGCTACGCACGGTCATCAGCTCTGATAAGCTTTTGCGTCTGCTCGACCAGCAGGCGCGGTATGGCGACACGGCCTACAGCGTCGACGAGCTCTATGCTGATGTCGAAGGGGCTATCCTTACCGAGCTAACGTCGAACAAGCCAACCGATTACTATCGCCGTGCCTTGCACCGTGCCTACGTTCAAGAGCTCATCGACAAAGCGTCAAAGCCTGCTGCGTCCACCGATGCCTTTGCGGCGATGTTCCGTCCCAACACCTACGCAACAGACGTGCGGGCGATCTCTCGCGCAAGACTTGCCTCGTTGCGCAAGCGTCTACAGACAGTCAAGAGCGCCGATCCGATAACTCAGGCGCACTATGAGGACCTGTCGCTGCAGATCCGACTTGCCTTGGAGGATACGGGCACCAAATGAAGACGCACACCAAGGTCATATGGCTTGGCTACGCAAGCATTGCCCTGGCCTTTGTGTGGGGCACGGGCATCGTTGCCGCTATCGTTGCGCGGCGCATGGCTAGCTCTGCCCTGCCAACAGCCTCGAGTCCTGCGGAGCTTCGTGATCTGCGCGGTGGACGTGTGCTTGCAACCATCGGGTATTGGTTGAATGTCATCGTGCTTGCCGTGATCGCATGGTCACTCATTTCCACATGGGTCCTGTGAAGCCCCTTTCAGAGTGGTAAATTGACGTTGCTATGAATTCACTGATGCCTTGGATCGGACTTGCCCTACGGGCCTATGTTGGTGGATACTTCATCCTGGCTGCGGTGCCTAAGATCGTCGAGCCACTGGCCTTTGCCACCTCGATCGCTCACTATGGGATCCTGCCGAACGGCCTCGTCAATGCCAGTGCGCTGATCCTGCCGTGGCTGGAGATCATCGTCGGCATCATGCTTGTGGTTGGCATCCGCGTGCGCCTGAGTGCCTCGCTGGCCGGGGGGATGGTCATCATCTTCACGCTGGCTGTTGCCTATGCAGTGATGCTTGGACTCAAGATTGATTGCGGTTGTTTTGGCTCGTCAGGGGGCGATGAGGTCTCCTGGTGGAAGGTCGCCAAGAACACCGCCATGGTGCTGATGTGCGCCGTTCTGTGGAAGTGGCCAAAAACTTCCGTGTCACTCGAAACCGGAATGGGCCTCGGTGGGTCAAAGCCGGCATGAGCGCTCACCACCTAGAATCTTCGACCATCCGTGACTGGACGAGTGCGGGTGCGTTGGTGTGTGACGGCTCCATGGCACTGGAGCTTGCTCGGCGCGGTTTCACCGAGCGTCCATGCGACCGATACAACCTCACCTCCGGCGTCATCGTTGAACGGATCCACTCAGAGTTCATTGATGCCGGTGCTGGCTTGGTGCAGACCAACACCATCAATGCAAACCGATTTGCCCTCGAGTCGTCGATGCTTTCGGCGCGCGTGCACGAGATCAACCGCAAGGGGGCGTGGCTGGCACGATCTGCGGCGCGTTCGCGTGCGGTGGTGGCCGGTGTTGTCGGACCCTGTGGACGTCTGATGCGCCCCCTTGGACCGGTCGAGCCGGATGACCTGCGATCGAGCATTCACGAGCAGGTCTCTGCCCTGCTTGCCGCCAACGTTGATGCGCTGATGCTGAAGTCGTTCATCGATCTCGATGAGCTTGAGATCGCCATCGATGTGGTGCGTCAGCAAAGTCAACACATCCCACTGATCGCACTGAAGTCTTTCCCCGAGGATGGGTCTGTTCTGGCAAGCTCGTTCCCATCGGACGTGGCGCATCGCCTGCGAGGCCACGGCGTACAAGCCATTGGCTCCAATGGAACGGTCGGCCCTCAGCGCATGATCGGCATCATTGAGTCACTTCGTGTGTCGGACCTTCCCCTGGTGGCCATCCCTGACATCGGCATTCCTACCATCATTGATGGTCAATCAGTTTACAATGCCGAACCGAGCTACGTTGCCGCAGCCGCGCGCCGCCTCGTAGAGCACGGCGCGTCGATCATCGGAGCTGATGGGGGCGCAAGCGTCGAGCAGATCCGTGCCATTGCCGAGGCCGTTGCCGGTGCCGAGATCGGCTCGACACCGGTCGTGCAGAAGCGAACACATCCGGAACAGATCGGCCAGCATACAGAACCCGTGCCAACGTCGTTCATGCAGTCGATCACGCAGCGACGTGTGGTGACCGTTGAACTTGACGTGCCTCGTGGACTCGACATGTCGAGTGTCATCGAGGGGGCGCGCTACCTCCGCGATCATGGCATTGACGCCGTCAACATCTCCGACGGTGCCCGCGCTCGACTCCGGATGAGCCCCATTGCCATCTCGAAACTCGTGACCGAGCAGACTGGCATGGAGTGCATCTCGCACTTGGCCTGCCGCGATCGGAACATGGTGGCCCTGCAGAGTGAGCTGATCGGCGCCCATGAGATGGGAATCCGCAACATTCTGGCGGTGACGGGTGACCCAACACACATTGGCGACTTCCCTTCGGCCACAAGCGTGTACGACGTCGATTCGATCGGGCTTGTGCGCGCCATGGGTCATATGAACCATGGCAAGGACCTGATGGGCAATCCCCTGGGATCACGAACGGGCTTCTGCATCAGCTGCGCCGTCAACCCGGCGGCAGATGAGCTGGATCGGGAGATCGACCGGCTTGCATTGAAGGCAGAGCAAGGGGCTCATGTGGCCTTCTCGCAGCCGATCTTCGACGTGGAGCTGCTGGATCGATTCTTAGATCGGATCAAAGACATCGACATACGGTTCATGCTCGGTGTGATTCCGTTGAGAACGATACGTCATGCAGAGTTCCTTCACTACGAGGTACCGGGTATGACCATTCCGGGGTGGGTGCGCGACCGCATGAGGTCGGCCACGTCGACCGAGGAGGCCACCGACATCGGAATCGACATCGCCGTGAACTTCCTCAACGCTGTCATGGACCGCGTCAGCGGAGTCTACCTGATGCCCCCTTTCAAGAAATACGACATCGCTGTTAGCATTCTTTCACATCTCAATCTGCAGAGGTAACTCATGGAGAATGGTCACATTCCGCCCCCTCCCCAGCAAGGTCCGTCACTTAACCCGTTTGGAGGGTATCAGCCAACGATCGAAGACTATCGGGCAGACTTCGGCATTCGCCTTGGTGCGTTTCTGATCGACGGTGTGATCTTGATTCTGCTCACTGCTGCGATCACCTTCATCTTGTCTCCTCTGAACCTGCCAAGTTCGGACGTACTCGTCGAAGCTCAAGACGATCTTGTGAAACTGTTCGAGAGGTGGGACCTAATCGGGATGTTGCCTCAGGAAGAGGGATTCTTTTCACAGCTGATGGTGAACTCCTCATATGCCGGGGCCATCGCCCCGATCTTCTACATGCTCATCGAGGGCCTGACGGGCGCATCCATTGGAAAACGTCTTTTGAGTCTCACCGTTGCCCGTGCTGACGGGACAGCCGGCGATCGGTCACTGTTCTTGTCCCGCATGTTCGTGAAGAATTCCGATCGGCTTCTCCATCTCATCGCCATCCTCCCCCTGATCACATTTCTCTCAGGCCCCGTCGAAAGCGCCGGCTCAACCATCGGCCTCGTCCTGTTCATCGGTTGCTTCCTTGCCATCGGCCGCAAGCGCCAAGCCCTTCACGACATGGTCGTCAAAACTGCCGTGTTCAAGGTGCACTTTGTGACAAAGACCCAGGCCTGGTAACCAAGCTCGGGATTCATTGCC